>NZ_CATKPU010000016.1:0-99723 GCF_949767825.1 Pseudomonas sp. IT-P258 | reverse complement strand
GCCCAGCGGCGTAGTGATCGATTGCGGGAAGCCGGCGGCCACGCCAGCGGTGACCACGGCGATGCCGCCCACGGTCAGGGTCGTCACGCCGTCGAGGGCCGTGACGGTGAAGGTGCCGTTCTGGGTCAGGGCTGGTGTATCCGGGTTGCTGCCGTCGCTGAGATTTTTCTCGAAGACGGTCAACTCGCCGCCCCCGGCATTCAAACCGCCAATCGTGATCGGGTCATCGTTGTTATGGATCTGCAGCACCAGGTTGGCAGTGCTGCTGTCGCCGTCGGCGTCGGTCAGCGTATAGGTGAAGGTTTCGGTGCCGTCGCCACCGCCGTGCAACGCCTTGAAATCGGCATCGCTGGTGTTCAGCGTGTAGGTGTAAGTGCCATTGGCATTCAGCACCAGGGTGCCGTAGGTGCCGGTGAAGGTGCCGGGGGTGATGGGGCCGCTATTCTCCCCAACCGTCACGCGGTCGGCGCCTTGCACGTCGTTGCCCAGCACGTTGCCGTTGAGGGTCAGCAGGGTTTCCGAGGCGGTGCCATTGTTGTCATCGACTGCTTGCGGCACGTCGTCGATGATGTTGATTGTCACTGTACCGGTAGTGCTGTCGCCATTGCTGTCGCTGGCCACCACGGTGACGTGTTCGACAAGACTATTGGCACCCTCGCCGCTCGCGTGGGATTCGGCACGGTTGAGGGTGTAGCTGTAACTGACCACGCCCGTGGCCGGGTCGAAACCGGTGACGGTCAGCGTGCCGCCCAACGGGGAGGTTAGCGACTGCGGGAAACCTGCCGCAACGCCGCCGCTGATCAAGTTGATCGCGCCGATGCTGAGGCTGCTCAGCCCGTCTGGCGCATTGATGGTGAAGGTGCCGCTTCGCGTCAGTAAGCCTTCGTTCCTCGCCGAACCATCGGCCAGGTTGGCCTCGTTGACAGTCCGCTCGCCGTTCTGTTCCGACAGGTCTTCGAAAGTGACCGGATTGTTCGGCACCTGCGCAACCACCGGCGGCACAACAGGGGCTTGCTCCGCTACAGCATTGTCCGGATTAGCGTTCAGGCGTTCTTCGGGAAGTTCGGGAATGCCATTGAACCCGGCAGTGGGGAAGCCGATGACCGGATCAACTCGCCCACCCACTTCCTCGAGCATGACGAAACTATGGCCACTGCCCGGGATGCCACCCGGTACACCGGTAGTCGTGGCGGGCCCGGCAGCGGTGGCTTCGGCGGTTTGGGTCGGGTCGTCGCCCGCCGCGATGGCTTTTTGCAGCTGTTCGACATCGGTCAGTTGCGCTTCGCTCGGCGTCAGGGCTTCAGGTGAGTCCACATGGGGAATCTGATTGGCGAGCAACTGCGGTGTCATCTGCATGCTGCTGTCGCGCCCGAGGGTCAGTTCCTGGCCATTTTGCAGATGCACCGCCACCGCGCCTTCAGCGCCAGTGGTCAGTTGGTCGCCAGCGAACAGCCGGTCCCCCTCGACCAAAGCACGCCGGGTGCCGTCGCTCGCAACCGCGAACACCTGACCGATGACCTTACTGACGATTCCGATGAGCGTTGCCATGTGCACTTCCTCCGCTGCCAACCGCTGTCGGCACCTTGATTGTGCGAAGAACGTGCTCATGGCTCGAGCGGGTTGTCTGGCGGATCGTGCACCGGGTGCCGGATTACTTGAGTAAGCCGTGGCCCCGGCACCGATCTCGCCCAGCCAGTCGCTCACGGCGCTGTTTACGATTTCAGGAAAACCCCTCTGCAATCAATGGCATCGGATCCCTGTGCGCAACAACCTTGCCTGTGAGCGATGCGTAACGATCTTGAATCACTCAAGTGACAAAAAACCGTCACCACCAGATCGCTCGCATCCCTCCCCTCCAGCACTTCTCCGCTCTTTGTCGATAAGTGGATTGGAACTTTCCTCAAACCCTCGATAAGCGCCAGAGAGCTCGTAAAACAAGGGCTTTCGAGTTGAACAATGTGCTGGATTTCGCAGAGCGCATAAGTTTTTTTTGGCATAAGCGTTATGAAAAAAATTTCTTAGCTACGCTCCAGAATGTTCTTAGCTCTTTTGTTAAAGATGTGAAACAACTTTACCTATAAATGTCGTCAAATAATTGGCGACAGATAAGCACCATCAGGAATCAGGGAGATGTACATGCGCCTATTAACCCCCCTCTGCAGCGCGGTTCTTTTGGCCATGGCCTGCTCGTCCCAGGCTCAGGCCATGACGCTGACCGAAGCGATCCAGAGCACCATTGCGACCCACCCGGAACTGGCATCCCGGGTAGACAGCCGACTGTCGGCGGATGAGGACGTAAAGGTCGCCAAAGGGGGCTTTTATCCATCGGTTGATCTGAACGCCGCTTATGGGCGCGGGTACAGCGATAACACCAATACCCGGGCGCTAACTCCCGGCGGACACAACACAGAAACCTTGAACTACACCCAATCGGAATTACGCCTGCGGCAAATGCTCTTCGACGGGTTCAACACTTCAAATGAAGTCCAGCGCACCAAAGGCGTGGTCAACTCGCGAGCCTATTACGCTCAGGGTACGGCTCAGGATCTGGCCCTGCGCACCACCGAGGTTTACCTGGAAGTCCTCAAGCGCCGCGAACTGGTGACACTGGCCAAGAACAACCTGCAAGCGCACTTGCGGGTCAACGACCAGATCGGCCTGCGCACCCAGCGCGGCGTGGGCAGCAACGCCGATGCCGACCAGTCCAGCGCTCGCCGGGCACTGGCGGAAAACAACCTCGACACCGCCGAAGTCGATCTGGCCGACGCCGAGTCGAACTTCTATGCCGTTGTGGGGCGCATGCCCGATGAGCTCGAAACCCCGCCGTCGATTCGCGGCGAAGTCCCCCCCACCCTGCCCGAAGCCCAGCAGAGCATGGTGGAAAACAACCCTTACCTGAAATCCGCCCAGGCCGACGTGCAATCGGCCGAAAGCCAGTACGAAGTCGCCAAGTCACCGTTCTACCCGCGCTTGGACGCCGAGGCGGCAGTGGGCGCGAACAACAACGTGCAGGGTGACGAAGGTCACGACAACGAATGGCGGGTCGGCGTGGTGATGAACTACAACCTGTTCCGTGGAGGCAGCGACAAGGCGCGCCTGGCCTCCGACTCGCACAAGATCAACCAGGCCATGGACATCCGTAACAATGCCTTGCGCCAGCTCAACGAGAACATTCACCTGGCCTGGAACGCCATGGTCAATGCCAAGAAACAAACCCCGACCGCCCGTGAGTACGCCGACACCAGCAAGCGTGTACGCATCGCCTACCAGGATCAGTTCGGCCTCGGCCAACGGACCCTGCTGGACCTGCTCGACAGTGAAAACGAGCTCTACAACGCCAACCGTCGCTACACCGAAGTGCGCTATACCGAAGAGTTCTCTATGTACCGTGTCCTGGCGAACATGGGCCAGTTGCTGAGCAAGCAACGGGTCGTACTACCCGCCGACGCGATCGCCCAGACCGAAGTGAAAAACGAAGCTCGTCTGCCTGAAATGAAATAGCCGTAGGAGCTGCCGCAGGCTGCGATCTTTTGACTTTGCTTTTGAGCAATCAAGATCAAAAGATCGCAGCCTGCGGCAGCTCCTACAGTGAGATATGCAGATATCTGTCGATTGCCGCAGAGCAACGGGAGCAATCAATGTGACCAGCATGGAACCCGGCAATACTGGTGTCGATCCGCGCCTGAGCTTCGATGACCCGCTTCTGGACGGTCTGTTGATCCTCTGCAAACTCCACGGCGCGACGGTCAGTCGCGCCAGCCTCAGTGCCGGGCTGCCCATGGCACACCAACGCCTGAGCCTGGACCTGCTGCCCCGTGCAGCGGCCCGGGCCGGTTTGCAGGCGCGCTTGCTGCGCCGCGACCTCAAGGACATCTCCCCACTCAACCTGCCCGTGCTGCTGTTGCTCAACAACGGCCGCACGGCCGTGCTGCGCCGTTATGGCGAGGACGGCAAGGTGCTGATCCTGCCCAGCGAAGCCGACGGCGGCGAACAATGGCTCAGCCCCGAGGAGCTGGCCGAACACTACAGTGGCCAGGCGTTGTTTGCCCGGCCACGCCACGAACTCGAAGACTTGCGCTCGCCACTGGTGCCTCGGGTGCAGGCCTGGTTTCGCGATACGCTGAAGCTGTCGAAATGGCTGTACAGCGATGCAATCCTGGCGAGTTTCCTGATCAACCTGCTGGGCCTGATGGTGCCGCTGTTCGTGATGCAAACCTACGATCGCGTGGTGCCGAACCAGGCCACTTCGACCTTGTGGGTGCTGGCGATCGGCTTGCTGATCGGCACCGCTTTCGAACTGGTGCTGCGGGTCGTGCGTGCGCACTTGCTGGATACCGCCGGCAAGAAAACCGATGTGATCCTGTCGGCCACCCTGTTCGAGCGCATCACCGGCATGGCGATGAAGGCAAGGCCGGCGACCATCGGTGGCTTCGCCCAAAGCATTCATGACTTCCAGGGCCTGCGGGAATTTCTCACCGCCGTGACCCTCACCAGCCTGATCGACCTGCCCTTCTGCCTGCTGATGCTGCTGGTGATCGGCCTGCTCGGTGGCTGGCTGGTGGTGATCCCGATACTGGCGTTCCCCCTCACCATCATCTTCGCCATGGTGATCCAGGTGCGCCTGCGCGATACCGTGCAGAAAAGCCTCAGCCTGGGCGCCGAACGCCAGGCACTGTTGATCGAAACCCTCAGTGGCCTGGAAACCCTCAAGGCCTGCAGCGCCGAAAGCGAACGCCAGCACAAATGGGAAAGCACCCACGGCGCCCTCACCCGTCTCGACAGCCACGCACGCAACCTCTCGGCCCTGGCCACCAACGGCACGCTGTTCATCCAGCAACTGTCCGGCATGGCCACCATCGTCGCCGGGGTCTACAGCATCATCGCCGGCAACCTGAGCGTCGGTGCCCTGGTGGCCAGCTACATGCTCGGCAGTCGGGTACTGGCGCCACTGGGGCAGATCGCCGGCCTGATCACCCGCTACCAACAAGCGCAACTGACCATGAAAAGCACCGATGCGCTGATGGGCCTGCCCCAGGAGCGCGATGCCAGACAACGGCCGCTGGAGCGCACCCAACTGCAAGGCGCGCTGGATGTTGTCGGCGTGACCTTCCACTATAACGGCCAGAGTACTCCCGCCCTGGCCAATGTCAGCTTCAGTGTGAAACCCGGCGAGCGCGTCGGCATCATCGGTCGCAGCGGCTCAGGCAAAAGCACCCTGGCGCGCCTGGTGATGGGCTTCTACGAACCGGATGAAGGCCAACTGCTGCTCGATGGCCTGGACCTGCGGCAACTGGACGTCGCCGACCTGCGCCATCAAATCGGTTACGTCGCCCACGACCTGCCGCTTCTGGCCGGCAGCCTGCGCGATAACCTGACCCTCGGCGCGCGCTATATCAGCGACTCACGCATGCTCGAAGTGGCGGAAATGACCGGCGTTACCGAGCTGGCCCGGCAACACCCGCAAGGCTTCGACCGGCCCGTGGGCGAACGCGGGCAACTGTTGTCCGGCGGCCAGCGTCAGGCCGTATTGATGGCCCGGGCGATGTTGCTCGACCCGCCCATCATGCTGCTCGACGAACCCACCAGCGCCATGGACAACAGCAGCGAAGACGTCCTGCGGCAAAAACTTCACGGCTGGGTCCAGGGCAAAACCATCCTGCTGGTGACCCACCGAACCTCGATGCTGAGCCTGGTGGACCGGCTGGTGGTACTGGACAGCGGACGGATCGTCGCCGACGGTCCGAAGGAAGCTGTCATCGATGCACTGCGCAAGGGCCGTGTCGGCTCTGCGGCCGTCTAGGAGTAGCCCATGTCTGCCGATCAAGGATCCCGTGGCTACTTCGACAGTTTCAACAAAAGTGCCGAGACCGAGTTCATGCCGGAAACCGCCGGCGCCTCATTGCAGGACTCACCGCGCTGGTCGCGAATCACTGTGTGGCTGGCCGCCGCGCTGCTGGTCAGCGCGCTGGTCTGGGCCAAATTCGCCGTGTTGCAGGAAGTGACCATGGGCGAAGGCAAGGCGATTCCGTCGAGCAAGGTCCAGGTGATCCAGAACCTGGAGGGCGGCATCGTCACTGAAATTTTCGTCCGCGAAGGGCAAATGGTGAACAAGGGCGATACATTGCTGCGTCTGGATGACACCCGCTACCTGTCGAACAAGGGTGAAAGCGAAGCCGATCGCTACGCCTTGACCGCGCAGGTCGAACGGCTTTCGGCCGAAGCCGAAGGCCGGCCGTTCAAGCTGTCAGAAGAAGTGATCGCCAAGGCCCCGCAAGTGGCCGAAGACGAGCGCTCACTTTACGAGCAACGGCAACGGCGACTGGCCAGCGAGCAGCGTACTCTCAGCGAACAACTTCGGCAAAAAACTCAGGAATTGGCCGAGTTTCGCTCGAAACAGGGCCAATTCAGTTCGAGCCTGGCGCTGCTGCAACAAGAGATGAACATGTCCACACCGCTGGTGGGCACCGGCGCGGTGTCACCGGTGGAAATCCTCCGGCTCAAACGCAGCGCCGTGGAGATTCGCGGCTCGCTGAACGCCACCACCCTGGCGATTCCCCGGGCGGAATCGGCGATCAACGAGATCAAAAGCAAGATCGACGAGTCGGAGCAAACCTTCCGCTCGGAAGCCGCCAAAGAGCTGAATGAGAAACGCACCGACCTGTCGAAAATAACGGCATCAAGCATCGCCATCGACGACCGCGTGACCCGCACCACCGTGGTCTCGCCGGTGCACGGCATCATCAAGGTGTTGAAGGTCAACACCATCGGCGGCGTGGTCCAGCCCGGCAGTGACATGGTGGAAATCGTGCCGCTGGAAGACAACCTGCTGATCGAAGCCAAGGTCCGCCCGCAGGACGTTGCATTCCTGCATCCGGGCCAGAAAGCCATGGTCAAGTTCAGTGCCTACGACTACACCATTTATGGCGGCCTGAGCGCCAAGCTGGAACTGATCGGCGCCGACACCATCACCGACGACAAGGGCAACAGTTTCTATCTGATTCAGGTGCGTACTGACAAAAACCATTTGGGCGGGGATGTGAAACCGCTACTGATCATTCCGGGGATGGTGGCGACGGTGGACATTATTACCGGGGAGAAAACGGTGCTGGATTACTTGCTTAAACCGGTGTTGAAAGCGCGGACCGAGGCGATGCGGGAGCGGTAGGCAGTATCCAGAATCTGCGGTGACTGATCTGCCGCCATCGCGAGCAAGCTCGCGATGGGGCCATGACAGGCACCGACTATTTCGGTCCATGGTTACGCTGGTAAACCTCCTCCCCCATCGCCGCAATCTGCCCCTCGATCAACGCCTCGAACGGCTTCAACAACGGCGCAAACGTCGCCGGCGCTTCCAGGGTTTCCAGCGCCTGCACAATCGCCTCCACCGTCGACAACGCCCCCGGTCCCGGCGCCTTGCGCAGGCGATAGCGGGACACGCCGCCCTCGGCCAGCGTCACCCTCGGCAACGCCGCCAGCAGCGGATTGAGGTGCAACATCTTGCGCGCCTTGCGCCAGGTGCCGTCGGGAACCACCAGCAACAAGGGTTCGTCCGTCGCGGCACACGCCTGCATCGGTTGGGCATCTTCGCCGGGAAACAGTAACCGCGCCCGATACCCCGGCTGATTCAACAGCGTCGGCAAATCCTCGAACACCTCGCCGACGATCAACTCGGCATTCTTCAACCCAAGCGCCGCCAGACGCGCGGTGTTCAACGCATGATTCACTTCGCTCGGATGCTGCAACAACAGTACCCGGGTGCGGCTGTCGAGGCTTGGGATCAACGGGCACAGGCAGTGGCTTTGCGGGCGCAGGCAGCGCGGACATTGAATTCTGGACATCGTCTTTATGCCTGATTCAGTTGGGCTTTAAGCAAATCACGGAATGTCTGGATCAGCGGCTCGCGGCTGCGCCCCCGACGCACGATCATCGAGAACGGCGCCTGATAACCGAAGGTCGCCGGCAGCAACACCCGCAAATCACCCTTGTCGGCCCAGGCCTGGGCGTAGTGCTCCGGCAGGTAGCCGATGTAGGCGCCGGACAGCACCAGGATCAACTGGGCCTCCATACTTTCTACCGTCGCGGCGCTGTGCTTGAAACCGTGGCGCGCCAGTTCGGCCTGGCTCCAGTAGCCACGACCGACCATGCGCTGTTGAGTGATGACTTGCTCGGGGATGCGCCGTTCGTTGAACAGAGGATGCCGCGTGCTGCAATACAACCAGTGTTGTTCACGGTACAGCGGCATGTACACCAGGCCGCTCATGCGCGTGGAAAACGCGCCGATGGCCAGGTCGAGACGGTTGTCCTGCACCCCGAGTTGCAATTCATAAGGGCTCATCACCGACAGGTGCAAGTGCACGGCCGGGTGCTCCTGGCTGTAGGCGCCGATGGCTTCGGCGAACGGCAGGGCCTTGTCACTGACGGTGGAGTCGATCACCCCGAGGTTCAAGGTACCGCGCAACTCACCCTTGAGGGCGGCGGCGTACTGCTCGAAGCCTTCGAGCTCGCCCAACAGGCGCAGGGTTTCCTGATGGAACAGCTCGCCCTTGCTGGTCAGGCTGAAACCGCCACGGCCGCGATGGCACAGCACCAGGCCGAGGGCGGCTTCGAGCTGGCTCATGTAGGTGCTGATGGCCGACGTCGAGAGATTGAGTTCCTGCTGGGCGTTGGCGAACCCCTGATGGCGCACCACGCTGACGAAGATGCGCAATAGTTTCAGGTCGGGTAAAGCGTTGGCCATTGGGACTCTCCAAACACCGCTCGAATTTCAGCTGGCTCTGGCTACAGCCCAGTAGGAGCTGCCGCAGGCTGCGATCTTTTGATCTTGACTCTGTGCGATCTGAGACCGCTGGAAATCAAAAGATCGCAGCCTGCGGCAGCTCCTACAGGTTTATCTGCAGCTTTCGTGTTGCGGTGAAGTCTATCGATCTCTCGCACATTAGTTTAGAAAAATCTGAACTAAGTATTTGCCCGTAGCGATTCTTCCCGGTCACTACATTTCGCAGAATCGGCGCCACAAGGTTCGCCCGTACTCCCGTTAACGGCAACCGACATAAATAAAACAACGACGATGAGGCCCTACCCGTGGACAAGATTCTTCACCAACCACTGGGCGGCAACGAAATGCCGCGCTTCGGCGGCATCGCCACCATGATGCGACTCCCCCATTTGAATACCGCTGCCGGCCTGGACGCTGCCTTTGTAGGCGTGCCCCTGGACATCGGTACCTCCCTGCGCCCCGGCACCCGTTTCGGACCTCGCGAAATCCGCGCCGAGTCGGTGATGATCCGCCCGTACAACATGGCCACCGGCGCTGCCCCGTTCGACTCGCTGTCGGTTGCCGACATCGGCGATATCGCAATCAACACGTTCAACCTGCTGGATGCCGTACGGATCATCGAAGAATCCTACAACAACATCCTCGAACACGACGTGATCCCGCTGACCCTGGGCGGCGACCACACCATCACCCTGCCGATCCTGCGTGCCATTCATAAAAAGCACGGCAAGGTCGGCCTGGTGCACATCGACGCCCACGCCGATGTGAACGACCACATGTTCGGCGAGAAGATCGCCCACGGCACCACCTTCCGTCGCGCTGTCGAAGAAGGCCTGCTGGATCCGGACCGCGTCGTGCAGATCGGCCTGCGCGCCCAGGGCTACACCGCTGACGACTTCAACTGGAGCCGCAACCAGGGCTTCCGTGTGGTTCAGGCTGAAGAGTGCTGGCACAAATCGCTGGAGCCCTTGATGGCTGAAGTCCGCGAGAAAGTCGGCGGCGGCCCGGTGTACCTGAGCTTCGACATCGACGGCATCGACCCGGCCTGGGCACCGGGTACCGGTACCCCGGAAATCGGCGGTCTGACGACCATTCAGGCGATCGAGATCGTTCGTGGCTGCCAAGGCCTCGACCTGGTCGGTTGCGATCTGGTAGAAGTCTCGCCCGCTTACGACACCACCGGCAACACCTCGCTGCTGGCCGCCAACCTGCTGTACGAAATGCTCTGCGTACTGCCTGGCGTAGTCCACCGCTGAGGATCAGTCATGAACGAACGTGATCAGGTGCTCAAAGCCGCCGCCGATCTGGTGTCCGCTTTTGCCCGTAACGATCGCGAAGCCTACTTCGGCGCGTTCAGCTTTGAAGCCAGCTTCGTCTTCTACACCCTCGAACAGCCCCTGCTGTCGCGCGACGCCTATCAGGCGATGTGGGACGGCTGGCGCTCCGAGGATGGCTTCGAGGTGCTCTCGTGCACCTCAAGCAACGCTTTCGTCAGCCTGCAGGGTGACGTGGCGATTTTCATCCATGACGTGGCCACCGAGTTGCGCATGCAAGGGGAGCAACACTTCAGCCAGGAGCGCGAGACGATTGTTTTCAAGAAACAAGCGTCTGGCCAAGAACAACAAGGCCTATGGCTGGCCTGCCACGAACATTTGTCCGCGATGCCGGAAGGGCTGCCACCCCCTTAGCCAACACAGGTGATGCTCACGCACGATGAGCGCGCCTTTATGATCGGAGCTGATCATGAATAACAAAAACAACGAAAAAAGCCTTAGCAGCATTGAAACAAACGGGGTCGAACAGATCCCGGACAATGAGCGTGACGCCAAGCCCAGCGATCTGTTTCGCCTGATCTTCGGCGGAGCCAACACCTTTGCCACCGCCGTGCTCGGCAGTTTCCCGGTACTGTTCGGCCTGTCCTTTCAGGCGGGCGTCTGGGCGATTGTGCTGGGCGTGGTACTCGGTTCGCTGATCCTGGCGCCAATGGGCCTGTTCGGCCCCATCAACGGCACCAACAACGCCGTCTCTTCCGGCGCACACTTCGGCGTGCACGGGCGAATCGTCGGCTCCTTCCTGTCGTTGCTGACCGCAATCGCGTTCTTCTCGCTCTCCGTCTGGAGTTCGGGCGATGCGCTGGTGGGCGGTGCCAAGCGCCTGATCGATCTGCCGGAAACCGATCTGACCCTGGGCCTGGCCTACGGTCTGTTCGCGCTGCTGGTATTGACCGTGTGCATCTATGGCTTCCGCTTCATGCTGTGGGTCAACCGCATTGCGGTGTGGGCGGCCAGCCTGCTGTTCCTGCTGGGGGTTTTCGCGTTCGCCCCTGCATTCGACAGCCAGTACGCCGGCACCGTCGCCATGGGCCAGGCCGGTTTCTGGGCTGCGTTCATCGGGGCAGCACTGGTCGCCATGAGCAACCCGATCTCCTTCGGTGCGTTCCTCGGTGACTGGTCGCGCTATATCCCGCGCGATACGCCCAAAGGCCGGATCATGGTATCGGTGATTGCCGCGCAACTCGCCACGCTGATTCCGTTCCTGTTCGGCCTCGTCACCGCCACCATCGTAGCGGTCAAGGCGCCGGACTACATTGCGGCCAACAACTATGTCGGCGGCCTGCTGGCGGTATCGCCGAGCTGGTTCTTCCTGCCGGTGTGCCTGATCGCGGTCATCGGCGGCATGTCCACCGGCACCACTTCGCTCTACGGCACCGGCCTGGACATGTCCAGCGTGTTTCCCCGGGTGCTGTCGCGGGTCAAGGCCACGCTGCTGATCGGTGTGATGTCGATTGCGTTCATCTTCATCGGGCGCTTCGCGGCCAACCTGGTGCAGAGCGTGTCGACCTTCGCCGTGCTGATCATCACCTGCACCACCCCGTGGATGGTGATCATGATCATCGGCCTGCTGGTGCGTCGCGGCTTCTACTGCCCGGATGACCTGCAAGTGTTCACCCGCGGCGAGAAAGGTGGCCGCTACTGGTTCACCCACGGCTGGAACTGGCGTGGCCTCGGTGCCTGGATCCCAAGCGCGGCCGTCGGCCTGTGCTTCGTGAACCTGCCGGGCCAGTTTGTCGGGCCGCTGGGCGAAATGGCCGGTGGTATCGACATCAGCCTGCCGGTGACCCTGGGCCTGGCCTCGCTGGTGTACCTGGCGCTGCTGAGCCTGTTCCCGGAATCGAGCGCAGTGTTCGGTCCGAACGACCCTCGCAGCAAGAGCACGGATTCGCTCGCTAAACCGGCGATGCGTCAAGCCGCCTGATTCAATGAACTAAACGCACTACCTGTGGGAGCGGGCTTGCCCGCGAAGACGGCAGCACATCCAACATTGATGTGACTGACAGACCGCTTTCGCGAGCAAGCCCGCTCCCACAGGGATTGATTTTCAGCCTCACATAAAAAAGACAATCGGAGACACGCCATAATGGCTTTGGATTTATTCGTCGTACTCATCTACGCCGCCGCGATGCTGATACTCGGCTACTACGGCATGCGCAAGGCCAAGACCAACGAAGACTTTTTGGTCGCCGGTCGTAACCTCGGCCCAAGCCTGTACATGGGCACCATGGCTGCCACCGTCCTGGGCGGTGCGTCCACCGTGGGCACCGTGCGTCTGGGCTATGTGCATGGCATCTCCGGTTTCTGGCTGTGTGCGGCCCTGGGTTGCGGGATCGTGGCGCTGAACCTGTTCCTCGCCAAACCGCTGCTGAAGCTGAAGATCTACACCGTTACCCAGGTCCTGGAAAAACGCTACAACCCGATGGCCCGCTCCGCGAGCGCGGTAATCATGCTGGCCTACGCGCTGATGATCGGCGTGACCTCGATCCTGGCAATCGGCACCGTGCTGCAAGTGCTGTTCGGCCTGCCGTTCTGGATCTCGGTACTGCTCGGCGGCGGCGTGGTGGTGGTCTACTCGGCGATCGGCGGCATGTGGTCCCTGACCCTGACCGACATCGTCCAGTTCGTGATCAAGACTGTCGGCCTGATGTTCATCCTGTTGCCGATCTGCCTGTACCGCGTCGGCGGCTGGGATGAGTTGGTGCTGAAACTGCCGGCGGCGAGCTTCAGCTTCACCACCATCGGTTGGGACACCATCATCACCTACTTCATGATCTACTTCTTCGGCATCCTGATCGGTCAGGACATCTGGCAACGGGTGTTTACCGTCAAGACCGCCAAAGTGGCTCAGGTTGCCGGTACCGCTGCCGGTATCTACTGCATCCTCTACGGCCTGGCCTGCGCCCTGATCGGCATGGCTGCCCACGTTCTGATCCCGGACCTGGACAACGTCAACAACGCCTTCGCCGCGATTGTGAAACTGTCCCTGCCGGACGGTATCCGTGGCCTGGTGATCGCTGCCGCACTGGCCGCCATGATGTCCACCGCCAGCGCCGGCCTGCTGGCCGCTGCAACCACCCTGACCGAAGACCTGCTGCCGAAACTGCGTGGCGGTAAACAGTCGAGCCTGGCGATCAACCGCCTGTTCACCCTGTTGACCGGCATCGTGGTATTGGGCATCGCCCTGATCGTGAACGACGTGATCAGCGCACTGACCCTGGCCTACAACCTGTTGGTAGGCGGCATGCTGATCCCGCTGATGGGTGCGATTTTCTGGAAGCGCGCCACCACCGCCGGCGCTATCGCCAGCATGGGCATGGGCTTCGCCACCGCGCTGTTGTTCATGTTCAAGGACGGGCTGGACGCCAATACCCCGATCTACTACAGCCTCGGTGTAGGCCTGGTGAGCTTTGTTGCTGTCAGCCTGCTGTCCCGTCGCCCGTTGACTGTGGCCAGCGCGGCCTAAGCTGAACATAACGACTTGATGCTTTCTTCGACGGGTGTGGCGTCGGTTGCCACACTCGTTTTTTTTCGTCTGGAGAAAACTGCTCATGAAGATCGTCAGCCGTGACCAGTGGTTCGAAGTCAAACATCTCAGCGACGGCATCCGCCTGATTCACGAGCCCTACATCCGGCCTTTCTACCGCTGCAACCTCTGGCACATCCAGGGCCGCGACAAAGACCTGCTGCTCGACAGCGGCTCGGGCCTGGTCAGCCTGCGCGAGCAACTGCCGTGGATCACCGAACGGCCACTGGTGGCCGTGGCCAGCCACTGCCATTTCGATCACATCGCCGGTCATCACGAGTTCGCTGAACGCCTGGTGCATCCGGCCGAGGCGGACATTCTCGCGGCGCCCGATGGCGACAACGACCTGAGTAAAGCCTTCGTCGGCGACGACATGTTCGAGGCGCACCCCGATTGCCCGCTGTGCTACGCCGAATACCGGGTCAAGGCCGCACCGGCCACAGGGTTTGTCGAAGATGGGGATGTGCTGGACCTGGGCAACCGGGTATTGCAGGTCGTGCACACACCGGGACACTCGCCGGGCGGCATCTGCCTGTACGAAGCCGCCACCGAAACATTGTTCAGTGGCGACATCATCTACGACGGCCCGCTGATTGAAGACGCCTACCACTCCAACCTCGATGACTACGCCCGCAGCCTGCAACGCTTGCGCGGGCTGTCAATCCGCACGGTGCATGGCGGGCATTTCGGGAGTTTTTCCGGGGAGCACTTACGCAACATGATTGACCAATGGCAGCGCTCACACGGCTAAAGCCTGCTGTACTCAACGACAGGAACTGCACCGGCAGGAAGAACGACACCCGCCTCCTCGAAGAACGATCATGAAAGAAGCCGCCCTTCGTGCTGTCGTACATCGCTACATCAGCCGCCTGCTGGAAGGTCGGGACGACTTCGACGACAACGCCAGCCTGGCGCAGTTGGGATTGGATAAAAATGATATCGAAGAGCTGATCTTCCATCTGGAAGATGAACTGGGTGTCACGGCGTTTACCGTGGAGGAAGACCGGATGCTCAAGACCGCCAGGACGGCGAATGATTTGAGCCGGTTTTTGCTGGAGATCGGGCGGTACTAAGGCTGGTGATCAAACGTACACGAAGCGGCAAGGGAGCTTGCTCCCTCGCCACGGGAAACCTTTCACCTGTCAGATGATATCTGTCATTACCGGCGTCGCTGCTGGCGCCGACGTTGTTCGTCATCAGTACGAACAGGCACGGGTTGCAGAGGCGGCTCGATCAAGCCGAGAGCGACGCCCAGGTCATGCAGCCAGTTTTGGATTTTCTCTTTCATGGTGCCCCCTTCAGGGTAGTGCCGAGCGGCCAAAGTTCTGTAGCCCCTTCGTACAGATAATAGTCCGAAGTCCTACGCAATGCTCGCGCAAAGTCACAATGATCTGTTACTGAATCCATCACAATCAGCCTGTGTTCAGGCAATGTCCTGTGCCCGCACCCGTGTCGGCGGAAAAACCACCTGTTGCTGCTCGATCCAGGCATTCAGGTTGGCCCCGACCATGCCCTTGCGCCACATCAGCCAGGTGGTCGCACTGGCGAACGGCTCGGCCAACGGATGCACGGCCACACTCTCGCGGCCCGGCAGACTGGCGAGCATCGACTCCGACATCAGCGCCACACCGGAACCGGCAATCACACATGCCAGCATCCCCGGATAGGACTCGATCTCCATCGCCCGGCCCATGGCCGCGTGGTCATGGGCGAACCAGGCCTCCAGGCGCATGCGGTAGGAGCAGCCCTGGCGAAAGGTGAACACCGAACGACCTTGCACATCCAGCGCGCTGCGCACGGGCGGATGGTCGGCCTCGCTGATCAGGACCAGGCGCTCGTCGCACAAGGGCACCCCGTCGAGACCGGCCAGCTCCAGGGGGCCATCCACCAGCGCCGCATCGAGCCGGCCGGTGAGCAGGCCTTCGAGCAGTTCACCGCTGGGCCCGGACTGTACTTGCAGGTTCACTGCCGGATACAAGCGGTGGTAGTGCGCCAATAGCCCCGGAAGGTGAATCGCTGCCGTGCTGTACATGGTGCCGAGCACGAAGTCGCCCGCCGGTTGACCGCCCTGCACTGCCGCGCTGGCCTCATCGTGCAAGGCAAACAGCCTGGCGGTGTAATCCAGCAGGACTTTTCCCGCAGGCGACAACTGCAAGCGCTGACGTTCGCGCAGGAACAGTTCGACGCCCAGTTGCTCTTCCAGCTGTTTGAGCCGGGTCGACAGGTTCGACGGCACTCGATGCAACCGTTCTGCGGCCCGGGTGATGGACCCTTCTTCCGCCACTGCCTGGAAGATGCGCAATTGGCTGAACTCCACGACATTCTCCAAAAAAGAACAAGTTACTCACTATTATTCATTTCTAAAGAAAGTCAATCAGTCCTAGCCTGACGGTCATTGATCCTCCAGACGGAATCCAGACCATGTCTCCCCTGATCCGCTTATCCGCCAGTTTCGTTGCCCTGATGATGGCCATGGGCATCGGCCGTTTTGCCCTGACACCGCAACTGCCGCACCTGCTCAGCGAAGGCCAGATCGACCTGACCGCCGCCGGACTGATTGCCGCCGCCAACTACCTCGGTTATTTCATTGGTGCGGTGGACGCCATGTTTTCCCGGCGTCCGGCGCAAGTGCACCGGCGCTTGCTCGGCGGATTGTGGCTCTGCGTGCTGTTGACCCTGGCGTCGTTCTGGGCCAATGGTTTCTGGTCGCACCTGCTGCTGCGTTTTGGCACCGGCGTGGCCAGCGCCTGGGTGCTGGTGATGATTACCGCCCTGAGCCAGCCACTCGCAGCAGAGGCCGGTCGACCTCGGCTCGGCGCCCTGGTCTTCGCCGGGCCGGGTTTGGGGATTTTCCTGACAGGTCTGTTGGCCCTGGGCTCTAATCTGCTGGGCCAGACTTCCGCCACCTTGTGGCTGGTGTACGCCACCGCAGGGCTGGCGATGCTGCTGGGGATCCTGCCGTTCCTGCCACAACCGGGTGCCACCGCGACTGCTGCGCCCAGCGCCAGCGCCTCGGGTAATCAAGGTATCGCTCGCCTGGGCTGGATCTATGCCTTGTACGGATTGGGCTACATCATTCCGGCGACTTTTTTGTCGCAAATGGCCAATGCGCAATTCCATGGCCAATGGCAGGCCGACCTGTTCTGGCCATGCTTTGGTTTGGCGGCGGCAACCGGTGTGGTGCTGGTGTGTCTGCGGCGGCAAAAACCTCGCGCCACCGGTCACTGGTTGATGGCGACGTTATGGCTGCAAGCCGCTGGCGTGTTCGCTTGCCTGCTGGGTAACGGGCCAGGCCTGGCGTTGGGTGTGATCCTGTGCGGCACGCCGTTCCTGGCCTGCATGCAACTGGTGATGCAACGCTCCCGGGAACTGGCGCCCCATGCCATCCAGCGCAATGCCGGCCTGCTGACAGCCTGCTTTGCCGTGGGCCAGCTCAGCGGGCCATTGCTGGCGGCGCTGAGCAGTCATTTCAGTGGCGGTTTGCAGCCGGCACTGGTAGTCGCTGGCTGCGGCTTGTTGATCGCCGGCGGTCTGTTGCTCGCGCCGGTCAGTGCTGCCCAAGAGCTTTGCGCAAACGACGGCGCAACCACTGCTCGGCGCTGACAAAAGTGATGCCCGCCAATACCAGTACGGCACCGATGACGAAGTTCAGGCTCAGTTCCTCGCCGAGCAGCACCACGCCGAAGGTGACGCCGAACAATGGCGTCATGAACGAAAACACCGCGAGGTTGGCCGCCAGGTAACGGCGCAGCAGCCAGAACCAGATCAGGTAACTGAAGAACGACACGACCACGCCCTGAAACAGCACACTGGCCACCGCCACATGAGTCAGGCTGACATGGGTGATCTGGCCGCTGAGCAACGCAATCAACAACAAGCCGAAGAAGCCGACAATCAACTGATAGAACAGCGTCAGGGTCACCGGCGCTTCCGACAGGCGCGAGGCGCGCACCACCACCGTGGTCGCGCCCCAGGCGGCACCCGCCAGCACGCCCAGGGCATCGCCCATCAACATGCGGTAATCAAGGTTGTCCCAGGACACCCCGCCGGCAAACGCAATGGCAATCCCGATAAAGGCCAGGACAATCCCCAGCCATTGCAGCGGTCGCAATCGCTCACTGGGCAGCAACCAGTGCACTCCCAAGGCGGTGAAGATCGGCGCCGTGTAGAGGAACACCGACATGTGCGCCGCCGTGGTCAGTTGCAGGCCCTCGGAAATGAAGAAGAACTCCAGGCCGAACAAGGCACCGGCCAACAGACCGCCGCGCCAGGTCGCCCCCACCTGGTTCCAGCCACCCTTCCAGCAGATCAGCAGCCCGACCAGCAACGCCGACATGCCGGAACGTCCGGCCGCCTGCATCACCGGCGCGATATCGGCCGCCGCCCACTTGATCATCACCTGCTGCACGCCCCAGACCAGGCACAACCCGACCATCACTTGCAGGGCAAACCCGTCGGTGCTGCGCCGGGTGGCGCTCACCGGAACACCTCGAAGACACAATCCATGGCAAAGACTCGGCAGAAAAAAGCAAAACCCCGGCCTTCTCGTTGAAAAGAAATCACCGGGGCGATGAATCATGTTGTCGATTATTAACCAGAAGGCCAGAAAATGCCCCTGTAGGAGCTGCCGAAGGCTGCGATCTTTTGATCTCTAAAAATCAAGATCGCAGCCTTCGGTAGCTCCTACACGTCAGAGTGGGGTCAACTGAGCTCGATACGATCGGCATGAATGACAATCTGGCCGTTCTTGTACAACGCACCGATGGCCTTCTTGAAGTTGCCCTTGCTGACACCGAACAGACTGCTGATCAATGCCGGATCGCTCTTGTCGCTCACCGCCAGGCTGCCGTTGTTTTCGCGCAACTTGGCGAGGATCTTCGAGTTCAGGCTGGTGGCCGCTTCCTGGCCGACCGGTTGCAGGCTCAGGCTGATCTTGCCGTCGGCGCGAACTTCCTTGATGAAGCCCTTTTCTTCTTTACCGGCGCGCATGAACTTGAAGATTTCGTTCTTGTGGATCAGGCCCCAATGCTTGTTGTTGATGATGGCCTTGAAACCCATGTCCGTGGCTTCGGCCACCAGCAGATCCACTTCCTGGCCCGCGGTGTAGTTGGCCGGGGTCTTGTCCAGGTAGCGGTCCAGGCGCGCGGTCGCGGTGATGCGACGGGTGTGCTTGTCGAGATAGACGTGCACTACCACATACTCACCCGCCGTCATCTGGCGCTTCTCTTCGGAGAACGGCAGCAACAGGTCTTTCGGCAAGCCCCAGTCCAGGAATACGCCGATGCTGTTGACTTCAACAACTTTCAAACTGGCGAATTCACCGACTTGAACTTTCGGTTTTTCAGTAGTTGCGATGAGTTTGTCATCGCTGTCCAGATAAATAAAAACGTTGAGCCAGTCTTCATCTTCGGTAGGAATATCTTTTGGAATATAACGATTAGGCAGAAGGATTTCGCCATCCGCGCCACCGTCCAGATATAAACCGAAGTTAGTGTGTTTAACCACTTGCAAACTGTTGTAACGCCCGACTAAAGCCATGTCCAATACCCTCATTGCGTGGGCGGCATTCTACCCGGTTTTAAGCGCTGCGTTCGGCAGCCGGCCCGGTGGCGCGAGAAAATCCTCTGAAACCCTCAATTTTCCCGGGGTTTCATCCCGCGTCTGGCCGCTCGTCAGGCCGTTCCGGGCATTTACGCCATGCCCAGGCAAGCGCAACACGATATTTTTTCGGGCAATGTTTTTAGTTAAAACAGCGGCTTAGGTGCATATTTCGGATATTGTCCGGTGACTGATTACCCCACCCTCAAGAATATGCCGAGGGGATATTTGCCAAGCAATTATCAGGTAATTCCTGTACGATGCCTGGCCAAGTTAATTTTCTACAGGTTAATGGCCGCCATGCGCGTAAAAGCATCCACCAGCAAAGCAAAGCCAGCTCCAGCCGTCGAAACCAGCGAATCGATCAACAGCCAGATCGCTGCGTTCCTCAAGTCCGGCGGTGAAATCCAGCAAATTGCCAAAGGCGTCAGCGGCCAGACGTTCGGCCCGTCCAAGCAGATCACCCTGGGCAAAAAGTAATCCCCCCCCGCGTCACCTGGTCCCAAAGCGCTTTGAGCTTCGAAGCGCTTGGACTGGAACCCTCGTTATTCCCCCCGCCACTCCTTCAAATCGTTCGGAAATCGACGAACGGCCTTCATTGCCGATCATTCGCCGGTATTCTTGCACACGTCTGGATCAAGCGTTTCAGCGGGCCCGCCAGCCTGTCCTCGCTGTTCATGGAGTGACGCATGTTCAAACCTTTCTATCTATCGGCATTGCTCGCCAGCCTGCTGGCCTGCTCCGTGGCACACGCACAAATCTTTCAGCGTGAGCTGGGGGGCTTCGACCTCAAGCTCGGCACCACCCCCACCCGCAGCATGGCCCAGGGCCTGGTCAAACCCTCGGCCGTCGGTTCGTTCCACGGCGGCCTGGACCTGAGCCACGACAGCGGTTTCTACGTGGGCCAATGGTCGCCCAGCGTGGGGATCAGCCCGGGGAAAGACCTCGAGATCGATTCCTACATGGGTTTTAAACAACCCTTCGACCAAACCCTCGGCTACGAAGTGGGCCTGATCCGCTACAGTTACCCCGAAGTCACGACCCCTGACAGCCAGGAACTGTTCGGTGGCCTGACCTTGCTCGGCAGCCGATTCGGTATCGCCTTCAGCAATGACCCGGACAAACAGAACAACACTCTGTTCGCTGACTTGAGCGGCAATCAACCTTTCGGTGTAGGCATCAGCCTGAAATACACCACCCACCAATTCAATACGCCAGTGGCGGTGGATGGCGGGTATGTAGGCAGTTTTACCGATTGGTCGCTGAAATTGTCCCGCCCGTTCATGGGCATCGACCTCAACCTGATCTACAGTGACTCCAACCTGAGCGGCAGCGGTTGCTCGGCCTATGCCGGGCACAACAACCAGTGCGACGGGCTGGTGACGCTCAAGGCCGAACACGCGTTCTATTGATCGGCTGAACTGCCGGGCTCCTCTTGGGTTCACATGAGAATCAGACACCGAAGACTGGCTTTCGCAAGGACTCGCCCATGTCCCGCTGGTTCAAACATATCGCCTTTATGCTGATAGTTGCCCTTGCCCTCGGCGCGTGCAGCCGCGTGGGCCTGGCCTACCGCAATCTCGATGTGATCATCCCGTGGACGCTCAGTGACTACCTGGACATGAACGGCGAGCAAAAAAGCTGGCTGGACGAACGCTTGAAGGAACACCTGAGCTGGCACTGCACCACCCAACTGCCCGGCTACCTCGACTGGCTGGACCGTCTGCAAACCATGATCACCACCAACCAGGTCACCGATGCAGCCTTGCAAGCCCGCGCCCACGAAGCCGAACAGGCGATCGCCGAGACCGCGCGGGAAATCACCCCGTCGGCCATCGAGTTGCTGAAAGGGCTGGATGACAAGCAAGTCGCCGAAATGAACGACGCCTTTGCCAAGGACCAGCGCAAACGCCAGCAGGAATACCTCAAACCTTCCCTCGACCAGCAGATCAAGGAACGCGGCGCGCGCATGGAGAAGCGCCTGAACGACTGGCTCGGGCCTCTGAACACTACCCAGCAACAACGGGTAGCCACATGGTCCAGGGCCCTGGGCGAGCAGAACACCCAGTGGCTTGCCAACCGCGTCCATTGGCAGAAACAGTTCAGTGCAGCTGTTGCCCAACGCCAGAGCCCCGAATTCCCACAACGCATCGAGACACTTCTGGTCAATCGTGAGAGCTTGTGGACACCCGCCTATCGGCAGGCCTTTGCCAACACCGAAGCCCAGGCGCGTTCACTGTTCGTGGATCTGATGGCTGAAAGCACGCCGAGCCAACGCGCACGGTTGCTGAAAAAAATCGAGGGTGTGAGGAAAGACTTCAGCGACTTGAAGTGCCTGAAAGCCGGGAAACAAGGCTGAGGACAACACAAGACCAATGTGGGAGCGAGCTGCTCCCACAGGGTGATTCCACAGGATTGCATGAGAACAATCAGGCAATCTGCGCCTTCGACGCCACCTCATCGAACGTCACCTCATCCAGCGCATCCTCCTGTTCGTCCAGCACCTGCCGCGGGTGATCATTGCCAGGGATGCTGCTGTCGATCAGGCTCAACAAACGCGAACCCCGCGCCGTCAGAATGTAATTGGTGCCCGTACCACCTTCGTCCTCCGGTCGCGGTTCGATATAGCCACGCGCCAGCAGTAACTTTTCGTATTCTCCAGCCACCGTTTTCAAGTGATCAAGATTTTCAATCGGCTCACCTTCCGCAGCCTTCTGCGCGGCATGCTGTTCGGCGTAAGGCCGCGGCGTAAAACTGTGGCCCGCACTGTTTTGCACTTCATGCAGCAAGCGCTCAATCAAGTCCCAATTGTAAGTCGTCATCCTGATTCAACCTCCGGTGCCCGTTCGATTGATGCCCGTGCAATTGCACGGACCTTACAGGTTGTGACCGGTACGCCCGCCCGCCGTTCAGCCGGGCGTTTGCAGACGACCGACCGGCGGCATGTCGAAATTCACGCAAGCCAAACGACTAGTCTGTGTAAGTCACCTCCCCGCCCCATGCAGGAGAAAACAACATGAACATTCAGAACCATCCCGTCGTATCGCGGGAAGAATGGCTCGCCGCCCGCAAACAGCACCTGGCCCACGAAAAAGCCTTCACCAAGGAAAGGGACAGACTCAGCGCCGAACGCCGCGCCCTGCCCTGGGTGAAAATCGACAAGGACTACCATTTCCAGGGGCCCGACGGCGAACTGAAACTGGCTGACCTGTTCGGGGGGCGCAGCCAGTTGGTGATCTACCACTTCATGTTCGCCGAGGGCTGGGATGAAGGCTGCCCAGGTTGCTCGTACCTGAGCGATCACATCGACGGCGCCAACCAGCACCTGGCCCACCATGACGTGGCCGTGGTAGTGGTTTCCCACGCACCGTTCGCCGAATTCCAGGCTTTCAAACGGCGCATGGGCTGGAAGTTCGACTGGGTGTCGTCCGAAGGCTGCGATTTCAACTACGACTTTGGCGTCACCGCCCGAGCTGAAGACGTCGCCGCCGGGAAGGCTACATACAACTACGAAAAAACCGACGGCGCCGAAGAAGAACTCCCCGGTCTCAGCGTGTTTTATCGCAATGACGCCGGAGAAATTTTCCATACCTACTCTACCTATGCCCGGGGCCTGGACATGCTGGTCGGCGCCTACAACTACCTCGACCTGACGCCCAAGGGCCGCAACGAGGACGAGATCATGGAGTGGGTGCGGCATCACGACCGGTACGAAGAACAGGCTAACCCTGGTTGCTGCCATGGGGGTTAGCCTTGAAACCGAGTCGCTGACTTCGCGGGCAAGTTTGCTCACAAAATTGATTTGTGCAGTTCAAAATCCAGCCTGCTCGCGAAGACGCTCAATCTGCCCGGAAGTCGCCAAGTCATCAAATTCACAGGACCAGCCAAGGTAATTCCAGCCGACTGCTGCTACATATGTATACATCTGTTGCTGCGGTCTGGAATACGACGAACACCTTAGTTTGACAGTATTAGATGTAGGATTAATCCGAAAAAAACACAGAAAACATTGCTTTATATTTATATACCCGCATGTTACAGATATAACAAATTAAAGAAATATAGTGATACTTTTCGCACCAGTAAAAAATCCAATCATCAGATTTTAACTACCCACTTGGTGAATATGTGTCGCAACAACAGAGAAACAATAGTGTAACGGATGAAAGCTATTGGGATGGTGTGTGGTCACCTGCGCAATCCTCGCTTTCGCTCCTGAGTCATTCAGACTTTTATTACGGCAAAAATGGCCTTTTCACCAAACTGATTCATGGCAGACTTGGATCGATCGAGGGAACTCGCGTTCTGGAGTTGGGCGGTGGAGGTGAAAACAAACGCCTCCTGGCCATGAACAAATGGATGGGCGCAGACGTCACGGCACTCGATTTCTCAGATGAGGGCCTGAAAGTAGTCAAGGAGCTGTTTGATATCAATCAATGCTCAGGCCACTTCCTCAACGCCGACATATGCAACTGGACACCCGATCAGCAATACGACACCGTCGTTCACTGGGGTGTCCTGGAACATTTCATTGATCCAAGGCCTATGCTTGAGAAATCATTTTCCGCCTTGAAAAGTAACGGCAGGCTGCTTTTTTCGATGCCGAACATGGAAGCTGTTGGCGCGCAACTGTGGAAAAACTGGTGCCCTGAAAACTGGTCGAAACACGTATTTCACTCCAGGGAACTCATCGAAAAAACGTTACATGAGATCGGCTTCTCAACAGTTGGAAGCTTCCATTATGGCGTGCCGTTCTTGAAAGGCGCTGAGTGGGAGATTGCTGCCATGGGCCAGCGTCCCATCGACCTGTTACAGAAAGTCTGCAGTGCCTCGGCACGGGTAGTACCGATTTTTCATAAATATGGAAACAAGCATATCTCGATGGAAAGAGGATTCATTGCGGTCAAGTGATCGAGACTTGAGTAAACGGGATCGACTCTTTCATCACTTTGCCGAGTGTAGAAAAACCGGACATTGTCCGGTTTTTTGTTGGCCACGCTATACCAGACTTATCCGCCACCTCGGCTGAACTTTTCTTGCCGTTGTCCCCTCAACCGGATATCTGCCGTTGCCGGAACAGAGGACGCTTATGAAAACCCTGAGCAAGCTGACCCTCGCTATCACCCTCGCCTGCGCCCTGCCCGCCTGGGCCTGCACCCCCGACGAAGCCACTGCCAAGCGCGAGCAACTGGCCCGGGAAGTGGCAAGGCTCACCGAGCAAAATCCGACCAAGGCCAAGGAGATCAATGATGAGTTGCAGAAGATGGATCTGGGCACTGCCGCCAAGGACCTGCCGGACAAGTGCCAGTTGATCGACCAGCGCTTGAAGGAACTGGAGTCTGCCGAGAAGAAAGCCGAAGGCTGATAAAACACCAGGGATAAAAAAACCCGGACACCGTCCGGGTTTTTCACTGATCGTCTACAACGACTTACTCAGCCGCCGGTGCTTCCGGCTTGCGGCGCTTGAGTGGGGCCATGCCGTCCTTGCTGACCAGGGAATCGCTCTTGGGCCGGTTGGCGCTCTTGCGCTTGGTCGGGGTCTTGGCGGCAGTTTTTTTCTTGTCGCCCTTGGCGTCGGTCTTTTTCTTCTTCACGCCAACAGCCTTGCCCGAGGCCTTGACCTTTTTCGGTCCGCCGTAGGTGCCTTTGACTTCCTTGATGGTGCGGCGCTCGAAGCTCTGCTTGAGGTAGCGCTCGATGCTCGACATCAGGTTCCAGTCGCCGTGGCAGATCAGCGAGATGGCCAAGCCATCGTTGCCGGCGCGACCGGTACGACCGATACGGTGCACGTACTCATCACCGCTGCGCGGCATGTCGAAGTTGATCACCAGGTCCAGGCCGTCCACGTCCAGACCACGGGCTGCGACGTCGGTGGCCACGAGGATTTTCACGCCACCCTGCTTCAGGCGGTCGATCGCCAGCTTGCGATCCTTCTGGTCTTTCTCGCCGTGCAGCACGAACGCCTTGTATTCCTGCGCCACCAGGCGGCCGTAGATGCGGTCGGCCATGGCCCGGGTGTTGGTGAACACGATGGCTTTCTGGTAGGTCTCGTTGGCCAGCAACCAGTTGACGATCTGTTCTTTGTGCTGGTTGTGGTCAGCGGTGATGATTTGCTGGCGAGTGGTTTCGTTCAGCTGGCTGACCGCGTTGAGCTGCAAGTGCTCAGGGTTGTTCAGGACCTTGGCGATCATCTCGCGCAAGCCCGAACCACCGGTGGTGGCGGAGAACAGCATGGTCTGCTGACGGTTGGTGCACTCGTCCACCAGACGCTGAACGTCGTCGGCGAAGCCCATGTCGAGCATACGGTCGGCTTCGTCGAGCACCAGCACTTCAACTTCTTTCAAGTCGAGGTTGCCGGCGTTCAATTGCTCGATCATCCGGCCCGGGGTACCGATCAGAATGTCGGGTACCTTGCGCAGCATGGCGGCCTGGACCTTGAAGTCTTCACCGCCGGTGATCAGGCCGGACTTGATGAAGGTGAACTGCGAGAAGCGTTCAACTTCCTTCAAGGTCTGCTGGGCCAGTTCGCGGGTCGGCAGCAGGATCAGGGTCTTGATGCTGACGCGGATTTTCGCCGGGCCGATCAGACGGTTGAGAATCGGCAAAACGAATGCAGCGGTTTTACCGCTACCGGTTTGCGCCGTCACCCGCAGGTCACGCCCCTGGAGCGCCAGCGGGATGGCCGCGGCTTGCACAGGCGTTGGCTCGACAAATTTCAGCTCGGCCACGGCTTTGAGCAGGCGTTCGTGCAGGGCGAATTGGGAAAACACGGGTGCTACCTCGAAGAAATGCAAAAAAACAGCTGCATAGGGTAACGGTTTCGAGCGCTCAGGCCGAGTTTCTTTATACAAATGGCGGTAAACAGTTGGTTTTTTGTTGCCTGATTTTTCCCGAAACGTAATACAAAGCGTCTTAAATGCTCTAATCCCCTCTCGCGCCTTATAGAAGAATCGTTTCAACCATGGATATCAAACAGCTCTGGACCAACGTCCTGGACCTTTGGGGTGCCCTCGACCAGCACCCGCTCGTGCACTCCAGCCTGTCGCTGTTGCTGCTATTGGCGATTGCGCTGTTCCTCGGACGGGTGGCGCGTTACCTCATTCTGCACGCGGCAAAAATGCTCAGCCGCCAGCCGGCCCTGCACTGGGTCAATGATTTCCTACAGAACAAGGTGTTCCATCGCCTGGCGCAGATCACCCCTTCACTGGTGATCCAGTTCGGCCTCAATCTGGTGCCGGACCTGAGCAAAACCAGCCTGAATTTCCTCGGCAACGTCGCACTGTCCTTCACCTTCCTGTTTCTGCTGCTGGCGGTCAGCGCCCTGCTCAACGCCCTGCTGGACATCTACGCCCGCACCGAGCACGCCCGCACCCGCTCGATCAAAGGCTATGTGCAATTGGCGAAAATGGTGCTGTACGTGTTTGGCGCGATCATCATCGTCGCCACACTGATCGATCGCTCGCCGCTGTTGCTACTGTCAGGCCTGGGCGCCATGTCGGCGGTGATCCTGTTGGTCTACAAGGACACGCTGCTGTCGTTCGTCGCCAGCGTGCAACTGACCAGCAATGACATGCTGCGGGTCGGCGACTGGATCGAGATGCCCCAGGTGGGCGCCGACGGCGATGTGGTAGACATCACGCTGCACACGGTCAAGGTGCAGAACTTCGACAAGACCATTGTCTCGATCCCGACCTGGCGCCTGATGTCGGAGTCGTTCAAGAACTGGCGCGGCATGCAGGCTTCCGGTGGCCGCCGAATCAAACGCAGCCTGTTCATCGACGCCAGCGGCGTACGCTTTCTGCGTGACGACGAAGAACAGAAGCTGTCCCAGGTGCACTTGCTCACCGACTACATGACCCGCAAACAGGCCGAACTCAAGGCCTGGAACGAAGCCCAGGGCAACGTCGCGGCCATGTCGGCCAACCGTCGGCGGATGACCAACATCGGCACTTTCCGCGCCTATGCGCTGGCCTACCTGAAGAGTCATTCGGGGATCCAGCCGAACATGACCTGCATGGTGCGTCAGATGCAGACCACGGCCCAGGGTATTCCGCTGGAAATCTACTGTTTCACCGGCACCACGGCGTGGGCCGACTACGAGCGGATCCAGGGGGATATTTTCGACTACCTGCTGGCGGTGCTGCCGGAGTTCGGGTTGAACCTGTATCAGCAGCCGAGCGGATCGGATTTGCGTGCGGGGATATTGCCGGCGGTACTGGGCGCGAGCCATCTTCCCGAAGCCGAAAAACGCAGGGTGTAACACCACAAAAACAAATGTGGGGTTTGTGTGGCGAGGGAGCTTGCTCCCGCTGGACAGCGAAGCTGTCCCAATGACTGCAGTCCGGTTCCTTCAGACAACCACGGTCGGCTGGTACTACGACTGCTGCGCAGCCGAGCGGGAGCAAGCTCCCTCGCCACAAGAGCCCGCTCCCACAAGGGTTACATCGTTTTCAGAATTTGCGGGTTACTTCACCTGCCGCTGCGGTGCCTTGTGCACCATGGTGTAGGCGTAATCCACGCCCATGCCGTACGCGCCGCTGTGTTCCAGCACCAGTTCCATCACCGCCTCGTAAGTATCCTTGTGCGCCCAGTCACGCTGGTACTCGAGCAACACTTGTTGCCAGGTCACCGGCACCGCGCCGGCCTGAATCATCCGTTGCACCGACATGTCATGGGCTTCCTTGCTGGTGCCGCCGGAGGCGTCGGTGACGATGTACACCTCATAGCCTTCAGCCAGGGCTTCCAATGCCGGAAAAGTCAGGCACACCTCGGTCCACAGCGCGGCAATGATCAGCTTCTTGCGACCGGTGGCTTTCACCGCGTCTACCAGTGCCTTGTCTTCCCAGGAGTTCATCGAAGTGCGTTCGATCGGCTTTTGATCCGGGTGCACAGCCAGCAATTCGGGCCAGATGTAACCGCTGAAGCTTTCGGTTTCGACCGAGGTGTAGATGGTCGGCACGTTGAAGATCTTCGCCGCCTTGGCCAGGCCCACGGTGTTGTTCTTCAGGGTCTGACGGTCGATGGACTGCACGCCGAAAGCCATTTGCGGCTGGTGGTCGATCAGGATCAGGGCGGAGTTGGTTGGGTTGAGCAGTTCACGAATAGACATGGCGCGTTCCTTTTGATGTCGATACTTCGAATGGGTGAGGGGGTAGTCGACCGTGCCTTCTGCGGCGTTGTTGTCGGCTTGGATGTCACTTTAGGGGCTGGCGATAAAAGGGACAATTACCTAAAATCGAGAAACATTGATTCTAAAAAAGGGACAATATGGATCGCATCGAATGCATGCGCGCCTTCGTCGTCACGGTCGGCGAGAACGGCTTCGCCGCAGCCGCCCGGGCCATGGATGTGCCGCGCTCGAAAGTCAGCAAACAGATTCAGGCGCTGGAAGAAGCCATCGGTGTGCAATTGCTGCAACGCACCACCCGCAGCCTGCACCTGACCGAAGCCGGGGCCGAGTATTTCGATGCTGCACGGGAGGTGTTGGCGGCATTGGACGAGGCCGAGCAACGCGCCCGTGACGGCATCGGTGAGTTACGCGGTGTGTTGCGGGTCAATGCGCCGATGTCGTTCGGTCTTCGGCGGCTGGGGCCATTGATTCCGCTGTTTCACGAACAGCACCCGAACATCGAGTTGCAACTGGTGCTCAGCGACCAGCAGGTCGACCCGGTGCGGGGCGGGTTTGACGTGACCATCCGTATCGCCAGCATGCCCGACTCGACGATGATCGCCCGGCAACTGGCACCCGCACCACGCATCATGGTGGCATCCCCGGCTTATCTCGAGCGCGCGGGCGTTCCGCAGACTCCGCAGGATCTGCGCGCCCATCAATGCCTGAACTACGGGTATCTGCAGAGCGGTGTCAGCCTGCAACTGTGCAATGGCAAGGAAACCCAACGGGTGAACGTCACCGGCCCACTCCACGCCAACAACGGCGACCTGCTCGCCCAGGCCGCCGAAGCCGGCATGGGCATCGCCCTGCTGCCCGACTTCATCGTCGAGGATGCGCTGGCGGCCGGGCGAGTGGTGCCAGTGCTGTGTGAATGGCAGGCCCCGGCGATCACCATCAATGCGGTGTATTCGTCGGCGCGGCGGGTGCCACAGAAGACCCGGGCGTTTATCGAGTTTCTGGTGGGGCAACTGGCGCCGAAGTGATTTTCGAAGATCGCGCAATCTATTGTGGGAGCGGGCTTGCTCGCGAAAGCGGAGTGTCAGTCGACGAAGATGTTGCCTGATCCACCGCTATCGCGAGCAAGCTCGCTCCCACAGAGGTATAGGGTTACCCAGGGTTTAGTGAATGGCCACAGGCTGGCGTACGCCCAACCGACTGATCCACACCGCCAGCAAAATCACCGAACCGCCGAGCAACAACCGCCCCAGTTCTTCGTGCTGATTCCAGATGAGCAGATTGATCAGCAGCCCCACTGGCACATGCAGGTTGTTCATCACCGCCAGGGTCCCGCCGCTGACCAGACACGCCCCCTTGTTCCACCAGTAAAGACCCAAAGCGGTCGAGACCAGTCCGAGGAACAGCAGCACGCCCCATTGCAACGGTGCTTCAGGCAGGAAGTCCTGTTTGCCGAACAACAGAAACGCCGGCAACACCACCGCCAGAGCACCGAGGTAGAAGAAGCCGAAGCGACGGTAATGCGGCAGATCGCTCGGATGACGCGCGACCAGATGTTTGTAGAGCACCTGCCCGGCAGCGAAGGTGAAGTTGGCCAGTTGCAGCAACAGGAAGCCCATGAAGAAGTCCGGGTTGATCCGGTCAAAGCGAATCACCGCCGCCCCCGCCACCGCCACCAGAGCCGCGACCAGGGCCCATGGATTGAAACGACGATTGAGCGCATCCTCGATCAGGGTCACGTGCAGCGGCGTGAGGATGGTGAACAGCAACACTTCCGGCACCGTCAGTACGCGAAAGCTCAGGTACAGGCAGACATAGGTCACGCCGAACTGCAACGCGCCGATCAACAGCATGCCGCGCATGAATGCCGGCTCCACCGAACGCCAGCGGGTCAGCGGGATGAACACCAGCCCCGCCAGCAACACGCGTACCAGCACGGCGAAGTAACTGTCGACATGACCGGCCAGGTATTCGCCGATCAAACTGAAGGAAAACGCCTGGATCAGCGTGACAAAAAGTAGATAGCCCATGCTCGCCTCATTTCGAATGGCGGCGACGATAGCGGTTTTTGCTGCTGATCGCGAACACCCAAATAATACAAATTCCTTGTGGGAGCGAGCTTGCTCGCGATGACTGAGTGTCAGTCGACAACACCTTGTCTGACACACCGCAATCGCGAGCAAGCTCGCTCCCACAGGGTTTTGCAGGTGTTCGTCAGATCGCAGGCAAAAAAAAGCCCGATCTCGCTAAAGCGTTCAATCGGGCCAGGGCACTCAGGAGCAACCAGTGCGAAGGGAGGTTCGATGCGCGTACAGGCTTGAAGGGTTGCGCCAGGTCACTAGACCATCCAGCGATTATCTGGCGATTAACCGTCAGGCCACTTGCGAAAGCTTGGCGTTCGCCTGGTTCAGGCCTTTCTCCTGGAAGTCGCCGCCCAGGTTCATGCCTTCGGCGTGGATGAACGTCACGTCGTGGATGCCGATGAAGCCCATGACCTGGCGCAGGTACGGTTCCTGGTGATCGGCGGTGCTGCCGGCATAGATGCCGCCGCGAGCCGTCAACACATAGGCACGCTTGCCGCTGAGCAGGCCTTGCGGACCGGTCTCGGTGTACTTGAAGGTCACGCCGGCACGCAGCACATGGTCGAGCCAGGCTTTCAGGGTGCTGGGGATCGCAAAGTTGTACATGGGCGCGGCCATGACCAGTACGTCGGCAGCGAGCAATTCATCGGTCAACTGGTTGGAACGCTCCAGGGACGCCTGCTCGATGTCGCTGCGCTGCTCGGCGGGCTTCATCCAGCCACCCAGCAGGTTGATGTCCAGGTGCGGCACGGGCTTGACGGCCAGGTCCCGGACGGTGATCTGGTCATTCGGGTGAGCGGCTTTCCACTGGCTGATGAAGGTTTGGGTCAACTGGCGGGAAACCGAGTCTTGCTGACGGGCACTGCTTTCGATGATCAGAACGCGGGACATGGGATGTAGCCTCCATCTGAGAATGCGGTAGGTCGATGGAGTGAAGGTTAAACAGAGTCATATCGATGAAAAAGCGCAAATAACTGCTATAACACATCAAGAAATTCGTTTATAAGCTCTGCATACCCTGTGAGAGCGGGCTCGCTCCCACAGAAGAGCCAGGCGTCATTTCGGGGTGCAGGTCAGCTCGATGCGCAATTTGATGATGTTGCGGCTGAATTTGGCCGTGGCGTTTTTGTGTTTGCCGGCCGGTACATCGATCTTGCGAGTGCGGGGGGCTTCCGGGCCATTGCTGAAAACCGCCTTGCAGCTCGCATCGACGTCGCCGTAGTTGGCGACCCGGATGGAGCCGATATCGCTGTCGGTGTCGAAGGTTTCAAAGTCTATCTTCATTCCGTTGAGGTTCTTCTGCACATCAATCGGATAAGCAAACGCTGTCAGCGGCAGCAGCGCCAGCAGCACACAACAGATTTTTTTCATTCGGCAGCCTCCAGTAAGGGCTGCCAGCTTAGGACAAGAGGAGCTCAACATGAAAGCGCCCCGCGTGACCCTTGATCAATGGCGAACGCTGCAGGCCGTGGTCGATCACGGTGGTTTCGCCCAGGCCGCCGAGGCGCTGCATCGCTCGCAATCGTCAGTCAGCTACACCGTGGCCCGCATGCAGGATCAACTTGGCGTGCCGTTGCTGCGCATCGACGGACGCAAAGCCGTACTGACCGAAGCCGGCGGGGTGTTGTTGCGCCGCTCCCGGCAACTGGTGAAACAGGCCAGCCAGCTCGAAGACCTGGCCCATCACATGGAGCAGGGTTGGGAAGCCGAAGTGCGCCTGGTGGTCGATGCCGCCTACCCAAGCGCCCGCCTCGTCCGCGCCTTGACCGCGTTCATGCCGCAAAGCCGTGGCTGCCGGGTGCGCCTGCGTGAGGAAGTGCTGTCGGGGGTGGAGGAAGTCTTGCTCGAAGGCGTGGCCGACCTGGCCATCACGGGCTTCAGTATTCCCGGTTACCTGGGCGCGGAATTGAGCGACGTCGAGTTCGTCGCAGTCGCCCACCCGGAGCATCCCTTGCACCGCCTCAACCGCGAACTGAGCTTCCAGGACCTGGAAAGCCAGATGCAGGTGGTGATCCGCGACTCAGGCCGCCAGCAACCGCGGGACGTCGGCTGGCTCGGCGCCGAACAGCGCTGGACCGTCGGCAGCCTGGCCACCGCCGCGACCTTCGTCAGCAGCGGCCTGGGTTTTGCCTGGCTGCCCAGGCACATGATCGAACGGGAACTCAAGGAAGGCACGCTCAAGCTGCTACCGTTGGATCAGGGCGGCAGCCGTAACCCGAGCTTCTACCTGTATTCGAACAAGGACAAACCGCTGGGGCCGGCCACGCAGATTCTCATCGAACTGCTGCGTACCTTTGACACCGCACCACTGGACGCACCGTTCGCCGCCCCCGAACAAGCCTGACACGGAGTGTATGCATGGCCTATTTCGAACACGAAGGTTGCAACCTGCACTATGAGGAATATGGCCACGGCACGCCGCTGCTGCTGGTCCATGGCCTGGGCTCCAGCACCCTGGACTGGGAAAAACAGATCCCGACACTGGCCACCCGCTACCGGGTGATCGTCCCGGATGTGCGCGGTCACGGCCGTTCGGACAAACCCCGGGAGCGCTACAGCATTGCCGGATTCAGCGCCGACCTGATTGCATTGATCGAACACCTCAATCTCGGTCCGGCACATTATGTCGGCCTGTCCATGGGCGGCATGATCGGCTTCCAACTGGGCGTGGATCAGCCACAACTGCTCAAAAGCCTATGCATCGTCAACAGCGCGCCAGAGGTCAAACTGCGCAGCCGCGACGATTACTGGCAGTGGTTCAAGCGCTGGAGCCTGATGCGCGCCCTTAGCCTGGGTACCATCGGCAAGGCGCTGGGCGGCAAGCTGTTCCCGAAACCCGAGCAGGCCGACTTGCGACAAAAAATGGCCGAGCGCTGGGCAAAAAACGACAAACATGCTTATCTCGCCAGCTTCAACGCCATTGTCGGCTGGGGGGTTCAGGAACGACTTTCGAAGGTCACCTGTCCAACCCTCATCGTCAGCGCCGACCGTGACTACACGCCGGTGGCGCTGAAGGAAAACTACGTAAAACTGCTGCCCGACGCGCGGCTGGTGGTGATCGCCGATTCACGCCACGCCACGCCGCTGGACCAGCCGGAACACTTCAACCAAACACTGCTGGAGTTTCTGACCGCAGTCGATACCACCACTCAGGATCACTGACCCATGCTGAAAAAAATCGCCCTCGCCGCAGGCTCCGTCCTGTTTGCCGCCAACCTGATGGCCGCGACGCCGGAAAAGGCACCGCATGTGCTGCTGGACACCACCAACGGCCAGATCGAAATCGAACTGGACGCGGTCAAGGCCCCGATCAGTACCAAGAATTTTCTTGAGTACGTCGACAAAGGCTTCTACAACAACACGATTTTCCACCGGGTGATCCCGGGCTTCATGGTCCAGGGCGGCGGATTCACTCAACAGATGCAGCAAAAAGACACCAACGCACCGATCAAGAACGAATCGAAGAACGGCCTGCATAACGTGCGCGGCACCTTGTCCATGGCCCGTACGTCGGTGCCTGACTCGGCCACCAGCCAGTTCTTCATCAACGTCAAGGACAACGACTTCCTTGACCAGGGCGACGGCTACGCGGTGTTCGGCAAAGTGGTCAAAGGCATGGACGTAGTGGACATCATCGTCAACTCGCCAACCACCGCCCGTGGCGGCATGAAAGACGTGCCGGCGGACCCGGTGTTCATCAAGTCGGCCAAGCGCATCGACTGAGACTAAGCTGGACAAGGATGTCCGAGCCGTTGCCGGTGTCTGCCGGCAACGCTCAACACGTTAAAAGGAGAGCCCGTTCGCGGGTGAACAACCAATGCTTTATCGCCGCTTTGAAAAACTGATCGATGTTTTCCGTGAAGCACCGACGGCGTCTCCGCCGGACCGGGTTTTCCCTTTCTACACTTATTACCTCAAGCAGGTCTGGCCGAGCTTCGCCGCCCTGCTGATCGTCGGCCTGATTGGTGCTTTGATCGAGGTGGCGCTGTTCAGCTACCTGAGCCGCATCATCGACCTGGCCCAAGGCACGCCAAACGTCAGTCTGTTCCAGGATCATGCCCTCGAACTGACCTGGATGGTGGTGGTTGCGCTGGTGCTGCGCCCCATATTTGTCGGCCTGCATGACCTGCTGGTGCACCAGACCCTGAGTCCCAGCATGACCAGCATGATCCGCTGGCAAAACCACAGCTACGTGCTCAAGCAGAGCCTGAATTTCTTCCAGAACGACTTCGCCGGGCGCATCGCCCAACGCATCATGCAAACCGGCAACTCACTGCGCGATTCCGCCGTGCAGGCGGTGGATGCGTTGTGGCATGTGCTGATCTACGCCATCAGTTCCCTGGTGCTGTTCGCCGAAGCCGACTGGCGCCTGATGATCCCGCTGCTGACATGGATCTTCGCCTTCATCGCCGCCCTTTGCTATTTCGTGCCACGGGTCAAGGATCGCTCGGTGGTGGCGTCCGATGCGCGCTCCAAACTCATGGGGCGGATTGTCGACGGCTACACCAACATCACCACCCTGAAACTGTTCGCCCACACCAACTTCGAACAGCAATACGCCCGCGAAGCCATCAAGGAGCAGACCGAAAAAGCGCAACTGGCCGGCCGCGTGGTCACCAGCATGGACGTGGTCATCACCAGCATGAACGGCTTGCTGATCGTCTGCACCACCGGCCTGGCCCTGTGGTTGTGGACACAGTCGTTGATCAGCGTCGGGGCGATTGCCCTGGCCACCGGCCTGGTGATCCGCATCGTCAACATGTCCGGCTGGATCATGTGGGTGGTGACCGGCATCTTCGAAAACATCGGCATGGTGCAGGACGGTCTGCAGACCATCTCGCAACCGGTCGGCATCACTGACCGCGACCAGGCCAAACCCCTGGCGGTGGCCCGTGGCGAAGTGCGCTTCGAACAGGTGGATTTCCACTACGGCAAGCAGAGCGGGATCATCGGCGACCTCAACCTGACCATCAAGGCTGGCGAGAAAATCGGCCTGATCGGCCCGTCCGGCGCCGGCAAATCGACCCTGGTGAACCTGCTGCTGCGCCTGTACGACGTTGAAGGTGGACGCATCCTGATCGACGGCCAGAACATCGCCGACGTCAGCCAGGAAAGCCTGCGCGAACGCATCGGCATGATCACCCAGGACACCTCGCTGCTGCACCGCTCGATCCGCGACAACCTGCTGTACGGCAAACCCGACGCCACTGACGCGCAACTCTGGGAAGCGGTGCACAAGGCCCGGGCCGACGGTTTCATTCCATCACTGTCGGACGGTGAAGGCCGCACCGGTTTCGATGCCCACGTCGGTGAGCGCGGGGTGAAACTCTCCGGCGGCCAGCGCCAGCGCATCGCCATCGCCCGGGTACTGCTCAAGGACGCGCCGATCCTGATCATGGACGAGGCCACCTCGGCACTGGACTCGGAAGTCGAAGCAGCGATCCAGGAAAGCCTCGAAACCCTGATGCAGGGCAAAACCGTGATAGCCATCGCTCACCGGCTCTCGACCATCGCCCGGATGGACCGGCTGGTGGTGCTGGAAAACGGCAAGATCGCCGAAACCGGAACCCACGCCGAACTGCTCGCCCATGGCGGGTTGTATGCGCGGTTGTGGCAACACCAGACCGGTGGTTTTGTCGGGATCGATTGAGTATTGCGGCGGCCACAAAACCTGTGGGAGCGGGCTTGCTCGCGAAGACGGAGTGTCAGTCGACAGCAATGTTGCCTGGTCCACCGCTATCGCGAGCAAGCTCGCTCCCACAGGGTCCCCCAGTGAAGCAGATCGATCACAGATATCCGCCAGGCCCCGTCAACAACGGGGCCTGGCGGTTTTTTATGCCTGCTGGAATTATGAAAAAACCGTGCTGTACTCACTCCAACGTTCTGGAGATGGTTCTGCAGTCCATCGGCTGGATGCTCAAGGCAGCATAATCTCGAAAGGGCACTCTCTTATGTCTCTGTTAAAACGTTCGGCGACTGAGTTGGTAGGTACGTTCTGGCTGGTGTTGGGTGGTTGCGGCAGCGCGGTGTTGGCCGCGGCTTTTCCGGAGGTGGGGATCGGCCTGCTCGGGGTGTCCTTCGCGTTTGGCCTGACCGTGCTGACCATGGCTTTCGCCATCGGCCATATTTCCGGCTGTCATCTCAATCCCGCGGTATCTCTCGGCCTGGTGGTGGGTGGGCGATTTCCGGCCAGGGAATTGCCGGCCTACATCATTGCCCAGGTCATCGGCGGCGTGATTGCCGCCGCCCTGCTGTACTTCATTGCCAGCGGCAAACCCGGTTTCGAACTGGCGGGAGGCCTGGCGTCCAACGGCTACGGCGAACACTCCCCTGGCGGCTACTCGATGGCGGCAGGGTTTGTCTGTGAACTGGTGATGACCGCGATGTTCATCCTGATCATCCTCGGCGCCACCGACAAGCGTGCACCGGCAGGACTGGCGCCGATTGCCATTGGCCTGGGGCTGACGCTGATCCACCTGATCTCGATCCCGGTCACCAACACCTCGGTCAACCCGGCGCGCAGCACCGGCCCGGCATTGATCGTCGGCGGCTGGGCGATTCAACAACTGTGGATGTTCTGGGTCGCACCGCTACTCGGCGCAGTGGCCGGCGGCGTGCTGTATCGCTGGCTGGGCAAGGAAGAAAGCTGAAACGCTGAAGATCAGCCTTGTCGATAAGGCAAGGCTGACTTCGCATCCTCTGCATAAGCCAGCACTCCCAGGCGTTCCTGCTCCAGAAAGTCTTTCACCGCCGCTTTCAATCCCGGATGTCGCAAGTAGTGCCAGGAATGGGTAATGACTGGCTCGAATCCGCGAATCAACTTGTGCTCGCCCTGGGCACCGGCATCAAAACGCTGGAAACCGTTGGCAATGGCATAGTCCATGCCTTGGTAGAAACAGGTCTCGAAATGCAGGCGATCGAACTCCGCCAGGCATCCCCAGTAACGCCCATAAAAGCTGTCGCCCCCCACCAGACTGAACGCCATCGCCACCGGCCGTGAACCTTGCCTGGCCAATACAACGCGAATCGACTCCGGCATGCGTTCGGCCAACAGGCTGAAAAACTCCCGGGTCAGATACGGCGCTTGCCGGCGCACTGCGTAAGTATTGGCGTAGCAGGCATAAACGAAATCCCATTGCGCCTGGCTCAGTTCCCGACCTTCGAGCCATTCGAAATCGAAGCCCTGCCCCGCCACCTGTTCGCGCTCCTTGCGCATCTGTTTACGCTTGCGTGAACTGAGCACATCGAGGAAGTCCTGGAAATCCCGGTAGCCGCGATTCTGCCAGTGGTATTGACAGCCAACGCGCTGCAGCCAGCCCGGTTGCTCGCTCAGTGCCGCGTCGGTGAACAGATCGGTGAAGTTGATGTGGGCGCTGGAGAGCCCTTCAAGCTCAAGGTAGCCCGGCAGGCTTTTCAACAACTCGAAACCGTCTTCGACCGTGGCCGCCAACAGCCGTGGTCCCGTGACGGGACTGAACGGCACCGCGCTCAACAGTTTGGGATAGTAGTCGATGCCGGCACGTTCACAGGCATCGGCCCAGGCGTGATCGAACACGTACTCGCCGTAGGAATGCCACTTGCGGTAACCAGGCAGCGCGGCGATCAGTCGATCTCCTTCGACGTGCAATAAATGCTCGGGCTGCCAGCCTGTATGGGGTCCGACGCTGCCGCTGTCTTCCAGTGCACTCAAAAAAGCGTGACGCAGAAAAGGCTGAGTCTCGGGCACCAGTGCGTCCCACGTCTGCGGGGCGATTTCTGACAGTTTTTGCAGGCGTTGCAACGGCATCACCATCCTCACTCTTCATGGCGTGAAAGCCCCGCGAGTATCGCCTATCGCTCTGCAATGCACACGGGCAAAACGACGGCAGTGTTCTAACTCAATAGTTCACGGCGACTTTGTATCGTCACCGACATGACATCACATTGCCACCGGTCTGTAATAAACCATCGCGATACTGGCGCCTGTTTTTAGAGCGTCGGGTTATACCCGGCCACTGTTTTCCGCCCCTTACGGTCGGTTGTGTCCCGGATGGCTCTGTCATCCCCTCTCATCTTCGGAGATTGATATGCGTCTTGCTTCCATGAAAACTGCGGCGGCCTTGTGCGGTGGCCTGTTGCTGGCCATGAGTGTTCCGGCCAGTGCCGCAGTCGACGCCAAACTGCTCGACATGCTCAAGGCTAACGGCTCGATCACCAACGCGCAGTACAGCGAACTGCAAGCCGAGCTGGCCAGGGATCAGAAAGACCAGCAGATCGCCCGTCAGGCTCAGCAAGAGACCAACGAGCAAATCGCGGCCACCGCGAAGAAAACCGACACACTGAGCGCTTTCGACCAGAAGCTTGCATGGGCGGCAAAGACCCAGTTCAAGGGTGACGTACGCTTCCGTCAAGAAACCGTGCACAACGATGGCGTGCCAAACAACAAGGACCAGGACCGTCAGCGCATTCGTGCCCGCCTGGGTGCCTACAGCGAAATCAACCCGCAGGTCGACACCGGTATCCGTATCGCCACCGGCAGCAACGACGACGCTCGCTCGACCAACCAGGACCTGAACAACTACTTCGACAAGAAGCAGATCTGGCTGGACCAGGGTTACATCGACTACCACCCGGACGCGATCAAGAACCTGCACCTGGTTGGCGGCAAGATGCCGCAACAATGGGTGAGCATGGGCGACATCATCTGGGATAGCGACATCAACCCGGAAGGTCTGGCCGTCACCTACAAATACCCACTGAGCGGCAGCACCGAGCTGTTCGGTAGCGCCGGTCACTACACCCTCAAGGACAACGTCGACGGCGAAGGCGTGCAGTTCAAGCACGACCTGCGTCTGTACGCCGGCCAGTTGGGTGCGCGCTTCGCCATCACCGACAGCATGAAAATGACCTTGGGCGGCAGTCTCTACGCCTATGACAACGACGACAGCAGCGCTTGCCCTACCTCGGGTACCGTCACCGCGCCATGCGCACTGGCCGTCAACGGCAACAGCCCGGGCGAGCAGTTCAAACTGTACGAAGGCTTTGGTCAGCTGGACTTCAGCAACCTGCCAGTACCGCTGTCGATCTACGGTCAGTACGTCAACAACACCGATGCCAGCAACGACCAGGACACCGGCTGGCTGGCCGGCGTGAAGTCCAAGCTCTACGGCTTCAACGTGGACTACAACTACCGCGACGTGCAGCGTAACGCTGTGGTGGGTGCCTTCACCGACTCCGACTTCGCCAACGGCTACACCGGTTCGCGCGGCAGCAAGCTGAAAGTGAGCTACGACCTGGACAAGAACTTTGCCCTGGGCGCGACCTACTTCATGGCGACCTCGGACCAGACCAACGCCAACATCAACAAGAAGGATTCGGACATCAACACCCTGCAACTGGATGCCGAAGCCAAGTTCTGATTCACCCCGCTACACGACTCGGGCAAGGAAGCCCGGGCCCCTTTTACAGCCTGGCTGTTGATGTGTCGGTCCCCATCATCCTCCGATGCATCAACGCGAGACTGTTTTCTCTCCCGCAAAAAAATCGCAGCCTTCGGCAGCTCCTACACAGAGCGGATTCACCGCGATATCACGTTGAAATCCAGTCCCGTAGGAGCTGCCGCAGGCTGCGATCTTTTTAAGCCGCAGACTCAGCGCTTGCGCAGCAACACGCTACCAATCGAATAACCGGCACCGAACGAACTGAGCACGGCCAGCGAACCGGCGGCCAGATCGTCCTGATTCTTGTGGAACGCAATCACGGAACCGGCGGAACTGGTGTTGGCGTAGGTGTCGAGAATCACCGGCGCTTCCTGTTCGGTGGCGTCGCGACCCAGCAGTTTCTTGACGATCAGGTGGTTCATGCTGAGGTTGGCCTGGTGCAGCCAGAAACGCTTCACGTCGCTGACGTTGAGCTGGTTCTCTTGCAGATGCTCACTGATCAGCTCGGCAACCAGCGGGCAGACTTCCTTGAACACCTTACGGCCTTCCTGCACGAACAGCTTATCCTTGGCGCCGATGCCCTCTTCCGCCGCGCGGTTGAGGAAGCCGAAGTTGTTGCGGATGTTGTTGGAGAACTTGGTCAGCAGCTTGGTACTGACGATATCGAACTGGTACCTGGACGTCGCCAGGTCGGCACGCTCGATGATCACCGCAGTGGCAGCGTCACCGAAGATGAAGTGGCTGTCGCGGTCACGGAAGTTCAAGTGGCCGGTGCAGACTTCCGGGTTGACCATCAGGACTGCCCGGGCCTGGCCCAGTTGAACGCTGTTGGCGGCAGTCTGGATACCGAAGGTTGCGGACGAGCACGCCACGTTCATGTCGAAACCGAAACCCTGGATGCCCAGCGCTTCCTGGACTTCGATGGCAATGGCCGGGTAGGCACGTTGCAGGTTGGAACAGGCGACGATCACGCCGTCGATGTCCGCGGCGGTCTTGCCGGCACGCTGCAAGGCTTGTTCGGCAGCGCCGATAGCCATTTGGCAAAGCACCGACCACTCGTCGTTGGAACGCTCCGGCAGGCGCGGGGCCATGCGTTGCGGGTCGAGGATGCCTTTCTTGTCCATGACAAAGCGGCTCTTGATGCCGGAAGCTTTTTCGATGAACGCGGCGCTGGACTCGGTCAATGCTTCCACTTCGCCGCGCGCGATAGCGTCGGCGTTGTCGGCGTTGAATTGCGCGACGTAAGTATTGAAAGACTGCACCAGCTCTTCGTTGGAGATGCTGTTGGCCGGGGTGTACAGGCCGGTGCCGCTGATGACGACGTTATGCATGGTCGTGTCTCTAATCTGTTCAGGCAGAAAGCATTGGTACCTTCGTACCAACACACAAAGGGTCTATTCCCATCCGTGGGACGAAAACCTGGCATCGCTTTATTCCGACCTGCCCGAGACCGTGAAGGCTCAAAACCGCGGGGCCGGCGTTTATAGGCGCGAAGTTTGCCATAAACCTAGGGGTTTGGCCCCTTTTTGCTGGATGACGCACCAAAGCCGATACCACACAATCTCTGTAGGAGCTGCCGAAGGCTGCGATCTGTTGATCTAGGTTTTAAAAATCAAAAGATCGCAGCCTTCGGCAGCTCCTACAGTGGATCATAGGAGTCGCGAAGTAGTCGGGTTCAGGGTTCGACTTGCGACCACTGCTTGTTCAATCGCTTGTCGGAGATCGGCACCTTGGTCCCCAATTGCTGGGCGAACAACGAAACCCGATATTCCTCCAGCCACCAGCGATACAACTCCAACTGCGGGTCGCGCTTGCCTTCCTGGGCGTGTTTGTTGGCGCGGGTCTGGTATTGCGTCCACAGCCCGCTCAACTCACCGCTCCACACCCGATCGCGCTGCACCTGGGCAGCGATTTTTTCAAAGCGCTGCTCGATCGCCTTGAGGTAACGCGGCAATTCCTTGAGCCACTGCATCGGCGTTTCCCGGACAAACCCCGGATACACCAGGTGGCTAAGTTGCTGCTTGATGTCGTTCAGGGCCACGGCTTGCGCCAGGTCGATCTTGCCCTTGAAGCGTTTTTGCAGGCCATGCCAGAGCTTGAGGATTTCCAGGGTCAGCTTCGCCACACGCTCGGCGTGCTCGGTCCAGACGCCACGCTTGCGCTCAGCCAGGGACGCCAGACCGGCGCCATCACGGGGCAGCGGGTCTTCGCCCTCAAGAATGCAGCTGTCGAGACTGGCCAGCAGAATGTCTTCCACCAGCGCATCGACGCGGCCCATGTCGCGGTACAGCAGGCCAAGTTCGGTCAGGCCAGGCAACTTGCCACGCAGGAACCTGGCAGGTTCGGCCAGTTGCTGCATCAGCAAGCGTTGCAAGGCACGGCGATGCTGGAACTCGGCCTCGGCCGGGGTCGAGAAACGCCCTTCCTTGACCGTCCCGCCCTCTTCCACCAGCGCCGGGTAGACCGTCATCGACAGCCCGGCGATCTTCTGCTGGGTTTTCTCGGCCACGGCGGCGAACACTTTCGGCTCCACCGGCTGCTGGCTCTTCGCGGTTTGCGGCACGGCCAAAGCGGCTTGACTGGCCTCGGCGAAACGCGCAGTCAGTTCAGCCAGATCGCGACCTTCACCGAGGAACTTGCCCTGGGCATCGACGATTTCCAGGTTCATCCGCAGATGGCTTTCGACCTGCTGTGTCGCCTCGGCCCAGGCTTCATCGCTGACGCGGGCACCGGTCATGCGCAGCAGTTCGCGACCCAGGGCCTGGGGCAGAGAACCCTCGGCAAAGGTCATGCGCTGCAAGGCCGCCTTGACGAAGTCTGGCACTGGCACGAAATTCTTGCGCAGTGCCTTCGGCAGGTTGCGCACCAGGGCAATGCACTTGGCCTCGATGACACCCGGCACCAGCCATTCCAGGCGTTCCGGCGGCAGCATCGGCAACAACGGTGCCGGCACGCGCAGGGTCACGCCGTCGCGCGGGTGATTCGGTTCGAAGTGGTAGCTGAGGGCCAATTCCAGATCGCCGATGTGCAGCGTATCCGGGTAGTGCTGGGCAGTGACTTCACTGGCTTCACGGGCCAGCACGTCTTCTTCACGCATGATCAGCAGCTGCGGGTCTTTCTGGCTGTTGATCCGATACCAGCTGTCGAAGGTCGCGGTCTGGTGGATCTCCGCCGGCAGCCGCGCGTCGTAGAAGGCGTACAGGGTTTCTTCGTCGGCGAGGATGTCGCGACGGCGGGCCTTGGCTTCCAGTTCGTCGAGCTGTTCCAGCAATTGCTTGTTGGCCGTCAGGCACTTGGCCCTGGACTGGATTTCACCGCGCACCAGCGCTTCGCGGATGAACAACTCGCGGGACACCACCGGGTCGACCGGGCCGTAATGCACCGGCCGGCGCCCGACCACGATCAAGCCGAACAGGGTGATCTGCTCGAACGCTACGACCTGACCGCGCTTCTTCTCCCAGTGGGGTTCGAAGTGGTTTTTCTTGATCAGGTGACCGGCCAGCGGCTCGATCCAGTCGGCGTCGATCTTGGCGACCATACGCGCATATAGCTTGGTGGTTTCCACCAGTTCGGCCGTCATCAGCCACTGCGGGCGCTTCTTGCCGATGCCCGAGGACGGATGAATCCAGAAGCGCCGCTGACGGGCGCCAAGGTAATCGCCGTCTTCGGTTTTCTGCCCGATCTGGCTGAGCAACCCCACCAGCACCGCCTTGTGCAGTTTCGGATAGTCCGCCGGCTCTTTATTGAGGCTCAACTGCATGTCGCGGCAGATCAGGCTCAATTGGCGATGGGAGTCACGCCACTCGCGCAGGCGCAGGTAATTGAGGAAATTCTTGCGGCACCAGTTACGCAGCGGACTGGCAGTCAGCGCCTGGCGCTGCTCTTCGAAACCGCGCCACAGATTGACCAGCCCGGCGAAATCCGAGTCGGCGTCTTTCCACTGGGCGTGGGCCTGATCCGCTGCTTGCTGACGCTCCGGCGGACGCTCGCGCGGGTCCTGGATCGACATGGCGCTGGCGACGATCAGCACTTCCTGCAAGCTGCCGAGCTTCGCCGCTTCGAGCAGCATGCGGCCCATGCGCGGGTCCACCGGCAGGCGCGCCAGTTGCCGACCGAGCGGGGTCAACTGGCTGTTGCGGTCCACTGCCGAGAGTTCTTGCAGCAGGTTGTAACCGTCGCTGATGGCCTTGCCATCCGGCGGCTCGATGAACGGGAACTCGCTGACCTCGCCGAGGCGCAGGTGCAGCATCTGCAAAATAACCGCCGCAAGGTTGGTGCGCAGGATCTCAGGATCGGTAAATTCCGGGCGACCGAGGAAGTCCTCTTCGCTGTACAGGCGCACGCAAATGCCCGGCTCGACCCGTCCGCATCGGCCTTTACGCTGGTTGGCGCTGGCCTGGGAAATGGCTTCGATCGGCAGGCGCTGGACCTTGGCCCGGTAGCTGTAGCGGCTGATGCGCGCGGTGCCACTGTCGATCACATAACGTATGCCCGGCACGGTCAGCGAGGTTTCCGCGACGTTGGTTGCCAGCACCACGCGACGGCCCGGGTGCGACTGGAAAATCCGCTGCTGCTCGGCCGGCGACAGCCGCGCGTACAACGGCAGGATTTCGGTGTGCTTGAGCTGGGCCTTGCGCAGCATGTCGGCGGCGTCGCGAATCTCGCGCTCGCCAGGCAGGAACACCAACACGTCACCGGGACTGCGGCGTTCACTGCGCTCATAAGCGGCGATTTCGTCGAGGGTGGCGAGGATCGCCTGATCCACCGTCAGGTCGTCCTCGACGCGGTTGCCCTCTTCGTCCTGCTCAAGCGTCAGCGGGCGATACCAGGTGTCCACCGGGTAGGTGCGGCCGGACACCTCGACAATCGGCGCGTCATCGAAGTGCTTGGAGAAACGCTCCAGGTCGATGGTCGCCGAAGTGATGATGACCTTCAGGTCGGGACGACGCGGCAGCAGGGTTTTCAGGTAACCGAGCAGGAAGTCGATGTTGAGGCTGCGTTCGTGGGCTTCGTCGACGATGATCGTGTCGTAGCGTTCCAGATAGCGGTCGTTCTGGGTTTCCGCCAGCAGGATGCCATCGGTCATCAGCTTGATCAGGGTGCTGGAATCGCTCTGATCCTCGAAGCGCACCTGATAACCGACCAGCGCGCCCAGCGGCGTGCCGAGTTCTTCGGCGACACGGCTGGCGACGCTGCGCGCAGCGATCCGTCGAGGCTGGGTGTGGCCGATCAGGCCATGCTGGCCGCGACCGATTTCCAGGCAAATCTTAGGCAACTGAGTGGTTTTACCCGAGCCGGTCTCACCGGCAATGATCAGCACCTGGTGTTGTTCCAGCGCCTTCTTGATTTCGTCGCGCTTGGCGGCGATCGGCAGGCTGTCGTCGTAACGAATCACCGGCAGGCTGGCCTTGCGCGCCAACACCTGCTCGCAGGACGCCTGCATCCGCGTCACCCACTGGCCCAGTTTGGCCTCGTCGGGTTTCTTGCGCAGCTCAAGCAACTGCCGCCGCAGCCGGTGGCGGTCGGCGAGCATGGCGTGATCGAGGTTTTTCAGCAGTTTGTCGATGGAGGGCGATTCGTCGGTCATCGGGTACGCAATTCAGTCGTCTAGTGGCGCAGGGTGCGGATTGTCGCAGATTTGGCATGGATTGGCTGGTTCCCCTGTAGGAGCTGCCGAAGGCTGCGATCTTTTGATCTTGTCGACGCGTCTGAAAAACAAAATCAAAAGATCGCAGCCTGCGGCAGCTCCTACTCGTTATCGAGGCCTTTACGCCGATACGGAAACACATCAATCACCTTCCCCGCCCGAATCGCTTCCTGCAGGCTCTTCCAGTAATCGGCGTTGTACAGCTCGCCATGCAGTTGATCGAACAACTTGCGTTGCCCGAAATCGGCAAACAGGAACGGCGGAAACTCCTCCGGGAACACATCCAGCGGCCCGATCGAATACCAGGGTTCGGAAGCCATTTCATCTTCCGGGGTGCGGGGTTGCGGGATATGGCGGAAGTTGGCCTCGGTGAGGAAGCAGATCTCGTCGTAGTCGTAGAACACCACCCGACCGTGACGGGTGACACCGAAGTTCTTCAGCAGCATGTCGCCGGGAAAGATGTTGGCCGCCGCCAGTTGCTTGATCGCCAGCCCGTAGTCTTCCAGGGCCTCGCGCACCTGCGCCTCGTTGGCGTGTTCCAGGTAGAGGTTCAGCGGGGTCATGCGGCGCTCGGTCCAGCAGTGGCGGATCAGCACCGTATCGTCTTCCACCGACACCGTGGACGGCGCTACTTCCAGCAGCTCCTCCAGGCACGCCGGATCGAACTTGCTCAGCGGAAAACGGAAATCGGCGAATTCCTGGGTATCGGCCATGCGCCCGACGCGGTCGACGCTTTTCACCAGGCGGTACTTTTCGATCACCGTGGCGCGGTCGACGTTTTTCGACGGCGAGAAACGGTCCTTGATGATTTTGAACACGGTGTTGAAACCCGGCAGGGTGAACACGCTCATGACCATGCCGCGCACGCCTGGGGCCATGATGAACTGGTCGTCGGTGTTGGCCAGGTGATTGATCAGCGCCCGATAGAACTCCGACTTGCCGTGCTTGTAGAAGCCAATCGAGGTGTACAGCTCGGCAATGTGCTTGCCCGGCAGAATACGCCGCAGGAAGCCGATGAACTCCGCAGGCACCGGCACATCCACCATGAAATACGAACGGGTGAACGAGAAGATGATCGATACGTCCGCCTCATCGGTGATCAGCGCATCGATCTGGATGCCGCGACCCTCCAGGTGCAGCAATGGAATTGCCAGCGGCCATTGCTCGTCGGCGGTGTAGATGCGCCCCACCAGGTACGCGCCTTTATTGCGGTACAGCACCGAGGAAAACAGCTCGACACTCAGCTCCGGGTCTTTGCACACCCAGTCCGGCAGATTTTCGCGCAGTTGCGCTTCGAGGCGCTTCAGGTCCCCGGCCAGGTCGGCGTAATCCTCGCTGAAGCGGTAGTCGGCGAAGATGCTGGCGAGCATCGCCGACAATTGGCCTTGCGGCTTGTAGGTGCGGGTTTGCGCGGCCCGGGCACGGCGAAGGCTCGGCCGGGTGGTGTGGATGAACATGCAACCGTCGCTGATCAGGTCATGGCTGAACAGCCCGCAGAAGATCGAGTTGTACCAGGTCTCGGACAGTTCATCGTCAAAACGCAGGTCGATCAGGCTGATGTAGGCGTTTTTGACCAGCGGCCAGCAGCTGACGTCCAGGGTGTCGGCGTCAAACGCGGTGCGCAGTCGCTCCACCGTTTCACCGACCTTGTCTTCGTACAGATTGATCCGTGCCGCCGACGCCGTCTGCGTTTCCTGCCACCTGGCCTGTTCGAAGCGGGCCCGGGCGCCGTCGGTGATCTGGCGAAAATGCTCGCGGTAATCGTCGAAGCCATCGAGTATCAAGCGGGCGATGTCGGCGGCTGGCCATTGCTGCGGCATGGTGAGACCTCTGCGGGAATTCGGGAGGCTTGAGCTTAGCCAGTGAACCGGGTGCAGGAGAAGCGTAATTTTCCAGCCGAATTAAATGCCCGGTTTTCGGTTGCCATCGATCACACACTCAGCAACACTTTCGCCCCTCCCCCAAGGAAGGACCTCGCTGTGAACCCCGTCGATATTTTCCGTTTACTGTCCCTGGCGGCCATTTGGGGTGCGAGTTTTCTGTTCATGCGCATCATCGCCCCGGTGATTGGCAGCATTCCTACCGCTTTTTTCCGAGTATCGATAGCCGCTGCCGGACTGCTGGTGATTCTTGGGCTGATGCGCATCAGTTGGGATTTCAAGGGCAAACTCAAGACCGTGATGCTGCTCGGGGTGATCAACTCCGGGATTCCGGCGACGCTCTATTCGGTGGCCGCGCAGGTGCTGCCGGCCGGTTACTCGTCGATCTTCAATGCCACGACACCCTTGATGGGCGTGCTGATCGGCGGCCTGTTTTTCCATGAAAGGCTCACTGGCGCCAAACTTGGCGGCGTGTTTCTGGGGCTGTTCGGCGTGGGCGTGCTGACCCGTGCCGGGCCGGTGGCGTTCGATATGGAACTGCTGATGGGTGCCGTCGCCTGCCTGCTTGCGACCACCTGCTACGGATTTGCGGGGTTTCTGGCCCGCCGCTGGCTCGATCAGGCCGGTGGTCTGGACAGCCGTTTGTCGGCACTGGGCAGTATGCTCGGAGCGACGTTGTTCCTGCTGCCGCTGTTCGGCTACAGCGTGATCAGCCAGCCACCCGCAAGCTGGGGCGGCTGGAGTGTCTGGCTCTCGTTGCTGGGGTTGGGTCTGGGATGCACGGCGTTTGCGTACATTATTTACTTCCGGCTCCTGAGCTCGATTGGTCCGGTGAAATCGATGACTACGACCTTTTTGATCCCGCTATTCGGCGTGTTGTGGGGGGCGCTGTTTCTCGATGAGCCGCTGTCGTTGGCGCATATCTATGGCGGGTTGTTGATTGCGCTGGCGTTGTGGCTGGTGTTGAAGCCGGCTGTCGTGAAACCGGGCTTGGTGGCTGACCGGTAGAAGTGTTGCGTTGTGGATGACGCCTTCGCGGGCAAGCTCGCTCCCACAGTATTTGATGTCGTACAGAAAATTTGTACGCGACATCGAACCCTGTGGGAGCGGGCTTGCTCGCGAAGGCGTCCGCTCAGGCACTACAAGGCTGGATCACTGACCTCCCCATCCAACAACCGCCGAATCCCCAGCGGATTGCCGTTCTGCAACGCCTCGGGCAACAGCGCATCCGGGTAATTCTGGAAGCACACCGGCCGCAGGAAGCGATCGATCGCCAAGGTGCCGACGGACGTGCCCCGCGAGTCAGATGTCGCCGGGTACGGCCCGCCATGCACCATGGCCTCGCAGACTTCGACCCCGGTCGGATAGCCGTTGAGCAAGATCCGACCGACCTTCTCTTGCAGCAATTCAGCCAGCCAGCGGTACTCCAGCAATTCATCCGCCTCGCCAATCAGCGTCGCCGTCAGTTGCCCGCGCAGCCCCTGCAACGCCGCCGACAACTGCGCCCGGTCCTCGACCTCGATGACGATGGTGGTTGGCCCGAACACTTCCTCCTGCAGCAACTCATCACCCTTGAGCAACAGGCTGACATCGGCCTTGAACACCTGTGGCTGCGCCTGATTGCCCTGTTGCGGACGGCCCGCCAGATGGCTCAGGCCCGGATGCTCGTGCAGTTCGCCAAGGCCTCGGCTGTAGCTGGCCAGCGCACTGGCGTTAAGCATGGTTTGCGCCGGTTGCTGGTTCATGTGGGCGCAGAATGTCTCAAGAAAAGCGCTGAACTGCGGCGAGCGCACAGCGACGACCAACCCCGGATTGGTGCAGAACTGCCCACAGCCCAGGGTCACCGAACCGGCCAGTTGTGCCGCGATCTGCTCGCCGCGTACCTTGAGGGCTTCGGGCAGCAGGAACACCGGGTTGATGCTCGACATTTCGGCGAACACCGGGATCGGCTGCGGCCGGGTCGCCGCCATGTGACTCAGGGCATTGCCACCCTTGAGCGAACCGGTGAAGCCCACCGCCTGAATCGCCGGATGCTTGACCAGCCACTCACCGACGCCACCGCCATAAATCATGTTGAACACTCCGGCCGGCATTTCCGTGCGTTCGGCGGCACGGATGATCGCGTCAGCCACCCACCCGGCGGTCGCCATGTGCCCGCTGTGGGCCTTGAATACCACCGGACAACCGGCGGCCAGTGCCGAGGCTGTATCACCGCCGGCGGTGGAGAACGCCAGCGGAAAGTTGCTGGCGCCGAACACCGCGACCGGTCCGAGGGCGATGCAGTACTGACGCAGATCCGGACGCGGCAATGGCTGACGATCCGGTAATGCACGGTCGATGCGCGCACCGTAAAAGTCGCCGCGACGCAGCACCTTGGCGAACAGGCGCAACTGGCCGCTGGTGCGCCCCCGTTCACCTTGAATACGCCCGGCCGGCAACGCGGTTTCGCGACACACGGTGGCGACGAACTCATCGCCCAGCCCGTCGATTTCATCGGCAATGGCATCGAGGAACCGCGCACGTTTTTCCGCACTCAGATTGCGGTAGATCGGATATGCCGCTGCTGCCGCTTTCGCGGCGGCATCCACCTCGGCTTCACTGGCCTGGAAGAAGGTTTGGGGCAACGGCTCGCCAGTGCTGGCGTCGAGGCTTTGCAGCTGCAGCGTGCCGTTGGCGCTACGGCGACCGCCGATGTAGTTGTGTCCAAGTGGCAATGTCATTGGGGGGTCCTTGACCGGCCAGCAACGCCGGAGATTGAAGGCTTAAAGCGTACGCACCTGACCGATGCCCAGTGGCTGGGCGCTCTCACCGATGCCGTTGTCCAACGGCGCACCGAACTCATCGAGACTGATCTGGAAGCGATCCCCCGGTTGGGTTTTCACACCGTCGGCAAACGACAGCGTGGCGGTGCCGAAGTAGTGCACATGGATATCGCCGGGACGCAAAAACTGCGCGTATTTGAAGTGGTGGAATTCGAGGTTGGCCAGGCTGTGGCACATGTTGTGTTCGCCGCTGAGAAACTCTTTCTCCCAGAGGGTTTCACCATTGCGCCTGATGCGGCTGGTGCCGACCAGGTGCCTGGGCAATTCACCGACACGCAACTCCGGGCCATAGGAGCAACTGCGCAGTTTCGAATGGGCGAGGTACAAGTAGTTGCGCCGTTCCATGATGTGGTCGGAGAACTCGTTGCCCAGCGCAAAACCGACACGGTAGGGCTGGCCGTCGTCGCCGATTACATAGAGACCGGTCAGCTCCGGTTCTTCACCGGCGTCCTCGGCAAACGGCGGCACCGGGAAGTCCGCACCGGGGCGCACGACGATGCTGCCGTCGCCCTTGTAGAACCATTCCGGTTGCGCGCCGACCAGCCCCGCCGCTGGCTTGCCACCTTCAAGGCCCCATTTGAATATGCGCATGGTGTCGGTCATGCCGGCTTCGACTTCACCGTCATGCTGGTGCATTTTGTCCCGCGCCGACGCGCTGCCCAGATGAGTCAGGCCGGTGCCGCTGATCAGGCAATGGGCCGGGTCTTCGTGATCCAGCGGCGGCAGTACTTTGCCCTGCTGCAACAGCGTCGAGTAATCCGGTCCCGGTTCGGTGCCGCGCAAGGCGACTTCTTCTTGCAGATTGCGTTGCGCACGAATCGCCGCCAGCGCCAGTTCACGGGTGCTGCGGGTATCGCGCACCACCAGAATCTGCGCCCCGGCGACCAGGCCGACCTGACGCTCGCCGTCAGTGTTTTCAAATTGAATCAGGTGCATGTTGTGTCTCCGATCAGTCAACCGAACGCCGCCCGAAAGCGGCGCTTGAAGGTCATTCGATGATGTTGAAATCGCTCAGGTACTCATCGGAGATTTCCAGGCCCAGGCCCGGCTTGTTGTCGTCGAGCTGGATATAGCCATTGACCGGTTGCGGCTCGCCCTTGAACACGTAGTAAAAGAGTTCGTTGCCGACTTCGACGTCGAACACAGGGAAGAACTCGGCCATCGGTGAGGCGGTGGTGGACATGGTCAGGTGGTAGTTGTGCATCTGCCCGGCGTGGGGGATGACCGGCACAGACCAGGCTTCGGCCATGGCGTTGATCTTGCGCGCGGCGGTGATACCGCCGACGCGGTTGGTGTCGTACTGGATCACGTCGACGGCGCGGCGTTCCAGCAGGTCTTTGAAGCCGTAGGAGGTGAACTCGTGCTCGCCGCCGGAGATCGGCATGATCCCCATCTTCTTCAGCTCGATGTATCCTTCGATGTCGTCGGCGATCACCGGCTCTTCGAGCCAGCGCGGTTCGAATTCGGCCAGTTTCGGCAACATGCGCCGGGCATATTCCAGAGTCCAGCCCATGTAGCATTCGAGCATGATGTCGACGTCCGGGCCGGCCAGCTCACGCAGGGCGCGCACTTGTTCGATGTTGCGGCGCATGCCCGCCGGCCCGTCTTTCGGGCCGTAGCCGAAGCGCATTTTCAGCGCGGTGAAACCTTGGCTCAGATAACCTTGGGCCTCTTCGAGGAACAGGTCGAGGTTGTCGTTGGCGTAGAGCTTGGACGCGTAGGTCCAGATCTTTTCCTTGGTGCGCCCGCCCAGCAACTTGAACACCGGTTTGTTAACCGCTTTGCCCATGATGTCCCAGATGGCGATGTCGATCGCCGAGATCGCCGCCATGCCGATGCCTTTGCGGCCCCAGGCGTGGCTCTGGCGGTACATTTTCTGCCAGATGTATTCGTTGTCGAACGGGTCTTCGCCAATGGCGATTGGTGCCAGGTAGGTGTCGATAATTTCCTTGGCCACACGTGGTGCCAAGGCGCAGTTACCGATGCCGACGAGGCCGGTATCGGTCTCGACTTCTACCACCAGCCAACCGTGGAAACGGAACGAGCCCATGGCGTCGCCGCGCTCGAACAGGATGTCGCTGGCGTTGGTGCAGAAGTGCGCCTGGGGTGGCACGACTTTGCCTTTCCACTCGAAAACGCGGGTACGGATCGCTTTGATTTTCATGAATACTGTTCCTTGGGCTACCGGCCTTCTTGTCATTGTTGGTCGTGTGCGCAGAGCCTCCTGTTGGGTGGGCTACGGCATTCGATGGGCCGACTTTAGCCAGCGCCCGGGGGCTGCGGATAATCACTTATGCGTATCCGGCGATAACCTGGAGTGATAGCGAAACCGAGTAAGTGGGCGGATCGGGTTATCAGCCACACCACAAAGCAAATGTGGGAGCGGGCTTGCTCGCGAAGAGGGAGTGTCAGTCGACGTAGAGGTCGTCTGACCCACCGCATTCGCGAGCAAGTCCGCTCCCACAGGGGATTTTTGTCGTTTTGGAAATCCGGGATCAGTGGCGATTACGCCCCATCCGGCAGGCAATCTCGAACGCCTGCCGGATCGCGCCGACGTTGGCCTTGCCCTGCCCCGCGATATCAAATGCAGTGCCATGGGCCGGGGTGGTGATCGGGATCGGCAACCCACCCTGCACCGTCACCCCACGGGAGAAGCCCATCAGCTTGATCGCGATCTGGCCCTGGTCGTGGTACATGGTCACCACCGCGTCGAAGGCACTGGCATCGCCCTGGACCTTGAGGAAAATCGTATCGGCCGGATAGGGTCCATCCGCCGCGATCCCCAGTGCCTGGGCCGAGCGTACCGCCGGGCCGATGATGTCCAGTTCCTCGCGACCGAACGAGCCGTTGTCGCCGTTATGCGGATTCAAGCCGCATACGCCGATCCGCGGCTTTTCCAGGCCGTTGCACTTGAGCGCGGTGTCGATCAGTTGGATCGCTTCCACCACCCGTTGCTGGGTGAGCAGGCCCGGCACATCGGCCAGGGCCACGTGGGACGTCACCCGTGAAGTCCAAAGGTTGTCGAGCACGTTGAATTCGCAGAATGGCCCGTGGAATTCCAGCAACTCGGCGAACCAGTGTAACTCGTCGCTATGGGCCATGCCGGCCATGTGCAACGAGGTTTTGTTCAACGGGCCGAACAGCACCGCATCAGTGGTGCCGGCCTCGGTCAGGCGCAGGGCTTTTTCCAGGGTGTCGAGGCTATAGCGACCGCCGATCACACTGGCTTCGCTGCGTGGAAACTCGCCGACGGTGTCGCCGCGAAAGTCATAGAACAGCGGCGTGTCATCGACGAAGGCCAGATGCTCCAGCGCCTCGACACGTCGATAGGGAAACTCCACGCCGGCGATGCGCATGCCACGGTGCATTTGCGCTTCGTCGGCGATCAGGATCACGTTGGCCTGGCCGCGCACTTCGGGCTCGCCCAGCAGGCGGGCGATCAGCTCAGGGCCGATGCCCGCCGGGTCCCCAAGAACCATCGCGATGGTGGATTTGCTCATGCTTCACTCCTCAAGGGTTCAGGCTGCGCCGGGTCGATGGCGCAAGGTTCGCAGCGATAGACTCGCTGCGCATTGCTGTAGAAAAGTCGCTCCTGATCGGCCGTCGGCAGATCGGCGACAATGGATTTGAAACCGCTGTAGATGTCGTCGAACGAGCCGCAAAGGCTGTCCACGGGAAAATTGCTGGCGAACATCGCCCGGTGGCTGCCGAACATCGCGATCACTTCGCGCACGATCCAGGCGTTGTCCTTGGCGTGCCAGCGCTGGCCGCCCTGCCCCAGGCCGGAAATCTTCACCACGACGTTCGGCCACTGTGCCAGTCTTGCCATCGCCAGACGCCAGCCCGCCAGACCTTCGGCACTGCGGTCGTTGGGCAAGCCGGCGTGGTTGAGAATCAGCGTTATACCGGGAAAATCCCGGGCCAGGCGCTCAGCCTCATGCAGGTTCCACCAAGGTGTCTGCAAATCGAAATGCAGGCCCAGCCCTTCGAGCGCTGCGTAACTGCGGCGCCAGTTTTCGTCGCTCATCAGGCTGCGCATATGCCCCACTTGTTGCGGCTTGGCCGGCCCGCCGGGCTTGTGGCGCACGCTGCGCACATGCTTGAAGCGCGCCTGTTCGGCCAGGACATCAATGGCGTCCGGGTGATCGAGCCAGGCTTGCGCCACGACCGCATTGGGCACGCCGTAGCGGGCGGCCAGTCGTTCGATGAAACGGGTTTCGCCAATCGGATCCTCGGGGTTCCATTCGGTCTCGACGTACACCGTTTGCACCACACGATGCTCGCCGGCATCGGCGAAGTAATCCTCAGGAAAGTAACGGCGCTTGATGGCACTGTAATCACCGTAGCGAAACGAGATATTGGCCTCAGGCGCGAGCCACGGATGGTCGTTGACAGTCGGGTCCCAGAAGTGATGATGGGCGTCGATGATCGGGCCACTCCACAGCGCATTAGTCATGACGCACCTCATCCAGGCTGATGAACAAGGTCGCCAGCACGAAGACTGCCGAGCACGCCGCGAAGAACCCGAGCACCGGGGCAAAGCCACCGGTCGCTTGCAGGATCACCCCCACCAGAATCGGTACCGCGATGCCGCCCGTGCTGCCGGCCATGTTCATCACACCGCCGATCAGGCCGACCCGCGCCGGCGCCGCCAGCAGCGCCGGGAAGCTCCAGTAGAGGCTGCCCCACATCAGGAAAAATGCGGTCATGGCCAACAACGCCACCGCCGCAAAAGGATTGCTCAAGGTCGGCAGCAACAGGAACGCGCCAAGAGCCACCAGGCCGGAAAACGCCAGCAGGCTCTTGACCGCCACACCGCGGCTGACGCCTTTGCGGATCAAGCCATCGCAGAGGAAACCACCGGTCAACGAACCGAGCGCACCGCAGACGAAGATTACGAAGGTCGCCGCGCCAATGCCCTTGATATCAAAACCACGGGCCTGGGCCAGGTAACTCGGGCCCCAGGTCAGCAGGCCAAAATACACCATCGCCCAACTGGCCCGGCCGATCAGCAAACCGCTCAGGGAGCGGGCTGCGATACCCAGGCCTTTGACCGGTACCCGCGCGGCTTCGGCAGCGGGTGTGGCGCGACCGGCGTTGATCTTCTCCAGCTCACCTTCATTGACCTGCGGATGGCTGGCCGGGTCATCGCGCAGGTAACGCCGCGCCAGCCAGGCCAGTACCAGGGTCGCAATACCGGCAATCACAAACGCCAGGCGCCAGGAGTCCAGCGAGGCAATCAGGTAGGCAATGATCAACCCGCCAAGGGCCACACCCAGCGGGCTGCCACTGTCCATCAATACCGCACCGCGACTGCGCTCGCTCGGCGCCAGCCACAGGGAAATCAGCTTGCCGCCCGACGGGAACAGCGGTGCTTCGGCGGCCCCCAGCGCCACCCGCGCAAACAACAATGACAAGCCGCCGGTGGCGAATGCCGCCAGCACCTGGAACGTGCCCCACAAGCCAGTGGACCAACTGATGACCCGGTGAGGACCAAAACGATCGATCAGCCAGCCGCCGGGAATCTGCAACAACGCATAGGCCCAGAAGAAGCTGCTGAGGATCAGCCCTTGCAGGCTCGGTGACAGGGAGAATTCATGGGCGATGGTCGGCATCGCAATGGACAGCGATACCCGGTCGATCAGGTTGACCATGGTCAGCGCGAAGATGATCGCGAATATCCGCCAACGCACGCTGCTGGCCTTGGCGGCTGAGCTCTGCGCGGGTGCCGCGGCCTGGGGCGGGGTATCTGCGCCGGCCAGGTTCAGGGATGCACTGGAACGAGCCATGGTGCGTACCTCTTTTATTATTTTTGTGGAGACAGCAGCGCCGCTTCCTGGCGACGTTTGTGAGCACTATCGAAGGCTCGGCGATAACCGTCTAATCAAATCTTGAAATCAGGCGATAGCCTCGGGTTATGCCATGCATGACTTTCACCGACCTTTCAACGAATACCCCCTTCCCGGGTTTTCCTGGGAAACCGCTCTGGAACAAAGCTCTCGGCGACGGACAGATTTCTGCCCATTCCCCGCTATAACCCCAGGCTATCGGTGTATGTATTGTTTTGACTAGACGCGGTGCCCGCACCTTCACACACTCAGCCCAGGCTTGCGGCTTTACCCCACAGACAAGCCGTTCATAACAATTACAAGAAAATGAAAACGAGGCTCTTCCATCATGCGAAATGCATTCGTCCGTCGCACCTCCCGTCTGTTTCTCGGTTGCACCCTGATCGCCGCCAGCGCCCTTCCCGCTCTCGCTTACGCCTGGCAACCGGACAAGAACGTCGAAATCGTCGTCGCCGGTGGCCCCGGTGGCGGCACTGACCAACTCGGTCGCCTGATCCAGTCGATCATCACTACACACAAGCTGCTCGACGTGAATACCATCGTCCTGAATAAGGGCGGCGGCAACGGTGCCGAAGCCTTCCTCGACATGAAAATGAACAAGGGCGATGCCGAGAAACTGGTGATCGGCACCAACAACATCTACCTGTTGCCCCTGGTGTCCAAGCTCGGCTACCAATGGCAGGAACTGACCCCGATTGCCGCCGTGGCCGAGGACGACTTCATTCTCTGGAGCTACAAGGGCGCGCCGTGGAAAGACGCGAAAAGTTTCTACGAAGCGGTCAAGGCTGACCCGTCGAACCTGCGCATGGGCGGTAGCCAGTCCAAGGACGTCGACCAGACCCTGACCCTGCTGCTCAACCAGATCAACAACAGCAAACTGGTGTACATCCCGTTCAAGAGCGGCAGCGAGGCCGCGACCCAACTGGCCGGTAAACACATCGCCGCCAACGTCAACAATCCCAGCGAAAGCATCAGCCAATGGCGTGGCGATCAGGTCGAGCCACTCTGTGTGTTCAGCAAGGAACGCATGAGCTACACCGAAAAAGTCGCCGGCGACAAATCCTGGGCCGACGTGCCGACCTGTCATGAACAGGGCCTGGGCATCGATCAGTATCGCTTTCCGCGCACCGTGTTCATGCCCGGCGACATTTCCGCCGAACAGCGGGTGTTCTATGTGGAGTTGATGCGCAAAGTCACCGAGACGCCAGAGTTCAAGGCCTACGTCAAACAGAACGCACTGGTGCCGACCTTCCTCGAGGGCGAACCGCTGACCGCCTACATCGAAAAAGACACCGCCCGCGTCACCCCGGTGTTCAAAGAAGCCGGCTGGCTGAAAAACTGAAGTTGCCAGGGCCGCTCGCCCACGAGCGGCCGTCACCTGCTGGAGGTGTTTGATGTCCCATTCTTCGGATTCACCGACGCTGGTCGGCACCCGTTGGGTCGAACTCGGCTTGGCGCTGTTCACCACACTGATCGGCGCCGTGGTGATGTTCGGCAGTGTCGAACAAGGCATCGGCTGGGGCGATGCCGGCCCCGAACCGGGTTACTTCCCCTTCTACATCGGCCTGCTGTTGAGTGCTGCGAGCCTGGCCAATGGCGTACTGACGCTGGTGCGCTGGCAAGCCTTGAGAGTGGCCTTCGTCAGTCGCGACGCGTTCAGGCAAGTGCTGTCGGTGTTCGTGCCGATTGCGCTGTTCGTCGCTGCCATGCCCTTCACCGGCATCTACCTCGCTTCGGCGGCGTTCATTGCCTGGTTCATGTGGCGTGACAAGGTCCGCGCCAAGCCTTATGGCAAATGGATGATCGGCAGCGTGTCACTGGGCGCGGTGCTGGCCAGTTACCTGATTTTCGCGCTGTGGTTCAAGGTGCCGCTGGATGCCGGCCCGATGGGCGACTGGATTGCCCTGGCCGGGAGAAATTTCAAATGAGCGAGTTCGATTCCCTGCTACAAGGCATGAACCTGATCCTCACGCCGGGCCATATCGGCCTGATGGTGATCGGCGTGCTGCTGGGCATTCTGGTCGGCGTACTGCCCGGTCTCGGTGCCCCCAATGGCGTGGCGTTGCTGCTGCCGCTGACGTTCACCATGTCGCCGGTGTCGGCGATCATCCTGTTGTCGTGCATGTATTGGGGCGCGCTGTTCGGCGGCTCGATCACCTCGATCCTGTTCAACATCCCCGGTGAGCCCTCGTCGGTGGCGACCACCTTCGACGGTTACCCGATGGCCCGCGAAGGCCGCGCCGCCGAAGCCCTGACCGCCGCATTCAGCTCGGCCCTGATCGGCGCGCTGTGCGGCGTGCTGTTGCTGACCTTTCTGTCGACCCGGATTGCCGAGTTCGCCATGTCCTTCAGTTCGCCGGAGTTCTTCGCGGTGTACCTGCTGGCGTTCTGTACCTTCATCGGCATGAGCAAGAACCCGCCGCTGAAAACCGTGGTGGCGATGATGATCGGTTTCGCCATGGCCGCCGTCGGCATGGACACCGTGTCCGGCAACCTGCGCCTGACGTTCGACCAGCCGATCCTGATGACCGGCATCAGCTTCGAAGTGGCGGTGATCGGTCTGTTCGGCATCGGTGAAATTCTCTGCACCGTCGAGGAAGGCCTGGTGTTCCGGGGCGAACATGCGCGGATCACGCCGATGGTGATTTTGCGCACCTGGGCCAAATTGCCGCGCTATTGGTGGACCATCGTGCGCAGCACACTTGTCGGTTGCTGGATGGGCATCACTCCGGGCGGACCGACCGCCGCGTCGTTCATGAGCTACAGCCTGGCCCGGCGTTTCTCGAAGAACCGCGACAACTTCGGCAAGGGCGAAATCGAAGGGGTGATCGCCCCGGAAACCGCCGACCACGCCGCCGGCACCAGTGCCCTGCTGCCGATGCTGACCCTGGGTATTCCCGGATCCGCCACGGCCGCTGTGATGCTCGGCGGCCTGATGATCTGGGGCCTGCACCCGGGGCCGACACTGTTCGTCGAGCAACACGATTTTGTCTGGGGCCTGATCGCCAGCATGTACCTGGGTAACGTAGTGAGCCTGATCGTGGTGCTGGCCACCGTGCCGCTGTTCGCCTCGATCCTGCGCATTCCGTTCTCGATCATCGCGCCGATCATCATCATGGTCTGCGCCATCGGTGCCTACTCGGTGCACAACTCGTTCTTCGACGTGGTGCTGATGCTGGGCTTCGGCGCGCTGGGTTATCTGTTCAAGAAACTCGGCTACCCGATCGCGCCGCTGGTGCTGGCGGCGGTGCTGGGGGACAAGGCAGAAGATGCGTTCCGCCAGTCGATGCTGTTCTCCGACGGGCACCTGGGGATTTTCTGGTCCAATCCGTTGGTGGGCAGCCTGACCACGGCGGCGCTGCTGATGCTGTTCTGGCCGTTGATTTCCAAAGCGCTGCAAACCCTGATGGGCCTGCGCAAATCCCACGTCGCCAAGGCAAAATCGGTGCTGTGACACTGCAATGCTGGCAACACCTGGCATTTGTTGTCAGGCTTGCCGCAGTCCTTCTTGCGAGCACGGCCCATGACCCGAATTCCTGATGCCAATGTGATCCACAGTCGACTGCGCCTGCGCCAACTGCGGTTGATGCTGGCGTTGCAGGAGTTCGGCTCGTTGCGCCGTGCCGCCGACCACATCGGCATGACTCAACCGGCCGCGACCAAAATGCTCCATGAGGCCGAGGACCTGTTGGGCGTCGAGCTGTTCGAGCGTTTGCCCCGGGGCATGCGCTCTACCCCCTTCGGGGAAACGGTCATCTACTACGCGCGCATGGTGTTCGCCGAACTCAGCGGCATGCGCGAAGAACTGGTCGCCCTCGAATCCGGTAACCTTGGCCGGGTGGCGGTCGGCGCCATTCCAGCGCTGGCCTCGGGTCTGCTGACCCGCACCATCGCCACCTTGAAACAAAGCCATCCGCGCTTGTCGATGAGCATTCAGGTCGACACCAGCGACGTGCTGGTGCAGGCGCTGTTGCAAGATCAGCTGGATATCGTGCTGGGGCGGATTCCGGCCGGTGCCCGGGCCGAAGAATTGCTGTTTGACAGCCTTGGAGAGGAAGCGCTGTGCGTGATTTGCGGAGCACAGAATCCATTGGCGAAGGCCACGCAACTGAGTTGGGCCGAATTACAGCACATGACCTGGGTGCTGCAACAGCAGCCCAGTCCGATGCGCGCGATCATCAATCAGGTGTTCCACAACGCGCGGGTCGATATCCCGAGCAGCATCGTCGAAACCACCTCGATCATGACCTTGCTGTCATTGATTCAGCAGACCGATATGCTCGGCGTCACGCCGCTGTCGGTGGTCGAGGATTACCCCGGCCGCGACTTGCTCGCGGTGCTGCCGATCAAGTTCGAGGCACGGTTGCCCCCCTTCGGGCTGATCACCCGACGTCATCGCATTCAGTCTTCGGCGATGCAGGCGTTCATGAATTCGGTGCGGGCCGAGCACGCGCTGGCCAAATGAAAAAGGCCCGGAGCATTGCTCCAGGCCTTCCCGGGTTTACCCGCAACTACACGGTTTTACGGAACACAAACACCAGACCGACGATGATCAACAGCATACCGAACAGGCTCAACAGCGCCAGGCGATTGCCGAAGATCAGATAGTCCATCACCGCCGTGACCGCCGGCACCAGGTAAAACAGGCTGGTGACATTCACCAGATTGCCCCGGGCGATCAAGCGGTAGAGCAACAGTGTCGCCAGCACCGACACCACCAGCCCCATCCATAGCACCGGCAGGATGAAACCGCTGCCGTGCTCGAAGTGAAACGGCTGGAAGGGTACGAAAATCCCGCACAACAGCAGTCCGGCCAGATACTGCACCGGCAGTGTGCCGAGGGGATTGTCGGTGATGCGTTTCTGCATGATCGAACCGAAGGTCATGCTCGCCAGCGCCAGCAGACCGAAAAGCATCCCGACCAGCGACATCCCGGCCAGCCCGATGCCCTGATAGACCACCATGACCAACCCGGTCAGCCCCAGGGCCAGGCCGAACATCCTGCTCCAGGAACGCTGGCGCTCCATCAGCACCACGGTGAGGATCGGCTGCACGCCCATGATGGTCGCCATCACCCCAGGCGTGACTTTAAGGTCCAGGGCCAGCAGATAGAAAATCTGATACGCCCCCAACAACACCACGCCGGTGGCCATCGCATACAGCATCGGCTTGCCACCCGCGGGCAACTTCAGCTTGAGCAACGGCACCAGCAACGCCAGGCCGCCCAGGGCGATGACGAAACGAAACATCAGGAAGGCGAAGGGCGACGCGTGGGCAAGCCCCCATTTGGAGAAAATCGCCCCGCTGCTCCACAGCAGAACGAACAGGCTCGTGGACGCCGCCGCGAGCGCGGACTTTTTCGAAAGGACAAACATGAAGACCACCTGTAGTCAGGCAAAAAGCCAACTCAGCCGAAGCTGAAATTCAGTAGTTTTTCCAGGCAGGCAGGGGAACAGCACAAAGCAGCTGATCAGCCCGAAATGCCAACGCCTGGCGGTGATACGACTGCGCACACCGGCGTGCTACTGACAGGTGGGGGGTAATGACTGATCTGCCCGGGCTGCTGATTCCCGCACGGCACGACGCCAGCGTTGACCGCTGAATCGACTACCGCGTTGATGAGGGATGCAGGCATTGGGCTGATCTTTTCTCGAAGGATAAAAAGTGAGTCCGAAACTCACCGTGCGCCGACTATAACCAGCGTACGACATGGATTGCAACGACTCGGCAACGACAGTCGGCACAGAGTCCGCATTGTGCGGTGGAGGAGCACTCAGGGATTACGTGAAGATCCATAAAAAACCGCTCACAACGAGCGGTTTTTTATTCTGTCTACGGCTTCAGCCGAACAACCAATACCCCAACAACGTCGCCACCGCCACCGCCAGCACCGGACGTAGTACGCGGTAGGCCTTGGGGTTGCGCCGCTTCAATTGCTTGACCACGCCACTGAATTTATCACTGGAGCTCTTGCTCCAGGCATAGACCCGGTTAATCCCCCCCACACGCTCGTCGTCCAGGTTCTGAGGGGCTGTGGCGCGACCCAACCAGGTGCTGACACCGCGATTGACTCGGGTCATGAAGCGATTGCTCAGTGGACGCTCGATATCGCAGAACAGGATGACACGGGTCTTTTCCGTTTCATTCTTGACCCAGTGCACGTAGGTCTCGTCGAACATCACGTCTTCACCGTCGCGCCAGGCGTAAACCTGCCCATCGACAAAGATGCGGCAAGCATCGGAGTTGGGGGTGGACAGGCCCAGGTGATAACGCAGGGAGCCGCCAAACGGATCACGATGCGGGTTGAGGTGGCTGCCGCCCGGCAGCAGCGCGAACATTGCACCTTTGACGCTGGGAATGCTGTTGACCAGTTCCACGGTTTTCGGACACAAGACCTCGGCGGAAGGCAGCGGTTTGTCATACCACTTGAGATAGAAACGTTTCCAGCCCTTCTTGAAGAACGATCCGAAACCGGCGTCGTTGTTCTTTGCCGCCGCGCGGATATACCCCTCGTCGAACAAGTGCATCGCTTCATCGCGAATCACCTCCCAGTTGTCCTTGAGCACATCCAGTTCCGGGAACTTGCTGCGATCCAGATACGGTTTCGAAGGCACACCGGAAAACAGGTACATCAAGGCGTTATAGGGGGCGAACAGTGCCGAATGGTTAACGAACTGGCGCAGAACCGGCAGGCGCGCCTTACCACGCAAATGCACATAGAGGGTGCTGCCGAGAAACAGCAACAACAACGATGCCTTCGCGGCAACCGATAAGGTCATCAACAACTCCTTTGAAGATAGACTGCACTGCACCACGTCTATTGCCCGACATGGCTGCCAGTATGATAAACACTACCGACCCGGTGAAAACCTGCACTTTTCAACATTCAATGTTAATGAATGTGCAACAAAGCATTTATTAACATAAGGTGCCTGAACGCTGGCTGATGTAATCCATCATCAACCGGACCAGTTCAATGGATCGCAACCAGCGATAACGCCTCAGCCATCACCGCCAGCCACAATCGGCCAATGTTTAGTGCTTACTGCTGATTCTCCTGCTCGGTAAACAGATCACTGAACAGCATGCTCGACAGGTAACGTTCACCGGAATCCGGAAGAATCACCACGATGGTCTTGCCCTGCATTTCCGGGGTCTCGGCCAGCCGAACGGCCACTGCCATGGCGGCACCGCAGGAAATCCCGCACAAGATTCCTTCTTCCTGCATCAAGCGCAAGGCCATGGCCTTGGACTCTTCGTCACTGACCAGCTCCACCCGATCGACAATCGACAAATCGAGGTTCTTCGGCACAAAACCGGCACCGATGCCCTGGATCTTGTGCGGGCTCGGCTTGATTTCGTCTCCGGCCAGGGCTTGGGTGATCACCGGAGACACCACGGGTTCCACCGCCACCGAGAGTATCGGTTTGCCCTGGGTATTCTTGATATACCGTGAAACCCCGGTGATGGTTCCACCGGTTCCGACGCCTGCCACCAGCACGTCGACCGCGCCGTCGGTATCGTTCCAGATTTCCGGGCCGGTGGTTTTTTCGTGGATGGCCGGGTTGGCCGGGTTGTCGAATTGCCCCGGCATGAAGTACTTCGACGGGTCGCCGGCAACGATTTCACCGGCTTTCTCGATCGCCCCCTTCATACCCTTGGCCGGCTCGGTCAACACCAGTTCGGCGCCCAGTGCCTTGAGCACCTTGCGGCGTTCGATACTCATGGATGCCGGCATGGTCAGCATCAGCTTGTAGCCCCGGGCGGCGGCCACGAAGGCAAGGCCTATGCCAGTATTGCCGGAGGTGGGTTCGACGATGGTCATTCCCGGTTTGAGTTTGCCGCTACCCTCGGCATCCCAGATCATGTTCGCGCCGATCCGGCACTTTACCGAGTAACCGGGGTTGCGCCCTTCGATCTTGGCCAGGATGGTCACACCACGCGGCGCAATGCGATTGATCTGCACCAGAGGCGTGTTGCCGATGGAGTGGGCGTTGTCAGCGAAAATGCGGCTCATGGCTGGGTCCTTAACGACAGCATTGAAATAGGGCATCAAGGTAAGCCCTCTTGCCCGCAGGCGTCCAGTCAGGTCGAACGTCCGCTTATCAGTGCAGTCAATGGCTTTAGATCGCCAGAGATTTGCCGCCATGAAACGTCGATACAGTTGGCCCCTGCTAACCCTCATCGGCCTCGTTGTGTTGCTGATAACGCTCCACATCGCCTTGCCCTATCTGGTGCGCGACTACCTCAATGAGCGGCTGGCGAACATGGGCGACTACCGTGGCCAGATCACCGACGTGGACCTGGCCCTGTGGCGCGGGGCCTACAAAATCAACGGACTGAAAATCGTCAAGATCGATGGCAAGGTTCCGGTGCCTTTCGTCAACGCGCCGTTGATCGACCTCTCGGTCAGTTGGCATTCGCTGTGGTACGACCGGGCGGTAGTGGCCGAAGTGCAGTTCATCAATCCCGAGATCAACTTCGTCGACGGCGGGGCCAACAAGAAAAACTCCCAGACCGGCGAGGGTACCGACTGGCGCGCGCAACTAGGCAAGCTGCTGCCCATTACCCTGAACGAAGTGCAGATCAACGATGGCAAGATCAGCTTTCGCAACTTCAACTCCAAACCACCCGTAAACATGAATGCCACAAAAGTGGATGCCAACATCTACAACCTGACCAACGTGGTCGACACCAAAGGCAAGCGTGATGCGCGCTTCAAAGGTAAAGCCCTGCTGCTGGGGCACGCGCCACTGGAAACCACGGCCACTTTCGATCCCTTGAGCGACTTCGAAGACTTCGAGTTTCGCTTGCGCACCACGGATATCGAACTCAAGCGTTTGAACGACTTCGCCGCGGCCTACGGCAAGTTCGACTTCAATGCCGGCCATGGCGACGTGGTGATCGAAGCCTCGGCCAGCAAGGGGCGACTGACCGGCTATATAAAGCCACTGCTGCGCGATGTTGATGTGTTCAACTGGCAGCAGGATGTACAAAACAAGGACAAAGGACTGTTCCGCTCGATTTGGGAGGCCCTCGTCGGCGGTACCGAGACCGTCCTGAAAAACCAGGGCAAAAACCAGTTTGCGACACGGGTTGAACTCAAGGGCAACGTGCATCAGAAAGATGTCAGCGCATTCCAGGCTTTTTTACAGATTTTACGCAATGGTTTCATCCAGGCATTCAATGCGCGGTATGAGCGACCCCAGCCGGATTCAGGCTGAGTCACCAAGTGACGCCCCATTCAGAGACTGAATAAGCCGTCTGCGTTCACAGTCGACCGGGCAGCGCGTTATAGTCGGGGCTGACCATTTTATTGCGCCCCCGCCCTGCCTCGTTCAGGTCGGCGTTACCGTTCGAGGATTAGCAGATGAAGTTCGAAGGCACCCAGGCCTACGTCGCCACCGATGACCTGAAGCTGGCGGTCAACGCCGCCATCACCCTGGAGCGGCCATTGCTGGTCAAGGGCGAACCGGGCACCGGCAAGACCATGCTCGCCGAGCAACTGGCCGAATCCTTTGGCGCCAAGCTGATCACCTGGCATATCAAGTCCACCACCAAGGCCCACCAGGGCCTGTACGAGTACGACGCGGTCAGCCGCCTGCGCGACTCGCAACTGGGCAACGAAAAAGTCCACGACGTACGCAACTACCTGAAAAAGGGCAAGCTCTGGGAAGCCTTCGAATCCGAAGAGCGGGTGATCCTGCTGATCGACGAAATCGACAAGGCCGACATCGAGTTCCCCAACGACTTGCTGCAAGAACTCGACAAGATGGAGTTCTACGTTTACGAGATCGACGAAACCATCAAGGCCAAGAAACGTCCGATCATCATCATTACCTCCAACAACGAAAAAGAGCTGCCCGACGCCTTCCTGCGCCGCTGCTTCTTCCACTACATCGCTTTCCCCGACCGCACCACCCTGCAAAAGATCGTCGATGTGCACTACCCGGACATCAAGAAAGACCTGGTCAGCGAAGCGCTGGACGTGTTCTTCGACGTGCGCAAGGTGCCGGGCCTGAAGAAGAAACCTTCGACCTCCGAGCTGGTGGACTGGCTCAAGCTGCTGATGGCCGACAACATCGGCGAAGCGGTGCTGCGCGAGCGCGATCCGACCAAGGCTATCCCGCCGCTGGCCGGTGCGCTGGTCAAGAACGAACAGGACGTGCAACTGCTGGAGCGTCTGGCGTTCATGAGCCGTCGCGGCACCCGCTAAGAGGCTGATGCCATGCTGCTCAACCTGTTCAATGAAATGCGCGCAGCCAAGGTGCCGGTCTCGGTGCGCGAGCTGCTGGACCTGATCAACGCGCTGAAACAGCGCGTGACCTTCGCCGACATGGACGAGTTCTATTACCTGTCCCGGGCGATCCTGGTGAAGGACGAACGGCATTTCGACAAGTTCGACCGGGCCTTCGGCGCCTACTTCAATGGCCTGGAAAAGCTCGACGACCACCTGCAGGCACTGATCCCGGAAGACTGGCTGCGCAAGGAGTTCGAGCGTTCGCTGACCGACGAAGAGCGGGCGGCAATCCAGTCCCTCGGTGGCCTGGACAAGCTGATCGAAGAGTTCAAGAAACGCCTCGAAGAACAGAAGGAACGCCACGCCGGTGGCAACAAATGGATTGGCACCGGTGGCACCAGCCCGTTCGGCTCCGGCGGTTTCAACCCGGAAGGCATTCGGGTCGGTGATGCCGGCAAACGCCAGGGCAAGGCGGCCAAGGTCTGGGACCAGCGCGAATACAAGAACCTCGACGACTCGGTTGAGCTGGGTACGCGCAACATCAAGGTCGCGCTGCGTCGCTTGCGCAAATTCGCCCGTCAGGGCGCGGCGGAAGAACTCGATATCGATGGCACCATCGACCACACCGCCAAGGATGCCGGCCTGCTGAACATCCAGATGCGACCGGAGCGGCGCAATACCGTCAAGCTATTGTTGCTGTTCGACATCGGCGGCTCGATGGACGCCCATGTGAAGATTTGCGAGGAGCTGTTCTCGGCCTGCAAGACCGAGTTCAAGCATCTGGAGTACTTCTACTTCCACAACTTCATTTATGAATCGGTGTGGAAGAACAACATGCGCCGCACCTCCGAGCGCACGTCGACCATGGACCTGCTGCACAAGTACGGTGCCGACTATAAAGTGATCTTCATCGGTGACGCGGCCATGGCGCCGTATGAAATCACCCAGGCGGGCGGTAGCGTCGAGCACTGGAACGAAGAAGCCGGTTACGTGTGGATGCAGCGGTTCAAGGAGAAGTACAAGAAGCTCATCTGGATCAACCCGTATCCGAAGGACACCTGGGGCTATACCTCGTCGACCAATATCGTGCGGGATTTGATCGAGGACCAGATGTATCCGCTGACCCTTCGGGGGTTGGAGGAAGGGATGCGGTTTTTGTCCAAGTAGAAATTCGTCGCCTGTGAAGGCCTCTTCGCGAGCAAGCCCGCTCCCACATTGGTTTTGTGCACGACACAGATCAAATGTGGGAGCGGGCTTGCTCCGGGCGGCGATCCGACGAAGCTTTTAGCGGTGAGTGAAACGCTGCAAGTACTCGACCTGTTCGCGATGCGCCATTTCCTGCACCACCGGCCGCAACCGCACCTGCATCCCCGGCAAACACTGCGCCAATCGCGCCAGCGCCAACGGCGTCAACGCTCCCAGACGCGGATAACCGCCAATGGTCTGCCGATCGTTGAGCAACACAATCGGCTGCCCGTCGGGCGGCACCTGGACTGCCCCCAACGGAATACCTTCGGAAATCATCGGTTGGCCCTGGTACTGCAGCGCCGCGCCCAACAGGCGAATGCCCATCCGGTCGGCTCGGCTGTCGATGCTCCACACGCTGTTGAACGCATCGAACAGGCTCTGCCCGCCAAACTCGCCAATCTGCGCACCGAGCACCAGATCCAGCAATGGCTCACCGGTGAAATCCGGCACCCATTGGCCCGGCAACTCCCGGAGCAATACCAGCGAGTTCCCCGAGTAGCTCAAGGACGCGCCTTTACCCAGCGCATGGCCCATTCCGTCCAGGCCGCCGAGTTCCTCACGCACCACCGTCGCGCTGCTGCCCAGCACTTTCGGTGCATCAAACCCACCCGGCGCCGCCAGATAGGCCCGGGCACCGAGTAGCGGCCGGGTGAATTGCAAACGCTGACCTTTGTGCAACCTGAAACTGCGCCAAGGCGCCAGCGCCTCGCCATCCACCTGCGCACCCAAATCCGCTCCGGCCAGCGCCAGTACGCAATCTTCCTCGGCAACGACGGTGAACCCGCCGAGGGTGATTTCGATCACCGACGCATCCAGTCCGTTGCCCAACAGCCAGTTGGCCCAAGACATCGAACGCCAATCGGCCGCTCCGCCCTGGGTCACGCCCAGATGCCGCACGCCGAATCGGCCGGCATCCTGCAACAGGCACAGCGCCGTACTCGCTTCAATCATCAGACGGCTCATGCCTGGGCCTCCAGTGGCGTATCGTCACCGCCCAGGTTAATGAATTCGGCATGGCCGACCGCTTCGAACCTTACGGTGTCACCGGGTTGCATCAAGCTGTAGCCGTCACGGTTGCGATCGAACAGTTTGGTCGGCGTGCGGCCGATCAAATTCCAGCCCCCCGGCGACACCACCGGGTAAGCCGCCGTTTGTCGTTCGGCGATGCCGACACTGCCGGCGGCGACTTTCTTGCGTGGCGTGTTCAGACGCGGCGCGGCGAGCACCTCCTCCACCAACCCCATGAAGGCGAAGCCCGGCGCAAAGCCCAGGGCAAACACCTGGTACTCACGCTCGCAGTGACGACGGATCACCTCCTCCACCGCCAATCCGCTGCGTTGCGACAACAGGCTCAGCTCCGGCCCGACACTCAAGTCGTACCACACTGGCAACACATGGCAGGTACCGCGCGTACGCGCATTGGGCGACAGATCGATCAGTGCCAGGGCAATCAACTCGCGGGCCTGGGCGGGACTCAGTGCGTTCAAGTCGTAATGCACCATCAAGGTGGTGTAGGACGGCACCAGATCGATCAGATGCCCGGCGAATGCCGCGCGCAGACTTTCACTGGCCGCCAGCATCCACGGCATGTTGGTTTCGGCAATTTCATCGAACAGGCGCACCATCAGGCAATCCAGCGCCACAACCTCTACCCGCAGCTTCATGACGCGCTCTGCCGGTTCAAGGCTTCACGGATACGTTGCACGGCAGCGACCGAACTGGCGTTGTCGCCGTGCACGCACAGGGTATTGGCCTGCAAATGCAGGGCACTGCCGTCACTGGCGGTGAGCGGATCGCCACGGGCGATGGTCAGTGCCTGCCCGATGATTGTTTCCGGGTCGTGATGCACCGCTCCCGGCAGTTGTCGTGACACCAGCCTGCCGGCGCTGTCATAAGCACGGTCGGCAAAGGCCTCGAACCACAGGGTCACGCCGTATTCATCGCCCAGTTGTTGGGCGGCGCTGTTGTCGCGGGTGGCCATCAACATCAACGGCAGGTTGCGGTCATAGGACGCTACCGCTTGCAGCACAGCGCGCAGCAGTATCGGGTTGGCCATCATGTCGTTGTACATCGCGCCATGGGGTTTGACGTAGCTGACCCGCCCGCCCTGGGCCCGGCAGATACCGTCGAGGGCGCCGATCTGGTAATGCAGGATGTCTTGAAGTTCCTGGGTGGCATAGGCCATGGAGCGACGGCCGAACCCCACCAGGTCCTGATAGGCCGGATGCGCACCAACTTGCACACCGTGGCCGAGGGCCAGGCTGACAGTCTTGCGCATGATGCTCGGGTCGCCGGCGTGAAAACCGCAGGCGATGTTGGCGCAATCGATGAAGGGCATGATTTCCGCGTCCAGACCCATGGTCCAGCTGCCGAAACTCTCGCCGATGTCGCAGTTCAATAGCAGGCGGCTCACACTGAACACTCCTGTAGGCTTTATTCTTTTCAGCTGTGGGACATATCTATAAGACAGCCCCGCAGGTTATCAGTTACTGGGCGTCGAGTTGCTTGCCACGGGTTTCCGGCAGGCTCAGGGCCGCGAGGATCACCACCCCGTAGGAAACCGCCGCAAAGGCACCGATGCCTACACTCAGTGGCACGGTCTGGCTGAGCAGGCCGATCAGCAGCGGAAACAACGCCGCCAGCGCCCGGCCGATGTTGTAGCAGAAACCCTGGCCCGAACCGCGAATGCGTGTAGGGAACAACTCGGTCAGGAATGCGCCCATGCCGCTGAAAATCCCCGAGGCGAAGAAGCCCAGCGGAAAGCCCAGCCACAGCATCACGCCATTGCTGACCGGCAGTTGGGTGTACAGCAAGACAATGGTGAACGAGCCCACGGCGAACAGGATGAAGTTCTTTTTGCGTCCGAGGATGTCGGTCAAATAGGCGCTGATGACATAACCGACGTAGGACCCGACGATCACCATTGCCAGATAACCGCCTGTGCCGAGTACGCTCAAACCGCGCTCGTTTTTCAGGAAAGTCGGCAACCAGGACGTGATCGCGTAGTAGCCACCCAGCGCGCCGGTGGTCAGCAACGAAGCGCGAATCGTGGTGAACAGCATGCCGGGGGCGAAGATCTCGTAGAACTTCGACGGATTGCTCGGCTCCTGTTTAGCCTTGGCCTCACGGTAGATTTCCGGGTCTTTCACCAGTCGGCGAACGAAGATCACGAAAATCGCCGGCACGATGCCAAGGATGAACAGCGCGCGCCAGGCGTCTTCCGGTGGCAATACCGAGAACAGTAGCGCATATAGAATCGCGGTCAGCCCCCAACCCAGCGCCCAGCCGGACTGCACCATGCCCACCGCCTTGCCACGGTCCTGGGCACGAATCACTTCGCCGATCAGCACCGCTCCGGCCGTCCACTCGCCGCCGAAACCGAAGCCCATCAACGTGCGGGCAATCAGCAGTTGCTCGTAGCTCTGGGCAAAGCCGCAGAGGAAGGTGAAGAAGGCAAACCACAGCACGGTCAGTTGCAAGGTGCGCACACGACCGATGCGGTCGGACAGAATCCCCGCCACCCAGCCACCGATGGCCGAAGCGATCAGCGTGCTGGTGTGAATCAGCCCGGCCTGGCCGGTGGTGATGCCCCACATGGCAATCAGGGTCGGCACCACGAAGCTGAGCATCTGGGTGTCCATGCCGTCCAGGCCATAGCCGATCTTGCAGCTCCAGAAGGTGCGGCGTTCCTGCTGATTGATGTTGCGATACCAGTCGAAAGGTCCCGGGCGGGCCGAGGCTTTCGGAATGAAGGGGGTGTCGGGCGCACTCATGGCAAATCTCCGCGCTGATTTTATTGGTATTGTTCTGAGCCCCGACGACGCCTATCGTGGGAACCGGATGCGCCGATTTTTGGACGCGCGCCCCTGCTGCGTCCAACTAATAAAAACCCGCCTTAGACATAAGAAATCTTTATCCCATGAACCTGAAGTTTCTCGAGACCTTCGTCTGGGTCGCCCGACTCAAGAGTTTTCGCCTGACCGCCGACAAGCTCTTCACCACCCAGGCCTCGATTTCCAGCCGCATCGCAGTGCTTGAAGGCGAGCTCGGGGTAAAGCTGTTTCTGCGGGATTCACGCGGCGTAAGCCTGACGCCCGAAGGCCTCAAGGTGCTCGATTACGCCGAGCAGATGATGGACACCATGCAGGCACTCAAGCAGTCGATCGAGACCCGCTCGAGCAAGGCCGGACGGGTGCGCATCGGCGTGATGGACACAGTGATCCACACCTGGCTCAGCCCGCTGGTGGCGCAGATGACCGATCACTACCCACTGGTGGAAATCGAGCTGGTGGCCGATACCTCGCTCAACCTCTGCGATCAGCTGCAAAAAGGCTTCCTCGATGTGATCCTGCAAACCGACCTGCTGCGCCAGGAAAGCGTGCGCAGCCTGGAACTGGCGAGCCACCCGATGGGCTGGATTGCCGCCAGCAACTCCCTGTACAACCGTGAGTATTCAGGCGTCGCCGATCTGGCGAAAGAGCGGATCATTACCTACTCGAAAAACTCTCACCCGCATCAGCAAGTGCTCGCCCTGATGCAGGCCAATGGCGTGACGGCGCCACGGCTGAATTGTGTGAACTCGGTGTCGGCGATTACCCGGCTGCTGCGCGACGGCTTTGGCATCGGCGCGTTGCCTCCGGTGCTGGTGGCCGAAGAGCTGGCACGGGGTGAACTGACCCTGCTGGACATCGATCAGCGACCACCCGACCTGCAGGTGGTGGTGTCGTGGCGAGTGGGCGTGGAATGGGTCGAGGAGATTGTGACGTTGTGTCAGCAAGTGCTGGAGGAATATGCGCGAAAGGTGGGAGAGCGCTACATGGTCTTGAGCAAACCCCTGGCCAGCCCCTGAAAAGGCGACCCCTAATGTCATAAGTAGTAATTGCTATCATTTGCATTAATATTTTGAAAATGTATTCTCTGCGCGCACTTAGCTAAATCACTGTCCAGAAGGAGTCGGACTCGATGCGCGCTTACACGCAAAAACAGCAGCAATTGCTCTCAAACTGGAGCGAAGCTCTTGGCACTCCGGCCTTCCAGTCCCAACGCATCACCCTCGACCATTTGAGCAATGCCCTGGAGCCCGCCGCGCAGCGCAGCTTCCAACGCCTGATCCAGGCGCTGTTTCGCGAAGGCCTGATCAACCCTGACGCCTGCGAATACGACGACAACAGCCGTTGCTGGTTGCCGCTTGGCGACGGTGCGCGGCTTTGCTTCGATCACCTGTCGAGCGGAAGAATGAACAGTTGGGACGTTCGCGGCAGCATCGTCCTGCACACCCCCGACAGCCTGCCCCACAAAATCCAGTTGCCCAGCGAACTGCTCGCTCACCTCGGCACTCAGCTCAACCCGCCCGCCTCCCCGCAGGTACTGGAACGTCTGGCCCGCGAACTGGACGATAGCTACAGCAACGACACCCTGTGCCTGGCGTTCCACCATGGATGGACCGAGCGCCTCAGAGAGCAGATCGACACCGAGCACGACGACAACTTACTCGCTTGGCTCAAAGCCAGCCCCGACCATCAGAACCCGACGTCATTGCTCGAACAGTGGGGCACGCTCGGCCACCCCTGGCATCCGAACTACAAGACCAAACTGGGCTTGAGCGCTGCACAGGTCATCGCGTTCTCGCCGGAATTCGAAGCGAGTTTTCCGATTCTGCTGTGCGCCCTGCACCGTCAGTACGCACACGTCGAGTCACTGGCCGGCACCGCCGATTACTGGGACTGGTGGCAGGGCCACTTCCCGCAGGCCGCTGAACAATTGCAGCACCATTTGCAGCAACGGGGCCTGGAGGCAGCGGACTATCTCCCGCTGCCGTCGCACCCATGGCAAGTCAATCAAGAACTGTCCAGTTCGTTTGCCGGCGAGATCGCCGACAACCTGCTGATCGTCACCGACATCGTTGCCTTCACCGGCCACCCGACCATGTCCTTCCGCACGGTCGTACCTGAGGCCAGCCGCGTTGCGCCGATGGTCAAACTGCCGGTGGCCTTGCGACTGACCAGCGTACAGCGCACCGTGTCGCCGCGCTCGGCCCGGATGGGACCGCGCATCAGCCAACTGATATTGCAGATTCTCGATCATGAACCGCAGATTCAACGCCTGCTGAACATCGTGCCGGAGCGCATCGGCGTTCATTACGCGCCACAACCGGCCAATGACGAACGGTCCCGGCATGCCGCCGTGTTGTACCGCGACAACCCGCTGACCCTGCTGCAAGAAGGCGAACTGGCCGTGCCGGTCGGCAGCCTGTTCGCCGTCAACGAATTCGAACAACCGTTGCTGCGTGACTGGGTGCAACTGGCTCAGGGCCGTGACGACAGCGAGGCCATGCTGGCGTTCTTCGATGATTACCTGTCGATTGCCGTCCCGAGCCTGCTGGGCATCTACCTGATGTATGGCGTGGCGTTCGAAGCGCACCAGCAAAACAGCTTCATGGTGATGGGTGCTGACGGGCAGTTGAATCGGCTGCTGCTGCGAGACTTCGGCGACATTCGCATTGATCGCAAAACCCTGCACGCCAAGGGTCTGGATATCCAGCTGCACGATCCGAAAATGACCCTGTTCGACGACGCCGGTTTTGTCCGCGACAAGCTCCTGCACACCACGTTCATGTGCCACCTCGGTGAGTTGACGTTGCTCTGCGCCCGCCACTGGAATGTGCCGGAAAACAGCCTTTGGGATCGCTTGGCCATGCACGTTGAACAGTGCTTCGAGAACGTGCGCGAGCACGTCGAACCGGCGCGCTGGGAAAGCGAGCGTCACGCCCTGCTGGAACAGGACTGGCCAGCCAAATCGTTCATGCGCATGCGCTTGCACGACAGCCACGCCGACATCGTCGGACGCCTGAGTAATCCGCTGCGAACCAACGCCAATGCTCGCTGATGGTCGTGCATTACGACTGCTGATCGTCATCCAGTTTGTCTCCATGGGCGCCATGGAAATGAGCGGCCCGTTCTGGCCCTTGCAGATCCAGCATCTGCTTGGACCAGAGGGCGCCGGCTACACCGCACTGCTATCGGCGCTGGTGTATGCCGGCCCGATGCTGGCGGCCATGCTGCTGACGCCAGCGTGGGGACGGTTGGGTGATCGCACCGGGCACAAGCCGATGATCGTTCGGGCGTTGCTGGCACTTGCGCTGTGCCAGGGGCTGGCGGCGCTTACCCTCGACCCGTGGCTGCTGGTGGGCATTCGCGTGATGCAAGGTGCATTGGCCGGTTTTCTCGCCGCCGCGCAAGCCTATGCCCTGACCTGTTGCGACAGCTCCCGGCGCGGTCACACCCTGGCCCGCCTGCAGTCGGCAACCGCCGTCGGCTCGCTGATCGGCCCGGTACTGGGTGGCTGGCTGATGGACATCTCGGGGTTTGCCCTGCTCTGTTATGGCGCGTCGGCGATTTGCCTGGTGTGTGCACTGGGGAGCTTTTTCCTGCCGGCCGACAAGGCGCGTGCCTCGACGAAGAAACCGGTTGCGCCTGTGGCCCTGCCTAAAGGCTGGCTCAGTGGAATCCTGTTGGTGATCGTGTTGATTCAAGCCGCGAAGATGATGCCGCAACCCTTCTACGCGCTGTACGTCGCCGACATTCTGCGCGCGCCGGGCTGGCTGATTGGCGCTACTTACGCGGCGAGCGCCGCGACCCTGGCCATCTCCGCACCGCTGTGGGGGCGTCTGTTCGACCGCTGGCAGCCGGCTTACACCTTGCGCGTCATCGAAGGCGTTGCCTGGCTCTGCGCCCTGACGCTCGCGGCCACGGCACTGGCCAGCGAATGGCTGGGTTTTCTCGTCAGCCGGTTGGTCTGGGGCATCTGGCAAGGCGCACTGCTCCCCGTCGCCTATGCGCTGATCGCCAACACCGTGTCTTCAAGCCAGCAGGGTTTTGCCCTCGGCCTGGGCAACAGCGCAGCCAAGGCTGGCGCTCTGCTCGGTGCCGTCCTCGGCGGGATCGGCATGGGGCTGGTCGGGCTGGCCCACAGTTTCTGGTTGGTAGCGTTGACCTACGCACTGGCCGCCATCGGGATCCGCTGGGTGCGCTCTTTCAGCTCCACACCTGCCCCCGCAATCGTATCTGCCCACACTTATCACGACTAAAAAAGACCACCTCATGACCCGAACCAAACTTTCCCTGTTGATTCCGTTGCTCGGCTCCGTCGGCGCCCAGGCCTGGGCCGAAGACACCGACCAGCAACCCGGCACCTTAAACATGCAGGCCACCGTCGTTTCCGCGACGCGCAGTGAAGCGACCATTGCCTCGATTCCAGGCTCGGTCCAGGTGATCGACGAACAACAGATCCGCCAACAGAGTGGCGCCGGGCGTCGGGTCTCCGACATCCTGGGGCAACTGGTTCCCGGCCTGGCGCCGTCCAGCGGCGGGATGAGCAACTTCGGCCAGACCCTGCGCGGGCGCAACATGCTGGTGTTGATCGACGGCGTGTCGCAGAACGCCACGCGTGACAACTTCCGCCAGCTCAACAGCATCGCACCGGCCAGTATCGAACGTATCGAGGTAGTTTCCGGCGCCAGCAGCATTTATGGCGCCGGTGCTTCCGGCGGCATCATCAACATCATTACCAAGCGCAATCAGGGTCAGGACCTCGCCTACAGCAGTAAACTGGGCCTGACCACCGGCAACAACCTCAACAGCAAGGGTTTCGCCTACGAGGCCTTTCAGAGTGCGACCGGGCGCAAGGATGCCCTGGACTGGTATGTGTCCGCCGACCTGACCCAGCGCAACGATCAGTACGACGGCAACGGCAATCGCATCCCTCAGGACACATCCCAGGGCAGCAACATGGACACCGACACCTATGACCTGCAAGGTCGTTTCGGTTACGAACTGGATGCCGACAAAAAACTCAGCCTGTCGCTGCAGGACTACAAGGACCAGCAGGACACCGGCTACACAAAAGACCCGAACAACCGGCAAGAGGCCGTGGCGGTCAAAGGACTGAAACTCGACGACCAGCCCTACACCCATAACCAGTCGGCCAACCTCAACTACACCGACAACGACTTCTACGGCCAGGGCCTGCAAGTGGAAAGCTACTGGCGCCGGGCCGATGCGCTGTTCTTCCCCGACCTATCGCGGGGCAAGGCCGGGATCTCCGACAACAACAGCGTGCAGGATGTCTACGGCCTGCGTGCAGCCATCGACACGCCGTTGCCGGCTATCGGCAGCGCCACGGGCAACCTGGTCTGGGGCGCTGACTATGATCACGAACGCTCCCGCCAGCGCGGTGACCAATACACCCTCAATGGGCTGACCTACACCAAGACCGGCACCACTTACGAGTTGGGCCCGGATATCGAAACCACCACCAAGGCGCTGTTCGGGCAGATGTCCTGGGACATCGGAGACTGGACCTTGCGTGGCGGCGTGCGCCGCGAATGGATCGAAAGCGAGGTCTCCGACAGCATCGCCTACGGTCAGATCGTCCAGACCGGCGTACGCGCCATACTGCCCGGTGACACCCTCAAATACGATGCCACGCTCTATAACCTGGGCGCGGTCTATCACCTGAGTGAACATCAGGACGTCTTCGCCAATTACAGCCAGGGGTTTTCGCTGCCGGACATCCAGCGCTTCTTGCGTGACGTGAGCAGCACCTTCGACATCCAGAGCCTCAACGCCCAGGCCATCAAGGTCGATAGCTACGAGCTGGGCTGGCGCGGTGACTGGGACCAGTGGCAGGCCGACGTCACCGTCTATGAAAACACCTCGGACGTGACTCAGTTCTACGATGCCAATGAACGTGTCTTGCGTCTGATCAACCAGAAGGAGCGGGTTCGCGGCATTGAAAACAGCCTGACCTACCGCGCTACCGATCACTGGTCGGTGGGTGGCACCTATGCCTGGGCCAAAGGCGAAACCCAGCAGAACGGCAAATGGATCGATCTGCCGGCGACACGCATTTCTCCGGCCAAGACTACGCTGTTCGTCGGCTACACCGAAGACGACTACTCCCTGCGTCTGCAAGGCATGCACCTGGCCAGTTACGACGCCGCCGCCAAGGACAACAACGGGCGCGACATCGAAGGCTATACGCTGGTGGACCTGCTCGGCTCCGTGGACTTACCGGTCGGTCGCCTGGAAGGCGGGGTGTACAACCTGACCGACCGCACATACGTCAACCTGTTCGCCCAGGCCAACGCCAGAGCGCCCTACCCCAACGCCGAAGGGCGTACCTTGAGCATGACCTATTCGATAGATTGGTAATCAAACAAGGAGCCGGCTTGCCGGCTCCTTGACGCTCAAGGGTGTTACAAGCCGCGCAAATCCCGCTCTTCGATCGGCCGGCTCTGGCGCAGACGCTTGCCGCCCAACACCACCCAGTCAATCAGCCGGAACAGGCACTCGATCCCGAACGACAGCAGCAACGCGCCGCTCATACCCCAGACCATCGCTTCGGGCGTCAACAGGATCTGGTAGCTGTAGCCATTCCAGGTTTCCTTGCGGATATCCGGATCGGCAGCCAGCATCACCTGCAGGAAGCGGATGTACCACGGGCCCTGCATCGCCTGGAATTGCTTGTCCAGCGCCAGTTGACGGGTCAGCAGGTTGCTCAGGCTGTCGGCGTCACTGCGAAATATCGGGTCTTCGCTCGCGCGGTAGTGGGCCACCAAGGCTTGCATGTCCCCCTTGAAGAACTGATTGGCGGTGTTCTGGAAGCCGCTCAGGCTGGTCTGCGCCTCGATCAGGTGCGCCTCGACCCGTTTGGCATAATCGCTGATGAAGCCCGGCACCTGGACACCGATCAACAGGCCCGCCGCGAACAACACCAGCCGTAGATAACTGAGCAACATGCAAGGAGTCCTTATTCGGTCTGGCCCTGGCTGACGCATTCGCCGCGTCGCCACAGGCTCCATTGACCCGGTTCGTAACGGGTCCAGGTTTCGTTTTCGGTCAGGGGTTCGGTGGCGATGACGGTCACCACATCGTTCGGCGTGGTTTCAGCCTGAAAATCGACGATCACGTCGACATCTTTCAAGCGCGCCGGGCCAAACGGTGCGCGACGGGTGATTTGTGCCAGCTTGGTCGAGCAATAGCAGAACAGCCAGTCGCCGTCGCTGAGCAGACAGTTGAACACGCCTTTGCTGCGGTACTCGGCGCAAGCGGCCACCAAGTCAGGCAGCAAGGCTTCGACCTCGACCGGCTCGGGAAACGCCGCACGCACACGGTTGAGCAAATCACAGAAAGCCGCTTCGCTGTCGGTATCGCCGACCGGGCGATAGAAACTGGCCACTGGCTGGAAGTCCGCCAACTGGCCGTTATGGGCGAAACACCAATTGCGCCCCCACAGCTCACGGACGAACGGATGCGTGTTGGACAGGCAGACCTTGCCGACATTGGCCTGGCGGATGTGCCCGATCACCACTTCGCTCTTGATCGGATAGCGCTGCACCAGGTTCGCAACTTCCGACTCGCAACTCGCCGCCGGGTCCTGGAACAGCCGCAGCCCACGGCCTTCATAAAAGGCGATGCCCCAGCCATCGCGGTGCGGGCCGGTACGCCCGCCGCGCTGCATCAGCCCGGTGAAGCTGAACACGATATCGGTCGGGACATTGGCGCTCATGCCCAATAACTCACACATGCTCGGACTCTCGCTCAATCGCAGGGGCAAGGTTACAGACGGGGTTCGACTCGCATCCGCTGAGGGCTGCTCGGCACAGGCGGACGACCGTAACGATCATCGCCGGCACCGCCAAACGGTTGATCGTCCTCGGGCTCATCGGCACGGGCGGCGGCTTTGGTGGCGGCCTCACGTTCCTTGCGGGCGTTGGAGGCGCGTTCGATAGGGAAACGGATCGCCACCAGCACCAGATAGAGGCCGAACGCGATCATGCTGTACATGAACAGATCGGAAATCGCCCGCCAGGCGTTGTTGCCGACCTTGAACAGCAGGTCGAGTGCGGTAATGGCGACAGCCGGTGCGACTTTGTCCTTCACCGGGTCGATGATGGTCGGGCTGAACAGCAGCACGGCCATCGCCAGCCGCAGCGGCTCGCGCAGCCAACGCCACATCCAGCGGGTCAAGCGCATCCACACCAACAGGCAGCCCAAAGCGGCGAAGGCGTAGAGGCCCCAAGCGATCAGATAGTCGTTCTCGGTCATGGTGTCCATGGCAAGGCAGGCAAAGAGGCGCTTATGATAACGGCTTTTCGCCCGTCAGGCTGCATCAATGCCTGACTGTCGGGTGCTATCCAGGTTGCCAAGCCCCTATTCCGTACACTGTTCGAGAGCCCTTCATGCCCCTATCCGCCACCATTCACGACGCTCCGATTGCCCGCAAGGCTGAAGGCTCCGATCCGTATGCCTGGCTGCAAGAGCGCGACACCGAGGCAGTACTCGACTATCTGAAAGCCGAAAACAGCTATCAGGAGGCGCAAACCGCCGACCAGGCCGGATTGCGCGAAACCCTTTTCGAGGAAATCAAGGGGCGGATTCTCGAGACCGATCTGTCCCTGCCCTCGCCGTGGGGACCGTATCTTTACTACACCCGCACCACGGCGGGCGATGAGTACGCCCGGCACTACCGCTGCCCGCGTCCGGCCGATGACAGCCTGACCCTCGACGAAAGCCGCGAACAACTGCTGCTGGACCCCAACGAACTGGCCAAGGGCGGCTTCTTTTCCCTGGGTGCGTTCAGCATCAGCCCGGACCATCAGCGCCTGGCCTACAGCATCGACTCCACGGGCGATGAGATTTACACGCTGTTCGTGAAGGAATTGTCCGATGGTCGTGTCAGTGAACTGGAATTCCAGGACTGCGACGGCAGCATGACCTGGGCCAACGACAGCCTGACGCTGTTCTTCGGCGAGCTGGACGACACCCATCGTCCGCACAAGCTGTATCGCTATCGCCTGGACGGCACGGCGGCCGAAGAAGTGTTCCATGAGCCGGACGGGCGCTTCTTCATGCATTGCTATCGTTCAAGCTCCGAGCAGCAATTGCTGCTGTCCGTGGGCAGCAAGACCACCAGCGAAGCCTGGGTCCTCGACGCCAACCAGCCGCAGCACGCTTTTACCTGCATCGCGCCACGGGTCGAGGATCATGAGTACGACGTCGACCACGGCGTACAAGACGGCCAATGGACCTGGTTCATTCGCAGCAACCGTGACGGCATCAATTTCGCCTTATACACCGCCGCCGATACCGGCGCCGCGCCCACCGAAGCCGACTGGCAGAACCTGATCCCCCACAGCGACACGGTGATGATCGACGGTATCAGCCTGAACTCCGGGGCCATGACCCTGAGCCTGCGGGTTGGCGGCTTGCCGGTCATTGAAGTTCACCCACAAGGCCGGGCGCCATATCGCGTGCAACTGCCGGATGCGGCCTACAGCCTGCATGTGCAAAACAGCCTGGAGTTCGAAAGCGACCGTATTCGCCTGCGCTACGAAGCGTTGAACCGTCCGGCGCAAATCCGTCAGCTTGAACTGGCGACCGGCGAGCAGAAAGTCCTCAAGCAAACCCCGGTGCTCGGCCCGTTCGATGCCGACGCATACGTCAGCCAGCGCCTGTGGGCCACCGCGCCAGACGGCACGCAAGTGCCCATCAGCCTGGTGATCAAACGCGCAGACCTGGGCAAACCCGTGCCGCTGTACCTCTACGGTTATGGTGCCTATGGCGAAAGCCTCGACCCATGGTTTTCCCATGCGCGCCTGAGCCTGCTGGATCGCGGCATGGCGTTTGCCATTGCCCACGTACGTGGCGGCGGCGAACTGGGGGAAGCCTGGTATCGCGCCGGCAAGCAGGAGCACAAGCACAACACCTTCAGCGACTTTATCGCCTGCGCCGAACACCTGATCGCCCAAGGCTTCACCACTGCAGCGCAGTTGGCGATCAGTGGAGGCAGCGCCGGTGGCTTGCTGATCGGCGCGGTGCTCAACCAACGGCCGCAGCTGTTTGGCGCCGCCATTGCCGAAGTGCCGTTCGTCGACGTACTCAACACCATGCTCGACCCTGACCTGCCCTTGACCGTGACGGAGTACGACGAGTGGGGCAACCCTGAAGAACCGGACGTCCATGATCGGATCAAGGCCTACGCCCCGTACGAAAACGTCACCGCGCAAGCTTATCCGGCGACCCTGGTGATCGCTGGCTACAACGACAGCCGCGTGCAGTACTGGGAAGCGGCCAAGTGGGTGGCGAAATTGCGCGCAACCAAGACCGACAGCAATCCCCTGCTGCTCAAGACTGAACTGGGTGCCGGGCATGGCGGGATGAGCGGTCGATACCAGGGATTGCGTGACGTAGCACTCGAATATGCATTTTTGTTCAAGGTTCTAGGCATTGCCTGAGGAACTTGGGCCGACGAACCGGTCTTAATTCCGCACAAGACAGGCCGATACACTGCATATCCCCATAAGAACGGCTCAACCCCGGAACAACAGACACTACAAAAAAGACCGTGACGACATGTCTGAACCAACCTTTCTGAACAACGAAATTCGCGACTGGCTGATGGATTGCGGCCTGTTCAATCAACTGCTGCCGGCGGACTTCGCCGCGGCTTCGGGCTATTTCAGTATCAGCACCATTGCCCAAGGCGAGGAGATTTTCCAGGAGGGTGATGCCGGCAGTTTCATGTGCATCATCCACACCGGTCAGGTGGCGGTGCAAAAAACCAACGCTGACGGGCAGCGAGTCACCATCGCCACGTTACGCAGCGGCCGCTCATTCGGTGAAATGGCCGTGCTGGATGGCGAACGGCGCTCGGCCAGTTGCGTGGCCGCGAGCAACTGCCAGTTGCTCAACCTGGGTAAGGACTCGCTGGAAAAGATGCTCAACGACGCACCGAAAATCGCCGCCAAAATCATCCGCGCCCTCGCCGTGTCCCTCTCCAAACGCTTGCGCATGGCCGACGGCCAACTGCTTTCGCAGCAGGTCTAGCCACCCGGTGACTTGGCTTTCGGCGGATTGGTCTCCAGGCCCGGCACGGGCTGGTCCTTGATCGGCGGGCTCGGCATCTCGATCGGCACCAACGGCGGACCGCTACTGCCGGGGCCGACTCTAGGCAAAGGCGCCGGGGTGATCTGCGGGTACGGTGTAGGCGTCGCGGTACCGGGCGAACCGGGCATCGGCGCGGGGCTGACGGGAATCGATTGCAGCTGTTGAGCCTGCACTGCAGTTATCGAGAGCGCGGCCAGGGCAATGACCGTTAGAATGGTGCGCTTCATCAATGGCTCCGTTGGCCTTGTCGTCATGAACAGGCTACTCCCAACTGCGTCTGTTTGCCCTCCCGAGTTCTGCCAATTTTCTTCAAGTGAGCCCCATGAAACGTTTCGTTCTGCTGGACACCACCCCCATCCCTGAAAACGGCGGCGCCCTGTGCCTGTTCGAATACGGCGAGGATTTTGTCATCAAGATCCAGGGCGGCGACGGCGGACAATTGATGAACACGCGCATGCACGGCTCCGAAGATGCCTTGGCCGAGATCCCGTGCCGCAAAGTCGCCGGCCGACCAGATTCACGAGTGCTCATCGGCGGCCTGGGCATGGGCTTCACCCTCGCTTCGGCGCTCAAGCATCTGGGCAAGACCGCCGAAGTGGTGGTCGCTGAATTAGTGCCTGGCGTCGTGGAATGGAATCGCGGGCCACTCGGCGAAAAAGCCGGAAACCCGCTTCAAGACCCGCGGACCGTTATTCGCATGGAGGACGTGGCCAAAGTCCTGCAGGCCGAGCCCCAAGGCTTCGATGCCATCATGCTCGATGTCGACAACGGCCCCGAAGGCCTGACCCAGAAAGCCAACAGCTGGCTGTACTCCGCCGGCGGCCTGAGCGCCTGCGCCAAGGCCCTGAGACCAAAAGGCGTGCTGGCCGTGTGGTCGGCCAGCGCTGACCGGCAATTTTCCGACAAACTGAAAAAAGCGGGTTTCAAGGCCGAGGAAGTACAGGTCTTCGCCCACGGCAACAAGGGCACCCGCCACACCATCTGGATTGCCGAGAAGCTCAAGGGCTAGGCTAAACTTCACCCTATAACCGTCATTAGTCTTTCTACAAAGGTGAACCCATGAGTTCGTCCACCCCGACCAACACTTCGAAGCTGGATCGCATCCTCGCCGACAACCAGCGCGACAAGGAAATGGGCTACCGCGACAAGGCCCTGAAGATGTACCCGCACGTCTGTGGCCGTTGCGCCCGTGAATTCTCCGGCAAGCGCCTGAGCGAACTGACCGTGCACCACCGCGACCACAACCACGACAACAACCCGCAGGACGGCTCGAACTGGGAGCTGTTGTGCCTGTACTGCCACGATAACGAGCACTCGCGTTATACCGACCAGCAGTATTTCGACGAAGGCTCGCTGAGCACGCCGAAAATCGCGAAGGCCACGCACAACCCGTTTGCGGCGTTGGCAGGGTTGATGAAGAAAGAAGACTGAAGTTCTTCGGTACCTGAATTGGCTTCTTCGCGAGCAAGCCCGCTCCCACATTGAATCGCGTCCGTCCGGACACCTCGGTCAACTGTGGGAGCGGGCTTGCTCGCGAAGACGGACGTCCACTCGCCACCAATCTCAAACCGAACACCCCCGCCCCAATCCCCGTATAATCGCGCTTTTTTCCCGAAAGGCACCCCGCTCGTGGCAGACAAACGGTACAGCTGCATTGGTTTGTATAACCCCAAATCACCGGAGAACGTCGGTTCGGTGATGCGCGCCGCTGGCTGTTATGGCGTGGCGTCGGTGTTCTACACCGGCAAGCGCTATGAGCGCGCCGCCGATTTCGTCACCGATACCAAGCGCGTGCACTACGACATCCCGCTGATCGGCATCGACGACCTGAAGAAAATCCTGCCCCTCAACTGTGTACCCGTCGCCGTGGAACTGGTCGAGGGCGCCCGCCCGTTGCCGGAATATACCCACCCGGATCGCGCGCTCTACATCTTCGGCCCGGAAGACGGATCGCTGGATAAAGAGATTCGCGACTGGTGCGAAGACGTGGTCTACATTCCGACCACCGGTTGCATGAACCTGGCCGCCACGGTCAACGTCGTGCTCTACGACCGCATGTCCAAGGGGCTCAATACCCGCTCCGGGCCAAAATTCCGCTAATCGCCGCACATCCGATTGAACGAGCTGCCCGCCCCGGCTGTCAGCTTGACTATCGATCCCTGAAGCCTGGAGACAGACCATGAGCGAACTCAAACGCGTCGAGCGTATCGAATCCACCCCGTTCCAGAGCCCTTCCGAGCAGAATGTGCAGGGCTGGGAGCGCATCGGTTCCCTGGCCGGTGGCGTGGTGATGGTGGGCAAGGGGCTGCGACGTGGCGGGATCTTCGGCCTGATCCAGGTAGCCATCGGCGGCGTGGCCCTGGCCCGTGGCATTACCGGCCACAGCTCGGCGAAAAGCCTGCTGGAAAAGGGCCGCCAGGACATGAACAACGTGCGGGCGAAAATCCAGCGGGCGGGGGAAGAACTGAGCCAGTTGAAGGCCAATGCCGAGGCGGCGACCAAAACCGCCACCGTTACCGGCAATGATTCCTTGAGGTCACCGAAGACCGGGGTTTGAATCGGGATTTGCGCTGAAGCCACTGGCCTCTTCGCGAGCAAGCCCGCTCCCACATTGGTTTTGTGTCTGGCACAGATCAAATGTGGGAGCGGGCTTGCTCGCGAATGGTGGTATTACTGAATCAATTCGGTACTGAGCACTTTTGAAGAACCACCGATCACGCTCTCGCTGAGCTGAACAAACGCCTGGGTATCGATAACCCCCTGCCGCATCGCCCCGCGCAGCACATCATCCAGCGACCGCTTGTTGTGGGTTTTCAGGCGAATCTCACGATCCAGCTCCTGCAGCAACACCACCGCCCTGGTCACCTGAACAGTAGTGATCTGATCTCCACGCAGCGTGGTGACTTTCTGGCTGCTCCCGACCAGTTTGCCGTGCAGGCTCTCGTAGCGCTCATCGCTCATGCCGCCGGCCCGGCGCATCAGTTCGATGGCGTAATACTCGGCAAAGCCTTCGCTGATCCAGTCACTGCGCTGGGTGCCTTTGATCCGCCCGAACATCTGGGCCAATTCGCGGACCAGGGCACTGGTGCCGCTTTCGCTGACCAATGGCAGACGGCTGTTGAGGTAGATCGACTCGTGCGCCGACTGGCTGCCGCGCCACATTGGGTCATTGGCCCCGACGATCAGCAGTTTGCCCGGGTGTCGCGGATACAGCGCCTGCACTTGCGGCCAGACGAAGGTCAGCAGCGTCAGCACATCCATACGGCGCATGCCCTGCCCCAGCGGCGAGGCGACGGTGACCTCGGTCTCGCCCAGACGGGTACGGCGGCTGCCGAGCTGGCCAGCGAGCATCCAGCCCGTGGGCCGGTCGAACAGTCGGGAGGGGTTGTCGATACGGAATTTATTCGGGCCGATTCGTGGCCACGCAGTTTCAATGCTTTTCCAGCCACCGGGCAGCTCGAACTCCAGGCGTGCAACCAGTTCGATGCCGTCCTGTTGATCGAGTCTGGCAGCCGGCACCAGATCGTCGCCGCGCATCAACGCCCAGTTTGGCGTCATGCGCGTGTCAAAGCTGCCGTTCTTGCGCCCGTGGCTGATGTTCACGCGGTAGGTCAGGCTGGCCTTGTCGGCAGCCGGATGCCACACACCGCGCGCCGCTTTGCCGGGGGGCATCTGCCATTGGCCGTCAGCCTTGAAATCGCTGTAGTGGCTGCCATCGCCGAGGTCGAAATCCAGGCTGCGTACCGCCGAGCCCTGGGCGAGCGTCAGGCGCACTTCGGCCTGATCGCTCTGGGGCAACAGGCGCACGTGGTAATCCAGATTGACCTTGTTCGCAGCCCATACGGGCGAATTCACGGCCAGTAATCCAACGACCCACGCCTGCCGCCATCCCACAGCCATACACACTCCTTCGTGAAACGTTGAACCTCAGGCAGTCAGCCTGCGCGGAAAATCAGGTGATCTTCCCAGTCATCCTCCGGCACGCTGCCTTCGGCGAGCATGCGCCCGGACTGGGAAATCCGCTCGTGATGAACGGCATCGCGATCACCACACACAAGGTGATGCCACAACGGCAGGTCCTTGCCTTCACTGACCAGGCGATAGCCGCAGGTCGGCGGCAGCCATTTGAATTCGTCGGCCTTGCCCGGCGTGAGCTGGATACAGTCCGGCACGGAGTCACGACGGTTGGGATAGTCCTTGCACTGACAGGTTTTCAGATCCAGCAACTTGCAGGCGATGCGCGTGTAGTAGACGCTGTTGTCGTCTTCGTCTTCAAGCTTTTGCAGGCAGCACAATCCACAGCCGTCGCACAGCGACTCCCATTCCTCCTGATCGAGTTGATCGAGGGTCTTGCGTATCCAGAACGGTTCTACTTTGGCGGCCATGGTTCGAGTATCGACATCAGGTGGTGAAAAGGCCGCCAGTCTAGTGCCCGTAGCCCCTTGGGCCAAGCATTGGCGACTGTCGGTAGAACGGGCTTGTCAGTTTTTGCGCCGCCAAGTAGGGTTTTGCGTTGCTCCCACTTTCAAACGTAGCCAGGAATCTCTTGATGAGTGTCAACCCACGCGTTGCCGATTACGCCATTCACCCTCAGTTCACCGAGCGCTGGTCGCCCCGTGCCTTCACTGGCGAAACGATTCCAGAGCGAACCCTGCTGAGCTTCTTCGAAGCCGCCCGCTGGGCACCCTCGGCCTACAACTCGCAACCCTGGCGTTTCCTTTACGCACGTCGCGACACGCCGAACTGGGAGCGTTACCTGGGCCTGCTGAACGAATTCAACCGCAGCTGGGCTCAACATGCGTCGGCCCTGGTGATCGTGATTTCGAAAACCACCTTCACCGCGCCTGGCGCCACCGAAGAAACCCCGGCCCTGTGGCACACCTTCGACACCGGTTCCGCCTGGGGCCACCTGGCCTTGCAAGCGAGCCTGAGCGGCTGGCACACCCACGGCATGGCCGGCTTCGACCAGGAGCTGACCCGCAAAGAGCTGAACATTCCTGAAGGCTACGCCCTGCACGCGGCCGTCGCGGTGGGCAAGCTGGGGGACAAGGCGAGCCTGGCGGATTACCTGCAAGCCCGTGAAGAGCCAAGCCCGCGTCGTCCGTTGAGTGAGTTGGCGGCTGAAGGTGACTTCACCCTCTAACAGCAAAAGATCGCAGCCTGCGGCAGCTCCTACAGGTGTACACATAACCCTGTAGGAGCTGCCGCAGGCTGCGATCTTTTTTCGTTGCGCCTTAGTACCCGCGATCGAAATCCACTTCCCCGCGCAACGCCTCTCCTGCCTGATACGCCCGCAGGTTCTCGACAAACAGCTTCACCATCATCGCAGGCGAAGTCGGTGCCGAGCTGTGGCCGGTCAGCAACAGGCCCCAGGCCGTCCAGAACGGATGACGCTGGGGCAAGGGCTCCTGACGGCACACGTCGATCACTGCGCCCGCCAGATGACCTTCCTTCAAGGCTTCCACCAGATCCGCATCGACCACCGCCACACCGCGTCCGGCGTTGATGAACAACCCGGTCGGTTTGAATTGCTTGAACAGCGCCGCGTCGTAGATATCGTGGGTTTCCACGGTGTTCGGCAGCAAATTGACCACGTAATCGACTTCGCCGACCAGCCGCGGCAGATCCGCCAGTGAACCGACCTCGATAAACGGTGCCTGCTCCCGCGCCGTGCTGGCAACGCCATACAACTCGACGCCAAACGGCACGAGGAACTGCGCGACACTTTGACCGATATCACCGGTGCCGACGATCAACACCTTGCGTCCCGCCAGGCTCTGGACCTGGCGACTGTCCCACTTGCGCTCGACCTGGCTGACCAGTCGCGCCAGTACTTCACGTTCGTGACCAAGCATATACGTGAGCACGTACTCGGCCATGACCTGGCCGAAGATTCCGACCGCACGGGTCAGCCGATAGTCCCGCGGCAAACCATCGGCCAGCAGCGGCGTGATGCCGGCCCAGGTCGATTGCAGCCATTGCGGTTGATGGCCCTGGCGCAACAGGGTCGCCAGCAAATCAGGCTGGCCGAGCCACACCGGGCAATCGGCGGCCTGGCTGGCCAGTTCGGCGGAATCACCGCTGGTCAGCACCTCCAGATCCGGTGCCGCCTCGCGCAACAGTTGGGCGTACACGGGGTGGTCGTGTTCAGCAATCAGGACGCGCATGCTTCAAACCTTTCAAAAACGGTGCAGACGGCCGCCGACGGAGCAAGTGCTCCGCCGATGCTGCCAATCGCTAAAATCAATCAGTGTTTCATAACCACGCTGAACAGAGTCTGTCTGCCGCTCACATCGGATCGTTGCGACGCAACAATTCTTCCGGCAGGTGCTCGATATACTCGTCTTCGGCAGGTGGCATTTGCAGGTGATATCCCTGTTTTTCGAGGTTATCCAGCACGACCGTGATGTCCTCGCGCGACAGTTTGCGCTCGGGGCTCAGCACCAGGTCGAACGCGTGGATGGCCTTGCCGAAGGCTGCCATCAGGGACTCCGGCACGCGCTCCAGAGCATCGCTCTTGAGCACATACAGGTACATTTCGTTTCTCTTCGAGCTGCGATAGATGGAACAAATACGTTTCAAGGCTGTTCTCCGGCGGTGGCCAGGCTGTCGAGCAGCGCCTGGCCCATCAATTCGCGGCGCCAGCCACGCAGCGAATCAGGCAATTGGTAGGGACCATTGGGGAAGCCACTTTTAAGCAGCGCTTCCAGGGTTTTCTTGCGCAGCATCAGTTCCGGCGCGATGTTCAGGCGCTCGGCTTCGGCCTGGCCTATGGCCTTCATTTGTTTGAGCAACGCAGCAGCATCCACCGGCAACGGCTCCGGCACGGCTGGCGGCCATTGATCAGGCGACACACTGCCAGAGCGCTTGATCAGATCAAGCAGAAACTCGCCGTCCTGACGCACGGTACGCGGGTGCATGTCTTCGATTTTCGCCAGGGCGCCGAGGTTATCCGGTTGCGTACGCGCCAGCGGCCACAACGAATGCTCGCGGATAATCCGGTTGCGCGGCAGATCGCGGACCCGGGCTTCCTTTTCGCGCCAGGCGCAGAGCTCACGCAAAACGGCGAGTTGGGCGCGGGACAGCTTCCAGGCCAGCTTGGCATCGCGATAGACCTCATACGGATCGATCTCGCGGCGCAGGTTGGCCACCAGTTCGGCGCCGTCTTCCAGGACCCAGGCGTATTTTTCGTCAGACAACTTTGGACGCAGCTTTACGAAAACTTCAGCCAAATGCACGGCGTCTTCGGCGGCATAGCTGATCTGGGTTTCGGAAAGCGGACGTTGCAGCCAGTCGGAACGGGTTTCCCCCTTGGGCAGGTCGATGCCGAGCACCTCCTGCACCAATCGCGAATAGCCCATGGAAAAACCGAGGTTCAGGTAAGCGGCAGCCAGCTGCGTATCGAACAGCGGCGCCGGCAGGCTGCCGGTCAGGCGTAGCAGGACTTCGAGGTCTTCGCTGCACGCGTGGACAACCTTGAGCACCGCCGGGTTTTCCAGCAACGCGGCCAATGGCTGCCAGTTGTCGATGGTCAGCGGGTCGATCAGATAGGCGCGAACGCCATCACCGATCTGCAGCAGGCCGGCGATTGGGTAGAAGGTGTCGACCCGCATGAATTCGGTGTCGAGGGCAACGAATGGCAACTGCTGCCACTCGGCGCACAACCGTCCGAGGCTATCGTTGTCGCGAATCCAGTGAATATCGATGGCCACACGGCTCTCCCTTGAAGAATGGCGCGCAGTATATATCGCCCCCGGCGATTTCCGCGCATCCACTGAACAAGAGCGTTAGCGAAAATTACTGCGTGACATAAAGAATAGTCCTACAAAGCCGAGCTAGCTGGTCTTACCCAGCACGTAGACCCGCATGCGCGCGCATCCGGGGAAAAAGTCCTGATGGCTGAGCAAACGGAAACCCGCCTGCCTGAACTCGCTTTCCACCTCGGTCTTGCTCGGTAACGGCCCTTCCACACCCGAACGCGCGCCCTTGAAAAGACCGTCGAGGCGCACCGCGACAATCACCGTATCGCGACTGACCCGGTAAAACTCGCCCAGCATCGCCAGACGATGTTGCGGGTTATGGAGGTGCTGGAACAGTTGCATGCAAAAAATGCAGTCAACCGCGTTCTCCGACAAGCCAATCGAGAACGCGGAGCTTTGGAAGGTCTTGACCCGCTTCAACAGGCTCTGCGAATGATGTGTCCGGGCATGATCGAGGATGTCCTGGGACGGATCCGTCGCGAGGATCACCCGATTCGCGTGCTCGGCCAGCACTGGCCAAAACCGCCCCACACCACAAGCCACATCAAGGATCAAGCCAGGCTCGCCAGCGACCTTGAGTGCATTGTGCACCAGGCGCTCCTCACGCCAGAGCGCCAGACGCCCGCCCAGATCCGGTGCTTGCGGCCGGAGGCAGACGCGCGCGTGCTCCTGGTCGTAGCGCCGGGCGATCTCAAGCTCGATGGCGGATGGGGGCTGAGCGGACATGTGCAATGGCTCTTGGTAAAAGTTCTACTGACCGCAGGTCGGCGGCCGCCGCGAGAAACAGAATGGGAGTGCTCAATCCTTGGCCAACACGCCGTCGGTCACTGGACCACGACATCCTGCAAACATGTCCAGATCCTGGTTGTAGACCTTGCTGTTGACCTCCAGCAGCCCAAGCATCGAATGGAACAGGTTGTCCTGGCTCAGGGATTTTTCACGGCTCTGTTGCAAGCAGCGGGTATCTACCGCAAACGATTTTTTATAGCTGTCGGAGAACCAGGCAAACATGGCTACATGCTTTTGCTGCTCCGGTGCCAGCATGTAAGGCGTGCCGTGGAGGAACAAGTTGTACTCACCCAGGGACTCGCCGTGGTCCGACAGATACAGCATCGCGGTATCCACTTTGTCCTGGTTGTTGCGCAGCAGATCAATCAAGGTCGACAGCACATGGTCGGTATAGACCAGGGTGTTGTCGTAGCCGTTGACGATACTTTCGCGACTGCAATTGTTCAGGGCATTACTCTCGCAAACCGGGGTGAAGCGCTCGAACTCTTTCGGGTAACGCTTGAAGTACTCCGGACCGTGGCTGCCCATCTGGTGCAAGACCAGTACCGTGTCCTTGTCCAGGGTATCGATGAAATGCTGCAGCCCTTGCAGCAGGATTTCGTCGCGGCATTCACTGTTGGCGCACAGCGCCGGATCTTTCAGACTGCTGACGTCCTGAAGGGTGACGCGATCGCACGTACCTTTGCAGCCAGACTGGTTGTCACGCCAGATCACGTCGATACCCGCGTGCTTGAGCACGTCCAGCAGACCTTCTTCGTTCTTTGCCTTGCTGGCGTTGTAGTCCTTGCGCCCCATGTTGGAGAACATGCAAGGCACCGATACGGCAGTTTCAGTACCGCAGGAATGCACGTCGGTGAAAGCGATCAGGCCATCTTCCTTACTCAGTTTCGGAGTGGTGTCACGGTTGTAGCCAAGGATGCCGAAGTTTTCCGCCCGGGCACTTTCACCCACGACAAGCACCGTCAGGGATTTGCGCCCGTGAGTTTGCCAGGCCGGATTGCGCCGGGCATCTTCACCGAGCTTCACAAAAGGTTGATGTGCAGACGCGACCTGCTCACGCAAGAAACCAGCCGAGGCACCAATGTAATTGCTTGGCACCACCATCAGGCGCAACTCGTGGTGATTGCGAAACAGCGAAGACAGGCCTTGATAGTTAACCAGTGCAACACCACCAATGACCGCTGCCGAGGCAAACGCCACCAGAACTTTACTGAGTAGTTCACGGTGCCAACGACGATAATTAATCGGCATCTTCCACAACAGCCAGGACGGTAAAACGCCGAGCAGAAGAATATAAACAAATAATTTTAGCGACAGTAAGTCACGCACTTCCGTGGCATTGGTTTCAGCGAAGTTACGCAACATGCCGGTGTCGATCAGAACACCATACTGGCTCATGAAATACGCCGCACCAGCGCTGGTCATGAACAGCAGGGTCAGGACCGGCTTGAGCAGCGGCCGGAATGCCAGCAGGGTCAGCACAATGTTGAAAGCCGCAAAGATCATCACCCCGAAGGCCACGCGCATGACGATGCCTTTGCCATCGGACGCGGTGATTTCGAACAGGTGTTGCCAGAGTACATAATTGAAGCCAACTAACAAAAATGCACTGGCAATCAGCGTCACCCATTCGGGGCGCACGGATTTAATCTTAAGCATGAGTTTCGGCGGGTCCTGAAAAAAGGTGTCTCCGGCAAATGTGAAAATTTCATTTACCGAGACAGCCCTGATTTTAGGTAGCCAACCATCAATTTTTTGTGAAAAATAAGCCAACAATTAGTTGGCTTATTTATCCCGCCTTACACTTACAGAGCATTTGAGAATGGTTCAGCCCTGATTCAGATCCGACTCAGGCCTGGTGCAAATACCAGCGCCAGTCCTGCTCACCGACCTCCCCCATGAATTGACGATATTCAGCGCGCTTCACCGCAAGGTAGACGCCGAGGAATTCGCCGCCGAAGGCTTCCCTGGCCCAACTTGAACCCTCCAGCGATCGCAAGGTGGTCAGCCAGTCTGTCGGCAACAGTTTCGCAGCCTGGGCATAGCCATTGCCTTCCACCGGCGCACCGGGATCGAGCTGTTCGCGGATACCGCGATGAATACCGGCCAGAATCGCTGCGGCCGCCAGATAGGGGTTGGCATCTGCGCCACAGATTCGGTGTTCGATGTGCCGGGAATACGCCGGCCCGCCAGGTACGCGCAGGCTCACGGTGCGATTGTCCACGCCCCAGGTGGCCGCCAGGGGCGCATAGCTATTGGCCTGGAATCGACGGTATGAGTTGGCGTTGGGGCAGAACAGCAACAGCGAATCGAGCAAGGTACTGAGCATGCCGGCGACGGCCTGCTTGAGCAGTGGCGTTCCATCCGGGGCCTGGCTGGCGAAGAGGTTGTTACCGTCCTTGTCCGCCAGGCTCACGTGCATGTGCATCCCGGTGCCGGCCAGGTCATCGAAAGGCTTGGCCATGAAGCAGGCTGTCATGCCGTGCTTGTGCGCCACCCCCTTGACCAGACGCTTGTAGCGCACCGCCTCATCCATCGCCTGTAGCGCGTCGGAGCGGTGCTCAAGGGTGATTTCCACTTGCCCCGGCGCGTATTCGGAAATGGCCGTGCGCGCCGGAATCCCCTGGAGCTTGCAGGCGCTGTAGAGATCGGCCAGGAATGGTTCGATCTGTTCAAGCTCGCGCAACCCATAGACCTGGGTACCGTGCGGACGCCCGCCATCGACATCCCGTGCCGGTTGAGGTCGGCCATTGCTGTCGCGTTGCTGATCGAGCAGGTAGAACTCCAGTTCCGCTGCCATGACCGGGTAATAACCGTCGGCCTGCAAACCCTCGATGACTTTGGCCAGCAAATGACGAGGATCGGCAATGGTGGCGGGCATTCCCTCCGTCGGGTGCATGCTGACCTGCACGGCTGCGGTTGGTATCAGACGCCACGGCATACGCGTGAGGCTGCCGCTGACCGGGTAGGCCCGGCAGTCGATATCACCGACGTCCCAGACCAGCCCGGAGTTTTCCACGTCGTCGCCGTTGATGGTCAAGCCGAGGATGGTGCTCGGCAATGGCCGCCCGCTTTCATACACCGCCAACAACTCGTCACGATGGAGCAACTTGCCCCGTGGCACACCGTTGTTGTCGAGGATGAACAGCTCGAACATTTCAATGTCCGGGTTCTGCTCCAGAAAGGTCAGGGCTTCTTGTCGGGTGGCAAACGAGGTCGTGGCACAACTCATGGGAACTCTCTTTTTCCGTGTCAGACGGGCACCCAAAAGCACCCGCACGTTAATCCCGCCATCGAGCGGAATATGTAGGAACAATCAGCGGAAAAAGCAGGAATCCGGCGGGCGCGCATGGCGGCAATGCCACAGCGCCCAGAAAGCCAGTTCAGACGGAAGTGCAGAGAGGTTTGGCGCGGTGGCGGGCGTGAATCGACGACCAAGGCTCGACGCCCGAGCGTCGATGGATGCCTTGAGGTGGATTGCGACTGGCCAACCGTCCATAGAGAGAACCGCAGAAAACAGATGACCCGCAGCGTCACACGACAGCTTAAGTCGTTAAATCAGGATTTGAAGAACCTTGGATATCGTCTGGCTAAACATTTAGCTGCGACATGTATTTAATTTCTAAATACTTCGCCGGAATTTCTGATTTGCCGCCTCCAGGCCACGCGCGCCTAATCGGAACCCTATTGTTCTAGGTCCGATCATGGAAAACACCCGAGCCACTTCCCGCCCTGCCCTCTGGCTCATGTTCAGCATTGTCCTGGTTGCCCTGAACCTGCGCCCTTCCATGGCGGCTGTCGGGCCTCTGCTGTCGGCGATTCGCGACGACATTGCGCTGAGCTTCAGCCAGGCTTCCCTGCTGACCATGTTGCCGGTGACGGCCATGGGACTGGCGATGTTTGTAGGCCTGCGCGTCAGCCAGCGATTCGGCGAGCAGCGCACGGTGGTGTTCTCGTTGCTGATCATCGGCGCGGCCACATTTTCGCGGTTGTTCCTTGATTCAGCCGCGCAGTTGCTCCTCAGCGCAGTGCTGGCAGGTATCGGGATCGCCTTGATCCAGGCCCTGATGCCGGCGCTGATCAAATCCCGCTTCAGCGACCACGTTGCCCTGTGCATGGGACTCTACGTCACGTCGATCATGGGCGGTGCCGCCATGGGTGCTTCCTTTGCGCCGCTGGTGATGGAGCGTACCGGCAGCTGGCGTATGGGCCTGGCGATCTGGGCCGTTCTCCCCGTGCTGGCGTTGCTCTTCTGGCGTAGGCAAAGCGCGGGGATGCCGACACTGGACTCGAGGGCATGCAGTAAAGGTTCGTACTTCGCCAATTCCCGCGCGTGGTTACTCGCTATTTTCTTCGGCCTGGGCACTGCGTCCTACACCTGTGTTCTGGCCTGGCTGGCGCCGTACTACGTGGAAAAGGGCTGGAGCGAACAGCATGCCGGATTGCTGCTCGGGTTTCTGACTGCCATGGAAGTGCTGTCGGGCCTGCTGACGCCCGTCATCGCCAACCGCAGCCGCGACCGCCGCGTCGTGCTGATGGTGCTGCTGACACTGATCATCGCCGGTTTCTGCGGACTGATTCTGAGCCCACGGCATTTGAGCCTGATATGGCCATGCCTGCTGGGGCTGGGCATTGGCGGCCTGTTCCCGATGAGCCTGATCGTATCGCTGGATCACCTGGACAATCCCGTGCGTGCCGGTGGCCTGACGGCATTCGTGCAAGGCATCGGCTACTTGATCGCCGGCCTGTCGCCGTTGCTGGCGGGGATCATCCGCGACCGGCTCGGCAGTTTTGAATGGGCCTGGTGGTCGCTGACGGCGGTCATGGCGCTGATGATGCTGATGGTTTTGCGCTTCAACCCAAGGCACTACAGTCGCCACATCCATTGATCCGGAGCCTGCCATGAAAACCACCGGTTTTGCCGGCGCTCACGCCAGTATGCTGCTTTGGGCCTTGTTGATCGCCGCATCGTTTTCCGCGGCGGCGCAAGTCAGCCAGGCCATCGACCCGATCCTGCTGACCGGTTTGCGCCTGCTGTTTTGCGCCTTGGTGTTTCTGCCACTGTTACTGCTCAAAAGCGATGCCGTCATGACCGCCCGCGCGCTGTTCGGTCACGCGGTGCTCGGCCTGCTGCTGGCGCTGTACTTCGGTTCGCTGTTCGAAGCACTGCGCTACACCTCGGCCGTCAATACCGGGACGATGTTCACGCTGGTACCACTGATGACCCTGGGTTTCGAAGCCGTGTTGGCACCTGACAGCCGTCTGAAACGACGGATTGTGCCGATGCTGCTCGCCGCCGCTGGGGCAGTTTTGTTGATCATGAAAGGCACCGGCCCCAGCGAGTTGCCATCGCCCTATGCATTGACGGTGTACGGCATCGGTTGCCTGGCGATGGCGCTCTATGCCCCCCTCAGCCAGCGCCTGAAAGCCGATAGCCTCAAGGGACGCGGGCCGGTGCCCTTGACGTTCTGGAACATGCTGTTCGGTGCGCTGTTTCTGCTGGTGTTCTGTGGATTGAGTGGCGGTTGGCGCTCGGCATCACTACTGACGCTCAACGATTTCTATTGGCTGATGTACCTGGCGGTGTTCGCCACTCTGGCGACGTTCTGGCTACTGCACCGGGCCATCGGCGTGATCGCACCGTCCTCGGTAATTTCCTACATCTACGTGAGTACGCTGTTCATCACCTTGTTTCACTGGCTATGGGGGCGCCAGATGCCGCTGCCGCTGGAAATGGCCGGCGCGGTGCTGGTGGGTCTCGGCATGCTCGCGCTGTTGATGTCCAGCCGCCGCGCCGTGTCGGCGATGGTCCAGGGCTGACAGGGTCTTGGGCGAAACGTCCTGCAAGGCGTTTTCCCTGCTCGCTCATTCCGCTAGGATGATTCACCCACCTTGCACACGGTCAGCGCAAGGGACGTAGCGAGACGCCATGGATGCTGAACAGTAATTCGCTTAGAAAACTCGACATGCAGGACCTCATGGTGTTCGTCGCCGTGTATGAGCAGAACAGCGTCACAGCCGTATCCGAGACGCTTTGCGTCAGCCAGTCCACGGTAAGCTACTGCCTGAAAAAAATGCGCACCGGCTTCGAGGACGAACTGTTCATCAATACCCGTACCGATGGCATGCAGCCCACCGGCAAGGCCAGCGCGATGTACCCTCACGTGCTGAAAATCCTCGAAAGCATCAATCTGTGTCACGCAGGCTTACCCACATTCGATCCGGGCCTGCAACCCGTGACCTTCAATATCTGCGCACCGGAATACTTCGAGCAACTGATCCTGCCGCGCCTGTTGAAAACCTTCGACCTCGCCGATCTTCCGGTGATGGTCAATGTGTTCAAACTCCAGGCCGATATCCCAGCCGAAGCGTTGCGCGAAGGCAGCCTCGACCTGGTGATGTGCTTCGGCCCGAACTTTCATCGCAGTCACGTTGACTTCAAATCGCAGACGCTGCTCGATGATGATCTGGTGTGTGTTTTCGACAAGCACGCCACACCGACGGAACCACGCCTGAGCCTGCAAACCTATGTCGAACGTCGACATGTGTTCCCGACACCCTGGACGTCCGCCACCAACATGGTCGACGGCTGGCTCGCGCAGCAGGCACAACAGCGCCAGATCGTCGCACGCGCCAATAGCTACAGTGCAGCGCTGAAGCTGATTACCGGCACCGACTATGCCCTGACCCTGCCCCGGCGTATCCAGCGATTGCTGGCCAGTGCAGACACCTTCAATCACTGTGAAGCGCCCGAAGGCTTGCCGGGTTTCAGCCTCGACATGCAGTGGAACCAAAGTGTCGATCAGGACAGCGCCAACATTTGGCTGCGAGCGCAAATGATCCGGGCCTGCGTCGAGCAGGAAACGGCCTGATACTCAGTTGTTGATGGCGGTCTTGCTGTAGGAGTCGCGATCGATGTCGAGAATTTCCACGCACAACTGGACCTCAATGCTGCTCGGCCACTCACACAGGTCCTGCACTACCGCCAACAGGCTTTCAGACAGCTGTTTCTTGATCTCTGAGGAACGACCACTCAACAGCGCCAGTTTCACATGCACGAACGCCCGCTCAGCCAGTGCCGTGCCGACCTTGAACGTCTCGACCTTGACCGCGCGGCTCTTGATGTCGAATTCGGCAGCAAACTGACCGGAACCCACCAACGTATTGTTCAACCGCATCAATGCCACATCGGCATTCAGATCAGTCAGGTTGGCGGTGTATTCCATGTGCAGGTGAGGCATGAGTCAGTTCCTGTAAGTGGGTGGAAAGGTCGTACATATAGCACAGCGCCGCCCTGTTCATTCGGGCAGCGGCAAAACGGCACGCTCACTCATGAACGCTTCCAGGCGCGAGCGCAACCAGCGTTCGGCGGGGTCGGTATCGACATGACTGAGCCAGACCATGGACAGGTCCAGGGTGGGTGTCTGGATGGGAAAGGGTTCCTTGAACAGCACTCCCGATGCAGCCATCGCCTCGGCGGTGTAGTCCGGCAGGCTGGCAATCAGGTCTGTCCCGGCAAGCAGGGCCGGCAAAGAACTGTATTGCGGGACCGAGAGCACCACCTGGCGCGTTCGGCCGATGTCCGCCAGCCACTCGTCGGCGTAGCCACTGACGTTGGCGGTATGGGACACCAGCACGTGCGGCCGGGCGCAATATTCATCGAGGGTCAGCGGTGTGTCGGAGGCATCGGCGCGCAAAATGCTGGGCTGGATGTGCCGCAGCAACTTGCGCTTGGCATTGGCCGGCAAGCCACGGGTCTGGCTGATACCCACCGTGATATCGCCGGACGCCAGCAAATCGGGAATCCGCCAGTAATCGACATGCTGCACCACAAATACCACGTTGGGCGCTTCCTGGCGCAGCGCTCGCAGCAATGGCGGCAACAGGCCGAACTCGACATCGTCGGACAACCCGATGCGGAACGACATCGTGCTGCTGGCCGGGTCAAAATCATGGGTCAGGCTCAAGGCCACGGACAACGAATCCAGCGCCGGCGACAGGTGCCTGATGATTTCTTCGGCCCTTGCCGTCGGCTCCATGCGATGGCCAACACGTATGAACAGCGGGTCATTGAACATCGCACGCAAGCGGTTGAGCGCGGAACTGATGGTCGGCTGACCGAGAAACAGCTTCTCCGCCACCCGAGTGACATTGCGCTCGAGCATCAGCGTTTCGAATACCACCATCAGGTTGATATCCGCCTTGCGAAGTTCGTTGCGATTCATCCACTGCCCCCCGATCCCTAAATCTGCAGACAGTTTAGGTAGCGGATGCGACTGCCGTCTATCCGACTCAGGTCCAACAGCCTGACGCAGGTTGAAAACGAAGCTGCCCTGAACGAGCAGCTTCATCCTCCTCAAACTAGATTTCCTTGATCGGGGTCTGCTCGCAGGTCCCCTTGATCAAACTGATTGCATGCAGGCAATCGGCCTTGTTGACGTACGCCTCCCCGCTGGCAATCGTTTCATGATTCCCTGCCCTCAACCGCCAACGCCATTGGCCCTTGCCAGTCAGGACAGTGCCGCGGATTTGTCTGTAAATCTCAAAATACATTGCTCGCTCCTTGCGATTGCTGGTGACCGCAGATCGGTGATCTGCGGTCACCAGAGTAAAGGAGGCGCTTCCAGGGCGATTACTTGCAATGTCAGGGGATATTTCGCACAGGTGACCCTGAACAGCTGC
>NZ_CATKPU010000015.1:0-128228 GCF_949767825.1 Pseudomonas sp. IT-P258 | reverse complement strand
TGCCACGCTGACCGTGAACACCAGCAGGTTACTGAGGGCCGTACGCCCTTCGACCACCGTGCCGTTGAGCGACAGGTTCACCGCCTGACCCGAGGCCGTGTCGATCAGCCCGGAAGCCCCGGCCACCACGCCCAGCGCATAGGTCAGGGTACCGGCCCCATCGGCGCCAAACGCCGAGTTGAAGTTGGCGGCGAAGCTCTGGGTGACGTCGGTCGCCAGCACCGTTTCGTCCACTGTCAGCGTCGGCTCCACACCGGTGGTACTGATGCTCGGCCCGTCGTCGTCGAAGATGATCCTGGAGCCGATTTCGGCTGTCGAAACAGAGGCCTGGACCAGCGTGAAACCACCGATATCAAAATCGGCGTGCTCATTGCCCTTGGCATTGACGGCGGCCCCGTTCTCCACGAGTACGCGATTGTGATCCCCCGTAGTGGTGTATTCAATCTGGTAGCCGGCTTTAACGCCGGTGATGGTCGCGACCCCTGCATTAAAGCTGATGACAATGCCCGGATCATTCACCGAGCCGTTTGAGTTCTCGATCACCTGCCCGGTGCTGTTGAAGACGCGAACATTGGTGATGGACACAGACGCATCATTGCCATACCCATTGATGAAATTCACACCAGGCTCAGCAGCGGTGCTGAATGCGCTGACCCTTACCACGGCACTCTTGCCGCTTTGCAGTTGCACGACGTCGAAACTGGCCGATTTCGCATTGAAGACACCGGTAAAGTCGACGTTGGCTTCAAGATCGGCTTCGTTCTGGTCCAGGTTGGGAATGGTCACATTCTGCCTGGCACCCGTGACGAACGAGAAGCGGATGCCCTCTTGCTCCACAATCATCTGATTGTTGGTGCCGAAGGTGGTCGGCCCCCCCGCCTGGCTGGTATTGATCGTGTCACCAGTCGTTATATTGACGCCACTTGACTGGTCTGCGGGGTCCTTGCCGGTGGCGATGATGGTGGGATCGGTGATCCGCAACACACCACCGACATCGACAACGTTCGGGTTCGCCTTCGTGAACATCAGGAACAGGTTCTGACCGGAGGGCGCATTGGCCAGGCTGAACTCCAGGTCCTGGCTGGCGCCGATGAAAAGCTTATCCGCCAGATTGAGCGAGTCATCGGCATTCGTCATAACGGGATGCTTGAGCGGTTGGTATTCCACGGTCCAGATCTTGCCACCCGTGACCGGTGTTCCGGTTTCTTCAATATAGGCAGCGAACACGATCGCGCCGGCGGCGCTCCCGGCTCGGCCCACGACGATGTTGTTGTTCGTATCCGTATAGAGAAGGATGCTGGTGCCATCGAGGGTATCGAGTCCACTGTCCTCGCCATTGAGCGGCGCGCCGGTGGTGCCGACGAAGCTGATATCGGTAATGCTTGCGCCGGGGTCAGCGGTGATGGTGAATGCATTACTGCCGGTGTTGCCAATGGCACCGGTATAGCCACTCAAGGCCGCGCCCGTGGCGGTACCGGCCCCCAGTGCGGCTAAACGGGTAGTGAAGGTCGAAGGCAGGGACGCCACCAGAATATCGTTGTCGTCAGCGTCCCCCGCGGGGGCTGGAGTGGCAGTGGCGTTCTGCAACCCCGCCGTTTCGTCCAACGTGACGTCCTCGCCGGTCGCCAGGACGCCCAAAACGCTGTCCGTAAACGAGGTTGACGCCACCGCGTCGTCACCGGTGCCGACCACGCCATCGGCGCCCGCAGCGGCTGCTGTGAGCAGAAACGTTGCGCCTGCCGAATCGTCGGGATTCACGTACCAGGACGTGGTGACGCTGCCGTTGACCTGGCCATCTAGATCGCCAGCACCGCCGTCGGTCACGGACCAGGGCTCGTGACCCGCGCCGGTGTTGGTATCGAGCACATCGTCGGATGTCCCCCACACACCATCCGCGCCGGCACCGATGGCGTGGTCCACTTCGAGCGTCACTGTGCTGCCGGCGGCGAAACCACTGGCCGTGATGATGGCCGTGCTGCCGGGTGCGTAGTCATTAAGGTTGGTGGTGACGGTCGGAATGTAGGTAAAAGTCCAGTCGTGGCTGACGGGCGAAAGATGGTCACCGGCGTTACTGGTCAGGTCATTCGTTGGCGATGAGGTTTTTTTGCGCATAGTCATGACTTTCTCCTGAGCGGGGTCCAGTCATCGAGGTCGACCTTGGACCATTTTCTGATCTATTGGTCACAACTATGAACATGCGCCGCAGGCGGCACATCGGCGGATACTCCCAGACGGGATGGGAGATTCAGACTACGTGGAAGAGGAAACGGAAAGTCGCCAAGGCAGGGTTGATGGCGTCGATAGATCCCGGGGACCTGAGATTTCGAACGTTATCTGCACGTCGTGAAAAGGAAGCGTTGGAACAGGAGGGGAGCTGAAAAATATGGTGTCCCAGGGCAGGTTCGAACTGCCAACCTTCCCCTTAGGAGGGGGATGCTCTATCCAATTGAGCTACTGAGACACAGGTTGACCGCGACGATACGCGGTGCGATGGACGGCGTGCATGTTAACGGCCGGGCTGGCTTTTGTCATGTCGTCCGTAGGCTTTTTAAGTGTAGGCAGACGCCTCGGTCGGGCGCGGACTTGTTTACCGTGCAAATTGCATCACTGCAAAAAGCCATCATTGCAAAATGCAATATGGGCGCTTTACCAAAAATAACTTAATTCATTGTTTTTAAAGAATTTAATTGCCGATAAACTCTGGCATGCGAGCTGCTTCCTTTGTTCTCACAGAACAACCGAGACCCGCCCCCCATGAAGAGCGCCCTTTCACTCTCGTATGCCATCGCACTGGCGGCTTTAGCGGGAGTTCATTTTGTTCCCGAGAGCAGCACTACGCAGGTTGCCCAACGCATGCCGCATTACCTTCAGTTGCAGAAGGCGCCACAGCTGGCTGTGACAAGCGACCAGAACGGCTTTGTCAGCCAGGAAAACATCCTGGTGCCGGCTCCGCCTGCCGAACGTTTGGTATTTTGAATGACCCTCACCAGGAGTACAGCATGTCCAGATCAGCCGCGAGTTTCTTCATCCTCGCCTTGTCGAGCGGCATTTTTCATCTGTCATTGACCCAGGACATGGTCGTCACCCTCCCCCTGATCGCCTGTGGCGTATTCAGCGCGCTGTTCGTGCTCGCATTGATCGCCGGACGCAAGATCAAGTTTGATCCGGTACTGCGCTGATCCCGACATGGCAGCCCCGCTGCCAGGGCCTGCCATCCATCCTGAATTCACCCCCTCCATGCCACTCCCCCTAGTAAATCGGCAATTTGCCACTATCCTGTAAAGACAAGGAACAGGGATCGAGTTCACTTTTTCCTGCCCGCCGGAATCCTTTCGTCGGGTGGAGAAAGCACGAAGTGATACGGCCTGGTCGAAGTTTTCAAACCAGTCCGCATTTCTGATAATTGGTGCTGGCAGAACGCCTTTATCCAGTTCAATATTTGTCACAGAATTGACGCCAAGGATCTGGCTGGTTTGAGGCATGATGCGCGCCTCTATCAATTCAGGTTGAACATTTGGTCAGAGCGCTTGTCCTACCAGACATCCTGCGGCCAATCCCGAAACCGCTCCCCTGAACTAACCGGTTAAATATATGCGCCCATTGAAACAGGCAATTTATTCCAGCCGTACGGCTGACAAGTTCGTCGTACGTCTGCCAGACGGAATGCGTGAACGCATTGCCGAGGTGGCTCGCAATCATCATCGCAGCATGAACTCCGAAATCATTGCGCGCCTTGAGCAGAGTCTTATTCAGGAAGGCGCACTGGGAGAAGAGTTGAGCATGCGCCTGGACAGCCCGGAGCTTTCCTTGCACGAACGTGAGTTGCTGCAGCGCTTCCGCCAACTCTCCCATCGACAGCAGAACGCCCTGGTTTCGCTGATCGCCCATGACGCTGAAATGGCCGCCGACGCGTCCTGATTCAGCCAGAAAGCCCAAGCCAGCCTGATCGCTGGCTTTTTTTGCCTGAAATCCGGGCACAAAAAAACCCGCCAGACGGCGGGTTTTTTAGAGAAACGGACTTCAAAGCAGGAAGATTGTCGCCAGCCCCAGGAAGATGAAGAAGCCACCGCTGTCGGTCACGGCCGTGATCATCACACTGGCCCCCATCGCCGGGTCGCGCCCCATTTTCGCCAGGGTCATCGGAATCAAGACCCCCATCAACGCCGCGAGCAACAGATTGAGCGTCATCGCCGCGGTCATCACCACACCCAATGACCAACTGCCATACAACAGGTAGGCAACCACACCGATCACTCCACCCCAGATCACGCCGTTGATCAGCGCGACCGCCAATTCCTTGCGCATCAGACGCGAGGTGTTGCCGGTGCTCACCTGGTCCAGCGCCATGGCCCGAACAATCATGGTGATGGTCTGGTTACCCGAGTTGCCGCCAATTCCCGCCACGATCGGCATCAATGCCGCAAGCGCCACGAGTTTCTCGATCGAACCTTCAAACAAACCGATGACCCGAGAAGCCACGAACGCGGTAATCAGGTTGATCGCCAGCCAGGCCCAACGGTTACGCAGGGATTTCCAGACCGACGCAAAAATGTCTTCTTCTTCACGCAAACCCGCCATGTTGAGAACTTCGCTTTCGCTCTCTTCACGGATCAGGTCGACCATTTCATCGATGGTCAGACGGCCGATCAGCTTGCCGTTCTTGTCGACCACGGGGGCGGAGATCAAGTCGTAACGCTCGAACGCCTGGGCGGCATCGTAGGCGTCTTCGTCCGGGTGGAAACTCACCGGATCGCTGGCCATCACCTCGGAAACCTGTTTGTCCGGATCGTTGACCAGCAAACGCTTGATCGGCAACACCCCCTTGAGGACGCCGTCGTAATCGACCACGAACAGTTTGTCGGTGTGACCCGGCAACTCCTTGAGACGGCGCAGATAACGCAAGACCACTTCAAGGCTGACATCCTCGCGGATGGTCACCATCTCGAAGTCCATCAGCGCACCGACCTGCTCCTCGTCGTAGGACAGAGCCGAACGCACACGCTCGCGTTGTTGCTGGTCGAGGGTCTCCATGAGCTCATGGACGACGTCTCGCGGCAGCTCGGAGGCCAGGTCAGCGAGTTCGTCGGCATCCATGTCCTTGGCGGCTGCCAGGAGCTCGTGATCGTCCATGTCGGCGATCAGCGATTCACGGACCGAATCGGATACTTCAAGGAGGATGTCGCCGTCGCGATCGGCCTTGACCAATTGCCAGAGCGTCAGACGATCGTCCAGCGGCAAGGCTTCAAGGATGTAGGCGACGTCGGCGGAGTGCAGGTCATCGAGCTTGCGTTGCAACTCGACGAGGTTCTGCCGGTGGACCAGGTTCTCGACCCGGTCATGATGCGGGCCTTCCTGGCGGTGAGTCAGGTCTTCTACAACTCGCTGGCGCTGCAGCAACTCGACCACCTGAGCCAGGCGATCCTGCAAGCTTTCCTGCGTTTTCTTTACTTCAACATCGGACATAGGCGAACTCCACTCCCAGCAGCGGGGCACGCCGGAAGGATCAATCAGTCAATTCATGATTGGTGAAACGGGGTACTGAGTAACTACTGGGTAAGTCCATGGAGGTATTCCACAAGCCCCGGCGGGGCTGACGGGCGCAATGATACACCGCCTGACGGTTTTAAACGTTAAAAAATCTCGGCTGAAACAAGCGCTTGCACAACAAACTTGAGCATCGTCCTGATCCTGGAAAATGCGACGACGCTTCCAGAAAAGAAAACACACCTCCTTTTCGAAATTGTAGTCGCTACCCTTGAAAAGGAACGTCACGGAGGACGCCGGGGAGCGTGTAGAGGCAATCATCAATCACCGGCATGAGCCAGCAAGACGCCGAAAGCGCCCTCGGCAAGCCGGACAGGATCAGCATTCGCAATTCGCCCACCAGCTATCGCTACGACAACCAGCGAGATCGCAGCACAGGTGGAGTTCGACGAGAGGGGATGCACGAAAGGAAAAGCCAAATCCCAGACGGCAAAAAGCCCGCATAAAATGCGGGCTTTTTGTTTGTATGGTGCACTCGACAGGATTCGAACCTGTGACCGCTCGGTTCGTAGCCGAGTACTCTATCCAGCTGAGCTACGAGTGCATTTGTGTTTTTATACCAGATCACAACTGGTTGAAGCCAAGTTACCTGCATTGCTGCAACTAACTCTTAAATGGTGCACTCGACAGGATTCGAACCTGTGACCGCTCGGTTCGTAGCCGAGTACTCTATCCAGCTGAGCTACGAGTGCATTTGTTGCCGCGCATTATAGGCCGTCTAATCTCTATGTCAAACACTTTTTCTAGTAATTTCAACAACTTACCGAAGAAGCCAGATTACAACGTACTACGCAAATAATGGCGGAGAACGGGGGATTCGAACCCCCGACACCCTTTTGAGGTGTACTCCCTTAGCAGGGGAGCGCCTTCGGCCACTCGGCCAGCTCTCCGCAACACGGGGCGTATATTAACCAGCTTCTTCCCCGTTTGCAAACATAAAAAACGATAAAAATTAATGGCTTGGTTCTTCGTCCTTCTCTTTCTTGATACGCAGGTAAATTTCTTCCCGGTGAACAGCCACCTCTTTGGGGGCATTAACACCGATGCGCACTTGATTTCCTTTGACGCCGAGCACGGTCACGGTGATTTCGCCATCACCGATAATCAGGCTTTCTGCGCACCGACGAGTCAGAATCAGCATACCTTTCTCCTCACGCATTACATTTCAGGGACAACAGTCTGCAAAAAAAAGGCACTCGACCCACAACCGGAGCGATCGCAGCCCTACATGCCTGAGTATTGACTAGCGCGAGCAAAAGAACAGCCTCGGGGGTCACGCCATTCAAAAAAACAAAAGGCGCGGTCAGACCGCGCCTTTTGGCAAACGCATCACTCGCCCTGGCGGGCCGGTGCGTCCAGTTCGAAAGCCGTGTGCAGAGCGCGCACAGCCAGTTCCAGGTATTTCTCTTCGATCACTACGGAGACTTTGATTTCCGAAGTCGAGATCATCTGGATGTTGATGCTTTCCTTGGCCAGGGATTCGAACATGCGACTGGCCACGCCTGCGTGAGAGCGCATGCCAACGCCGACGATCGACACCTTGGCGATCTTGGTGTCGCCCACGACTTCACGGGCACCCAGCTCGCCAGCGGTCTTTTCCAGCACGGCTTGCGCCGCCTGGTAGTCGTTGCGGTGCACGGTGAAGGTGAAGTCGGTGGTGTTATCGTGCGCAACGTTCTGCACGATCATGTCGACTTCGATGTTCGCGGCACTGATCGGGCCGAGAATCTTGAAGGCAACGCCCGGGATGTCTGGCACGCCACGGATGGTCAGCTTGGCTTCATCGCGGTTGAAAGCGATACCGGAAATGATCGGCTGTTCCATGGTTTCCTCTTCATCAATAGTAATGAGGGTGCCCGGACCCTCCTTGAAGCTGTGCAGTACGCGCAGCGGAACGTTGTACTTGCCGGCGAACTCGACCGCACGGATCTGCAACACCTTGGAGCCGAGGCTGGCCATTTCCAGCATCTCTTCGAAGGTGATCTTGTCCAGGCGCTGAGCCACGGACACCACACGCGGGTCGGTGGTGTAGACACCGTCGACGTCGGTGTAGATCTGGCATTCGTCAGCCTTCAGGGCTGCCGCCAGCGCCACGCCGGTGGTGTCGGAACCGCCACGACCCAGGGTAGTGATGTTGCCGTGCTCGTCGACGCCCTGGAAACCGGCGACAACCACCACACGACCCGCCTTCAGGTCACCGCGAATCTTCTGGTCATCAATCTGCAAGATACGCGCTTTATTGTGCGCGCTATCCGTCAGGATCCGCACCTGGTTGCCGGTGTACGACACCGCCGGCACGCCGCGCTTGATCAGCGCCATGGCCAACAGGGCAATCGTCACCTGCTCACCAGTGGAAACGATCACGTCCAGCTCGCGCGGAACCGGTTGGCCGTCGCCACTGATTTGCTTGGCCAGATCGATCAGACGGTTGGTTTCGCCGCTCATTGCAGACAGCACAACCACCAGGTCATCGCCGGCATCGCGGAATTTCTTAACCTTGTCGGCGACCTGCTCGATTCTCTCGACAGTGCCGACCGAGGTGCCTCCAAATTTCTGTACGATCAAAGCCATTTCAAAGCCGCCTCTGCCCATGAAGGGCGCCCAAATAATCACTCAAACAGCGTCGCGGCCCACCACTAGACTGTGGGCCGCAAGTACTGCCTTATAGACCCTGCTCTACAAACGGAACGGTCAGGGCCAGTGCCGCATCCAGTGCGCCAGCGTCGGTACCGCCGCCTTGCGCCATGTCTGGACGACCACCACCCTTCCCGCCCACTGCCGCAGCGGCTTGCTTCATCAAATCACCGGCTTTGAGTTGGCCAGTCAGGTCTTTGGTTACGCCTGCAACCAGAACGACCTTTTCCTCATGGACACTGCCGAGCAGGATCACTGCGCGGCCGAGTTTGTTTTTCAGTTGATCGACCAGCGCCAACAGCGCCTTGCCATCCTGACCGTCCAGACGCACGGCCAGCACTTTCACGCCCTTGACGTCCTGCGCCTGGGCCGACAGATCGTCGCCCGCGGCACTGGCAGCCTTGGCTTGCAACTGCTCGAGTTGCTTCTCCAGCAGACGGTTGCGCTCCAGCACAGCCGACAGCTTGTCGATCAGGTTGTCGCGGCTGCCCTTGACCAGGCTGGCCGCTTCCTTGAGTTGTTCTTCCGCCGCATTCAAGTAAGCCAGCGCTTGCGCACCGGTGACGGCTTCGATACGACGCACACCCGATGCCACACCGCCTTCGCTGATGATTTTCAGCAGGCCGATGTCGCCGGTACGGTTGGCGTGGATACCGCCGCACAGCTCAACGGAGAAATTCCCCATGCTCAGCACGCGCACGTTGTCGCCGTATTTCTCGCCGAACAGCGCCATGGCGCCTTTCTGCTTGGCGGTTTCGATATCGGTTTCTTCGGTTTCAACTTCGGAGTTCTTGCGAATCTCGGCGTTGACGATGTCTTCCAGCGCTTTCAGTTGTTCAGGCTTGATGGCTTCGAAGTGGCTGAAGTCGAAGCGCAGGCGCTGACTGTCGACCAGCGAGCCCTTCTGCTGGACGTGATCGCCCAGCACCTGGCGCAATGCAGCGTGCAGCAAGTGAGTCGCGGAGTGGTTCAACGACGTGGCGTGACGCACCTCGGCGTCAACGTGGGTCTCGACCGGCGCACCGACGATCAGGCTACCCGAATCCAGGATACCGTGATGCAGGAATGCACCGCCGGTCTTGGTGGTGTCGCGCACGTCGAAACGCGCAACGCCGGCCCGGAGGAAGCCGCAATCGCCAATCTGACCACCGGACTCTGCATAGAACGGCGTCTGATCGAGAACGACCACGCCCTCTTCGCCTTCGCTCAACACGTCGACCGACTGCCCATCCTTATAGAGAGCAACGATCTTGGCGGAACCGCTGTGAGCGGTGTAACCAGTGAACTCGGTGGCCACGTCAACCTTGACCAGGCTGTTGTAGTCCATGCCGAAGGAACTGGCGGAACGGGCACGGACGCGCTGGGCCTCCATCTCACGCTCGAAACCTTCTTCGTCGATGGTCAGGCTGCGTTCGCGAGCGATGTCGCCGGTCAGGTCCATCGGGAAACCGTAGGTGTCGTAGAGTTTGAACACCACGTCGCCCGGCACCACTTCGCCTTTCAGTTCAGCCAGATCCTGCTCGAGAATCTTCAGGCCCTGCTCCAGGGTCTTGGCGAATTGCTCTTCTTCGGCCTTCAGCACGCGTTCGATGTGCGCCTGCTGGGATTTCAGCTCAGGGAACGCTTCGCCCATCTCGGCGACCAGGGCCGCAACGATCTGATAGAAGAAGCTGCCCTTGGCGCCCAGCTTGTTACCGTGACGGCAGGCGCGACGGATGATCCGGCGCAGCACGTAGCCGCGGCCTTCGTTGGACGGCAGCACGCCGTCGGCGATCAGGAAGCCGCAGGAACGGATGTGGTCAGCCACGACTTTCAGCGAAGCCTGGGCATCGTTGGTGCAACCGATGGCCTTGGCCGACGCGCTCAGCAGGCTCTGGAACAGGTCGATTTCATAGTTCGAGTGAACGTGCTGCAGCACGGCACTGATCCGCTCCAGGCCCATGCCGGTGTCGACCGACGGCGCTGGCAACGGGTGCAACACGCCATCGGCGGTGCGGTTGAACTGCATGAACACGTTGTTCCAGATTTCGATGTAACGGTCGCCGTCTTCTTCCGGCGAGCCCGGTGGGCCACCCCAGATGTCGGCGCCGTGATCGTAGAAAATCTCGGTGCAAGGACCGCACGGGCCGGTATCGCCCATGGTCCAGAAGTTGTCGGAGGCGTACGGCGCGCCCTTGTTGTCGCCGATGCGCACCATGCGCTCGGCTGGAACCCCGATTTCCTTGGTCCAGATGTCGTACGCCTCGTCATCGCTGGCGTAGACAGTGACCCAGAGCTTTTCCTTCGGCAGGTTCAGCCACTTGTCGGACGTCAGGAAGTTCCAGGCGTAGGTGATCGCGTCACGTTTGAAGTAATCACCGAAGCTGAAGTTACCCAGCATTTCGAAGAAGGTGTGGTGACGAGCGGTATAACCGACGTTTTCCAGGTCGTTGTGCTTGCCGCCGGCGCGCACGCATTTCTGGCTGCTGACGGCGCGGGTGTACGCGCGCTTTTCCTGGCCCAGGAAGCAGTCCTTGAACTGGTTCATCCCCGCGTTGGTGAACAGCAGGGTTGGGTCGTTGCCCGGAATCAAAGAGCTGGAGGCTACACGGGTGTGGCCTTGCTCTTCGAAGAAGCGAAGGAAGGCTTCACGGATTTCTGCGCTTTTCATTAGGTTCTTCCACGGAGGCTGCGGCCAAAGGCCTGTTCGAAACGTCAACAGACGAAGCGACGGCAAAGGGCCGCATTATATCGGCCCTGCGCGCGGGGTACAGCGTGTTTATACGATAGAAACGGTCAATTGGAGTGCTAACGCTATCACTTGCGCGAAAAGTCGACGAATGTCGCGACGACCTGCTCGATTTGCGCACGGCTGACGTCCATGTGCGTGACCATGCGCAGACGAGCGGCGGCACTGAGCTTGATCCCCCGCTCGGCGGCAAAGGCCTTGATCGCCTCGGCCTGGTCGCCCATCTGCACGTAAACCATGTTGGTCTGCACCGGCTCGACCTCGAACCCGGCCCCGCGCAGGCCCTCGGCCAGCAACTGCGCGTTGGCATGGTCATCGGCCAGGCGCGCTACATTGTTATCCAGCGCATACAGCCCCGCCGCCGCGAGAATCCCGGCCTGACGCATGCCGCCACCGACCATCTTGCGCAGGCGCCGGGCCTTGCCGATCAGCTCGGCCGAGCCGCACAGCACCGAACCGACAGGTGTGCCCAGGCCTTTGGACAGGCACACCGAGACGGAGTCGAAATACCGGGTGATTTCCCGGGCATCCACACCCAGTTTCACTGCCGCGTTGTACAGACGTGCGCCGTCCAGGTGCTGTTGCAGGCCATGTTCGCGTGTGAAACTGCGCGCCCGGGCCAGGTATTCCAGCGGCAGGACCTTGCCTTGCATGGTGTTTTCCAGCGCCAGCAGACGGGTACGGGCGAAATGGAAGTCGTCCGGCTTGATCGCGGCGGCAACATGCGCCAGGTCCAGCGAACCATCGGCCTGTACTTCCAGCGGCTGTGGCTGGATCGACCCCAGCACCGCCGCTCCACCCCCTTCGTACTTATAAGTGTGGGCCTGCTGGCCGACGATGTACTCGTCACCGCGCTCGCAATGGGCCATCAACCCCAACAGGTTGCTCATGGTGCCGGTCGGCACGAACAGTGCCGCGGCAAAACCCAGGCGCTGGGCCAGTTCGGCTTCCAGGTGATTGACCGTCGGATCTTCGCCATACACGTCATCGCCGGTGGCGGCTTTGGCCATCGCGTCGAGCATGCCGGCGCAAGGTTGAGTAACGGTGTCGCTGCGAAGATCGATAACGCTCATGAATCTGGCCTCGGTAAGCAGGGGAAATCCCTTTCAGTCAGGAATTACTGCGGGCATGGCGACGATTAATCAACCCTTGGGCTGGGATAATGCTCACTAATAAAGCGAAATACTCGATAGCAATCATCCAAAAGGGGCCATGCGCACACCGCAAATATGTGATAAAAACGCTGCGCAGCCAAACAATTTGGGCGGCAAAAACGTTCTCAGGGCGGGGTGCAACTCCCCACCGGCGGTAATTGCGTGCAAAGCGCATAGCCCGCGAGCGCTTGGCGACGACGCTGCTTCGGCGGTGGTTGGCGACAAGGTCAGCAGACCCGGTGTGATCCCGGGGCCGACGGTCATAGTCCGGATGAAGAGAGAACGGGATTGACAACAAAGGGCCGTCCGCCGGCATTCGTGCGAGCGCACCCTCAGATCCCCTTCGATTCATAACGCCCTGTTTTTCACACAAACAGGAGTCAGAACATGCAACCCACCGCAATCGACAGCAAAAGCAAACACCATCATGGCGAGCGCGTAGCGTTCATCCAGGCCTGCTGGCACAAGGATATTGTCGATCAGAGCCGTAAAGGCTTCGTCGCCGAAATGATTGCCCAGGGTTATCAGGAATCCGACATCGATTTCTTCGAAGTCGGCGGCGCCTTTGAAATGCCCTTGCACGCCAAGTTGCTGGCCAAGACCGGTCGTTATGCCGGCATCGTCGCCGCAGCCCTGGTGGTGGACGGCGGCATCTACCGCCACGAGTTCGTCGCCCAGTCGGTGGTCAGCGGCCTGATGCAGGTGCAACTGGAAACCGAAGTGCCGGTGTTCTCGGTGTCCCTGACCCCGCACCACTTCCATGCCGGTGAAGAGCACCAGAAGTTCTTCTTCGAACATTTCCAGCATAAAGGCCAGGAAGCGGCGAAGACCTGTGCGGATACGCTGATGAAGATCCGCACGCTACGTCGCAGTGAGCCGCGTGCGGTAGCGGTCTAACACCGCAAAACCCTGTAGGAGCTGACGAGTGCAACGAGGCTGCGATCTTTTGATCTGAAAAGAACAAGATCAAAAGATCGCAGCCTTCGGCAGCTCCTACAGGGGTTGTGTCAGGCCAGGTTTGCGTCGGTGGTTGGCACAACCAGGATGCCGGCACGCAAACCATTCTTCACCCTGGGGTTCGGGAAGATGATCCGGGCGCCCTCTTCCTCGATGATCCAGCGGGTGTTGGCGATGTCTTCCGCCAGCAGGTAACCCACTTCAAGCTCCGAAAAGTTCTCGATGTCCGCCGGCAGGTTCAGGCGGAAGCTGTCGCTGTGCTTGATGATTTCCCGTGCCACGCTGTACAGCTGCAAACCGTCCAGCGCGTCCTCAGTCAGTTCCGGTTCAGTGCCCTCAATGATCTGCTTGAGGCGCTTCTCCAGCAGCGAGACGTTGACCCCGTCGTTCTGACCGAACGGCCGCGCCTTGCCCAACTCCAGAGTGAAGGCCTCGGCCCCCAGTTTGTCGTAGGTGTAGGAGCTGAACACGATGGACGGTTTGTTCTGCAACAGCACCGCTTCCATGCCGGCAGCACGCAGGCGCGCCAGCTCCTGACGGGAATGCTGGCGGTCTTCTTTCCACGGATACAGGGCGAACTGCTCGATTTTCGAGCCACGAATCGCCGTGTGCAGGTCGTAGTGCAGGCGCTGACGGTCCGGCAGGCTGAAGAAGCTCGCTGCCAAACGCTCCAGTTCACAGGCGCGCAGGGCTTCGCAACCGCTGCTTTGTTCATGACGGCCGTTGAACAGCCGATTGACGTCCTGCTCGACGAAACGCTCGCCTTTGCGAATCGCTTCCGGGTTGCCGAACAGGAACAGAATACGTGCGCGCGGCTTCAAGTCGCCGCGGGCAATGTCGTGCAACAGGCGATCGAGCAATTCGATCGGCGCTGTTTCGTTGCCGTGGATCCCCGCCGACAGCAGCAGGTCCAGGCCATTGTCACGGGCTTCAGGTGGCCGGACTTCCAGCGCACCTTCGCTCAACCAGCGCATGCGCACGCCTTCGACAGTCAGTTGAGTCTTCTCCGCCGGTTCGCGGCCGGCGAGGGTCAGTTCAAGCAGTTTGCCGAGGGCGAGCATAGAGCGGTTTCCTTAGTGGTCGTGGTTGCAATCCGGGCCGTGAACGTGATCCTCGTCGTCGCCGAGTTCAGCCGGTTCCATCTCCAGTTGCAGACTTACCAGATTAGTCGCCAATGGGCGCAACAGCAGGTTGGCGTACTCGGCATCGCCTTCTTCGACGTCCACGCCGATCAGCAACTGGCCACGGCCGTCCTGCTGGATCCACAGCTCCTTACCTTGCCACAGGACCGCGACACGGGTGCAGGAAGTCTCCAGTTGCGTGCCGTCAGTGTCTTCAAGGATCAGCTGCAGGGTATCGCTCATGTCTTTACGCTCTCGTTTGAGATGAAGCAGCGCGCTGCCGTAGAAAGCGGCGCGCCGTCGATCAATTGATCTGGAATGGATAAACCGCGCCCAGTTTAAGGATTTGCGTCAGTTCATCCAGTGCCGTCCGGCACTCAAGCAGCAATTGCGGGTCCGCCAGATCGTTTTCGGTCATGCGGTCGCGGTAGTGCTTCTCGACCCATTCGGTCAGTGTGCCGTACAACGGTGCGGTCATGATAACCCCTGGGTTGACGGCCGCCAGTTCGGTTTCGTTGAGTGCGACACGCAACCGCAGGCAAGCCGGGCCACCGCCGTTCTGCATGCTCTGCTTGAGATCGAAGACCTTCACTTCGCGGATCAGGCCGCCGGAGCCGGTCAAACCCTGCAGGTACTGCCAGACACGCTCGTTGCCACGGCATTCTTCCGGCACGATCAACAGCATGGAGCCGTCAGGACGCGACAGCAGTTGGCTATTGAACAGGTAGGAACGAACGGCGTCTTCCACGCTTACTGCGGAGCGCGGTACGCAGACGGACTGAAATTTCCCACCGACCTTGGCGAGTTTGCTCTGCAATTCAGCGAGCATCTTCTCGGTCTCGAGGAACGCGTCCTCGTGATAGAACAGCACTTCACCATTACCGACCGCAATCACGTCGTTGTGAAACACGCCCTGATCGATCACCGACGGGTTCTGCTGGGCGTAGACCACGCCGTCATCGCTCAAGCCGTGCAAACGGGCAACGGCCTGGGACGCTTCGAGGGTCTGGCGCGCCGGGTACTTCTGCGGTGCCGGGTAGCGGGTATCGAACGCGCTGCGACCGAACACGAAGAATTCGACGCCGGCTTCGCCGTATTCACGGCAAAAACGCGTGTGGTTGGCCGCACCTTCGTCACCGAACTGCGCCACGGCCGGCAAGGCGGCGTGGTGGGCGAAGTGTTGCTGGTCAGCGAACATCGCCCCCAGCACGCGGCTGGTGGTCGGGTGTTCGATGCTGCGGTGGTATTTGCAGTTGAGGTTGGCGGCGGTGAAATGCACGCGACCATCAGCGGTGTCGGCGCTCGGGCTGACCGTGGCGGCGTTGGCCACCCACATGCTCGAGGCCGAGCAACTGGCCACCAGCAGCGGCATCGCGTATTTGGCGGCGCGCTCGATCACTTGAGCGTCGGTGCCGCCAAAGCCCAGGCGACGCAGTGCGGCCACATCCGGGCGCTCTTGCGGTGCCAGTACGCCTTGCTGGAAACCCATTTCCATCAGCGCTTTCATCTTTGCCAGGCCTTGCAGCGCCGCTTCCTTGGGGTTGGAAGACTGCTGGCTGTTGCTCTGGGACGCGACGTTGCCGTAGGACAGGCCGCCGTAGTTATGGGTCGGCCCCACTAGACCGTCAAAATTGACTTCATAGGATTTCATCAGCGAGGCTCCACGAGAATCTGTTGTTATAGGCTTCAGTAACTAACTGTTCAGTGCGACCGAGTCGCGGCCTTCGCGGGCAAGCCCGCTCCCACAGGTTCAGCAGTGTTCACAAATTTTGTGTTCGACGCAGTCCTTGTGGGAGCGGGCTTGCCCGCGAATGGGCGTTACGCCATTTTCACGCCAGGCGTAAGGGCCGACGGCATCACCAGGCTCGGCGTTTCCAGCGAGGCCACCGGGTACGCGCAGTAATCAGCCGCGTAGTAGGCGCTGGCGCGGTGGTTGCCCGAGGCGCCGACGCCGCCGAATGGCGCGCTGCTCGCGGCGCCGGTCAGTTGCTTGTTCCAGTTGACGATACCGGCACGGCTTTCCAGCCAGAATTGCTGGTAACGCGCTTCGGAATCCGACAGCAGGCCGGCGGCCAGACCGTAGGCGGTGTCGTTGGCTTCAGCGATCGCCGCTGCAAAATCAGCGTAGCGGATCACCTGCAACAACGGGCCGAACAGCTCTTCGTCAGGACGATCGGCAACGGCGCTCACGTCCAGGATGCCCGGGGTCAACAAGGCCGATTGAGCCTGAGGCTGAGTCATTTCCAGCAGCGCCACGGCGCCGTTGGCCAGCAGATGTTCTTGCGCATCCATCAACGCTTTGGCCGCACCGAGGGAAACCACCGAGCCCATGAACGGCGCCGGTTGCTGATCGAAAGCACCGACCTCAATGGTCGAGCTGACCGCCACCAGGCGCGCCAGCAACGTATCACCCCAGGCACCTTGCGGCACCAGCAAGCGGCGGGCACAGGTGCAACGCTGGCCAGCGGAGATGAACGCCGACTGAATGATGGTGTACACCGCGGCATCGAGGTCAGCGACCTGATCGACCACCAGCGGGTTGTTACCGCCCATTTCCAGCGCGAGGATCTTGTCCGGACGACCGGCGAACTGCTGGTGCAGGTGATTGCCGGTGCGGCTGGAACCGGTGAAGAACAGACCGTCGATACCCGGGTTCGCCGCCAGGGCGATGCCGGTTTCGCGAGCGCCTTGCAGCAGGTTCAATACGCCTGCTGGCAGGCCAGCCTCGATCCAGCACTTGACCGTCAGCTCGGCGACTTTCGGTGTCAGTTCGCTTGGCTTGAACAGCACGCTGTTACCGGCCAGCAGTGCCGGCACGATATGACCGTTCGGCAGGTGACCCGGGAAGTTGTAAGGACCAAACACCGCCACCACACCGTGGGGCTTGTGGCGCAGCACTGCGGTGGCGTCACCCAGCGGGCCGCTCTTCTCGCCGGTACGTTCGCGGTAGCTCTGCACCGAGATGGCAACCTTGTTGACCATGCTGGTGACTTCGGTCGCCGCTTCCCACAGGGGTTTGCCGGTTTCTTCGCCGATGGTATGAGCCAGTTCGTCAGCGTGATTCTTCAGCGCGGCGGCAAAGGCTTCCAGCACCGAGATACGCTCTTGCAGGGTACGCCGCGCCCAGTCCGGGAACGCCTGACGCGCAGCTTGCACAGCCGACTCGACTTGACCGGCGGTGGCGCCAACGCCGGACCACAGCACCTGCTGGGTCACCGGGTTCAGCGATTCGAAGGCTTCGCCCTGGCCGGATAGCCATTCACCTGCAATGTAAAGCGACTTCATTATTTCGACTCCCGAGCAGCGGACAACGCCACGGCGCGTACTTGGTCGCCAGCGTTGAGTTGAAGACGTTTGGCGGTCTGCGGATCGACCACCAGGGTACCGGCGGCCAGACGTGCCGGCGCAGCAGTGATCCGGCAGTCCTCGCGCTTGCGGTTGTGAATGATAAATGGCGTGGCATCGTCACCCGGCGTGCCGACGGCCAGCACCAGTGCCTGGCTGTCACGCACGGCGCGGATCTTGCCGGTTTCGCACTCGATCGCAGGACCTGCGTCGAAAATGTCGACGTAGCCCTGGTAGCTGAAACCTTCGCTCTTGAGCATGGCCAGCGCCGGCTCGGTGTCCGGATGAACCTGACCGATCACGTTGCGCGCGTCCGGCGACAGGAAGCAGGTGTACAGCGGGAATTTCGGCATCAGTTCGGCGATGAACGCCTTGTTGCCGACACCGGTCAGGTAGTCAGCCTGGCTGAATTCCATCTTGAAGAAGTGCCGCCCCAGGCTTTCCCAGAACGGCGAACGCCCGGCCTCGTCGGAAACACCGCGCATTTCGGCAATGATCTTGTTGCCGAACAGTTGCGGGAATTCGGCGATAAACAGCATCCGCGCCTTGGACAACATGCGGCCGTTGAGGCCGGTACGATAATCGGCGTGCAGGAACAGCGAGCACAGCTCGGAGTTGCCGGTCAGGTCGTTGGCCAGGAACAGCGTCGGGATTTCGCGATAGATGTTCAGCTCTTGCGAAGCGCTGACCGTCAGACCGACCCGGAAGTTGTACCAGGGCTCACGCAGGCCGACGGCGCCGGCAATGGCGGAAATACCCACCACGCGACCGTCGTCATCTTCGAGCACGAACAGGTAGTCCGCATCGCCCCGCCCGGCTTCGCCGCGAAAGGTCTTCTCGGCCCAGCCGACCCTATGGGCCAGCCGCTCTTCGTTGGCCGGCAAGGTGGTCAGGCCGGTGCCGGTGCTGCGGGCCAGGTCGATCAGAGCGGGTAAATCGCTGCTGCGTACGGGACGAACGATCATGCTATCTCCTCAAACGGGCCGCTTGCGCCACCCGTGAAACTTCGCTGCTTTCTAAACAAGCAATCAGGCCAGGCCGCTGTTAAACCGCCACCAGGCGCACGCTGGCACCCTCGCCGACGCCCAGGGCTTCGGCCGCTTCCAGGTCCAGGGTCACCGGTTTGCCCGGCGCGTAATCGAGCTCGAGCATCACAGCGCGGTAATCCTGCAACTGGGCATTGGCCACCAGATACTGGCGACCGACACCTTTGACCGGTTCGCCGATCTTCACCGGCACCACACGGCTCTGGGCGATCGAACGGATCCCCGAGACACGGGCATGCAGGGTCGGGCCACCGTCGAAAATGTCGATGTAGTGATCGGTCTCGAAGCCTTCGCGCATCAGGATGTCGAAGGTGATCTGCGCCCGCGGGTGCACCTGGCCCATGGCTTCCTGAGCGGAGTCCGGCAGCAGTGGCACGTAGATCGGGTAATGCGGCATCAGTTCGGCGAGGAACGTACGGCTTTTCAGCCCGCACAGACGCTCGGCCTCGGCGTAGTTGAGGTCGAAGAAGTTGCGACCGATGGCATCCCAGAATGGCGAGTCGCCGTTTTCATCGCTGTAACCGACGATCTCGGTCACTACGGAATCGGCAAAACGCTCCGGATGGCTGGCCACGAACAGCAAGCGGCCACGGGAGTTGAGCTCCGACCACGGCGAACCCACCAGCTCGCGCTGCACATAGAAACTGGTCAGCAAGCTGTTGCCGGTCAGGTCATGGCACTGCGAGAGCACGTGGATCTTGTTGTGAATCTTCAGCTCGCGGGAAGCGTGCACGAAGGTTTCGTTGCGAAAGCTGTAGAACGGCTCGGAGTAACCGGCCGACGCCACGATGGCCGAGCAACCGACCAGCTTGCCGGTGGCGGAGTCTTCGAGGACGAAGAAATAGCTTTCCTCACCGTTGAAACTCACTTCGGCGGCGAACGAGGCTTCGCTTGCCGCGATCTTGTCGCTCAGGCGTTCAACGTCATCCGGCAAGGAAGTAACACCAATCGGACTGTCCGCAGCCAGACGCTGTACCTCGCCCAGATCAGCCATTTGCGCGGGGCGCATCACCAGCATGGTGTCACTCCTTAATCTCAGAACTTACAGAAAAAAATCCCGGGCCATCTCCGCAGGAGACTGTGGGAGCGGGCTTGCTCGCTCCCACATTTGATCCGGCCCGGAACAAAAATTGGGTTCGACGCCTGACTTGCAGGCGTCGAAGGGTCTATCAGGCTTGCGTCAGTTTTGCCGCGGCACGTTCGAAGCGGTCCAGACCGGCATCGATATCGGCGTCTTCCACCACCAGGCTCGGGGCGAAACGCACCACGTCCGGGCCGGCTTGCAGAATCATCAGGCCTTCTTGCTCAGCGGCATTGAAAATGTCCTTGGCCTTGCCTTTCCAGGCATCGCTCAGCACACAGCCGATCAACAGGCCCAGGCCACGGACCTGGGTGAACAGGCCGTACTTCTCGCCGATCTGCTCAAGGCGGGCCTTGAACTTGTCATGCTTGGCGTTGACACCAGCCAGCACCTCAGGGGTGTTGATCACGTCGATCACGGCTTCGGCGACAGCACACGCCAGCGGGTTGCCGCCGTAAGTGGTGCCGTGGGTGCCGACGACCAGGTGCTTGGCCAGGTCTTCGGTGGTCAGCATGGCGGCTATCGGGAAACCACCGCCCAGGCTCTTGGCGCTGGTCAGGATGTCCGGGATCACACCGTAATGCTGGTAGGCGAACAGGTGGCCGGTACGGCCCATGCCGGTTTGCACTTCGTCGAACACCAGCAGCGCGTTGTGCTCGTTGCACAGTTCGCGGGCGCCTTGCAGGTAGGCCAGTTCGGCCGGCAGAACGCCACCCTCACCTTGAATAGGCTCCAGGACCACGGCGCAGGTCTTGTCGGAAACGGCAGCTTTCAACGCGGCCAGATCGTTGTACGGCACGTGGGTGATGCCGGTGATCTTCGGACCGAAGCCATCGGAGTACTTCGACTGGCCACCGACGTTCACGGTGAACAAGGTACGGCCGTGGAAGCTGTTGAGCGCGGCGATGATTTCGTACTTCTCGCTGCCATAACGGTCGAACGCGACACGACGGGCCAGCTTGAAAGCGGCCTCGTTGGCTTCGGCGCCGGAGTTGCAGAAGAAAGCGCGCTCGGCAAAGGTGGCGTCGACCAGCTTGTGTGCCAGGCGCAGGGCCGGCTCATTGGTGAACACGTTGGACACGTGCCACAGCTTGTTCGCCTGCTCGGTCAAGGCACCGACCAGCGCCGGATGGGCGTGACCCAATACGTTGACGGCAATCCCGCCGGCAAAGTCGATCAGCTCGCGGCCGGACTGGTCCCAAACGCGGGAACCGGCGCCACGCACAGGAATGAATGCGGCAGGCGCATAGTTGGGAACCATTACCTGATCGAAATCGGCGCGTTGTACCGCAGCGTGCTCAACGGACATCGGAGTCTCCTGAAGAGAAAACACTCGCCTGAAACTGGCGAGCTTGGTGAGGATTGTAAGGACAGTTTTCAGCCCGGCCTTGCCGCCAAGCGACAACTTCTTATAGCGCAAACCCCGGATTTTCCCGGGTTTACGGCAATGCGACATATAGGGTCGCAAAGGCGCAGTTTAACTGGCGGCGGACGTTTGCGGCAGGCTTGCTGCGCTGTAACGCCTGCCAATGGCCCGAGTGCGGTAAATATGTACCGCACAGCGTCCAGGTTCGCGGGTTTTCCTAGTGGCCTTTCAAAACCAACGGCCACTGCCCCCATGATTACCGAATCCACTGCCACTATTGCCTGCGACGCTTTCAGGCCGGACGCTCATTTCCAGCATCTGCAGAATGTGATCCCCCCTTGGCTGCGCCAGGCGGCGCCTCACAGACGCGAGGCGCTGCGCAACATCACTCCCACTCTGCCCGCCGGACTAAAGGCGGCATCGAAACATCACCACACGAAACTCGCCAGGCTGATCGCCCGACAGATCTCCAGCCAGAATCAGGTCGACAAGGCACTGGCCAACCTGCAAAACCCCGCGGATTTCGCCAAGCCGCTGCTCCAGGCCGAAATCAAGCGCCGCTTCGGCCTGGATCTGAATGTGCGCGAAACGTTTTTGCGCCTCTACCTGCCTGATCACCTGCCGTGGTTACGCCTGAAGTCAGGCGCTGCGCGCACCTGGACGGTATCGCTGCTGGATGCCGCACTGCACAATTTCGAAAGTGCCGAGACCCTTGCAGATGCCTTCGAACCCGCCTCGACGTACATCACCGCGCCATCCTCCAACGGGCAATTCCTGACCTTGCCGCAGATCCTGGAAAAGATGCCTGTCACGGTCTTTACCGCCATGTGCCGGGAGCTGGACATCGGCCAGCGCTATAAAACCTATCTGGAAGACAATCTGAGTATCGGCAATCCGGTGGACTCGGCGCTGCTGCGAGGGAAAATCCGCGACAGCCAGAAATCCGCAATCACCGCTGCATTGCATCTGGCGCAGATGCAAAAAAACCTGGGCAGCGACACCCACAGCCTTATTCTCGGCCTGCTCGACAACCTGCCGCAGCACAAGCAGCCATGGCGCTGTCATGACCTGAAGATCCTCAACGCGAGCCTCACCGGCATCCTGCTGTTTGCCCCGGACCTGGACCGCGCCCGGGAAGTGGTTCGCGTGGTGGCTTATATACCGGGCGACCCCGAACAGCCGATCAAGGAATACCCCTCGTCTGCGGCCTTCGCCGAAGAACTGGCCCGGCGTCTGCTCGACCCCGCCTATCAACAGTTTTTCAGTCGCTTCATTAACCATGAAGATCGCGGTCACTTTTTCGCACAGCTGAACCAACTGCTTGTCCCGATCACCTGGCAACCGGTCCGGCCAGGCGATCCTCGTCCGACCTGGCGGCAACAGCCCAACCCGCGCGCGGACCTGAAGATCGTGGCAACGCCTGTCACAGCAGAACTGTGGACTCACCTCTACCAGAGCAAGCTCAACAAAATCCTCAACGATGCGCGGGTGATCGCGGTGTCCACTGCAACGGTCGACCAGAAAGCTCGCTGGGCACTGTGGGATTCCTTCACGGAGATCGCCTCGGCACTGCTGAACATCGCCGCTTTCGTGGCACTGCCATTCGTGCCGTTTCTCGGCGAACTGATGCTCGGCTACATGGCCTACCAGTTGCTCGACGAAACCTTCGAAAGCGTGGTCGACTGGGCCGAGGGGCGGAGTCGCGAGGCCTTCGGGCACTTGATGGGTGTGGTGGAGTCCGCAGTGCAACTGGGGACCTTTGCCGCAGGAGGGGCGATCGCCGCCGGCGAATTTCGCTCGGTATTGCCCCGGGAGATCGTTGAATTCATCGACGGCTTCAATACGGTAAAACGGCCAAACGGCGACACCCGCTACTGGCAGCCCGACCTGACCGGCTATGAACACCCCTCGGCGTTACCCAAGGATGCAAAACCGAATGAACTGGGCCAGCACCCGTATCAGGGCAAAAACCTGCTACTCCTGGAAAACAAGCACTACGCCGTGAGCAAGGATCCACTAACCGGCGGGTACCACATCGACCACCCCTCCCGCCCTGACGCCTACAAACCAAAACTGCGACACAACGGTGCCGGTGCCTGGCAAACCGAACTCGACCAGCCGTTGAGCTGGGACCAGGCCACCGTACTGCACCGTGTCGGCCCGGACATGCAGCGATTTTCGGCCAGTACTCGCGAACGCATCCTCAGCATCAGCGGCAGCCACGAAGATGTCCTGCGCAAGATGCACGTGAATACCGGGCGGGTACCGCCGCTATTGGCCGACACACTCAAACGCTTCGGGATCGATCAGGACATACAGACCTTTATCGATCAGATCGGCAGTGACCAGCCGGAGCACTTCCTTAAGGCGGATCCGGTGACACAGCTGGAACTGCTCAATGAAAACGGTTACTGGCCGGCAAACAAAGGCCTGCGACTGATCGACAAAAAAGCGCAAACCCTTTGGCAAAGCCCGGCGCCCGATGTACCCGTGGTGCATATCGATACCACCCGCCTCACCGACGGCGACCTGCTGAAAACCTTTCTCCAGACCCTGTCGGACAGCGAAGCCAGAACGCTGATGAGCGAAGAATTCGGCCACCCCTCCCCAGGCCTGGAAAAGCGGGTGCAGCGATTGCGCAAGATACTCGCGCGGCTTGCCGAACAGAAACGGCAAAGCCTGTTCGATCAACGTTACCGCAGACTCGAACGTGGCGCTCGCGCGGCCATACAAGTGGTCATGGATGCCGAGCCCGGATTGCCACGCAGCGTTGCACAAGCGATTGTGGACACGGCAAGCGATCAGGAACTGCAGCAGCTGAAAAACTCAATCCTTGCCCCTCGCCTGGTCGAGTTGAGCCGGGAGGCCGGATTGCAAGTACGGGTGACACGCGCCTACGAGGGGCTTGATTTGCCATCGACCGAGAACAACCTCGACACCGACCGGCTGGCCTTGCACACCCTGGAAAAACTGCCGGGCTGGACGGCAGAGCTACGACTGGAAATCCGCCAGTACGCCCATGAGGGTCCGCTGATCGACAGCCTTGGCCGTATCGACGCGCCCCTGCGTAAAGTGCTGGTGCTCGGAGAAGAGGGTTCCTATCAGCCCTTCGATCATGACGGCGAAGAACTCAGCGGCATGGGCTCGCTCTACACCTGCCTGCTACAGGCCATGCCGGACAGCGAACGGACGGCCTTGAATCTGAATATCGGTGAAGGTGAACGGCTCAAGCAGCTGATTCGCCAGCACGCCTTGAGCCGCGATGCATTGCGCGCACTGCTGATTCAACACCCCGACCTCAAACCCACCTACGACCCAAAAGTGATGCGCTTGCTCGGTGGCGGTGACGGGTATCGTCAAATGCCACGCAACACACCCACCTTGCAAGGTCGGGCACAGACACTGTTTCCCCATCTATCCGCCGAAGAACTCGACGCCTTCATCGAACGCTTGCAACTGCATCCCGGCGGACCGCGAGCAGAGCTGAGTCGACTCATGACTCAACACACGCAACTGCTGGAGGCACTTTCATCCTGGCGCGATGAAATTCCGCTGTTTATTCCAGACACGCAAATCAGGATCACGCCCGGGCAGTTCGCTGCGCAACAGCAGGTCCGCCGTCAATTCACTATCGATCTGGCCGACTGTTGGCGCCAGCAATGGACCCTTCCCGAAACGACTCTTGAAACAGTCGACTTCAACTTCTCCCAAGCCATCATTGGCCAATTGCCAACACTGGACACCGACTTCAGCGGCGTCACAATGCTAAGGCTCGATGGTGGTAGCGCCACGCGGGGCCTGCACGAGTTTCTGCGCGGCTTTACCGGCCTACGCATCCTGAAACTGCGAGACTTCAACCTTGGCCGCTTGCCAGACACCCTTCCATCGCTGCGACTCGAAGAGCTCATTCTGAGCAATTGCTCGATCACCCTCAGCCCCGAAAGCCAGCTCGGGCTCGAGGGCCTGCATCAGTTGACCACTTTGGACTTGTACAACAACCCCTTGGGCCTGACACCCGATTTCGGCAGCATGCCGGACTTGAACTACATCGATTTATCGCAGACGGGCATCACTGAACTACCGCGCAACTTGCTGACTCGTCCGCGCCTGCGCACCGCCCTACTCAATGATAACCAGATCAAAGAGTTGCCCAGCGCACTGTTCACGCTGCAACAACGCACCCAGGAGGGTTTCGACCTGGCCAACAATCCGTTTTCCAGCGCAACCCGTGAACGCCTCAAACAGCACTTCCAACAGACCCGTCAGGACTTCGGTATCTTTGCCGAGCAAGCAGATATCGACCGCACCCAGGCGCTGTACCCCATGATGGACCAGGAGGACGCCAGCAAATTCGTGTTCCTGCTCCCCGGTACACTGGACGAGGGGCGAATCGCATTGACCCGCCTGGAAGCCGAACTCACCACCCTTGAACACGACCTGTCGGCCTGGACCGGCAATATTCCAGCCGTCCACCCCCACAGCAATCAACCGTTCACTGCCCAGCAACTGCTGATCGAACATTCGACGCGGGACGCATTCAGAGAGTCCGTACTGCGCTGCTGGCGCCGGGAAACCGATCCAGTGAACCTCAACGACTCGCTGCAAGCGACTACTTATGACCTGAGCCTGAACACGTGGATTACCGGTCACCTTCCGACACTTAGCGCAGATTTCAGCCACGTTTCTCTGGTCTACCTGGAGAGCGAGAGTGGCCTGACTTCGGGTGTCACGGGGTTCCTGGAGTGTTTCCCCAAACTCAAGACCCTCGTTATCAACGACTTCAGGCTGGGCAATATCCCGGAGGCGATCTTCCGGATGAGCGATTTGAGCTCGCTCAATCTCCCTGACTGCAACATCACCCTGTCCCCGGAGTCGGTCCTGAACCTGGCCGAGATGGCCCGCCTGGAATTCATCGATTTGAGAAACAATCCGCTGGGGCTGGCTCCGGATATCAGCCAGATGACGGACCTGGCAACCCTGCAACTGGACAACTGCGGGCTCCCCGAATTACCCGCCGGACTGATGCAACTCAAGAGCCTGGAAATCGTAGACCTGAGCGGCAACACGATCAGCCAGATACCCGCCGACCTCCTCGAAATGCCGTTGGAGGTCGCCGAAAGCATCAGCCTGCGGGGTAATCCGCTCTCTGAAGAAAGCCTGCAAATCCTGCTTGAGTACTTCAGGTTGACCAGCGTCGACTTCGGGGTTCAGGAAGTGATTGATCGGGCAGAATTGGAGATGTCGACTTCCGAGGCGTCCGAACCGGAAGACTGATCGGTATCAGGCGCGGATCAACCGCGCTCCGGCGGCACCGATGACAACTCGAACGGGCTGCTGCTGCGCCGCTGGTTGCGATCTTCCCGCGGCGTGGCACCGAAGAAATTGCGATAGGCGCTGGAGAAATGCGGCCCCGAGGAGAAGCCACAGGACAGGCCGATCTGGATGATCGACTTGCTGGTTTGCATCAACATCTGCCGGGCCTTGTTCAGGCGCAGTTCCAGGTAGTACTGGCTCGGCACACGGTTGAGGTATTGCTTGAAAATGCGCTCCAGTTGCCGACGGGACACGCACACGTGCTGGGCGATTTCGTCGGTGGTCAGCGGCTCTTCGATGTTGGCTTCCATCAGCAACACCGCCTGGGTGAGCTTCGGATGGCTGGAACCGAGGCGGTTCTGCAACGGAATACGCTGGCGTTCGCCGCCCTCACGGATGCGCTCGACCACCAGTTCCTCGGACACCGCCCCGGCCAGTTCCGCACCGTGGTCGCGGGCCAGCACCGCCAGCAACAAGTCGAGCACCGACATGCCGCCGCACGCCGTCAGGCGATCGCGATCCCAGTCGAACAGGTGGCTGGTGGCAATGACCTTCGGAAAGCGCTCGGCGAAATCGTCCTGCCAGCGCCAATGCACCGCCGCGCGATAACCGTCGAGCAAACCCAACTGTGCCAACGGGTAAACACCGGCCGACAGACCGCCGATCACGCAACCGGAACGCACCAGTTGCTTGAGCGCACTGCTGAGCGCCGGCGCCAGTGCGGTCGGTGGTTCGTCAGCGAGCAGGAACAGTTTCTGGAAGTTTTCGAGCTTGCCGGCCCACGCCTCGCCCGGCAATTGCCAGGCGCTTTCGGCCGGCGGTTCGGCCTGCAGGAACGACAACTCGTAAACCACGTCCGGATGCACACGCTGGGCAACACGCAAGGCCTCCTCAGCCAGCGCAAGCGTCAGTGCTTTAGTGCTGGGCCAAATCAGGAAACCAATTCGATGGGCAGTCATGGTGGGCAATCCGAAGCGGAGAACAGTGATGAAGGCATGGGCCAATGCTAGCCCGTAAATGAACGCAAATCTTAAAACCAGCAGAGATCAAACCTGTAGGAGCTGTCGAGTGAAACGAGGCTGCGACTCTTTTGACTCGAAAAATCAAGATCAAAAGATCGCAGCCTTCGGCAGCTCCTACAAGGTGCACAACGGCAGCCCTGATTACTTCAGGCTACCCGAGAGAAATTGCTGCAAACGCTCGGATTGCGGGTTCACCAGCACTTCGCGCGGGTTGCCGCTTTCTTCGACCACACCTTTGTGCAGGAACACCAACTGGTTCGACACTTCACGGGCAAAGCCCATTTCGTGGGTCACCACGACCATGGTCCGGCCTTCCTGGGCCAGGGCCTGCATGACTTTCAGCACGTCGCCGACCAGCTCCGGGTCGAGGGCGGAAGTCGGTTCGTCGAACAGCATCACTTCCGGCTCCATCGCCAACGCACGGGCAATGGCCACGCGCTGCTGCTCGCCGCCGGACATGTGCCCAGGGTAAGCATCCTTGCGATGGGCCACGCCTACCTTGTTCAGGTAGTGCTCGGCCTTGTCGCGGGCCTCGGCCTTGGACATGCCCAGCACATGCACCGGCGCTTCCATGATGTTTTCCAGCGCGGTCATGTGCGACCACAGGTTGAAATGCTGGAACACCATCGACAGGCGCGAACGCATGCGTTGCAGCTGTTTCGGGTCGGCAGCCTTCAGCGCGCCGTCCTTGTTCGCCACCAGCTTGAGCTCTTCGTTGTTGAGCAGGATCTTGCCCGCGTGCGGCTGCTCCAGCAGGTTGATGCAGCGCAGGAAAGTACTTTTGCCGGAGCCACTGGAACCGATGATGCTGATCACATCGCCGGCTGCCGCTTTCAGGGACACGCCCTTGAGCACTTCGTGACTGCCATAGCGTTTATGCAGGTCTTGGACTTCAAGTTTGTACATGCTGTCGGTTCTCACAAAAACAGTCAGTCAGTGGTATTCAGTGCTTGCGCGGGGCCAGGTAGCCCAGCCAGCGGCGCTCGGCCATCTTGAACAGCTTCACCAGGATGAAGGTCAGGCACAGGTAGAACACGCCGGCCGTGATGTACGCCTCGAACGGCAGGTAGAACTGGGCGTTGACCGTGCGCGCGGCACCGGTGATGTCGATCAGGGTCACGATGGACGCCAGACTGGTGGTCTGCAGCATCATGATCACCTCGTTGCTGTACTGCGGCAGCGCACGGCGCAGGGCCGACGGCAGCAGGATGCGCTTGTACATCTTGACCCGCGACATGCCCATGGCCTTGGCCGCTTCGATCTCGCCGTTCGGCGTGGCACGCAGGCTGCCGGCGATGATTTCGGCGGTGTAGGCGCTGGTGTTGATCGCGAACGCCAGGCACGCACAGAACGTTGCGCTGGACAGCCACGGCCAGAGGAAGCTTTCACGCACCGCTTCGAACTGCGCCAGACCGTAGTAGATCAAGAACAGCTGCACCAGCATCGGCGTGCCGCGGATCACATAGGTGTAGAGCCAGGCCGACATGTTGACGACCGAGTTCTTCGAGACGCGCATCAGGCCCAGCGGCAAGGCGCACAGCAAGCCGAAGAACAGCGACAGCGCGAGCAGTTTGAGGGTGGTCACCAGGCCGCCGAGGTACAGCGGCATGGCCTCCCAGATGACGTTGTAGTCGAAGATCATAGATCAGCCGCCCTTACGCCTACCGAGTAGCGCTTCTCAAGGTGACGCAATGCCAGCAACGACACACTGGTGATCACCAGGTACATCGCCGCCACTGCGAGGAAGAAGGTGAAAGGCTCGCGGGTGGCATCGGCCGCCTGCTTGGCCTTGAACATCATGTCTTGCAGACCCACCACCGAAATCAGCGCGGTAGCCTTGGTCAATACCAGCCAGTTGTTGGTGAAACCCGGAATCGCCAGACGAATCATCTGCGGCACCAACACCCGGAAGAACACCTGGAAACTGCTCATGCCGTAAGCCATGCCGGCTTCGGCCTGGCCCTTGGGGATCGCCATGAAGGCGCCACGGAAGGTTTCCGACAGGTACGCACCGAAGATGAAGCCCAGGGTGCCGATACCGGCCGCCAACGGGTTCAGGTCGATGTACTCGTCAAAGCCGAGCAGCGGTGCGACGCGGTTGAGCAGGTCCTGGCCACCGTAGAAAATCAGCAGGATCAGCACCAGGTCGGGAATACCGCGGATCACCGTGGAATACAGGTCGCCCAGCCAGGCCAGCCAGCGCACCGGCGACAGACGCAGTGCCACGCCGATCAGGCCCAGAACGATGGCCATGGCCATGGACGACAAGGCGAGCTGAAGCGTCAGCCAAGCGCCATCGAGGATGACAGCCCCGTAGCCTTTCAACATGATTCAGGTCCTCGAAAGTTGGGATGAAAAAATGGCGCAAACCTCAGAGATCCTGTTGCTTGCGCCATTTCGGACTTGTCGCTGGGACGAGTTACTTGCCGTAGATATCGAAGGCGAAGTACTTGTCCTGGATTTGCTTGTATTTGCCGTTCGCACGGATGGCCGCGATAGCATTGTTGAGCTTGTCCAGATCTTCCTTGTCACCCTTGCGAACCGCGATGCCTACGCCGTCGCCGAAGTATTTGACGTCGGTGAACGCAGGGCCGACGAAGGCGAAACCTTTACCGGCGTCGGTTTTCAGGAAGCCGTCATCCAGAAGCGTAGCGTCTGCCACGGTGCCGTCGAGGCGGCCGGCGGCCACGTCGAGGTAAATCTCGTTCTGCGAACCGTAAGGCTTGATCTCGGCACCCAGCGGGGCCAGGACTTCGCGGGCGAAACGCTCGTGGATGGAACCACGCTGCACACCGATGTTCTTGCCCTTGAGCTCGGTCAGGCCTTCGCTGACCTGAGTGCCGGCTTTCATGACCAGGCGAGCCGGGGTGTTGTAGTACTTGTTGGTGAAGTCCACGGACTTCTTGCGATCTTCAGTGATCGACATGGACGACAGGATCGCGTCGATCTTGCGCACCTTGAGCGCAGGGATCAGACCGTCGAACTCTTGCTCGACCCACACGCACTTGACCTTCATTTCTTCACACAGGGCGTTGCCGATGTCGTAGTCGAAACCAACGATGCTGCCGTCCGGTGCCTTGGACGCGAACGGAGGGTAAGCCGCCTCGATACCGATTTTCAGAGGTTTTTCATCGGCGAAGGTTGGCAAGGACAGCACGGACAGTGCCAGGGCGCCAAGCAGCACGAGTTTCTTCATCTTGGGACTCCATCGGTAAAGGGCAAAAACGGCAGAGTGAGCAACAGCCCAATATGCGAGTGAGTGGAACCGGAAAGCAGTGCTGCGTCCTGGGAAGCGGGTGTTGAAATTCAACACGAGCAACGACGAGCGAGTGATCGGCATTCTAACGACAGGCCCGAGGCCGATATTTCTTCAATGCGACAACTAATTACAGAAGCACTGAGAAAGCCGTTTTAGCACGTTGACAGCCCTGCAAAATCATGCAAGAGCAAAAGATATTGAACCGATCTATATTGCAAATTGCGGGCCTATTATTGGCAAACCCTTCTAATCCGGCAAGCGCAGTGTAATGGCTTATTTTTTTCAAGGGCATTTAAGGACCGGATTTGAGTACCGACGTTTCCCAATGCCCCGCATTGGCGCGACGCGGTTACACATTCAGTAACCTGAAAGAACGCAGGTAACAGTAGGAAACCGCCCACAGAGGAAGCCGATAATTATTGGTTGAAGATCAAATGATCGCAGCCTTCGGCAGCTCCTACATGAATCGCGTTCCTCTGTAGGAGCTGCCGAAGGCTGCGATCATTTGATCTTCAAAAACAAAAGCCCCGCCAGGCTCAACACCTGACAGGGCTTTCAGTGACTCAGAACCCGCGCTTACGCGACATTCATCGTCTTGTGCGTATCAATCAAATGCTGCACCACACTCGGATCAGCCAGGGTGGAAATATCACCCAACCCATCGTACTCAGCCGTCGCAATCTTGCGCAGAATCCGGCGCATGATCTTGCCCGAACGAGTCTTTGGCAGCCCCGGCGCCCACTGGATCACATCCGGCGAAGCAATCGGACCGATCTCCTTGCGCACCCAGTTTTTCAGTTCCAGGCGCAGCTGCTCGCTCGGCTCTTCACCGTTTTTAAGAGTGACATAAACATAAATGCCCTGCCCCTTGATGTCGTGCGGCACACCGACCACTGCGGCTTCGGCGACTTTCGGGTGAGCGACCATCGCGCTTTCGATCTCGGCGGTGCCCATGCGGTGGCCGGATACGTTGAGCACGTCGTCCACGCGACCGGTGATCCAGTAGTAACCGTCAGCGTCACGACGCGCACCGTCACCGGTGAAGTACATGCCACGGAAGGTCTTGAAGTAAGTGTCGACGAAGCGGTCATGGTCGCCAAACAGCGTACGTGCCTGACCTGGCCACGAATCGAGAATCACCAAGTTGCCCTCGGCCTCGCCTTCGACGATGTTGCCCAGGTTGTCCACCAGGGCCGGCACCACGCCGAAGAACGGACGCGCCGCAGAGCCGGGCTTGAGCGCGTGCGCCCCCGGTAGCGGGCTCATCATGTTGCCGCCGGTCTCGGTCTGCCACCAGGTATCGACGATCGGGCAACGGGACTTGCCGACATTCTTGTAGTACCAGTCCCAGGCTTCCGGGTTGATCGGCTCGCCGACCGAACCCAACAGGCGCAGGCTGCTGCCATCAGCACCTTCAACGGCAGCGGTGCCCGAGGCCATCATGGCGCGGATCGCGGTCGGTGCGGTGTAGAGGATGTTGACCTTGTGCTTGTCGACGATCTTCGCCACCCGGGTGATGTCCGGGTAGTTCGGCACGCCTTCGAACAGCAGCGTGGTCGCGCCGTTGGCCAGCGGGCCGTAGACGATGTAACTGTGGCCGGTGACCCAGCCGACGTCGGCGGTGCACCAGTAGATTTCACCCGGGCGGTAGTCGAACACGCGCTCGTGGGTCATGGCTGCGTACAGCAGATAGCCGCCAGTGGTGTGCTGCACGCCCTTCGGCTTGCCGGTGGAACCCGAGGTGTAAAGGATGAACAGCGCTTCTTCGGCGCCCATTTCTTTCGGCGCGCACACGGTGCCGGCCACTTTCATCAGGTCCTCGAACCAGATGTCGCGATGCTGGTTCCACTTGATGTCGCCGCCGGTGCGCTTGCACACGATGACTTTCTGGATGCTGCTGGTTTCCGGGTTGGTCAGCGCGTCGTCGACGTTGGCCTTGAGCGGGATCTTCTTGCCGGCACGAATGCCTTCGTCGGCCGTGATCACCACTTTGGATTTGCAGTCGATGATACGACCGGCCAGGGCTTCCGGCGAGAAACCGCCGAACACCACCGAGTGAATCGCGCCGATCCGGGTACAGGCCAGCATGGCGACCACGGCTTCGGGGATCATCGGCATATAGATAGTCACCACGTCGCCGCGGTGTACGTCCTGGCCACGCAGGGCGTTGGCGAACTTGCACACTTGCTCGTGCAGTTCGCGGTAAGTGATGTTGCGGCTTTCGGCAGGGTCATCGCCTTCCCAGATGATCGCGACCTGATCACCGCGCTCGGCCAGATGACGGTCGAGGCAGTTGTAGGAAACGTTCAGGGTGCCGTCGGCGAACCATTTGATGTCGACATGGTGATCGTCGAAGGAAGTCTGCTTCACCGTGGTGAAAGGCTTGATCCAGTCGAGGCGCTTGGCTTGCTCGCGCCAGAAGCCGTCCGGGTTGACGACCGACTGCTGGTACATGGCCTTGTAGGTCGCCTCGTCGGTCAGCGTGTTAGCCAGAACCTCGGGACGAACGGGATACAGGGAAGCCGCACTCATCTTTCTTACCTCGGTGGAATAGTTGTTTTTGTATGACCCTGTTTTAGCCGGGCCGGGGCTATAGAACCATTCGACGATGGTAGTAACAAGCCCCTACAAATTGTCGTAAATAGGTCCCCAGCCTGCCAAACCGCAGACGTTTCGTCGTCCCCCAAACGAGGTAGGAGCTGCCGCAGGCTGCGATCTTTTGACCTTGCTCTTAAAAAACGGGATCAAAAGATCGCAGCCTGCGCCAGCTCCTACACAGGGCGTAATTACCCAGTTTTCGGGGATTGTTACGAAATACGTCAAAAGTGTTTATCAAATCCACGGCTATATGAACGAGGCGCGTACACCTAAAATCAGCCACGCCAACAAGGCAACCTGATTAACCCAGTTGCAGCCCCCACGAAGGCAGTTAATCAAAACCCTGATACCGAAGCTCCACGCGCAATCCCAACAAGATTGCGTGCCCCCTTTCGACCTCCAAAAGGTAAATCCGAAATGAAAGCTTTATTAGTTCTGGCCCTCAGCAGTCTGTGCGCAACCGCCATGGCAAACGAGGTCCCGGCTGATGTCGCGCAGCAACAACCGGCAATAGAGGAATACACCTACTCCACCCATCTGGACATCGCCAAAGTGATCTCCATGAGCGAAGCGCCGAACGTGTGTGAAGTTGTACCGATGAAAATGGAATACGAAGACTCTCACGGCCAACGACACATCCTGCGTTACAGCGCCATGGGCAACGGCTGCTCTAACGGCTGACCTCCTGCTTCACCCCCAATAAGGTTCGAGCCACCCGCCGCGATCAGGCAGATGAAGCGTCGAACCTTAATGATCGATTAGTTCGATTGTTTTAAGCATTTATTTGCGCTTTTTAATCGAAATAGTCGGCGTAGTATTGAATGCAACCCAAGACAAACAACACCTGCGAAACTGGAGTAACGACCATGAAAACCCAACTGATCCTCGCCCTGACCCTCTCCGTACTGGCTGCCAACACCTTCGCCGCCGATGGTTACGACCGCACCGGCTCGGCGGCTTACACCACTGAAGCCGCTGTCGCTTCCGACGGTTCTGACCACACCGGCGCTGCCCGCCTCGCCGCCGATGGTGCCGATCACGTTGGTGCAGGCAAACTGGCTTCCGATGGTGCCGACCACACCGGTGCCGCCCGCCTCGCTGCCGATGGCGCTGATCACGTCGGTGCCGCTCGCCTGAGCTGATCCGCCAGCGTGACTTCACAGCCCGACTTCGGTCGGGCTTAGTTGTGTCTGGAGCCTGAGAAAACCCCACCGAAACACAAGATGTAGTGAAAAAAGCCTTTTTTGGTTATTTCTTGAACAAAAATAATCCGGGGCAAAAAATCAGGAAAAAAAATCTTCCCCCGCCAACGCCCTTCAAAGCCCTGTAAACCCTCACTCCAACCGAAAAACGGCCCCCGTCGACCGATCCGTGAGCCATTTCGCCGCACCACAGCACGCAAAACTTCCCTATAATGCGGCCTTAAACGGGCCTGCAATATTCCCTTACAGGGACGAAAAGCCAGTCTGAAGCCCCGCACATGCGATCAACGCTTGCTGCGCCCATCAGTGGCTCTCGGAACCCCGTACAAAATTCTGTTTGATGCCTGCGTATAGCTGCCGCAAAAAACGATTCCTTTAGATCCAACGCGGCCAGTAAGGCCGTGTGAAAAACCGACCATCCAATTTCACACGGGCACACTGGCCCTCACGCAGGAGACGACACGTCATGCTGAGCTGGGACGAATTCGACAAAGAAGACACGGAAGTAGCAGTCAAGAGCGCCAACGCTGGCCACGCCACCGAAGCCAACATGGACCGTCTCGACAGCGCCGGCGGTGCCGCCGCCCTGGAAGCCCGTGCCGTGACCGCCGCTGACTCCGCCGCCGTTGCCCGCGCCAAAGCCGCCCTGGACTCCCTCGACGTCGCCGAAGGCCTCGCCGAACTCGAAGGCGCCTCCGCCCGTGTCGCCGTTGACGAAAAGCGCATGATCAACTGCCGCGCCGACCTCAACCAACTCGTACCCTTCAAGTACGACTGGGCCTGGCAGAAGTACCTGGACGGCTGCGCAAACCACTGGATGCCGCAAGAAGTCAACATGACCGCCGACATCGCCCTCTGGAAAAACCCGGAAGGCCTGACCGACGACGAGCGCCGCATCGTGATGCGCAACCTCGGCTTCTTCTCCACCGCCGACTCCCTGGTTGCCAACAACCTGGTCCTGGCCGTGTACCGCCTGATCACCAACCCGGAATGCCGCCAGTACATCCTGCGCCAGGCCTTCGAAGAGGCGATCCACACCCACGCCTACCAGTACTGCATCGAATCGCTGGCCATGGATGAAGGCGAAATCTTCAACATGTACCACGAGATCCCATCGGTCGCGAAAAAAGCCACCTGGGGCCTCAAATACACCCGCTCGATCTCCGATCCGAAGTTCGAAACCGGCACCGTCGAAACCGACAAAGAGTTGCTGCGCAACCTGATCGCCTACTACTGCGTCCTGGAAGGCATCTTCTTCTACTGCGGCTTCACCCAGATCCTCTCCATGGGCCGCCGCAACAAAATGACCGGCGTCGCCGAGCAGTTCCAGTACATCCTGCGCGACGAATCCATGCACCTGAACTTCGGCATCGACGTGATCAACCAGATCAAAATCGAAAACCCGCATTTGTGGGATGCTGAAATGAAGGAAGAAGCTTCGCAGATGATTCTGCAGGGCACTCAGCTGGAGATCGAATACGCTCGTGACACCATGCCTCGCGGCGTGCTGGGCATGAACGCGGCGATGATGGAGGACTACCTGAAGTTCATCGCTAACCGTCGTCTGTCGCAGATTGGGTTGAAGGAAGAGTATCCGGGGACGACTAACCCGTTCCCTTGGATGAGCGAGATTATGGACTTGAAGAAAGAGAAGAATTTCTTTGAGACGCGGGTTATTGAGTATCAGACTGGTGGGGCTTTGAGCTGGGATTGATTCCCTAGTTTCTCCGCGATTTGACGATGGCGTCATACATCGAAAAATCAAAAAACTGAAAGCCCCGATCTGATCGGGGCTTTTTTTGTTCGGCCATGGATATTCCCCCCTCACGCTTAGAAAATACCTACAACACTTACAGCAGCTTCCACCTCAATGGCCACCCAAAACTCCTAACCGTTATGACAGCCCGACCGTTGAGGCCTTTGCTACAAAATGAACTGGGTCGGAAGCCTTACCGCGTACCTACATTCGGTGGAATTCAGCACCTCAACTTCAAGTTCATTTCTTGCCCGGTACCTAGTGAACCGTTACCATTTATCGCACATAGGGCGTGTCACTTCTGGGCCGCAACTCACCTGAGCGCTACAGTGCGCTTTTTTTATTTTCGTCTTAGGCGCATCAACTAAACCAATGAAATATAAGGATTCTATCCCGGTCATCGACCTCTTTGCCGGCCCGGGCGGACTAGGGGAGGGATTCTCTTCAATCGGTGGCCCTGAGAAGGGAGTGCGTAAGTTTCAGCTACGTGTCTCGATCGAGAAAGATCCTGTCGCTCACGCGACTTTATCCCTCCGCGCATTGTTTCGCGCTTTTCCAAAAGGCGAAGCACCGGAGGCTTACTACCAATACGTCCGGGGCGAAATTACTCGTGAAGAGCTTTTCAAGCATCCAGACGTACCGGCAGAAGCAGTGGAGGCGGCACAAGAAGCTAAGCTCGCAGAGCTTGGTAAAATTTCGCCCGATGAGGTCGACAATTGGATCAGGGAAGCTCTGATAGGCGCAGATGAATGGGTACTCATTGGCGGCCCGCCGTGCCAAGCATACTCAGTAGCAGGACGTGCCCGTCGAACACGCGAGAGCCAAGAGGAGTTTGAAAGCGACGAGAAGCACTTTCTCTACAAAGAGTATCTGCGGATTATTCGCGAGTTCAAACCGACGATCTTCGTCATGGAGAACGTGAAAGGCATACTGTCCTCGAAACACAGCGGCTCGAACATTTTCCAGCAAATTCTCGAGGACCTCTCGACTCCTGGTGGCGATCTTTCGTACAACATCCGTTCCTTAGTCGTCCCTAAAGATGTGGAGAAACCAGATCCACATGACTTTGTCATTCAAGCGGAACGTCACGGTCTTCCCCAGGCTCGACACAGGGTTATCCTGCTTGGGGTTCGCTCTGACGTTGCTTCGAGCTGTCCTGCTTTATTGGAGCGTCCGCAAAAGCTTGTAATGGAGCCCAGCAAAACGGTTTTCACAGTTGGACAGGCTTTATCAGGACTCCCTCCAATACGGAGCAAAATTTCAAGGGGAGGAGATTCCCTCGAAGCCTGGCTCTCAGCCTTAGATGAGGCCAGCTCTATGCTTTTACGGCCTTATGTGGCTGGCTGGGGGGATTTAATAGATACGATGAAAGATGCGGCTGTTAATGCACAGCGGCTGAAATCTAATGGCAGTGGATTCATACCCTGGAAAGTAGCTCCAGAAATGAGTGCCAAGCAACGTGAGTGGTTTCTCGACCCCAGACTAAATGGGGTGCTACAGCATGAGGCTCGGAGCCATATGCGCTCTGACCTGCATAGGTATATTTTTGCAGCAAGCTATGCACGGTTGAAAGGCACCTCACCAAAAATACACCAATTCCCCGCCCAACTTCTGCCAGCTCATGAAAACGTGTCTTCCGACTCCGTTCCCTTTAGTGACCGTTTCAGAGTTCAAATGGAAGATGGTCCGTCTACCACAGTTGTCGCCCACATAGCTAAAGATGGTCATTATTACATTCACCCGGACCCAAGCCAGTGCCGCAGTTTGACTGTTCGCGAAGCCGCGCGACTGCAGACTTTTCCTGACAATTACTTCTTCGAGGGAAATAGAACACAGCAGTACACACAAATCGGAAACGCAGTCCCGCCGCTTCTTGCTAGAAAGATCGCAGCTGTTGTTGCTGAAATCATCGACTCCTATCGTTCAGGAAAAAACCACCAAGCCTCACTTAGCATTTGATCGAACAAGACAGACTATCGAGCAACGCAATCTGCGTTGGGTAGTTTAAGGGGGGGGCAGACAGCCCTCCCGCCCCGAAACTATCTGGCGAGTTTTCAGCCAACCTCAGCCAATGAAAATTCGCGACTTACTAAGCCTGCGCCCATAGTTTTGAGCGTTCTGTCTGAGTCATGGGATGTCAAAGCGCCTCAGGAATATCTGCCAAGGGAGGAGAGAACGGTCGAGAGAACATTGCCTCTAGACACTCTGGACGCTTTGCCCATTCAGAGATCATCCTCCCGTTTGCTGTCTCATGAAGACGATCATTGACCTCCCGAGCCCAAATTTCGATCTGCTTAACAAGCTGAGGAGAAATACCCTGTCTACTCCAGACACGCTCGTGGTTAAAGGACTTGCCATAAGCTTGAGAAATTAATGCAACAGTGTAAGCCGCAACGTTCGCGAGAAAGGCAGGCACTAATGGTCGCGCAGTCTTGTGGACTGCCTTGAATAACAGAGCTTTCGAGACAATTGCCTTAAAATAAGAAACATCCGGAGTAAAAACTGTACCTTTAGCTTCAACGTCAGTCATACCAGACATGAACCGGTCAAAGCACTTCTGTGCGCCAAGACTGACAACATCAGCTTGGCCATCCCACGCAGCAGAGTACTTTGCCAACTCAGTTTTTGTTATTTTCCTCGAGGTTGGTACAGACTCCCTCAGGGCGCGAAGCTTAGCTGGAGTGACGCCTTCACGTGAGAGTAGAGTGTTGTAACTGCCCGCAGCCCTCTCGTAGAACCATCGGCCCATGCCATCAGGGCAATAAACCGAAAGCGATAACCGCTCAATATCAACATGGAATGGCTTGTTGGCTGATAGATCTGATTGCCGAACAGCATTTTGACTGTTGGCATAGCGCGAAATATCGGAGACAAGAGCCTCCTCTTTTGCAGGATCTTGCTCTTTCATAACGATGATTTTGGCTGGAACGCGAACTTTGCTCAAATCCGTTTCTGCATATTTTTTCTTGGCGAAGAAAATTGAAGCTGTAGTTTGGCCACCATTAACGATTTGCATGCCACGCAACCAAGCGATACCTGGCGATCCATCTACGGTACGATCCAGTCGCATCTCATCTGCGACCAATACTATCCCGTTGTTATAGGCCATGAATCTTTCCGGGGCACTCCGCAAAGTATTCTGGAGTCCCGCATTCACGCCCTTGGCCTTCACGCTTAAGAATGAGCGCACATTGGCCTCAAGCAGGCGAGGTCCAAACTTTTCATAAACGAACCGAAGCGCCTCACCTGGGATTGCGGTAAGTGCATAGTCATAGTCCCCTGTTTCGCCTGGTACGAAAACGCACGGCAGTGGAGAACCTGACACCTCATTGAAGTCAACGACAAGCTCATCACGTGGCTTACCTTCAGAACGATGGCGAAAAAGTCGCTCAATATCCATGACTTCAAGCTTCACGTGCTTTCCGCCAACGTCTCGGGCTTTGAAGCTCTTCGATTTGGCTATACCGTCCGTAAGTACGTAAACACGTACCTGTTCAAGCCCGTCGTAAATTTCTCGAATCGTCAGCGCCAGGGAATGGACGTCACTTGACGGATCAAGCTTTTCGGCAATGCGGCCAGCTGCACAGAGCTCCAAGAAGCGAACACATTGGGCCGCCGCTGTCTTGACGTCTTGATCGGGAATCGGGCTCAGGCTTTCGAAGCCTTCGTACAGACTTACGAACAGGTCAAGCTGGTCAGCGTCTTCAGACATGGCATAACCGCTCAAACGCAAATTCGCATTTCCGACCTTCCCCTGAAAGTGGCAGACAACTGGGTCGAAAGTCATTCCCGCATCAACGAGGTGCTGCATCACCACTTCGGAAAAAACGAGTTCGCCGAAGGGGGGGCCGTCAGACATAAGCGTCGCTATCTCGCCCCGGGTCTCAGTGAAAAAATCATCAAGCGTCATCCATTTACTCCTAATAGTTTGAGAGCCGCCTCGAGATCTAACAGGAAGTCCCCAGCGTGATCCAAATTGATTTCGTATAGGGCTCGCGTTACACCGACAGGGACGGTCCCTGTAGTCAACCGAGGGAAGCCCTCAGACATGGAGAAAACTCGCATTTCCTTCCGCTTGAACCTCCGGGTGTAATGCCTCGAGTGGAGTTCGGTGTAACCGGCAACCATCAATCTTTCTTTGAGGAAATCGACCGATCCTGGCTCGCCGCCGAGGCGTTGCTCGGCCTCCGCAACAATTTCAGGGAGGGTAAGCCCATCATCCTCACGAGCGAACCGGACGGCAGCGAGAAAGAGTGGCGATGCCACCGAGTCGTCCAACTGCTCCAGGGAGGCTATCTTCACTGGGAAGCCAGACGAGGACATCGTCGCCTTTACCTCAATCGCTCCGTCACCCAACAGAAAATCCTGCAGAGCGTCGTCGGGCCCAACCCAGCCTCTGAGCACTTCCTCAGTCGAAATTCCCGAATCCATTAGAGCGACCATAAAGACGAGCTCGCCCACCAGACCAAGCTCCGCCTCGGGACTGAGAGGAACCGCCCCACGGGACATGAACTGCTGCCACATGCGAACCCTGCGCAACATTGTCCGCAAAACGGCATCCTCGCCCTCTCCAGTGGAAGCGTCCATAGCTCCGGCGACATCACCGACCATCTCTGAGAACAGCTCGGGGCTGCCGGACTCCTTGCGCGACAGGGCTATCCAAGTCTTGCCGTCACCACGAGGATCCGCCCGAACGACCTCGAACCCCCTGCCCTCGGGCAGTCGTTCGGACGATCCTAGGCGGGCCGTCGGGAAGCGAACAAGAAGAGACTCTTCGTTGCCCGGGCAGCGCCGGGCCGCCATGAGTTCGCACTTACCGACGGAAGTCACTGCGATGCCAAGCCAGCCCCCCTCCTCCCCTCGACTCCCGGAGAGTGCGTCCCAAGCTGCGACGAACTCGTCAATCGGCCGGCGCATACTCAGTCTCCCAGAGCAGGTGATCCACTTCGTACTTGACGGTTGTCGTCGAACGGCTCGCGGGGAAACTCACTCCGAAGCCAATGACGGGATGAGCGTCCACCGGGAGTCCTGCACCGCAAGGGTCAATGGGGTATATAAGTAGAAGGCCTCGCTCGGGATGGCCAAGAACTCCTTTCGCACCTAACCCTCGAACCTGTCGAACGAAGCCCCCGCTCGGGGCTTTAGGCGGCTCCTTGCCTGTCTCTTCCGTCCTTCGCGCAGGGTCCATCATCCTATCTTCGACTGTGAGATTCAGAGCGGCCATCCAAGCGTCCTCATCGAGATCGATCGACTCGTCTCTGGGTGATAGAAGGCGCCCGATGGAGTAATGCTCCCCTTTCGAACTTGGATTTTGGTTTCGAACAATCATGTTTCCTAGCGCATATTTTCCGCAGATTACGCAATCCGCTCCTTCGCTACCGCCTACAAGTGCAATGGTCCAAGACGTGAGTTCCCCCCTTCCTGCCATCACCTTCACGAAGTCGGCCAGCACGGCGCTGTTTACCTTCCGCGCGGCAGGGTGAGTCAGATACCCAGAGAAGAACTCGATCACGTGCTCGGCCGGAACGTTACTCCAGAGAAACCCCTTCCACTCTTGAGTGTTCTCGCCTCGCTTCCGGACGATTGAGCCACTCTCCGCAGGAGTTCCGGCAGCGTCGAGGAGCCTCTCCATGACTACTAGATTCTTCTCGATGACAGAGGAGTCACGATGAAAGGCGACGGTCTCAAGTACCGATCCGCAGAAGGAGACTTGCAGACTCTTGGCACTGCGCATCTTGATAGGCGAGGTAACCATAAGAACGGGGTGCGACTGAACCTTCATACCGTAATTCTCGGGGGTGGCATGTACCTTAGCCATGGTGTCGAACTCTTGACGAAGCTCCTCCGCTGCATCTGTGATGTGTCCGAACCACTCCACGAGGTCAGAGGTCGTATAGAGGCGGCAGATATCGAGGTATCCGGGACGGTAGCCGAACCAACGGCCCATCTGCATCAGGGTGTCGTACATCTTCGTGGTTCTCACGAAGTAACTGACGCAGAGCCCCTCGAGGGTCAGGCCTCGCGCGAGTTTGTCGCCGCCGACAGCGATGACCTTCAGCCCGGTCTCTTCGCGTTCCGCATAATCGAGGACGTCCCCCGCCGAACCATTGATCGCCCTGACGCTGCTCGCCAAGTCTCCCAGGACATCCGCCAGAACAGCTTCTACGTCTTCCCATTCCGGGAGGTCGAACTCACCGCCCGTCTCACCCATGGCCGTTGCTACGGCGGCCGACGTCGGAGCGAAGTCGGAGTCCCAGAGCTCCCGCCACTCCGCCATTAATTTGTCTTTCTCGAAGCCGCGTTCTATCTGCTGGCGATAGCCCCTCACTAGATTCTCGACCTGGCGACGGACCTCCTCCTGAACGGCGGTGTAGCGAGTTACGTGAATCAACATCGAGCAGTGTCTGCGACCCTGTCCACGTAGGACCCGGACAGCGCAGACCAGAACGAAAGCCGAGACTGCCTCCCTAAGGGATGGGGGTACTTCGTCGCGCCCTTTGAACAAGGGAACGTGGTTCTTATCGTGCCGCGGAGGCATCCAGCCGCCCTCTCCTGTCTCGGCCGCCTGATCGTCAACCTCGCGAGTCAAGGGTAGACCTCCAGCTCTGCCCTCTGTCGCGCGCAGTCCGAAGACACGGGCAGGGCCGACGTAATTCGATGGTGCAGAGATGTTGATGATGAAAGACTGCGGGAACAAGTCAGCCCCCTCCTCCTTGGTCGCCTTGCGCCGATCAATGAAGATGTTAGCGAACGGAGTAGCGGTGTATCCCACATAGGCTTTTCGGGAGAAGGAGTGGAGGATTTTTCGGATGCGGCTATTGATGGCCTTCGGCTGGTATTCGTCGTCCACGGAGCCGTCCTTGCTTACCACTTGGTCCCCGGTATCGACCGAGGCGTGATCGGCCTCGTCGTCGATCAAAAGCAGAGGAAAGCCTGATACTAGCGGACGGCCGTCCGCGTCCTTAGAGTCCGCGACATGATTGCGAATCCATTTGAGGAGGCGATCTAGCACCGTCTTGTTCTTTTTGACGACGAATAGCCAAGGCCTCTGCTCCGGGGAGATAGCTAGGTGTTTCGCGACCTTAGTGTTGAAGTCGCCATTGTCCGAGCGGTTCGTCGCGCAGTTGGGGCGGATCTCAGAGTCGCGCCCGTTCTCGCCGACCCCGATGTAGCGGACGACGTCGTTCTTCGCCGAGGTCTCGTAGCCGAGGAAGCCCTCCTCTAGGCGAATCTGGGTCTGGGAACGCAGATTGTTATGGAGGCCTGCAAGCACAATGATGATCTTGTAGCCCGCGTCGGCCGCTTTGCAAATCAGCCCCGTGTAGTTACCCGTCTTACCGGACTGGACATGTCCGACGACGAGTCCGCGCCTGTCCCAGCCCTCCTCGCGAAGAGGATCCTCAAGCAGTTCGAGGATTTTGTTGGTCGCATCGTCCAGGGCGTCCACAGCCTTGACGGAGATCTGGCTCTCAAGGAAATCGCGGTAGCGCTGCCAGTAGCGCCAGTCTTTTCTGCGGGCGGCGATAAGCCAGTCCTTATGACCAGTCTTGTCTGATAGTGTGGACGCTCCGCCGATCCAGAGGCTGAATCGACGAATGAGTTCTGCGACGGCCTTTTTCCGGTCAACGTTTTCGCCCGGGACCATATGAGTCGCGACAAAGTCGACTTTCTCGGCGATGAGCGTGGGCGTGACCGAGCCCTTCTCCATAGCCTCAACCAAGAAGGTCTGAGTGACGCTGACGACTCGCTGAAATACCTTGTTCTGCTCTTCCGTCATTCTGCTTTCCCTTCGTCAGGTATCGCCGCGAGACTCGGAAGGGACGCGACAAGATTGGGGTAGTTCTGAAAAGGCTCCGTCAAGGACAGGGAAGTGACAGCCATCTCGGGGCTCATTCCTCGTCGCCCGACCATATCTCGAAAGAGCGTCAGAAGGACCGTTTTGACGCCATCGGGAGCCGTCTCGGGCTCTCCTGAAAAGCCGGTCTTTGGGGTATCCTTGTTTTCAGCTGTGTCGAGCCATATCCGCTGGACAGGCACTGTCTCCTCGACGACACGTAACATGGCCCGAACAAGGTCAGCATTACCGCCAACCGCCTCAATTACCGCAGCCACCGCTGGATGCCTCTCGTCGATGCGGTACCGAACACCATCCTTGAGCCTATCGACACGCCATGCCTGGTGCTCAATCTTGAGCCCTCCCGGCCCGGGTATTGGCGTACCACGATAAGCAAAGACTCGTCTGGCTCTTTCTCTCGTATCCTCGGCCAACTTCGTAAGCCATGGACGCACGGTTACGGGAGGTCGAGCAGTGGACTTCTTGACGTCGATCTTCCAAGCGGAGTCGGCAGTATTAGGAATGTCCAATCTGATCCTGGCAAGCCGGTGAGGCTCCTCTCGATTCCATGCGCGTCCCTGCCCAATCCCAAGCCACCCGCCTGCCAGAAGCAAACGATGGTTCCGATATACGTAAAATCCTTGTTGAGAGGTCCACCCTTCTGCTCCCCCCGCCCTAAGGAATTCCTCTTCGGAAAGCCGATCTTTGTGTGGTAGAACATGACATTGAGCCTCCACGATGCCTGATGGCGTGAAGATTCGGGCGACTGGAGAATGCCAAGGTTTCGCAGGGTGCCCTGTCATAAAGGGATCCCACGGTCTAACCAACTTGTCGTTGAGGAACAGCCAGAAAATCGGGCTCGCACCTTCTAACAGGCGATGGAAAACCATTGCCAGACGTAGCTCCACATCGTCTACCAAGTTGGCAAAGTGGTCGAGGGTATAGCCAGGCGTGACAATTCGATCCAACTGCTCCCAGAGGACTATTGTTCCGGAGTGAAGTGCATCGGCTGGCTTAACGAAAGCTTCAGAGCCTCGGGCTGGCCCTTCAAACATCCTCCAACCAACATCCGTCGATGCCGCAATGGCATCGAGATCCCAACGCAGGCAGGAAACTGAACCATTCATCCGTCTAGACGCAACAGTGAGACAGCGGCATTGAGAGAAAGAAGCGGTTTTTAAGCCCATCCCAAATCGACCGAGATCACTAGGCGCACGGTCATCGAGGGGACTCTTAGCCCCAAGAGTCATTGCTGCCTCTAACTCAGAGTCGTCCATGCCTCGCCCGTTGTCCAAGATGGAAATCCGACTTCTCTCACCATCCCAAGCAAACGTCACATGAATTTCTGATGCTCCGGCGGAAACACCATTGTCAATCACATCAGCTAAAGCTGCGGCGGTCGAATATCCGAGGCCACGTAGGGCTTCCAGCATCGCGCCGGCTCGCGGTGGGGCATACCTGGTGCGTTCGTTCATTTGACGTAAGTAGTCCCAGAAAGAAGTGTGAAACCGATATCAACCATCCGGCGAGCTACTTTACTAACCCAAGCATCCGGCTGTGCTGGCAGTAATACGTGAGTTCAGCCATCACCAGAAGGTTGCTCTTCAACGCGAAGGCCAAGAGCCCTAGCTTCTTCTAAAGGATCGAATAAACGTCGCTCGTGAGGAATGACACTTGTCTCCGCAGGAGGCTCGGACAAAGCAGATTCATCTAAGACCTGATGAACGTTCTCCAAACCCTCAGCTACTGATTGACGAGGCTCACCTGCACCGTGGTGCTTGGCACATTCAGTTGTGACCGCCCCTGGCTGGTCCCCTGAGGACAGGGACTGTTTTACCTCAAAGTAGTCGCCCACATACAAGGCTAACTTTTCCATTCTTATCGGATGGCATAGCTTTCTAAGTGCCTTCGACTCGATTTGTCGAATACGCTCACGAGTGACATCAAATAGGGACCCAATCTCTTCCAAGGTCATGGCGTCATCAGGACCCAAGCCAAAACGGAGAGTGATAACCTTGGCCGAACGCTCGTCAAGTTCTCCAATCATGTCTAACAAAATTGCCCGTAAGGAAGCGTTTTCTGCTGCAATAGCCGGGTCTGATGGCTCCTCCTCCAAGAGGATATCGAGCAAGGAGGTTGTGGAGCCTCCAAAGCGTTCGTCCAAACTGCTGACCTTCTCGAATACGGTCAAAAGAAGCTTGAGCTTATCGAGGGCTATCCCCGTTCGATGGGATGTCTCGCGTTCGCTTTCAGCCCCCCCCATCTGAAACTCAAACTTATCCCGCTCACGTAAAATACTCCTTGCCAAGTCTTGCATGTGAACAGGAACACGGACCGCTCGCTCCTGATTAGCAATTGCACGCGAAATTTGCTGGCGAATCCACCATGTCGCATAAGTGGAAAACCTGAACCCTTTGCGCCAGTCGAAGCGTTCGACCGCCCTCATCAAACCTATGTTGCCTTCCTGCACAAGATCATCAAAAGGAAGCTCAGACCATCGATACTTATTGGCTATAGAAAGCACCAAGCGAAGGTTGGAAAGAATCATCCTTTCCCGCGCCGCTTCCTGGCGTCGAATCGCAGAAGAGAAGCTTGCACCTGCCAAATCACAATCTGCCTTTCTCGAAAGCTCGATGAGAAAAACTCGGGAAAGATTGGCGGCGGCAAGCGCATCACGGACTTTCAAGGAGTCATTGCCGGCAGAACGTGCAGCTGAAACTGCAGACACAAAGGTTGCTGCGACCGAATCAAGTCCGAATTCATCGTCCTCGTACTCAACTTCCTCACGGGAGGGTGTCTCACTTGAGTTCTCGTTACCTTCACCTTCGCCAACAAGATCATCTCGAGAGGTGAACGCCTCATGACTTGCTTCCCCGCGAGCTACCTTGTCGGAAGCTTCAAATACGACACCAAGGCCCAAGGGCCAACAAGAGAGCGCATCCAGCGCCTGTCCCCTTGCGACCTCCATCTCCCGACCTAAAGCGATTTCCTCTGCTGCCTGGAGTAGGTTTTTTTTCAACCCCTTTGCGTAAAACCTCAGCGGCTCGTTGCGACCTGATGCCAGGTCTTCTACGAACTCCAAGGCCTCTGATAACCTCAACTCTTCATCAGTTGTCGGCTCGAGAAGATCCGACTGCTCGGCCAACCCCGCCCACTCATCAATCACAACGCCGAGATCGCCTAAAACGAAAGTCAGAAGACGTTCAGCGTCTTCATTGCGGGTGATGTCAGCGCCTAGACATACATCGATAAGAGCTGTCTCGGATACTGTACCCTCGCGCAGCCCCCGGAAGAGCAGGCCACGGATGCCCCCGCCATCATCACTCGCTAAGGGAAGAGCCCTTTCTGGAAGAAACAGATCGACATCGTCCCATTCCACATCGGTGTCGATCGCCTTGTGTCGACCTATCGTTCCTTGAAGTGCGCTGATTTCTTCAGCTACGGTTATATCCCCCTCTGGGGCAACCGCTTCGGACTCTGCCACCCAGTCACCTTCGAATCCCCAATCGAGTGGCTCGTCGTCAAGGTCGATCAGATTTGAGTGCGCCTCCGCCTCGGCGGCCACGACAATATTCTCGCCAGATCGGATGCAAGGCTGCTCCTCGCAGATAGCGGGCACAAGAACTGGGCGGGCGTCGGACACAACTACTTCTTCATCGAACTGAGACGCCACCTCAGCCGTTTCATTCTCCGCATCGTGACATGACGACTCACCCAATAAGGGGGGATGTAAGAACTCCACCGTTTTCACGTCGGACTGAGACGAGTCTTCATCGTTGTCGTCGTTTTCATTTACTTGGTCGGAAAAACCAAGAGCATCTCTCAACAGAGCGATACATTGGGGACACTCACCCATTTCCGCGTATGCGAGAGCGTTCCTACCTTCGGGGTCGAGCAACTCTGCCTTTGCTCCAGCGTCCAAAAGCAGCTGCACAATGCCCTTTTTCTTTCGGGCGGAGGCCAGCATCAACGGAGTAGCGCCTCCCCCGTCGCGAGCATCGAGATCATCACCCCGCGCAATGTGGAGTTTGACCGCGACCTCGACACCAGCAATAGTCGCCATGCGAAGCAATGGATTCAGTTTAACCACGGCACAGTCCAAATGCCCATGCGCCTGCCTCACAAGTGGCTTCCGCAACTATGATTCGAGAAATGAGTTTTCTGCATCTATCTATTTTCAGGGCCGACTCCTTGTCCATGTTCCACTTGCAATTTCAAGCCCCCCCACTTAAAGGCGGCATTAAGATGACCTCAACGAGAAAGTGATTGAATGTGGCGTGGGACCTTTCAAAAACCACTTATGTCGATCTGTCACTGAAGCAGCTTGCAGTGGCGCAACGCCATTCACAATATCCACTTGTCATAAACACGTAAAGGAAGAGCGGCGCCGACGCAGGTTCAGAGTAAAAACTGACCATGGTTCGAGAGAATCTTGAGTCAGAGACACCGCGTGTCGGTACTCTGATGCAAGTGATCGCAGTGTCTGGTGCGGTACTGTTGTACTGTGCTTATCTGTTTGCGCGCCTTGGTGACACAGTTGATGCTGTGTCGAGAGTCTCGATCAAAAAGTTGAGTAGATGGACAAGCCCGGACGCATACATTGAATGAGTGCAGATATAGTCTCCCCAGAACACCGCTCCAAAATCATGTCCATGATCAAGGGCAAAAACACGCAGCCTGAAATGGTCGTGCGATCGGTGTGCCATGAAATGGGGCTTCGCTATCGTCTACATAGGAAGGATCTTCCGGGAAAACCTGACTTGGTGTTCCCCAAATACCGATTGTGCGTATTCGTCCATGGCTGCTTTTGGCACAGACATCCTGATTGCAAATATGCGTACACACCCAAGAGCAGGCTGGACTTTTGGCTGCCAAAACTGGCGAAGAACGTGGAGCGAGATGCTGATGCACTGCAGGCGCTACACACGCGGGGATGGAGAGTGGCGATCATTTGGGAATGCCACACCAAAAACAGAGAGTTCCTACGTACTGAAGTCCGGAAGATATTCGGTTTGAGTGCTTAGGCTCTAGATATTTTCGATTGGAAAGTCATGTCAGATTTTGAAAGGTTGACCCTGCGGCACTGAGCCTCTAGGCTTTCGATTCGGCGCCTAAGAAACGCCTTAAACCAGAGCGGTCCTCCGCACCCGACAGTCATGCGGCTTTTTTTCGTCTGCGGTTTCTCTACGTCTGCGAAAAATCCCCGTTATGTCGGGAGTGGGCGAATACAAGACCCGAAAGGGGAATATGTCCGGCCCGTCTCTGGTGGGTTTCTTAGCTCCCGACACCCTTAACGAATGCCCTAAGAAAGCAGCCAGAGGTAAAGGAAATGCCTGACTATCCGACCTTCACGATGAAGGTGACTCGCCGTGCCCACAGATCCAGCCACGCGCTTCCGCTCCAGGAGGCCCGCCATGCCTGAATCACTCAAACCCACCCAGTTCACTCGTCACAACATCCAACTGCATGCCCTTCTTTTGGAGAACCAAGCTTGGTTCTGCGCGCATGATCTCGGGCGATTGATGGGTAAACACCTTGATGAGCGCGTGACGCGTAAGCTTGATGCGGACCAGAGGCAAATGATGCTCATTGACCTCTATGGTGCGACTCAAGAGCGTTTGATGGTGAGCGAGTCAGGTGTATATGCGTTGTTGATTTATCACTACTGCCCTGAGAATCGATTTCTGCGAGAGTGGCTGACTCATCAGGTGGTGCCTGCCCTACGCGATGCACGGCCGTTGCGAATGGTGGAGCGGCCAACGCTGAGTGTGCTGGACTGGCCTCAAATGTCGCTCGGTATGCTGCACTGGCAGAATGAACCCTGGATTCGGTTGCGGGATATGCCGAGTGTTCTGGCGGATGATCCATTCAATCGACGTGAATCGTGGTGGCGGAAGGCATCACGAGTGATGCGTGGGTACTGATTGTTCACCCTTACAAAAATCCGCTGCCTGAATTACAGGCAGCGGATTTTTTGTTCTGAGTGCAAATCGTCAATCCGCACAATTCGGATTGCCTGATACTTCCTTGTTGCAGCATTTAGGGCCGCCTCGCAGCCCAACGAGGCGGTTCGGCGTTCCGACAAGCCCCCTCGCCACAAGGTTGGTGGTTGGCTTGGTTGCTGCGTTAGTCTTGCGAATCGCGAGGCTCGCTCACACAGAGGATTCGCAGAATTCCGTTTGTCTGATACTCCAGACTACGTTCGCACGTGAAATATCCACACACAGCGGGCTCCTACAGCGCAAAAAAATACTTCTTGTAACTACCGTTGTAGGAAATGGGTTGTTCGTTATTGCGAAAATTCCTATTCGTTCATTTTGGCTATGCCATTGGATTGCTTTCAGCACGCGTCCCACCGTCTTATTCGTCGTCGCCCATTCTCTCTGCTCAGCGCTTCTGCCGAGATGAGAAGGAAAGGCAACTCAAACCGATGACGATAAGGACGTTGCAAATGAATGCACCTGTGCCCCCCTTGTATACCAACGAAGTCTCCGCTGAATTTCTTCGCAGTCTTGACGCCCCCCACTTTACTGAAGAGCGGCTTGTACACTTTTGTGACGAAGCTCTGGCGGTTGTTCGCCAGGGGCAGGCATACATGGAGGCTCATCCCGCTCGCGCCGTTTATCGGTTCGCAACCGAAGGCAGTCAAACCCGCGACGGCGGGGTAGTCCAGCAAGCGACATCGCCGCTGGAGTTCACCCTTGAGAGCGGCCGGAGCGTACGTGCGGCACAGAAAGGCGACTACGTCCTGTACGCCGATGGGCGTACGGCGCAGATCGTCACGGGCGCGGGAAAAGAAAATAGCGATGTGGCGCTGGTCGGCAGCCGTCTCTGCAATGGCGACGAGGTCATCAACACCTTGCAAGGCGGTTGTTTGTTGGTGGGGCGTGAAGGTGTGCCGATGGCCGAGGACTTTCTGCCTTCCATCAAGGAGGAAGAACATCAATGAACGAAGGACATTTCATTGGCCTGCATGACAAGACCACCTGTGGCGGTAAGGTCCTGGATGGCCATACCGGCGTCATGATGTACGGCATCGCCCATGCCCGCGAAGGTGATCGGGTCACCTGTGGCAAGGATGGCAAGACTTACAAGATCGTCGGTGGCATTTCCTACATGATCAGTCATGGCAAAGCCGTGGCGGGCACGCTGGACAGTCATAGCGATTGCCCCTGCAAGGCCCGGCTGATCCCTTCGATGGTCACGGCGACCTATCGCAGCGCCAATTCTGCACCGCGAACGGGCAGGAGCGTTGTGCAACCCGTTTCCAGTGCGGCAACCAGTCAACCGGCCGCGCCACGTCAGCCTGGTTTCGCCCCTTCGAACCCTCCAGCGCCTGCGATATTCGCCCGCGCGGAACCTCAAGAACCGGGCTTCTATGTGGTGCCCAAAAGCATAACCCGCGAGGCCTTGGAGGCCACACTGTTCGCCACGCCCGATGCCGCCGTGATGCGCAAATTTCGGGCACTCAACCCAGCATCAGACAACATCAAAGCCGGCTCGTTGATCGTGCTGGGCGACCCGAAAAACACCTCCTGCACCTACCAGGAAGCGCAGCTGATGCAGGCCGCGCAGCAGGTCAAGTTGGCCCTCGATCCCCTGACGCCGGACGAAGCCGAATTCATGTTCCGCCACGGCGCTGAAATCGCCAGTTTTACCGGCCATACCTCGACCTGGCTTGGCGTCAGCGCGGTGGTGATGGAAAAACACCTGACCCGATTGCGCGACACCCTGCAAGCCATGGAGCGCCTGCATCAGGACAGCTATCGTCAGCATGGCCACCTGCGGTCGCCGCAGTTCTTCGCCGAGCGCCAGCGGCTGCTCGCCCAACTCGATGCTCATCTGCTGAACTCCACTCGCCTGCGTGGCCAGACTACCCTGGGTGATCACCCCAAGTTGAAGACGGCCCTCGGCATTTCCAGTCGCAGCCTGGTGCACCACTGGGACAAGGCCGGGGCACCGGGGCAGATACCGGGGTATGCCACTCATGTGGAGACAACCAGTCGGGCTGCCAAGTACATGAGCACCGGTGGTTACATCGGTATTGGTATTGGCGGGGTTTCTTCATTGCTGGCTATTCAGGAGGTTTGTGTTGGTGACTCTGGAGCAGCTTGCGAGAAGGTCAGGTTCACCGAAGGGGGGAAATTTGCTGGGTCTACTGTTGGTGGAATTATCGGTGGTGAGATAGGCAAATATACAAGCGGCCCTGTCTGCTTGGCGCTTGGATTCTCTACGGGCGTGGGAGGAGTTATCTGTGTGGCAACAGTAATTGGTGTTGGCGCATGGGTGGGTACGACCAGAGGTGCTCAACGGGGAGAGGTCATCGGCGAGACACTGTATGAGGCTGCTCAGCCTTGATCAGCAATTGGCCTGTCTGGGCGGTTCTCGTTTTCAATGGCGGGCCACTGCTATTGGGAGTTGCGGGTATCGCGTACTCCCTTTATTTGGGCCGTCATCTGGACGCCATGATGGAAGCCCTGAAAAACAGTCGTTATATCTACATCTGGGGGCCGGGCCTACGGAATCAGGGATGGTTTGGGTGCCTCATGCTGGTAGCAAAAATCGCCGGGATGGTGATGATGCCCAAAGCATCAATCCGGATTGGTGAGCTGGACCCCGTGGATATTAAAAACTTCCCTCCGCACCTTAAGCGTCTTCTGAAAATCAAAGCAGTGATATTGGTTGGTAGCGGTGTTTGGCTGTTGGTTGCATCTCTGCTAGTGGAATTCAGATTATAGGATGGACGAATACTCCAAGCTAAAGACGGCCCTTGGCATTTCCCGTCGTAGACTGGTGGATCTTCATGACAGGACTGGGACACTGGGCAAGGGAAGTTAAAGCAGGACTGCAAAATTCGAACAGCACCGGAAGGTGCCGTTTTTTCACCGGCTGCAAAGCAGTCGTAAATCCGCAAAACTCGATTTGTCTGATGCTCCCAAGTTTCAGCATTTGGGGCCGCTTCGCAGCCCAACGGGGCGGTTCGGCGTTCCGACAAGCCCCCTCGCCACAAGGTTGGTGGCTGGCTTGGTTGCTGCGTTGGTCTTGCGAATCGCGAGCAAGCTCGCTTGTATGGTAGGACTTGAAGGGAGGAGGAGGGACAAGGCTCGATTCTGACTGTTGACGCAGTACAGACCGTGGGAGATTTCGCCCCTCCTCCTTTCACCCAAGCGCCGATAAAGAATGCATCTGGCCAGGACCGACGATAGGAACAAGCCTGCGCCTCTGGGTGAGCCCTTCAAGTGCTCAAACCTTATCCCGGAGGAAATGCTGTGGCAATGCCGGTCTCTCTATCAAAATCGATCGTGGGTGTGGATGTCGCCAAGAATGAACTGGTGATTTATCAGTTTGATGGTGATTTGCTTGAAGAGATTCCCAACACCAAAACATCCATCAAGCAGTGGCTGAAGGCGTTGTCGGGGACGGTGGCTATTGCCATTGAGGCGACCAACATTTACCACCTGGACTTCGCTGATCTGGCCTATGAGGCCGGTTGCACGATTTACATGGTGGGAGGCTATGAACTCAAACATTATCGCGAAGGCGTGAAGATCCGCGCCAAAACCGACGCACTGGATGCCAAGCTGCTGGCTCGTTACCTGAAGAACGAAGCCGAGGAGTTGCGTCCCTGGACCCCGCCCTCACCGCTGTACCGTCAGCTCCTGAGCCTTTTCCGCCGTCGCGCAGCCTTGGTCCAGGCCAGGGTCGGCCTGGTGCAGAGCTGGTCGAATGAGCCGCTGCTCAAGGCGGCTTTTGCCGAGCAAGTGAAGTCCATGCAGCAGCTTGAGACGCTGATCGAAAAGACGATCAACGATCAGCTCAAAGAAGCCGGCTTGCTCGGTCAATTGAAGCGCTGCCTGAAAGTTGAAGGTATTGGATTTTTGACTGGGGCCCGCTTGATAACCGCATTTCAGCGAGGAGATTTTAGAAACGCGGATGCATTTATCGCCTTCCTGGGCATGGATTTACGGGTGGCGAAATCAGGACAGAAGGACGCTCGCCGCAGTTTGACCAAGCGCGGTGACCCCGAGGCCCGCCGACTTCTGCACAATGCAACGATGTCGGCTAGCCGTACGAAAGCCTGGAAAGGGTATTACGAAGAACAAAGAGCTCGGGGTTTCAGCACCACTCAGGCGCTGGTGATGCTGGCTCGCAAGCTTGCTCGGGTGATATTCGCCTTGCTGAAAGGGCAAAGCGAATATCAGCCAAAAGCCAGTTGAGGACTTTCCCTCAACCATAGAATCTCCCACAGCGGATTGGCGGCACGTTTGAAAAAACACAATCGCCTACAACCGAGCCGAAACCACCCGCACCCCATACTGCGGAATAATCCCGTCCGCCGTGACCAACTCCAGCCCTTCCGCCTGTGCTTGGGCAATCAACATCCGATCAAACGGGTCGCGATGAATCTCCGGTAACTTTCCCGCTTGTTGTCCATGGAATAGCGAAATCGGCAGTTTGGTAAAACCCTCGTCCTCAACCAGCGCCTCGAGATCCTCTGGAGCCTCCAGCATCCCTTTGGCCTGCTTGATCGATATTTCCCAGATCGAAGCGGCGCTTACCAGCACCTGATTACGCGGTTCACCCATCATCTGGCGAGCTTCGGCCCCCAGAGCCGGATCATCGGAAAGCCACCAAAGAAACGCATGGGTATCCAACAACAAGCGCCTCACAGGCTGCCCTCAAATGCATCGATGATGTCTTCGGGTGTTTTGTCAAAATCCGCAGACAGCCGAATTTTCCCCTTCAACCGCCCAGGCTTACGCACCCGAGGTGTATCAACATGGGGCAATAGATCCAGATAAGGCTTGCCGGCCTTGGCGATCACTACTTTGTCGCCATGCCATGCACGTTCAGCAAGTTGGGAAAGCTGAGACTTTGCTTCATGCATGTTTACTTGCACCAGTTCATTCATAGGGCACCTCCATATAGTTAGCTAAGCTAGCCTAAGCCTGAGATTTTCGATAGGCAAGGTATCGAGCTGACCGTCTGTCAAAAATGGCCTAACAAAAGTTGGACAATTGATTTCGCAGAAAGCGTTTTAGGCGCGCTCAGAGACAGTCATCGCTCAGCGCTGCACCTTTCCTTCCACCCATTCCACCGAATAGTTCGCCACATAACTATCCACAGCCGTCCCGATCGTAGGAAAAAACGCCGTCTCCCCCAACCGTGCAAACAACCCGAACCGCTTCAGCTTGTCCTTCACCGGATCCTTCATTTCGGCAATGCACAACTCGATACCCGCCGCATGCAACGTGTCGCCCAGTTCGGCCAGCATGTCGGCGGAGGTCACGTCGACGCTGGTGACCGGTTCTGCGGCGACCACCAGCCAGCGCACGGGTGTGGGCGATGCTGCCACGGCGTCCAGCACGCGGTCGCTGAACAGTTCGGCGTTGGCGAAAAACAAGGGCGCATCCCAGCGAAACAGGACCAGGCCGGGGATCAGGCGCGCTTCGGGGTAGCGTTTGATGTCGTGGTAGCCCTTGACCCCGTCGGCGCGGCCCAATACCGCGGAGTACGGGCGCCAGCCGTCCCAGAGGAATTCAATGACGGCAATCACGATGGCCAGGCCGATGCCCTCGATCGCGCCGAACACGGCCACGCCGACGGTGCAGACAATCGATAGCCAGCATTCCCAACGCTGGATGCGGTAGATCCGACGCAGGTCGGTGATCTCGATCAGGCCAATGGCCGAGGCGATCACGACGGCCGCCAGGGCGCTGGACGGTAGATGTTGCAGCAGGTCCGGTGCCACCACCAGCAGCAAGGCAACCGCCAGTGCGCCGACAACGCCGGTCAGTTGGGTTTTGGCGCCGGCCGCCTCGGCCACGGGGGTTCGTGACGAGCTGCTACTGATCGGGAAGCCCTGGAAAAAACCGGCTGCGAGGTTGGCGATGCCCAGGCCCACCATTTCCTGGTTCGGGTTGACGTAGGTGCGGGTCCGCGCCGCATAGACACGGGATAGCACGCTGGTGTCGGCGAACGAGACGAGTGCGACGGCGCAACCGCCGATCAGCACCGGGACGATGTCGGCGCGGGTGATCCAGGGGATGGCGAAGCCGGGCAAGCCTTGGGGGAGCGAGCCGAGGACCGACACACCGGCGCGTGTCGCCAGGTCGAGCACACCCACGGCGACTGTCGCGCCTACCACGGCGATCAGAATGCCCGGCAATCGCGGCCATCGTTTGAGCAGCAGGATCGCCGCCAGGGTGAGCCCGCCCACCGTGAAGGTGGTCCAGTTGACCTTTCCCTCCATCACAGACGAGGCGATGGCCGCGATGTTTCTCAATGGGCCGTCGGATTCAATCGAAAAACCGAACAGCTTGGGCAACTGGCTGATCAAGACGGTCAGTGCGATGCCGTTCATGTAGCCGTAGCGGATTGGTTTGGACAGCAGCTCGGTGATGAACCCCAGGCGTGCCATACCGGCCAGGATGCACACCGCTCCCGAGACGATCGCCATCATCCCCGCCAGGGCGACGGCACGCTGCGGGTCGCCGCCGGAGAGTGGAATGATCACGGCAAGGATGACGGCCACCAGGGAAGAATCCGGCCCCATCACCAGAATGCGGCTGGGGCCGAACAAGGCATAGAACAGCAGCGGAACGATGGTCGCGTAGAGGCCATAAATGCCGGGTACGCCCGAAGCCACCGCATAGGCGATACCGACGGGCACCAGCATCGTGGTCAGCACCAGGCCGGCGACGATGTCGTAACGCAACCATTCCGGTTGGTATTCCCGCAGTATGCCCAGCCCCGGTAGCCAGCGGCGCCAACCGGTCTGTTCATCGCGGCGAGCTATGCGGCCCGGTTCCGGGAGAGGGGGCGAAGCATCTGAATGGCTCATGAACCGCCCTCGTTGATGGACTGTGCAAACTCCGGGATATCGAAGTGATCTCAGTGTAGCTATTGCTTCGAATGCGCCATCACTGGAAGCTGTTCATCTAAAGGACTTGGAACCCGACATGAAATTCGACCTCGCCTACTGCCTCAGCCTCAACGACAAGTTGTCGATCTACGACGTGCGGGATCTGAATTTCGACGAGACGATGGATTTCGACTCCGCGAGGGAACACTTTCAATGCCCCAACGATGCCTGTCGCCTGGCGTTCGATACGGCCAATGAGCTAGGCACGTTCAACGCCAAGAACGTGAATTACGTGCGCACGCCGCACTTCAAGAACCTGCCGAGTACGCGGCATGTCGAGGGCTGTCCTTATGTCAGCCTGAAGACACCGGCGTCGGGTGTGGATGAGACGGAAACGGATGACAGTCGCGAGGAACATTTCCCATCGGAATTGTTACTGACTCGGCGCGAATATGTGCGTAAACCGTCCAGCCCGGTGGTGATTGCCGATGTGGTTCGGGATGAGCCATTGGCGCCCAAGGTGGCTAGTCATGTCGAGCAACCGAGCAAGGAGTCGACCCCGGACAAGACCAGCGTCTTCGCCCATCCGGTGGAGTGCTTCGTGTCGAACTTCGACGACAAGGATTTGCTCAAGCGCGTGCCGCTGAAGATTGGCGAACACACCGCGCCTTACGGGTCGTTTTTCAAGAAGATCGAATACCTGCAAGACAACAAAGGGCTGATTTACTGGGGCAAGGTCAAGGAGATCAAGGACTACACCCAGAGCTTTCGCATCGACTTCGAGAAGAAGGTCTGGTTCGAGAAAAAGCCCTACTCGGTCAATGTCTACCTGAGCAAGAAACTGATCGACAGCTACCGCAAGCGCAAGGCGTTCCTGGAGGAGATCAAGCACGCCATCGAGAGCGGGCGGGCGTTGTACTGCTTCTTTTACGGCGTAACGCCCGAGCTGAAGCAGGTGCCGAGCAAGAAAAACCCCGAGCAAACGTTCGGGGTGTTCAGCGCCAACATTGAAAACCTGGATCACTTTATTGTGCGCGAAGCGCCGGGGTTGGCGGGTAAATAAGCGCAGTGCCGTTCGTCTGTCTGAAAAGAAAAATTAAAAAATGCGTTTGATCCGGGCTCAAAACAACTGTACAAAAACACAGTATATTTTGACCAACACTCTCGAGCCCGGAGAACACCATGGCCTCTCAAGCGATGAAAATCACCCTGGAACGTATCGCCCTCTTCCAATTCACCCCGGCCCACTGCGCCCAGGCCCGAGCGATGCTGGGCTGGAGCGTGGAGGAGCTATCGCGGGAATCCCGGGTCTCGGTGGATGCCATTCAACGCTTCGAGGCACGCCAGGAGGTACGGGATGTCACGCGCCTGGCGCTGGCCTATCGGCTTGAAGCCGAAGGGTTGGTGTTCTTCCCGGGGTTTGCACCGGGTCGAGGGATGAATGTGAGAGGGTCGACGCCGAATCCGGTTGGGCGGGCGGATTTTGCGATGGTGGAGTGAGGGTTAACAGATGAACGAAATCGACGATGGCGATAACTGCGTTTATCAGGCACTGGGCATTCCCGATGCTGGTGATATGCGGGCCAAATCTGATTGCGTTATGAAAATTGGCCTTCTGCTGGAAAGCGGCCGGCTGAGTAAGACGGATGCTGCGCAGAAGCTCGGATTATCTGTCGAAGAACTAAACGAAATACTTCGTGGGAAGTTTCGCGACCTGAGCGTGGCAAAGATCTCGGGGTTCCTTGAGCAGTTAAAGAACTCGCGTGGCTAACTGATTTAGTTGAACTCCCAAGCCGGTCCGCAGACCGGCCGGGGTCACAACTTCACGCGTTCTGCACCACCCGCTCACTCTCCCCTTCCACCGCCATCCACCACGCCCCACCACGCTGCGGATGCATCAAGTTGAACGCCTCGCCCATCTGCGGTGTGGTGATCGATACGTTGCGCTCCCAGGCCAGGGCCAGGATGCGGTCGAAGGGTTCGTACCAGGCGTGCATCGACAGGTCGAAGGTGCCGTTGTGGATCGGCAGTAGCCAGCGGCCCTTGAGGTCGAGGTGGGCTTGCAGGGTTTGTTCGGGTTGCATGTGCACGTGCGGCCAGTCGACGTTATAGGCACCGGTTTCCATCAGGGTCAGGTCGAATGGGCCGTACTGTTCGCCGATGCGTTTGAAGCCGTCGAAGTAGCCGCTGTCGCCGCTGAAGAAAAGGCGTGTGTCGCCGTCGATCATCACCCACGAGGCCCACAGGGTGCTGTTGCTGTCGAACAGGCCACGGCCGGAAAAGTGCTGCGACGGGGTGGCGATGAACTGGATGCCATCGACTTCCGTGCCTTGCCACCAATCCAGTTGGCGGACTTTGCTGGCGTCGATGCCCCACTTGATCAGGGTGTCGCCTACGCCCAATGGGGTAAGGAAGTGTTTGGTCTTGTCCGCGAGCTTGAGCACCGCCTGATAATCCAGGTGGTCATAGTGGTCGTGGGACAGGATCACCGCTTCGATCGGTGGCAATTGTTCCAGGCTGATCGGTGGCTGATGAAAACGCTTGGGGCCGGCCCATTGCACGGGGGAGGCGCGCTCGGCGAAGACCGGGTCGGTGATCCAGAATTTGTCGCGCAGCTTGAGCAGCACCGTGGAGTGGCCCAGACGATAGACGCTGTGGTTGGGCGCTGCGATCAGCGCGGCTTGAGTCAGCGCTTGCACCGGCACGGGTGAGCTTGGGCGGGTGTTCTGCGGTTTGTGGAACAGCGCGGTCCACAGGATGCCCATGGTTTTGCCAAAGCTTAAACGTTGAACCGGTGTGAAGTTTTGATACTGCCCTTGGGCCTGTCGGGACGCTTCAGGTGTGGAGGCGTTGTCCGCCGGGGAGTTTGAATTGGCCATGACTGAATGACTCCAGAAAAACCGCGCATCGCGCGACTTTCCGTTTTGGGACGATAAATGGCCAAGGCACGCACGCATCAGCCGGACGTTCTATTTTTGCTGGGCAGGGTTAACAAAACATTACACTGTACAGTGTAGTTTCTAGGTTGCATCAAAGTCGATGACAAGTAAACTACTGAGTGTAATTCCCACCTTCTCCCCTGCCGAAGCGTACTTATGACAGCTCCACAGCGCCTCACCGACCGAAAACGCCAAGCGATCATTCAAGCCGCGATCAACGAATTCCGTGAAAACGGTTTCGAGATCACCAGCATGGACAAGATTGCTGCCACTGCCGGTGTGTCGAAGCGCACGGTGTACAACCACTTTCCCAGCAAGGAAGAGTTGTTCGCCGAGATCCTCAATCAGTTATGGATCCGGGTGACGGCAGAACAGGAAGCGACCTACAGCCCCGACCTGCCGTTGCGCGAGCAATTGCGCGGATTGCTGATGGCCAAGCTGCAAATGTTGGGCGATGACAATTTTCTCGACCTGGCGCGGGTGGCGATAGCGGCGACGATTCATTCCCCGGAGCGGGCGCAGGATATGGTGGCGCGAATGGGCGAACGCGAAGAAGGGTTGACGGTATGGATTCGTGCCGCTCAGGCCGATGGTCGCTTGAAAGCCGTAGCTCCCGAATTCGCCGCTCAACAGATCCATGGCCTGCTCAAGTCTTTTGCATTCTGGCCGCAGATTTCCATGGGGCAACCCAGCTTGTCAGCCAAGGAGCAACACACGGTGGCGGATTCCGCGCTGGACATGTTTCTGGCCTGCTATCAGTTGCAATAAATGACAAGGTCGAAGGTGGTGTTAGAAGGATTGATGACTCGGATTTGAACGGCACGATGTGTTTCAGAATGAAACCGGCGCTGAGGCTATAGTGAGCTTCAGTCCCAGCGCCAGACAGAGAGCATCATGACCACCAGCCACGAAACCGCCGCCCACGTCGATCACCTGCGTTTCCATCGCCCTCATGCCCACCTCGCACCGACCTTTGGCAATGACAAGTTTGCCTTGCGCGCCGAAGCCTTTGCACGATTCTTCGGTACACCGACCTTTCTCGGCGCACAAACGCTGATCGTGGTGATCTGGGTGTGCCTCAACCTCTCCGGTTTCACCCACTTCGATGCGTACCCGTTCATCCTGCTCAACCTGGCTTTCAGCCTGCAATCGGCCTATGCCGCGCCATTGATTCTGTTGGCCCAGACGCGTCAGGCCGCGCGAGACAAAGCCCAGTCCGATGCCGATGCGCAGCACCGCGAAGCGCTGGCGACCGCCAACAGTGAGCGGCAGGCGGAGGCCGCGAAAAACTCTGCGCAACTGCTGGAGTTGCTCGAGCAGAACACCCGTCTCACAGAGATGACCAAGACCCTCACCGAGCGCATCGAAAACCTCACAACGGAAATGCACCAGCAGTTCGTGCGCAAGGATAAGCCGAAGGCTTGAACGGTTTCACGGCAGTTTCAGCGCCCGCCCCAACTCATCGAACAAGGTAACCACCGAGCGCAAGGCGCGGCAGTCGGGACGGGTCAGCAGCCATAGCGCAGTGTCGTATCCGTGCAGCGGTTCGCTCAGCGGCTGTAAACCGTCGCCGATCAAGAAGTCCGGTAACGCCGCTACACCCAGCCCCGCCCTGACCAACTCGGTCACCGACAGCATGCTGTTGCAGCGATAGCCCGGCGTTACGCCCGGCAAGGCCTGGCGACGCCAGGTAACGGTCGGGTGATCAGGCAGGAAGTCATCCGGGGCGATCCAGGTCAATGAGGCCAGGTCAGTGCTATTGACCGTTTGCAGGTATCGCTCACTGGCACACACTCGGTAGGAAATATCCGCCAGTTGCCGTCCCACCAGATGCTCCGGTGGCGTGCGGGTCAGGCGCAGGGCGATATCGGCATCCCGACGGCTGAGGTTGGCAAAATCATTGGACGTGCTGAGCTCGAGGGTCAGCGCCGGATAGTTCGGCATGAACTGCGCCAGCGCCGGCAACAGCAAACCTTGCAGGACCGAATCGGTACAGGTCAGGCGCACGATGCCGCTGATCACTTCACCGCCCTGCTCCACACCGATGCGCGCCGCCTCCAGTGCCTGCTCAGCGCGCTCGGCCTGTTCCGCCAGGGACTGCGCCAGGGTGGTGGGCAGGTAACCGGCGCGGCTTTTTTCGAACAGTTGCTGGCCCAGCGCAGCCTCCAGCCGGCGCACCGCTCGAAACACCGTCGAGACATCCACCTTGAGCAGTTGCGCGGCCCGGGCCAGAGAGCCGCCGCGCACCAGGGCGAGGATCAGCGCCAGGTCCGGGTAGTCCAGTCGATAGTGCGTCGCTGCATTGATCACTTGGATAAACGCCAATATTGAGTGCGTGAACGCCAATCTATAGTGGGCACCGGCAATCAACAAGTGCAGAGGCCCCACATGGAAACCCGCCCGATTCGCATCGCCCTGATCGGCGACTACGACCCGCAAGTCACCGCCCACCAGGCCATTCCTGTAGCTCTGGAAAAGGCCGCTGAACACAGCGGCCTGAACGTGCAATGGCATTGGCTGGCCACCGATGAAATCAGCGCCGAGACACCGTTGCACAGATTCGACGGTTTCTGGTGTGTACCGGCCAGCCCTTACCGCAGCACGGACGGCGCATTAAAAGCGATCCGCTTTGCCCGCGTACAACGGCGACCTTTCCTCGGCACCTGCGGTGGTTTTCAACACGCGGTGCTGGAATATGCACGCAATGTACTGGGCTGGTCGGATGCCGAACACGCCGAGACAAATCCCGATGCCGCGCGAGCGCTGCTGACACCGCTGGCGTGCTCACTGGTGGAGGCCGTCGATACCATTCATTTACAGGAAGGCTCGTTGATTGCCCAGGCGTACGAAAACGCCGAGATTCGTGAAGGCTATCGCTGTCGTTATGGGATGAATCCGCAGTTCGAAGAGGAGTTGCTCAAGCGCGAACTTCACGCCGTCGGCCACGATTCTGAACACGGACTGCGGGCGGTCGAACTCGGTGATCATCCATTCTTTGTCGCGACCTTGTTCCAGCCCGAGCGGGCAGCGCTCAAGGGCATCTTGCCGCCGTTGGTTGGCACCTTTGTCGAAGCCTGTGCGGGGCGCTCGTCATGATCGCCGATACGCCAGCTGCGCCTTATTACGCGGTGATCTTCACCTCACTGCGTACCGAGGGTGACCAGGGTTACGCCGATGCGGCTGCACGGATGCTGGAACTGGTCCGTGAACAGCCGGGGTTTCTTGGAGTGGAGTCGGCGCGGGGCGAGGATGGGCTTGGGATTACGGTGTCGTACTGGGCCAGTGAAGCGGCGATTCTGGCGTGGAAGCATCATCCTGAGCATGCGGCCATTCGCGAGCGTGGGCGCTCGACCTGGTATGCGCGGTGTCATACGCGGGTGTGCCGGGTAGAGCGGGCTTACGGATTCAATCAGTAACTGATTTAGAGTTCTTCAGGCCGCCATCGCGAGCAAGCTCGCTCCCACATTTTGATCCCGGTCGGTCACAACATTTGTGCGCGACAAAGATCTACTGTGGGAGCGAGCTTGCTCGCGATGGGGCCAGTACAGTCACCGCAAAAACTCACCCCCGAACCAAACTGCGAACCGCCGAAATCTCCGGCACTTCCCGCCGGCTCATGTACACCCGCAACGGCTCGGTGATGTTGATCCGGTCATCGATGTTCTGGTCCAGCAACAACTGGATCAATTCGCGTTTGAGCGTCATGGTTTGCTCAGGCCCCGCGGCCCAGACGAATTCGCTGGTCGGGATGATGCCGTCGTCCGCCACGTCCATGCCAAACGAGTCTTCGCTGAAGCGCACGATGTAGTGCCCGGTCTTGCGGTTGAGGCCGACAAAGCCTTTGAGTTGGTCGGCAGCCTGGCAGATGAGCTGGGAAGTGATGCGCATGGTAAACCCCGCAATGGTGATCATTGGTTTGCACGCAGGGCCTGCGTTTCCCTCTGTCGGGGAAATTGCAGGGCCCCAGCGTACTGCAAACGGGCGCACAAAAGCGCTGACGAAAATCAGCTTTAGACAGGTTTATGTCGGCCTGGCGATAGCGCCTGCAAAGATGAATTGTTAAAAGGGACCGCTCACTTATTGCGAAAGGATCTCGACCATGCCCGCAACCTTTACCAAAAGCGCCCTGTTACTGAGCCTGTTGCTCGGTCTCGGCCACGCACAGGCCGCCAGCGAACCTGGCCCCTCGGTACTGGCGACCCGCTTGGGCATTCCGCATCCAGCGGTGATCGCCCACCGTGGCGCGTCGTTCGATGCGCCAGAATCCACCGCCGCCGCCTACAGGACTGCCCGCGACCTGGGCGCCGACTACCTGGAGCTGGATCTGCAGCGCAGCAAGGATGGCGTGCTGTTCGCCCTGCACGACAACAATCTGCAACGCACCACCGACGTCGTCAGCAAATTCCCCGAGCGCAAGGACAGCCCCGCCAATGCGTTCACCATGGCCGAACTGAAAACCCTGGACGCGGGCAGCTGGTTCAATGCCGCGTACCCGGATCGCGCACGTCCCGCCTTCGCGGGCCTGAAGATCCTGACCCTCGATGAAATCATCGACATCGCCGAGGGCAACAGCCTGCACAAGCCCGGCCTGTATATCGAGACCAAGGAACCCAAGCAGTTTCCCGGCATCGAACACGACCTCAAGGAAAAACTTCAGGACCGTGGCTGGCTGAGCCCGACCGCTTCGAAACTGGCAAAAAGCGAGCTGGCGGTCGGCCAGGGCAAAGGCAAGGTGGTCCTGCAGACCTTCGAGAAGAGCAGCCTCGAACTGCTGCAAAAGGAGATGCCGAAGGTGCCGAAGATCCTGCTGTTGTGGGTCGGTGAAGGCAGTATCGAGCCCAAGTCAAAGGTGACATTTGCCGAGTCCGGCGAACAGGATAAAGCCGCGTACTACGCCAGACAGCAACCGAAGGACAAGGCCGAATTCCAGCAATGGGTCGACTACGCCAAGGCCCAGGGCGCCATCGGCACCGGCCCGTCCGCTGCACTGACCCAGGGTGGCGACCAGAGCTACTCGGATCTGGTGCAACCCTGGATGAACCAATACACCCACGACCAGGGCCTGCTGGTACACGCCTACACCATCGACGATGCGGTGGACTACCGCAAAGTCATGGACGCCGGTGTCGACGGCATCTTCACCAATCGCGCCAGTGAGTTGTTGAAGTTCTATAAACGCCCGGCGGCGGCGAGTGTGGCGCAGGTGCTACAGAACAATGGGTATTGATCCACAATTGCGCAAAACCTGTGGGAGCGAGCTTGCTCGCGATAGGGCCATCAGCTTCAACATCCACGTTGACTGACACTCCGCTTTCGCGGGCAAGCCACGCTCCCACCAGGGATTGATGCAAGACATGCCGGGGGTTTTAAGGGTGGATTAAGTTACACAGGCTAACCTGATCTCACTTGAACGGATCACCCAAGGAAAGAAGCCCATGAAGACCCTGACTGCTTTGTTTGCCGCTGTAACCCTGACCCTCACCGCCGGCCTGGCCCAGGCCGATGTGCGGGTCGATCAGATCCCGCAACTGGTCAAGGACGGCAAGATCAAGCCACTGGAAGACCTGAACAAGATCGCGCTGGATCTGCACCCGGGTGCAACGATTACCAAGACCGAGCTGGACAACCACTTCAACGGTTACGAGTACGAAGTCGAACTGCGTGACGCCAAGAACGTCGAGTGGGATGTGGACATCGATGCCTCCAACGGCAAGGTCCTGGAAAACAAACAGGACAAGTAATCCCGAAACAAATAAAAGCCGCGCGATGGGAACATCGCGCGGCTTTTGCGTTTTTTGAGCGTCACAAAAAAGTCATCAGCGCTTGCGATGATGCCGCTCACGTGAACCTGTAAAAACGTGACAGGCGCCTCCCCTTGCGAGTCCTCATGAACCACAGCATCGATCAAAGCCATCGCGACACGGATCTGTTCGGCCTGCTTTACGGTTTCAGCTTTCGCCCCGGTGAGGCCGGTCGGGAAATCAATTCCGCCGAGGCCTTGCAATACCTGCAACAGCCGCAAAGCGACGAGCAATTTCTCTGGCTGCACCTGAACCTCGCCCACGCCGCGTGCGAGCGCTGGATGAAAAGCCATCTGGAGTTGCCCGAGGAGTTTTTCGAAGCGCTGCACGAAGGCTCTCGCTCGACACGTATCGAGCATGTCGACTCCGCATTGCTGGCGGTGGTCAACGACGTGGTGTTCAACCTCAGCAACATGGTCTCCTCGGATGTCTCGACCCTATGGGTGTGCGCCCGCAGCCAATTGATCATCAGCGCCCGCCTGCAACCGCTGCACTCGGTGGACAAATTGCGCTCGTCGGTAAAGGCCCGGGAGTGCTTTCGCTCCCCGCTGGAGTTGCTGGTGCATTTGCTCCGCGACCAGGGTGAAGTGCTGACCCAGATCGTGCGCAAGACCAGTCAGAGCGTGGATCAGATCGAAGATGAATTGCTGTCCTCACGGCTGTCGACCAACCGCGCCGAGCTGGGTGCCAATCGACGGGTGCTGGTGCGATTGCAACGGTTGCTGGCGCTGGAACCGGGTTCGTTGCTGCGCCTGCTCAACCGGCCGCCGCAATGGCTGCAAAAGGAAGACGTGAAGGAGTTGCGCAAATCCACCGAGGAGTTCGCGCTGATCATCAACGACCTCACGGCACTGGGTGAGCGGATCAAGCTGTTGCAGGAAGAGATCGCCGCCAACATCAACGAACAGACCAACCGCACGCTGTTCACCCTGACGGTGGTGACAGTGCTGGCGCTGCCGATCAATATCATCGCCGGTTTCTTCGGCATGAACGTCGGCGGCATTCCCCTGGCCGGCGACCCGCAGGGTTTCTGGATCCTGGTGGCACTGGTCGCAACCTTTACCGTGATCGCCGGGCGCTGGGCGTTTCGCAAGCAGCAGGATTATTGAACGCACCGCGGCGGGCAAAGGCATTGTGCTTTCGTTCAAAGTTGGCACTTCAGTTTGTCCGCGTGTTGCCGACTCTTAAGAGAGCCAAAGTATTCCTGGGTGAGAACCGTGAACTTATTCATCAATCAGTTGCACAAACACACTGATTTCAGAAGTGCGATCTACGCTGGCGACATCTTCCTCAACACCGAACTGAAAGCGGCAAAGGAACTCTGTGCCTTTGCCCAGGAAAGCATCACCGCCGCCTTCGATGGCGAGACCAACCACCAGGCGCTGCACACGCTGATGCCGGTGGAAGAGTTCGTGGTGCTGGTGACTCGCCTCAAGGGTCAGTTCACCAACAGCCTGCGCGCCAAGGAGCTGATCCGCAGCTTCACCGACGAAATCGGTGGCGCTGCGCAGGAATTCATTTTCGACGTACCGCGCATCCGTGTCGTGCCCAACTACGACTACCTGCACGCTGGCGTCAGCTACGCCTACAAGCCCCATCGCGATACCTGGTACGGCGGTGTCGACTGCCAGATCAATACCTGGATGCCGGTCTACACGATCCAGCCCGAGCAGACCATGATGATCAACCCGGCCTACTTCGACGTCCCGGTGAAAAACACCTCGGCGCAGTGGAGCCTGTCCGACTGGATCGACGTGCAACGCCAGCGCGCCAAGGACAACGTCAAGGAAGAGGCGCGCCAGCACCCGGTACCCACTGAAGCGATCAACAACGCCTCTGAGCTGCGCATTGCCGGCAACACCGCCGAGATGCTGGTGTTCTCGGGTTCGCACCTGCACGGCACCGTGCCCAATTACACGCAACAAACCCGCTTCAGCGTGGACTTTCGCCTGATGCACCTCGACGACCTCAAGCAGCAGCGCGGCGCGATCAACGTCGACAGCGCCTGCCCGGATGTCGGCGCCGGTTTCAAAGACTACTTCCACGTCCACGACTTTTCGAATTTCCGAGGAATCCCGCAATGACCAAGCGTCGCATCACGCCCGCCGAAGCCCAGTACAACGAAACCCGTACCAACGTCCTGAAACGGGTCGATGCCGAATACGTGGCCGACGCGCCGTTCGTCTTCGCCAACCGCATTGGCGTGACCGCCGCATTGTCGCGTATGGAACTGTTCAAGAAAGTCGCCGAAGTACCGGGCGCGATCATTGAGTGCGGCGTGTACAAGGGCAACTCGCTGATGCTCTACATGCACCTGTCGATGATTCTCGAGCCGTATGCGATCAACCGCTCGATCGTGGGTTTCGACACCTTCGAAGGCTTCCAGAGCATCGACAAGAAAGAAGACCCGGCCGACGTCAACGAGACCATGTTCGCCGACACCGACCAGTCGCTGATCCAGGACATGATCGACGCCAACGACCTGTTGCGCCCGGTCAACCGCATTCCGCGTTGCGAGCTGGTCAAGGGCGACATCGTCAAGACCGTACCGGAGTGGGTCAAGACTCGTCCGGACCTGGTCGTGGCCATGCTGATCCTCGACACCGACCTGTACGAGTCGACCAAAGTCGCGCTGGAAACCTTCCTGCCGTACATGCCCAAAGGCGCGATCGTGGTGCTCGACGAAGTCGCCTACCGCAACTTCCCGGGCGAAACCAAGGCCCTGCGTGAAGTGCTCGACCTGAACAAGATCGAACTCAAGCGCCTGCCGTTCGATTCGTGCGTGGGTTACTTCCACGTCTGATCCAAAGACCTGGAATCTGATGCAATACCTGTGGGAGCGAGCTTGCTCGCTCCCACAAGGGCAGGTCTCAGACCTCTGACCCGCCCCCTCGCCGCAAAAACACGACTCAGCAAACCTCGCGAGTCACCAGCATCCGCTCCCGAACCACGTCATACGCCCAGTGGTAGACGTAGGTGTACGGCAGGAAGAACAGCAACACACCGATATCCAGCACGAACGCCTGCCACAGGCTGACATTCAGCCACCAGGCGATCAGCGGCACGCCGAGGGCGACCAGACCGCCTTCGAACAACAGCGCATGCACCACACGGACCCAGGCGTTGTGGACGATGGAAAAGCGCTTGAGCATCCGGTCGAACATACCGTTGAACACCACGTTCCAGGCCAGGGCCAGGGCAGCCATGGCGATGGTCACAGCGCCCATGTCCAACATCGGTTTGTCCATGATCCAGGCCAGCAACGGGGTACAGATCAGGATGGCCAGCAGTTCGAAGCCGATGGCCTGGAAAATACGTTCAGTAATGGATTTGTTGGCGCTCATGGCCGAACTCCCTTGGGTGACGATGATTGCCATGATCCGTCTTCCAGCCGATACTTCATAACCAATAACCATCGATCAGGGCGATAGTTCATGGCCTCTCACGAAGTGTTGCTGGCGTTTGTCGAAGCCGCGACCCAAGGCTCGTTTTCCGCCGCGGCGCGTAAATTGGGCCGCAGTCAATCGACCATCAGCGCGGCGGTGGCCAGCCTGGAAATCGACCTGAACCTGACCCTGTTCGACCGCAGCAGCCGCAAGCCCGGGCTGACCCCGGCCGGGCACGTCATGCTGCAACGGGCCGAAGAGATCCTGGCCGCCACCAGTCGCCTGGAAATAGCCGCCAGCCAACTGTCCCAAGGGGTGGAAGCGAAGCTGACGGTGGCGCTGTCCGATACCTATCAGTCGGACCGCTTCGAAGCCGCGCTCAGTGCCTTCGAGCAGCGTTACCCGGACCTGGAACTCGAATGCCTGATTGCCGAATGCGATGACCTGATGTCCCTGGTGCAAAGCGGTCGGGCGCAAATTGCCTTCGCCGAAATGCAGGACAGCTACCCGCCGGACCTGGTCAGTTCAACGGTGGACGAGCGCACGGAAATCGCCTTGTTCGTGTCCCCGACTCATCCGTTGGCGACGCTGGACTACGTCGACCGGGACGTACTGCAGCTACACCGCGAACTGCGTCTGGCCACCATCATCAATCCCTATGAAAGTCGGGCGAAGGGCCGCGTCTGGTCGGCGCCGAGTTATCTGATGCTGCTGGAAATGGCCCAGGGCGGATTCGGCTGGGCGCCGCTGCCCCGCTGGCTGGTCGAGCGGTTCGGGCCCGACACGCTGCGGGAACTGGTGGTGCGCGGCTGGCCGAAAATGGTGTCGGTGGATGCGTTGTGGTCGCGGCTGAATCCGCCGGGGCCGGCGGGTAGCTGGTTGTTGGGCAAGATGCTGGAATAGCGGCGCGGCCATTCGCGAGCAAGTCGGATCGCGAAGAGGCCAGCAAGGACACATCAATCCAGTGCCTTGAGCCGCTCTTCGATAAACCGCCGCTCCGGCTCTTGTCGGGTCAACGCCAGCGCCCGCTCCCACGCAGCCCGCGCCTCTTGCTTGCGGCCCAATTGCCGACAGAACTGCGCCCGCGCCGAATGCGCCAGATGGTAGTCGAGCAGTTCTCCCCGCTCCAGGATGGCGTCGACCAAGGTCAGCCCCGCCAGTGGACCATCGCGTTGCGATATCGCCGCGGCACGATTCAACTCGATCACCGGCGACGGCACCGCTCGCAGCAAGACGTCATACAGACCGACAATCTGCGGCCAATCGGTTTCCCCCGCCGTCGGGGCTTCGGCGTGTACCGCCGCGATCGCCGCTTGCAGGCAATAGGGTCCGAATCGCCCCATGGTCAGCGCCTGTTCGACCAGCGTGCAGCCTTCACTGATCAACCCGGCGTCCCACAGCGAACGGTCCTGTTCGTCCAGCACAATCAGCTCGCCGCTGACCGAGGTCCTGGCCGGGCGGCGCGACTCGTGCAGCAACATCAACGCCAGCAAGCCCATCACCTCAGGCTCCGGCAGCAGCTCCACCAGCAACCGGCCGAGACGGATCGCTTCGCGGGTCAAATCCTCGCGGATCAGTTCGGCCCCGATGGACGCCGAGTATCCCTCGTTGAACACCAGGTAAATCACCCGCAATACGCTGTCCAGGCGCTCGGGCAGCTCAGCGAGTGTCGGCACTTGATAAGGGATTTTCGCGTCGCGGATCTTCGCCTTGGCGCGCACGATGCGCTGGGCGATGGTGGCCGGGGCCGAGAGAAAGGCCCGGGCGATTTCCTCCGTGGTCAGGTCGCAGACCTCCCGCAGCGTCAGTGGCACTTGTGCGTCGGCCGCCAGGGCCGGGTGGCAGCAAGTGAAGATCAGCCGCAGGCGATCGTCTTCCACGTCTTCATCACTCCAGTCGGCCTGTTCCAGCGCCTCCAGTTGCGCGATCAGCAAAGGCTGCGACGCAGCAAAACGCGCGCGCCGGCGCAGGGCATCAATGGCCTTGAAGCGCCCGGTGGACACCAGCCAGGCCCGCGGATTGTCCGGCACGCCGTCACGCTGCCAACGTTCGACCGCGATGAAAAACGCCTCGTGCAAGGCCTCTTCGGCGAGGTCGAAATCCCCCAGCAAGCGAATCAGGGTCGCAAGAATGCGCCGCGAGTCTTCGCGATAGACCCGCTCGACCTGCGCCTGAACCGGCAGCCCCGGCATCTTAAGGATTCAACTGCCGAACGGGGCGCACTTCGACACTGCCGACCCGGGCCGCCGGAATGTTCCCGGCGACCTGGATGGCTTCGTTGAGGTCCTTGGCATCGATCAGATAAAAACCGGCCAACTGCTCCTTGGTTTCAGCGAATGGCCCATCGGTGATCGACATCTTGCCGTTGCGCATGCGCACGGTGGTGGCGGTCTGCACCGATTCCAGCGCCTCGGCGGCGACCATCCGGCCGCTACCCTGGATCGACTCGGCATAGGCCATGCACTCCTCGTCCTTCGGGCTTTCCGGCAGCGAATGCAGCAGGCGCTCATCGCTGTAGACCAGGCATAAATACTTCATGAACGTCTCCTGACTCGAACGGATCAACTATGGCCGTGGATCGGCCATTTGGCGCGGCGCCCCGACAAATAACATCGATCAGGGTTTCAGGTCGAACAGGACGGTGCCGCTCATCATGTCGAACGGCGCCGACCAGTGCTCATGGACGATCTGCCACAACCCGTCTTCCTGGCGATAGCACGCACTGCCGCGCATCCAGCAGGACTGGGTCTCGCCCTTGTCGTTGGTGCCGCCGCAATGGGCCAGCCAATGGGCGAAGGCGATCTCCTGGGATGCCTCGATACGGATGTCCTGGAACTCGAAAATATGCGGGCCGGGGCACATTTTCATGCAGTCCTCCCAATGCGCGCGGTACGCCTCCTTGCCCTTGAATTGCAGGGCCTTGACCGCGTCGAAGGAGACGATGTCGTCGGCATACAGGGTCATGACTTTATCCACGTCCTTGGCCATTACGGCCTGACGATAGGTTTCGATCAGGTTCTGGATCTGGGTTTGCGAGTTCATGGTGGTTCTCCGTGGTTTTTATTGGAAGACACCCTTAGTCGTCTGGCGATCCGGCGAATCGACAGAAGAAATAAAAATAATCCATAACGCCAGACTCGCTAGAATCCGAGACTCATTTTCAGTTGGAAACAGGACACGCCAGTGACAGCCCGACTCGTGCCTTATGAAAGCCTGAACACGCTGCAGCGCCAACAGGTCGAGGCCATCGAAGTGCATCCGGAGCAAATCAAGTTCTCGGGTGACATCCACGGCGCCTTGCACACGCTGCTGTCCAGGCCCGGGCCTGGCGTCAAGGGCTTCGCCCTGCTGGCCGAGGATGTGCCCATCGCGTTCCTGCTGCTCAAGCGCCCGCCGGTGTTGCCGGCCTGGGCCGATGAACACAGTGCCACCCTGCATGCGCTGCAAGTCGATCAACGCGCCCAGGGCAAGGGCTACGGCAAGGCCTGCCTGCAGGCGCTGCCCGAGGCTGCGCGCCTGGCCTGGCCGGAAATCAGGGGGCTAGAGTTGTCGGTGGATGCCGATAACGAAGCCGCCATCGCTCTGTATGCCAGGTTTGGCTTTGTCGACAGCGGCGAGGCGTACAAGGGCCGGATCGGCTATGAGCGGCGGATGGGGTTGGTGTTTTGACGGCTCGATAGTCACTACTGATATTGCTGACACAACACCGACCCTGTGGGAGCGGGCTTGCTCGCGAAAGCGGTGTGTCAGTCAATAGAGATGTCGAATGTACCGGCCTCTTCGCGAGCAAGCCCGCTCCCACAGGGGATCTACAATGTGGCTTACAACGTCAGCACCATCTCATGCCACGCCATGCCGCCATGGTCGGACGCCGAAGGCTTGATATAGGCAAAGCCGAAACCGGCATACAACGGAATGTGCCGCTCCTTGCACATCAGGTTGATGGTGACCTTGCCCATCCCACGCATGCGCTCGATGAACTCGCCCATCAGTCGCTTGGCCAAGCCTCGCCCCTGATAATCCGGGCGCACTACCACCGACATGATCACCACGTGCGGTCCGGCCGGGTCGTGACCGATCAGTTCCTTGAACGCTTCGTCCGACATTTCCACCTGGAACGCCGCACCGGAATTGATGAATCCGGCGACTACCCCGTCCACTTCCGCAACGATAAAGCCCTCGGGCCAGGTCGCGATGCGGGTGGCGATCTTCTCGCGGGTCGCGGCCTCGTCACCTTCATAGGCAAGGGTTTCGATGGCAAAGCAGCGGTCCAGATCGGCGGGAGTGACGTTGCGGATGACGGTGTTCATGGCAGCTCGGAATCAGCATGGGAAAGGCTGGGGATGATAAATCAGCCGCTGTGGGACATCGAGAGACGAATCGGCCGATCCGCCTCTCGTGCAGGTGTCATGCCTTGATCGGCAGCCAGATTTCCAGCTTGCCGGTGTTGAGCTTGGGGTTGAAGTCTTCGCTGTAGCGCTCGAACTCCGGGGCCGCCAATAGCTCGTGGCCGGACTGCGGCAGCCAAGTGCCATGGATGTACTGGAAGGTTTGCGGCAGGGTGTCCAGCGATCCCTTGTGTTCAAATACCACGTACTGTTGTGGCTGAACTTCTACCCAGCGGTAGGTTTCCGGCAAGTCGTCGAGCTTGCTGATCTCGACTCCGGCGACGTAATCGAAGCCGCCCTTGCCGTCGAAATTGCAGCAGACGCCGTAGGTCACTTCGCCTTTTTGGCCCGGAATGTTCCCAATGTGGGGCTCGAGCTTTTCCCAGAGATCGGGAATGTCTTTAGTGGTCTCTTGGGTAAACCGTCCGCCAAGCCCTGCGATCAGCAGGAAGTGTCCGTGTTCAACGCGTGGTTCCGTCACTTCGACGCGTGTTTGCTCATCCATGGCTCGACTCCTGACGCATAAAAATGGGTTCGGCTGGGAGTATAGAAGCCAAACCCGATTCGCCCAATTACAGTGCGTGCAATTGCTCGACGGCAGCGGCGCCAACAAACTCGTTGTAACCCGATAGGATCACGTAGACCGCGAAATAACAGAAGATCGCCGCCGATGCCATGTAGGAATAACGCAGCAACTTGTCCCCCAGCAACTTGCCGCCATGGCTCGCGGCAAAGCACAAGCCGGCCGACCAGAGCAGCCCGGCACAGAGGAAACCGCCGAGAAACAGTGCCGAGCTGAGCGGGCCACCGCCACCGGAACGGGCGATCAGGGTACCGCCAACTGCCGCGAACCAGAGGATCGCGCTGGGTGAGGACATGGCCAGGAAAATGCCGCGGAAAAATTCCTTGCGGTGGGAGTTGTTCCCGACCTCTGCCGTCTCGGCCAGCAGCGCTTCGTGGTGAATCGCCGAATAGATCATCTTGGCCGCGAAGTACACCAGCAGCGCCGAGCCACCGATCCACAACACCCAGCGCACGGTTTCGTATTGCAGCAACACGGTCATGCCGGCCAGTGCCAGTACTGCGTAGATCAGGTCGCCGACACAGGTCCCCAACCCCAGGGCAAAGCCCTGGAAATAGCCGCGCTGCATGGCCAGGGTGATCATTGCGATGTTGGCCACGCCGATATCCAGGCACAGCGAAAGGCTCAGCAAGAAGCCGCTGGTAAATTCCATCAACCCTATCCTTCGGACAAATTTGTTTACATACAGGCTGGACAGTCTGCCACAGCTGCCCGTACATTCCGCCACAGGTCACCACTGACCTACGTCGCTCGGACGGTTCCGGGCGCTTACGTTATCCGAGGCAACAATGGCCGAACAAGGTTCGCCGCGCCGCTTTGCGCGCATAGATCGACTCCCCCCTTACGTTTTCAACATCACCGCCGAGCTGAAGATGGCCGCCCGTCGTCGTGGCGAAGACATCATCGACTTGAGCATGGGCAACCCCGACGGCGCCACGCCGCCGCACATCGTCGAAAAACTTGTGCAGGTCGCCCAGCGCGAAGACACCCACGGTTACTCCACCTCCAAGGGCATTCCGCGCCTGCGCCGGGCGATTTCCAACTGGTACAAGGACCGTTACGAGGTCGACATCGACCCGGAAAGCGAAGCCATTGTCACTATCGGTTCCAAGGAAGGCCTGGCGCACCTGATGCTGGCTACCCTCGACCAGGGCGACACCGTGCTGGTGCCGAACCCGAGCTACCCGATTCACATCTACGGTGCCGTGATTGCCGGCGCCCAGGTGCGGTCGGTGCCGCTGGTGCCGGGCGTGGATTTCTTCGCTGAACTGGAGCGGGCCATTCGCGGTTCGATCCCCAAGCCGAAGATGATGATCCTCGGCTTCCCGTCCAACCCTACCGCCCAGTGCGTGGAGCTGGATTTCTTCGAGCGGGTGATCGCCCTCGCCAAGCAGTACGACGTACTGGTGGTGCACGACCTGGCCTACGCCGACATCGTCTATGACGGCTGGAAAGCCCCGTCGATCATGCAGGTACCCGGTGCCAAGGACATTGCGGTGGAGTTTTTCACCCTGTCCAAGAGCTACAACATGGCCGGCTGGCGCATTGGCTTCATGGTCGGCAACCCGGAACTGGTCAACGCCCTGGCGCGGATCAAGAGCTACCACGACTACGGCACCTTCACCCCGCTGCAAGTGGCGGCCATCGCTGCGCTTGAAGGCGATCAGCAATGCGTGCGCGACATCGCCGAGCAGTATCGGCAGCGGCGCAACGTGCTGGTCAAGGGCCTGCATGAACTGGGCTGGATGGTGGAAAACCCGAAAGCCTCGATGTACGTCTGGGCCAAGATTCCCGAGGCGTATGCGCACCTGGGCTCACTGGAATTCGCCAAGAAACTGCTGGCCGAAGCCAAGGTGTGTGTCTCGCCGGGCGTCGGGTTTGGTGAGTATGGCGATGATCACGTGCGCTTTGCGCTGATCGAAAACCAGGACCGGATTCGTCAGGCCGTACGCGGGATTCGCGGGATGTTCAGAGCGGATGGCCTAGTCACTAAGTAACACGATGACCTGTAGGAGCTGCCGCAGGCTGCGATCTTTTGATCTTGCCGTGTAGAGTCAAAAGATCGCAGCCTCGTTACACTCGGCAGCTCCTACAGGTCACCCACAAAAAAACCGCATCGCTGCGGTTTTTTTGTGTCTGTCGATTCGCTTAGACGAACAGCGACAACAACAGGATAAAGCCCAGGCCAACCACGGAGAGGATGGTTTCCATCGCGGTCCAGGTCTTGAAGGTTTCGGCCACGGTCATGTTGAAGTACTGCTTGACCAGCCAGAAACCGGCGTCATTGACGTGGGACAGGATCAGGGAGCCTGCACCGGTGGCCAGCACCAGCAGTTCACGGTTCACACCCGGGATCATCCCCACCACCGGCACCACGATGCCGGCGCCAGTGATGGTCGCCACGGTCGCCGAACCGGTGGCGATACGGATCACCGCCGCCACCAGCCAGGCCAGCAGGATCGGCGAGATCTGTGCGTTCACCGCCATGTGGCCGATCACGTCACCCACGCCGCTGGTCACCAGCATCTGCTTGAAGCCGCCACCGGCACCGATGATCAGGATGATCGCGGCGGTCGGCGCGAGGCTCGCATCCAGCCATTTCATCATTTGGCTGGAACCGATGCCCTGCTTGTAGCCGAAGGTATACAGCGACAGCAGCAATGCCAGCAGCAATGCCGAAATCGGGTGACCGATCAGGTCCATGAAAGCGCGGAAGATGTTGCCATCGGGCAGCACCACGTCGGCAAACGTCTTGAGCAACATCAGGAACACCGGCAGCAGCACGGTCACCAGCGTGATGCCGAAGCTCGGCAGTTCAGCCGAATCGGTTTCGCGCGCCAGTTGATCCACCAGCTCCTGGTTCGGATGACCGGGAATGTGCTTGGCAATGAACGTACCGAAGATCGGGCCGGCAATGATGGCGGTTGGCAGCGCAACGATCAGGCCGTACAGAATGGTCTTGCCGATGTCGGCACCGAACACGCCGATGGCCAGCAACGGGCCCGGGTGCGGTGGCACCAGGCCGTGCACTGCGGACAGACCAGCCAGCAGCGGGATACCGATCTTGATGATCGACACGCCGGTGCGGCGGGCCACGATGAACACCAGCGGAATCAGCAACACGAAGCCGATTTCGAAGAACAGCGGAATGCCGACCAGGAACGCGGCGAACATCATCGCCCACTGCACCTTGTCCTTGCCGAAGGCGCGGATCAATGTCTGCGCAATCTGATCCGCACCGCCTGATTCGGCCATCATTTTGCCGAGCATCGTGCCCAGCGCGAGGATGATGCCGACAAAACCAAGCACGCCACCGAAGCCGTCCTGGAACGCCTTGATGATCGTGCCGATCGGCATGCCGGAGGTCAGCCCGAGGAAGGCTGCGGCGATGATCAGTGCGAGGAATGGGTGCAACTTGAACTTGGTGATCAGGACGATAAGCCCGATCACCGTGACCACTGCATCGAGCAGCAGGAACGTCTCGTGGGACATGCCAAACATTAGGGGTGTCTCCTGGTTGTTGTTGTTATTAAAGCGGGTTGATCAGAAGTCGTGAGGACAGCGCTGTCTTTGCAAACACAGTCATACCGCCTGCTTCAGGCCGTTCGCCTGCCACCAGGCATGAGCCTGCGCCGCCAGTTGCTCGACGCTATGGGTCGAAGCATCCAGCGCCAGGGTCAATGGCTCGCCGACGGGCGATTCGAGGGTGGCGAACTGGCTGTCGATCAGGGTCGACGGCATGAAGTGGCCTGGCCGATGGGAGACACGGTCGGCGGCGACTTCGGGAGTCAACTCAAGGAACACGAAGCCCAGGCCCGGCAAGGCACTGCGCAGACGTTCGCGATAGATATGCTTGAGCGCCGAACAGGTCAGCACCGGGCGCTGGCCCTTGGCGTCGACACGGCGCAGTTCATCGCACAGGCTGTCGAGCCAGCCGGCACGGTCTTCATCGTTCAGGGGAATACCCGCGCTCATCTTTTCGATATTGGCGGCAGGGTGAAAAGAGTCGCCTTCAATGGCAGTGGCGCCGCTCAAATGGCACAGGGCCTCGCTGACGCACGTCTTGCCGCAACCGGCAACGCCCATGATGACCAGGGCGGTGATGGGATGATTCATGTAACACCTCAGCGCGCAGACAGCGCTACCTTTGCCAGTTATGACACTAGACCAAAAGCAGAAGTTGCCGACGCCTTTCTTGTCATTTTATGGGTTGCAGCAGGTTAGGTCCCGACACCAAAAAGCAAGGATCAGGCGAACCCTTGCTCACGCATTTGCAGCTGCATCGAGACAGCGCTACCTTAGTGCCTTGAATTTTGTTTGGCAAGCCGTCGATGAACACAACCAAGAACGATAAAAATACCCGCACCACTGGCCGCCCTACCCTGAACGAAGTTGCCCGACTGGCCGGCGTCAGCCCGATCACCGCCTCCCGTGCCTTGCGTGGCGTCAGCACCGTGGCCACCGAACTGGTGGAAAAGGTGCAGAAAGCGGCGCTGGAACTCAACTATGTGGTCAACCCCGCCGCCCGCGCCCTGGCCTCGGCCCAGAGCCATTCGGTGGTGGTGTTGGTGCCTTCATTATCCAATTTGCTGTTCATCGATACCCTGGAAGCCATTCATCAGATTTTGCGCCCCAAGGGCTTCGAAGTGCTGATCGGCAACTTCCATTATTCGCGCGATGAAGAAGAAAACCTGCTGCGCAACTACATGGCCTATCAACCCCGCGGCTTGTTGCTGACGGGTTTCGACCGCACTGAAAGTTCGCGGCGGATGATCGAAGCCAGCAACATCCCGTGCGTGTACATGATGGAACTGGACAGCGCCGCCGGGCTCAATTGCGTTGGTTTTTCGCAACTGGCCGCCGGCGAAACGGCGGCCGAACACTTGCTGTCCCGCGGCCGCAAGCGCCTGGCGTACATCGGCGCGCAGCTGGACCAGCGCACCTTGCTGCGCGGCGAAGGTTTCCGCAAGGCCCTGCAAAAGGCCGGTCGGTATGACCCGGACCTGGAAGTGCTGACGCCCCGCTCCTCCTCCGTCGGCCTCGGCGGCGAGTTGTTCCTGCAACTGCTGGCCAGTCATCCGGATGTCGATGCGATCTTCTTCGGCAACGATGACCTGGCCCAGGGCGCCCTGCTTGAAGCCATGCGCTGCGGGATCAAGATCCCGGAACAAGTGGCGATCCTCGGCTTCAACGACTTGCCCATGTCCGAACACATGGTTCCGCGCCTGAGTAGCATCAACACCCCACGCGAAGCCATCGGCCGCCGCGCGGCGGAGCAGATGCTGACGCTGATGGCCGGCAACACCGTGGCCAAGCCGGTGCAGGACATGGGGTTTGAGTTGAAGGTGCGCGAGAGTACATAGTTTCCCGTCTCGCCAAGTGTAGGAGCTGCCGAAAGCTGCGATCTCTGAAAATCAAGATCAAAAGATCGCAGCCTTCGGCAGCTCCTACAATTGCATATACGCCTTTCGCGATGGAGCAGCTCAAATGGAACATACATTGAAGATTCTCGGCAAAGCCTCGTCCATCAACGTCCGAAAAGTGCTGTGGACCTGTGAGGAGCTGGGCATAACCTACGAACGCGAGGACTGGGGCAGTGGTTTTGCATCCACCCACAGCCCCGAGTTCCTGCGCTTCAATCCCAACGCACAGGTGCCGGTGATCATCGATGAGGCCGGCGTGTTGTGGGAATCCAATACCATCTGCCGCTATCTGGCCGGCAAACACCAACACCAGCACGATCTGCTGCCCGTCGAACCGGCGGCACGCGCCCGGGTTGAGCAGTGGATGGACTGGCAAGCCACCGAGCTCAATCCGTCCTGGAGCTATGCGTTCATGGCGCTGGTGCGCAAGGACCCGGAGTTCCAGGACGCCCATCGCCTGGAAGTCGGCATCCGCGGCTGGAACCAGAAAATGGGCATCCTCGAGCATCAACTCGCGACCACCAAGGCGTATGTCGCCGGGCCACGCTTTACCCTGGCCGACGTTGTCATCGGTTTGTCGGTCAACCGCTGGCTGATGACGCCGATCGACCGACCCGACTACCCCGCCGTCGATGAGTATTTCAAACGCCTGGCGCAACACCCCGGTTTCCTGAAGCATTGCTGCAACGGCTTACCCTGAATGGCCACAGGTTGCCGCCACACACAATAAAAAAAGGGTCCCTCTACCGGGACCCTCTTTCATTTGCCGCGACTAGTTCAATTGCAATGTCGAATTGAACTGACTGATCGCATCCACCACATGCCGCGAACCCTGTTGGATTTCCAGAATCACCTCCCCTGCCTCATTCGCCAATTCAACGCCGAGCCCGGTTCGACTCAGGCTCGATTGCATGCTCGACACCGCGCTGAGCGACAAATCGTGGTTCTTGCGCACCACCTCGACAATCTCCAGCGTCGCCTGACTGGTGCGCGCCGCGAGGCTGCGCACTTCATCGGCCACCACCGCAAACCCGCGCCCGTGCTCACCAGCGCGGGCCGCTTCGATTGCCGCGTTGAGCGCCAGCAGGTTGGTCTGATCGGCAATGCCGCGAATGGTCTGCACGATGGTGCCGATGATGTCGGACTGTTTGCTCACGGCGTCGATACTCAGTGCCGCCTCGTTCAAATCCCGGGAAATATCCTGGATGATCTGCACCGTCTGCTGCACCACTTCGGAACCCTTGCGCGCGCAGACGTCGTTTTGCACTGAAGTGCTGTGGGCCGATTCTGCGGCGGTTTGCAGGGTGGTCATCTGGTGGGTGATATCGCTGGCGAACTTGACCACTTTGTATAACCGCCCCTTGGCGTCGAACAACGGGTTGTAGGACGCCTCCAGGAATACCGTCTGACCCTGCTTGTTCCTGCGTTCGAAACGGTGGGAGTGATATTCGCCACGGTTAAGCGAAGCCCAGAAATTCCGGTAACCCTGGGACTCGGATTCGGCACGGTGGCAGAACAGGCTGTGATGCTGCCCCACCACTTCATTGAGCGAGTACTGCATGGTTTTCAGGAAGTTCTCGTTGGCGCTGATGACCTTGCCTTCGGGCGTGAACTCGATCACGGCCATTGAACGACCGATCGCGGCGAGCCTGCTTTCGTTTTCGTGTTCCTTGTTGATCCGTGCGGTGATGTCGGTGGCTACCTTGATCACACTTTTCACCTGCCGGTCAGGGCCCAGCACCGGCATGTAGCTGGCTTCGAGCCAGATCTCCCGGCCACTCTTGTGCAAGCGCAAAAAGGTCCCGCTCAGCGGCTCGCCCCGCGCCAGGTCACGCCACAACCTGGTGTACTCGTCGCTGCGGTAATACTGCTCCTCGCAAAAGACCCGGTGATGCTTGCCGCGCACTTCGTCGGCGCTGTAGCCCATGGCATTGCAAAAGTTTTCGTTGGCATCGATGACGGTGCCATCCGGGGTGAACTCAATCATCGCCATCGAACGACTGATCGCCGCCAACTTGGCATTGGCCTCAGTCAGCGCACAGCTGAAGCGTTCGATTTCCAGCAGGTCAGCCTTGTGATGTAGGTTGAACATGGTTGTATCACCTTCAGCGCGGTTTTTGATTGATGAAAGTTGCAGGTCTTTCACATCCACCACTACGTTCCACGGAACAGGCACACGCATCCCTCCAAAAAAGAAGGACTAGTCAGGTGATAATTGATGATCAATCGGAGGGTCCTTACAGCGACGCGCTCATCAAGACATCCTTCTCTTGATAGCCCGCATGCGGGCCAGCCCTAACAGGTTCACAACAAATTCCATTTAACGGACAACTCCCTGTCACCAAGTGTTGGTGCGTTCGATTGCGCACTCTTTCGCCAAGCCATCAACCGCCCCATCACGGCCGATATGGTTAGTTACAGCTGATCATAGACAGCAACCTTGGGCTTGCAAGGCCACTAGTCGGCCAGCATTGAGGACAAAAACGATTCAGCTGCTTGTTGGGGGTTGCCGCCCGTCGAGCATGAGAACGGCACAGGCCAGCAAATTGGCGTAAGACTTGCTCGCGAAGACGGCAGCTCAAACACTGCAGAAACGTCAGAAAGCACTACAAGCTGGTACTCACCCTGGTGGCCACCTCCCCCGGCACCCAGCCCTTCCACACCTGCGGCTGCTCACGCAAAAACGCTTCGGCGACTTCACGGGGTTTCTGCCGTTTTTCACTCATCTGGCCCAGGGTCTGGTTCAACAGATCAATCGGCAGGTCGACCTTTTCGAAAAACGTCACCAGATCCGGATACTGCGCCTTGAACGGTGCCGACACGCCAATGGCCAGGCTGGCTGGCATCGAGCGCGTGCCTTTGGGGTTCGGGTTGTTGGCGTCGGCCAGGGTTTTCCAGGCTTCGGCGTCGAACGGTGGCTCGTCGAGTTTCACCAGTTTGAAGCGTCCCAGCAGCGGTGTCGGCGACCAGTAGTAGAAGAGCACTGGTTTGCCTCGGCGGATCGACGACGCTACTTCTGCGTCCAGAGCTGCACCGGAACCGGTGCGGAAGTTGACGTAGCTGGCGGTCAGGTCATAGGCCTTGAGTTTCTGGCTGTTGACGATTTCCGAAGTCCAGCCGGTCGGGCTGTTGAGGAAGCGTCCGCGGCTCGGGTCTTCAGGGTCGCGGAATACGTCTTTGTATTTCGCCAGGTCAGCAACGGACTTCAACTCCGGGGCCAACGGCTTGATGCCGCGCTCGGGATCGCCCTTGATCACGTACTCCGGCACCCACCACCCTTCGGTGGCGCCCTTGACCGTATCGCCGAGGCCAAACACCTTGCCCTCCGCCGCCGCCTTGACCCAGGCGGGGCTGCGCCCTGCCCACTCTTCACCGATGACCTGGATATCGTTTTTCGCCAGCGCCGCTTCAAGGCTGACGGTGCTGCCCGGCAGCGTGTCGGTCGGGTAGCCGTAACCTTTTTCAACGATCAGGCGCAGGATTTCGGTGATGAGGCTGCCGCTTTCCCAAGTGATGTCGCCAAAGTGGATAGGTGCCGTTTTTTCCGTGGCCGATGCGGGGTGGGACAACAGGCTCAGGGCCAGCAGCGAACTGCCGAGCAGGGTTTTGATCGATCTCATGCGGACCTCTTGTTCTGGAGGGGACGGTTCAGGGATTGGTTGGCGCTGTGCCGGTCGCACAGGGCCTGGGAACGGGTCATGTAGTCGCTGACTGAACGCAGGGAGATGCCCAGCGCAGCGGCAATTTGCGGATAGGTCAGGCCGTCGATCCGCGACAGCAGGAAGGTCGAGCGGACTTTGCCTGGCAGCCGCTGAAGACTGCGCTCCACACGGGTCAGGGTCTGGGACAACTGAGCCAGTGCCTCCGGCGATTCGGCGTGGACCGGCTCGGCCTGTTGCAGTTGCTGAAGGTACTGGCGCTCCAGGTCACCTCGACGCCAACGCTGATAAAGCAGGCGCCGGGCGATGGTGGTGAGCAAGGCACGGGGTTCACGGATTGCCGTCAGGCTTGGGGCCTGGAGCAGTTGCACGAAGGTTTCGCCGACAATGTCTTCGACAGCGGCGGCATCGTTCAGGGACTGACGCAGTCGCGTGCAGAGCCAGTGGTAGTGGGCGCGGAACAATCCGTCCACGTACTTGCGATGAAGAATATCGGCGCCGGACATAGGGGCTCCTGGGTTAGGGGTCGCTGAATGTCCGGTGGTCCGGTGAGGCGAATCCTAGCAAGGAGCCTTATTCATTAATAATATTTAAAACTTATCTTTATATTCACTTATGGAATTAAAAATAACTCCTGACAAGCCTCTATCGCAAATCCCCATACCCCAACGTCTCAGCCTCACGCTGATAGTCGAGCACAACCTGATAGTCGCTTTCGTTGGCCGGCAGCACCTCTGGCAAACCGAGGGTTTCGGCAACCTCTGGCAGTTCGCGCAACGCCAGGTTCATCAGCTTCAGCAGCTCTTCAGCCAGTTCATCGCTGACCGTCGCGGCAGTAATGAACGGTAAGGCGGGACTGGACGCACTGCGGGCGATCACCCGCAATCCAGCCACTTCCTCTGCGGCATGGCGTGCCAGATAGGCAAAGGTAACGCTGTCGATGGCCGCCAGATCGGCAAGATCTTCGCGCAACCAGCGCAGGCTTTCTCGATGGCTGCCGCTGATTCCGACCCGGGCAAAAAAACGCCCGTCACGTTGCAGTGGCGCCAACCGGTGGCGCAGCAGGTTCATGCCGCTGTTGGAGTCCAGGCCATTGATCACGCCTCGGCTGCCGCGAAAATCCGCCAGGGTTCGCCGTGCATCATCAAGGCGCCCCAGAATCAGGCTGCAATGATTACCGCCGCTGCTGTCCGGCAGTTCATAACGAGGCCGCCCCAGCACCCGGACCTTGCCGCGCAATGCCGTCATCAGCGGATAACCACAGGTTTGTGTCAGCAGCAAGTGCGGCGACAACCACATCTGCATCAGGGACAGGCCTTCGGTATCACGGCGGGTGCCGCCCAGATGCTCGAAGATTCGCGCCAGCCAGCGTGCGTTGGCCTGATGGATGGGGTCGGGGGCGGTGTACATCAGCAGTTCGGCAATGTGTTGGGTCATCGAAATAGTCCCATGCAATGAAAATCCCCTGTGGGAGCGGGCTTGCTCGCGAAGGCGATTGGACATCCAGCATTTAAGTGGGCTGGCACACCGTATTCGCGAGCAAGCCCGTTCCCACAGAGGGAAGGTGTCCAACAAAAAAATCAGTAAAACGGATGCCTCGGGCTGTCGATGGCCTTCACTCCATGCTCACGCCACAACTGCCCATAACCCTGCACCAGGAATCCACCACTGCGCGCCAGCCATTGCTCGCGGCGGGCCCGGTAAGCGTGGGGCAAGTCGTACCAGGGCAACCCCGGCAACTCGTGATGCACCAGATGAAAATTGAGGTTGAGGAACAGCCAGCGCCACGGCCACGCCGCTTCATTGAGCACCGTGCGTTGCTCCGGCGCGGCATGAGGCCGATGTTCATAGTAGGAACGAATCATGGCGATCGACAGCGCCGGCACACTGATCAAAAACAGGTAATGCCAAACCGGCAATACACTGAAGCTTGCGATAAACAGCAACATCAACCCGGTCATCAAGCCGTGACTCAACCACATCAGCCAGGCCTGTCGCTCGCCCGCTCTCAGGCGTTGCAGCTCTTCCCGGGCCAGCGCCAGCAAGGCCAGCGGTGCACCCAGGGCAAAGCGGCCGAGCACGGTTTTGTTCAGCCAGCACAGGCTGCGCACCAGCGGTGAACTGCCCTGCCACTGCCCGGCGCTCAGGTAACGGCTTTCCGGATCTCGACCGGGAATCGTCAGGTCCTCGTCGCGGTGATGCAGCAAATGGCTATCGCGGTACAAGGTGTACGGATACCAGACGGCAAATGGCGCGTAGCCCAGGATTTTGTTCAGGGTTGGCCAGCGCGTGGGATGGCCGTGCAGCAGTTCGTGTTGCACGGATAACCACAGCACCAGCAATGGAATCAGCAACAGCGTGCTCCACCACAAACCCAATCGATGGCTGTTCAATACGATGCCAAACCAGACGCCATACACACTGATCAACAGCAACCAGGTCGGCCATTCGGTGCGGGCGGTGAAGCGACGGCGCAGGGTTTCGATTTCTGCTTGGTGGGCGCTATCAAAGTAATGGGGCATGGCGTTGCTCAGATCGGGGACCAGTCCCCTTCTGTGCAATGACCTTGGGAAATCTTGCAGATTATTTTCAGGAGGATCGCTCCCATGTTGCATGGGAGCGATCAATCAATGCGGGATCAGTGACCGAACACGCCGACCTTCTTGGCTTTCTTGTCCGCGCGCTTTTCAATGGCGGTTTTCGCTGGTTTCTTTTTCGCCGCTTTCTTTGAATCCATACCTTTGGACATGATGCGTACTCCACTCATGGGGATGTGAGATCAGGTATACACCTATCCCGGCGCGCGCGTTCTTTTATAATCGCCCGCTTTGCACACCGACAGCCAAAGACCATGCCCGACACCCAATACGCCCTGCTCGACGAGCCGTTATGGCCATTGATGAACAAGTTCTATCGCGCTCACCAGTCATCGATGAAAGCGGTGCGCGACGCGCAGTTGTGGGTGGCCCGACGTGACCGGATTGTTGCCGTGCTGTGTTTGCGTCCGGTGTCCGGCGGGCATTGGCTGACCGGATTGCTGGTCGATCCGGCCTGTCGCGAGCAAGGGCTTGCCGCCGGGTTGATTGCGGCCGCGGTGAAGGAGTGCGAACTGCCGGTATGGCTGTTCTGCCATCCGGACTTGCGGGGGTTTTATGAGCGACGCGGGTTTACGTTCGATCCGCCGATGCCATACGCGATGGTTGAACGGTTGAGCCGCTATGCGCGCAGCAAGCCGATGATTGCGATGGGGTTGGCGCCGAAGTAACCGGGATCAAAAATGTGGGAGCGGGCTTGCTCGCGAAGGCGGTGTATCAGTCGCCAACAATGTTGACTGACCGGACCTCTTCGCGAGCAAGCCCGCTCCCACAGGGTTTTGCGGCGATTTAATCGTCCGCGTTGGGATCCAGGTCCGGGAACATCACCTCGGTGAAGCCAAACTTGCTGAAGTCGGTAATGCGCGACGGGTACAGTCGGCCGATCAGGTGATCGCACTCATGCTGCACCACCCGTGCATGAAACCCCGAGGCAAAGCGCACGATGGGTTCACCCTTGGGGTCGACGCCTTCGTAGCGAATCTGCTGATAACGCTGCACCGCGCCACGCAGGCCAGGCACGGACAGGCAGCCTTCGAAGCCCTCTTCCAGGACCGGGCTCAGCGGTGTAATCAACGGGTTGATCAGGATCGTCTGCGGCACGGCCTCGGCATCCGGATAACGCTCGCTGTGCTCGAAGCCGAAGATCACCAGTTGCAGGTCGACGCCGATCTGCGGAGCCGCCAGGCCAACGCCCCCCACGCTTTCCATGGTCTGGAACATGTCATCGATCAGTTGCCACAGCTCGGGGCTGTCGAACATTTCGACCGGCACTGGCGGGGCAATGCGCAGCAGGCGCTCATCGCCCATTTTCAGAATTTCACGAATCATGATCAGGTTTCATCAATGGTCGGTTTGTGTGAGTGATCGCGGCCCAACCCCGATACATGGTGCTTTTCCTCATGGATGGGACCATGCTCGCCAGCCACTTTTTCGCCAGGGTCCTTGCCCTCTCGCGACATGTGCTCGATCACGGCATTCATTTCCGCGCCCAGCAGCAGCACTGCGGCGGAAATGTAGAAGTACAGCAACAGCACGATGATCGCACCGATACTGCCATACATGGCGTTGTAGTTGGCGAACTCCTTGACGTACAAACCGAAGCCCAGGGACGCGATGATCCATACCACCACCGCCAGCACTGAGCCTGGGGTGATGAAGCGGAATTCCTGTTTGACGTCCGGCATGACGTAGTAGATCAACGCCACCGCGACCATCAGCAGGATCACGATCACCGGCCAGCGCGCGATGGTCCAGAGGGTGACGATGAAGTACTCAAGGCCGACCTGCGCAGCGATCCAGCTCATCACCTGTGGCCCGAGCACCATCAGCGCGGCGGCGATCAGCAGCATGCCGGCAATGCCGACGGTGTAGATGATCGACAACGGAAAGCGTTTCCACAGCGGGCGCCCTTCAACCACGTCGTAGGCAGCGTTCATCGCGCTCATCATCAGCCGCACGCCGGCGGAGGCGGTGTACAGCGCAATCACGATACCCACCGACAGCAGCCCCCCCTTGGACTGCTGAAGCTGGTCAATTACCGGGTTGACCTGCTCCAGCGCCTGGGGCGGCAATACGAGTTCCGATTGCAGGCGCAGCCAGGAGAAAAAGTCGGGCAGATGCAGGAAGCCGATCAGGGCGATCAGAAACAGAATGAACGGAAACAGCGAAAAGAGCATTTGATAGGCCAGCGCCGAGGCATAGGTCGACATCTCGTCGGCCATGAACTCGGTGACCGTGCGCATCATCACACGGTGCAGGGGCAAGCCTCTCATGTCCGGAAAAATCATTCGCGTCTCCATTCGCCGCATACGGATTGGGGTTGAAGTCGTGGCGACTCAGGGGCTGTTTTCTTTCATCAAGGTAGCCCAGTTGGCGACTTTGAAACAAATTCAGCGTGCAAGTTCAGGCTGACACAAAAACGGCCATCTGAAGATGGCCGCGTCTTCTTTTCATTTAAGACATTTCAATGCAGGAAAGTCGTTACACAAGGTTGACCGAGGGCTTTTGCGGGGAGTTTCATTTATTTCACCACGACATTTCATCGTTCAATGCAGGTTGCGCTTTATGTTTGCGGGCCAACCCCTGAGAATGCGCAACACATTCAGGCCTTGGCGCTGAAGATCCAATCCCGTAGGAACGTTATGAAACTCGATAAAAAGCAGGCCATTGCCCGCAGAAACCAGGAACTCGGCGGTGCTGTGCTTGGCGTCAACAACTGCCACTTCGCCGAACTGAACCGTAACCGCAACATCTGGTGGTTCGACCTCCCGGTGACGCGCCTTGCAATCGGTCAGTACGAGTGGATTCACCTGCTGATGCACACGCCGGCCACCGACGAACTGCTGCACCTGAAAGTGCCGACAGTGTTCCTGCGCGAGAAGCTCGAAGGCCTGGTGGTGCGCAATGAAGGCAAGCGCAAGGCGGCATTGAGCCTGGAACTGAGCGCCGACAAGGACTCCTTCCTGCAGGACATGCGCCCGGCGGGCACCAACGTCAACTTTGCACCGTTTCGCCAGTAACCCAAAAAGCTAAAAGCTTGCTCCGGGCGGCGTTCCGACGAAGACGGCCTGACAGGCACCAATGACTTATCAGGCATCCAAAAAAAGCCCCGCATCTGCGGGGCTTTTTGTTGATTACGCGGTGGCTTTCTTCGCGTTGATCTTCTTCAGCTCTTCATCGCGCAATTCACGACGCAGGATCTTGCCGACGTTGGTGGTCGGCAGTGCATCGCGGAACTCCACGGAGCGCGGGACCTTGTAGCCGGTGACGTTGGCGCGCATATGCTCCATCACCTGTTCCTTGGTCAGGGTAACGCCCGGCTTGGCGACGATGAAAATCTTGATCGCCTCGCCCGACTTCTCGTCCGGTACACCGATGGCCGCGCATTGCAGCACGCCCGGCAGTGTCGCCAGCACGTCTTCGAGTTCGTTCGGGTACACGTTGAAGCCGGACACCAGGATCATGTCTTTCTTGCGATCGACAATGCGCATGTAGCCATCGGTCTGGATCAGGGCGATGTCACCGGTCTTCAACCAGCCTTCGCTGTCGAGGATTTCATCCGTGGCTTCCTGGCGCTGCCAGTAACCCTTCATGACTTGCGGCCCCTTCACGCACAGCTCGCCGATTTCGCCCAGCGGCTGCTCGACACCGGCATCGTTGATGACTTTGCACAGGGTCGACGGCACTGGAATGCCGATGGTGCCGATCTGGATGTGCTGGATCGGGTTCACCGTCGCCACCGGGCTGGTTTCGGTCATGCCGTAGCCTTCGCAGATAGCGCAACCGGTCACCGCTTTCCAGCGTTCGGCCGCGGCCAGTTGCAGGGCCATACCGCCCGACAAGGTGACTTTCAGCGCGGAGAAATCCAGCTTGCGGAAGCCTTCGTTGTTGCACAGGGCCACGAAGAGCGTGTTCAGGCCGACGAAGCCGCTGAACTTCCACTTTGACAGTTCCTTGACCATCGCCGGCAGGTCGCGCGGGTTGCTGATCAGGATGTTGTGGTTGCCGATCAGCATCATCGCCATGCAATGAAAGGTGAAGGCATAGATGTGGTACAGCGGCAGTGGCGTGATCAGGATCTCGCAACCTTCATTGAGGTTGGAGCCCATCAGCGCCTTGCACTGCAGCATGTTCGCCACCAGGTTGCGGTGGGTCAGCATCGCGCCCTTGGCCACGCCGGTAGTGCCGCCGGTGTATTGCAGTACCGCGACATCGCCACTGGCCGGACTGGCTTCCGCCACTGGCTGGCCCATGCCTTTGCTGAGCACGTCGTTGAACTTGACGGCCTTGGGCAAGTGATAAGCCGGCACCATCTTCTTCACGTACTTGATGACGCTGTTGATCAGCAGACGCTTGAGCGGTGGCAACAGGTCGGCGACTTCGGTGACGATCACGTGCTTGACGCCGGTTTTCGGCACCACGGTTTCCGCCAGGTGCGCCATGTTGGCCAGGCAGACCAGGGCCTTGGCACCGGAGTCGTTGAATTGGTGTTCCATTTCCCGCGCGGTGTAGAGCGGGTTGGTGTTGACCACGATCAGCCCGGCGCGGATTGCACCGAAGACGGCTACCGGGTACTGCAACACGTTGGGCAGTTGCACGGCGATTCGATCGCCAGGCTGCAAATCGGTATGCTGTTGCAGATAAGCGGCAAACGCACCGGACAATTCGTACAGTTCACCGTAGGTGAGTGTCTTGCCCAGGTTGCTGAATGCCGGCTTGTTGGCGAAGCGTTGGCAGGATTGCTTCAACACTGCCTGAATATTCGGATACTCGTCTGGATTGATGTCGGAAGCAATCCCAGCTGGGTACTTATCCTTCCAAAAGTCTTCGATCATGGAAGCCCACTCCTCAGCAACGCGAATTCAGCACCGCATTTGATGCGATTATTATTGGTGTTTGGTCATTGGTGAATCTGGCTGATAGAAGGCCGAGAAGTCACAAAGCGCGCCGAGAGTAGCAGCTTTGCCAAGGGTCGACTAGAGCCAAAAGCGGCCTCTACGGTCACAATTGTGACTCAAGACTTGCAAGCAGTCATTTTAGAGCAAAAAACCTATAAAGCCCTGTAGCCCGCTAAAACCGGGGCTCAAAGCAAAAGATCGCAGACTTCGACAGCTCCTACAAAGAAATGCGTTCCCTGTAGGAGCTGCCGAAGGCTGCGATCTTTTGGAGCCGCGCCGGTCTCTACGACCTGCTACGCGATATCACGCAACTCCCGCCGCAAAATCTTGCCCACCGGCGTCATCGGCAGCGACTCACGCAGCACGATGTGCTTCGGGACTTTGTACGCCGTGAAGTTTTCCTTGCAGTAAGCCTTCAGCTCTTCAAGGCTGACCCCTGCTTCACGGGCCACCACGAACAACTTCACCGCCTCCCCCGACCGCTCGTCGGGCACACCGATGACCGCACAGTTGGCGACATTCGGGTGAGCCATCACCACGTCTTCGATCTCGTTCGGGTACACGTTGAAGCCCGAGACAATGATCATGTCCTTCTTGCGGTCAACGATGCGCACGAAACCGTCCGGGTCGATCACCGCAATGTCACCGGACTTGAACCAGCCCTCGGCATCCAGCACTTCGGCCGTGGCATCGGGTTTCTGCCAGTAGCCCTTCATGATCTGCGGGCCCTTGATGCACAACTCGCCGCGTTCGCCCAAAGGTTGCTCGACACCGTCATCATTGATGACTTTCAGCGTGGTGCCCGGCACTGGCAGGCCGACCGTGCCGATCCGCGACTGGTCGCCATAGGGGTTGGTGCAGGCCACCGGGGAAGTTTCGGTCAGGCCGTAACCTTCGGTGATGCGGCAACCGGTCAGTTGCTCCCAACGCTCGGCGGTGGCCTTGACCAGCGCAGTGCCACCGGAGTTGGTGAGCTTGAGGCTGGAGAAGTCCAGGGTCTTGAAGTCCGGATGATCCATCAGCGCGACGAACAGTGTGTTCAGCCCCAGCAACGCCGAGAACCGCCAGTTCTTCAGTTCCTTGATGAAGCCGGCGATGTCCCGCGGATTGGTGATCAGCACGTTGTGGTTGCCGGTCACCATCATGCACATGCAGTTCGCTGTGAAGGCATAGATGTGGTACAGCGGCAGCGGCGCGATCATCACCTCCTGGCCTTCGCGCAGCAGCGGTTGCCCGTCGCTGGCCGACTGACTGAGGCAGGCCCGTGCCTGTTGCATGTTCGCCACCAGGTTGCCGTGGGTCAGCATCGCGCCCTTGGCCAGGCCCGTGGTGCCGCCGGTGTATTGCAGCACGGCGATGTCGTCGAGGCCGACCTTCAGTGGCTTGATACCCAGGCCACGGCCCATGCGCAGCGCACTCTTGAAGGAAACGGCCTGGGGCAAGGAGTAGTCCGGGACCATCTTCTTGACTTTGCTCACCACCGTGTTGACCAGCCACCCCTTGGCGGTGGGCATCAGGTCGCCCATCTTCGCTTCGATCAGGAACTGGATATCGGTGTCGGGCAGCACTTCCTGGACTTTCTGGCCGAACATGTTCAGGTACACCAGCGCCCGGGCACCTGAATCCTTGAACTGATGACGCATTTCCCGCGCGGTGTACAGCGGGTTGGTGTTGACCACGATCAATCCGGAGCGCAAGGCTCCGAACACGGCAATCGGGTAATGCAGGACGTTGGGCATCTGCACCGCAATGCGGTCACCCGGTACCAGGTCTGTGTGGGCTTGCAGGTAGCCGGCGAAGGCTGCGCTCTGGCGTTCCAGCTCGGCGTAGGTCAGGGTCACGCCCATGTTGCTGAACGCAGGGCGGTCAGCAAACTTCTTGCAGGAACGCTCGAACACCTCGATTACCGACTTGTAGGCTCCCAGATCGATATCCAGGGGGACGCCGGCCGGGCGTTTGTCATTCCAGAAATCAGGTTGCATTGTTGTTGTCCTCTTTACCTGAATCTATCCGGGGCCACTTCTCTGTCACTTTTCAAAAAAAATGCAAAAAGCGGAGCTTCACGGACACTAGCAGTTATGACGTAGCAGGCAAATATGCCCACGGCCGTCATTGACCGCATGAATCTACTCGCCGTGGCGTAGGCTGATCAGACGCCCGGCCAAGGATGCGCTATAAACTGCAACGAGCTGTTTCAGACCAAGCAGCCTCATGCAAAGGAACCGCCATGATCCATGACACTTTCTGGCTGACCACGAGCGACCACAGCCGCCTCTTCGTCAACCAGTGGCTCCCCGACGGCAGCCTCAAGGCAATGATTCTGCTGGCCCACGGCATGGCCGAACACAGCGGTCGCTATGGTCCCCTGGCGGAAAAACTCTGTGAGCAGGGCTATGGCGTGTGTGCCCCTGACCTGCGGGGACATGGCAAAACTGCCGAAAACGGGACACTCGGACATTTCGCCGATGACGATGGCTGGTGCAAGGTCGTGAGCGACCTGGCCAGCCTCAACCAGCACATCGGCCAGCAGCACCCTGGCGTCCCGATCGTGCTGCTCGGTCACAGCATGGGCAGTTACATCGCCCAGGCCTATCTGCTGCACCACAGTGCCAGCCTGCATGGGGCAATTCTCAGCGGCTCGAACTTCCAGCCTGTGGCGCTTTATCGTGCGGCAAGGCAGATCGCCCGTCTCGAACGCCTGCGCCAGGGCCGCAAAGGACGCAGCGCCTTGATCGAATGGCTGTCGTTCGGCTCGTTCAACAACAAATTCAAACCGGTACGCACGCCGTTCGACTGGCTCAGCCGTGATCCGGCGCAGGTCGATCTGTACGTCAACGACCCGCTCTGCGGCTTTCGCTGCACCAATCAACTGTGGATCGATTTGCTCGGCGGCTTGCAGCAAATCAGCAAAGCGTCCAATCTCGCGCAGATCGACCCGGGCCTGCCGTTGCTGGTGATTGGCGGCGAATGTGATCCGGTGAGCGAAGGCAAACGTCTCAAGGATCTGGCCGACGCGTTGCGGGCGGCCGGCAGCCAGCACCTGCAACTGACCGTTTACCCGCAGGCGCGGCACGAACTGTTCAATGAGAGCAATCGCGATGAAATCATCGCCGATGTGCTGAACTGGATCGCACAGGCCTTGAGCGCTCCCCGGCCGCACCGGTCCGAATAGTTTTTTTGTGGATTTTTTAATTCGTCACAGGAATTGAGACAGATGACCCAGGTTACCAACACCCCTTACGAAGCCCTCGAAGTCGGCCAGACCGCCAGTTTCAGCAAGACGGTCGAAGAGCGCGACATCCAGTTGTTCGCTGCGATGTCCGGCGACCACAACCCGGTACACCTGGATGCCGATTACGCCGCCAGCACCATGTTCAAGGAGCGCATCGCCCACGGCATGTTCAGCGGTGCGTTGATCAGCGCTGCGGTCGCCTGCGAATTGCCTGGGCCGGGGACCATCTATATCGGCCAGCAAATGAGCTTTCAGAAGCCGGTGAAGATCGGCGACACCCTGACCGTGCGCCTGGAGATCCTCGAAAAACTGCCGAAGTTTCGCGTGCGCATTGCCACTCGCGTGTTCAACCAGCGAGATGAACTGGTGGTCGATGGCGAGGCGGAGATCCTCGCGCCACGCAAGCAACAGAGCGTGACGTTGACGGAACTGCCGGCCATCAGCATCGGCTGATTGACGGGGCAAAAACAAACACTGTGGGAGCGAGCTTGCTCGCGATGAGGGCCTGACATTCAACATTGATGTTGACTGAACTGGCGCTATCGCAAGCAAGCTCGCTCCTACAGTTGTTTCAACCAGGCATTACGAACGCGCACGCGCCTGGTTACGCAGAGCCTTGACCTGATCGTGATTTCGTTGCGCGCCGTGGTACTGACGCTCAACCAGATCGCGAATGCCCACCAGGTTGTGCTTGTTGATTTTCTCCATGGCGTCCCGGTAAGCCTTCAGCGCATGGTCTTCACCGCGCTCGGCTTCATTGAGTACAGCCTCCTCGCCCTTGCCGGTGAACATCGACTTCACGTCGACCCAACGACGATGCAGGTCACCGCTGACACTGGTGGAGGTTTCCGGATCGCCACCCATCGAGCGTACGGCAGACTGCAATTCCGCAGCGGCTGTCGCACAATCGGCCGAACGCTTGATGAACAGGCTCTTGAGTTCAGGGTGCTTGATGTCTTCAGCGCAAGTCTTGAAACCGGCCTGACCGTCCTTGCTGGTTTCAATCAGGTCGTTGAGTACAGAAATCGCTTCTTTATTCATGTCGGTCATTTTCAGTTCCTCGCGGTTGATGAAAGATGCAATGAGTCGTGCACCCTGCATGCCAGCCTGGAACTGTTTACTTATTCATTATTTTTCAATCAGTTAGCCATTATCAGAAAATCTGTATCCGTTTTATTTGCATGATCTGTCATTTGGCCTGCATGCAGAATGCCTGTATTTTCCAGACTGACTGAATCAAGACGACCGATTGATGAATCCTGAAAAGCTCGAACTGCTGATCACCCGCGAAATGCCCTTTGGCAAGTACAAGGGTCGAATCATTGCCGACCTGCCCGGCCCTTACCTGAACTGGTTCGCCCGGGAAGGCTTTCCCCATGGCGAGCTGGGTGGCCTGCTGGCCCTGATGCAGGAGATCGACCACAACGGTTTGTCGGACTTGCTCGAACCGCTGCGCGCCAAACACGGCAAACCTGCCCCGCGCCACTGAACACCTACCGAGTCCCCCATGCCCGACAACACCCGCCGCGCCCGTGATGAAGCCTTCTGGCAAACCTTTGCCGACCGCTACGATGTCGAACCCGGCCCGCTCAACCTGGAGAACGGTTACTTCGCACGCATGTCGCGCACGGTGGTCGAGGAATACCAGCGCAACATCGAGCTGATCAACCGCAGCAATTCGGTGTACGTGCGCCAGCGTTTCGAACAAGGCGACAGCCTGAAGATCCGTGCGCAACTGGCCAGGTTGATTGGCGTCCCCGCCGACAGCATCGCCCTGACCCGTAACGCCTCGGAAGGTTTGCAGTCACTGATCCGCAACTACAACCGGCTGCAGCCCGGCGATCAGGTACTGATTTGCGATCTGGAATACGACACGGTCAAAGGCGCCATGCGCTGGCTGGCGCGTAGTCGCGGCGTTGAAGTGATCGAGATCGAACACGCACACCCGGCCACCTTCGACAGCCTGCTCGATACCTATCGGCAAGCCTTCGCGCGGTATCCGCGGCTCAAGCTGATGGCCCTGACCCACGTCACCCATCGCACGGGCCTGGTGATGCCGGTGCAGGCGATTGCAGCGGCTGCGAAGGAGCATGGCATCGACGTCATCCTCGACGGTGCCCATGCCCTCGGCCAGCTTGAATTCGACCTGACCGAGCTCGGTATCGCCTTCGCCGGCTTCAATCTGCACAAGTGGATCGGCGCACCGCTGACCCTGGGTTTTATCTACATCGCCCCCGAACGCCTGGCCGACATCGATCCGGACATGGGCGAGATGCATTTTCCGCCCACTGACATTCGCGCCCGTACCTCGTACAGCACCCCCAATATCCCGGCGCTGATGACTCTACCGCTGGTGCTTGAAGAACATTGGGCGATGGGGGGTGCCGCGGCCAAGGGCGCGCGGCTTAACTATCTGCGCAACCGCTGGGTCGCGGCGGCGCGGCAGTTGCCGGGTGTCGAAGTCCTGACACCGGATGATCCGCGCCTGTATTGCGGCATCACTTCGATGCGTTTTACCCGGCATGCCGACCAGCAACTCATGGTCGAGCGCCTGCTCAATGAATACAACCTGTTCACCGTGGCCCGCAGTGGCGCCGCATGCGGTCCGTGCATCCGCATTACACCGGGGCTTACCACCACCGCATCTGACATGGATGTGCTGGCCAGGGCACTGACCGAACTGGGCTGACGTCAGACGGTGTATTTGTCAAAGTCCTCGGGCCTGATCTGTGTCGACACGGCGAACGTGTCGATGCCGATGGTCATCTGCCCGAAGTAGCCGTCTTCAGCCGAATCCCGCCCCAGGGTGTGCACGCTCAAGGTCGATTTTTCACCGCCCATGGTTGTATAGATAAAGTCCTGGTCGTTGGCCAGGACCGGCACCGTTCGGCCGCTGTACGGGCGACTGCCGAGTACCGAGCGCGAGGCTACCTCAGGCAGGTAAAGCTGCCCGACCCAGGCGACATGCCGTTCTTGCAGATAGTTGTTGCCGGCCGTGATGCGCACGGCGACGTGAATGTGCAAGGCGCGGCCGGCGTAAAAACCCGGATAGATCGTGATGAAGCGCACGATGCCCGACTTGTCGGTGAACTGCCCGCCGCGCAGGTAGGTATCGTCATCGGTGCGCGGCACGGCGCCGATGTCTCCGGTATCGACCTCGACGTCCGGGTTGATCTTGCTCCAGCCCGAATAGGCACCGCGGGCATTGCAGTGCCAGATGTCCACCAACGCATCGGGGACCGGCTCACCGGTCATGGCATCGACAATGGTCAACCGCAATACCAACGGAACGCCTTCGGCGCCTTCGCTGATGTTCCTGCGGATCAGTTTGGGGTTGCGGAAATACGGGCCGGCAATCTGCTCGGGAGACAGCAGGCAGACCGGTGCCGGGGGTGCAACTGAGGTGTTGGCGTCCATGACGTTCTCTCTTCCATAAGATGAACGCAGGCTAGCACCGGTCAATTTTCGTTATGCGGTAACTATGTATCGCAGGATGTCCTTGTCCCTGTGGGGATATGAGTCGATCCAGGCAACTTTCTTCAGGCAAAAAAAAACGGTGCACCGACCAAGCGCACCGTAAAGCCGTAGAACACACAACGAGGTGTAGGGTGAAGCGATCAGTCCAGCAGCGCCAAAGCCTCGGCGGTGCACTCCTGAATGCGGGCCCAGTCGCCGTTCTTGATCCACTCCGGATCAAGCATCCAGCTACCGCCCACGCACATGACGTTTTTCAACGCCATGTAGCTCTTGATGTTGGCAGGTCCGACGCCGCCGGTCGGGCAGAATTTCACTTCGCCGAACGGACCGCCCAAAGCCTTGATGGCCGCGACGCCGCCGCTGACTTCCGCCGGGAACAGCTTGAAGCGGCGATAACCCAGGCCGTAGCCTTCCATGATGCCCGAGGCATTGCTGATGCCTGGCAACAGTGGAATCGGGCTGGCGACGCTGGCTTCCAGCAGGTCACGGGTGATGCCTGGGGTGACGATGAATTGCGAGCCGGCCGCTTCCGCCGCCACCAGCATATGGCGATCCAGCACGGTGCCGGCACCGGTCACCAGCTCCGGACGCTGCTCGCGCAGAATCTGGATGGCCTTGAGGCCCAATTGCGAACGCAGGGTCACTTCCAGGGCTGTCAGGCCACCGGCCGCAAGGGCGTCGGCCAGCGGCAGAACGTCTTGCTCGCGGGCGATGGTGATCACCGGCAGGATCCGCGCTTTCGCACAGATGCTGTCGATCAGGGCAACTTTATCCGCCATGGAAACGGTCGGGGATGGGTTTGTCATAGCGGCTGTTCCTTGGCTCATGGGCACCAGTAAATCTCTAACGTGGGTTGCAGAAACGCGCGAATCGGCATTGCGGCGACATCATCACCGGCCAGTGCGGTACTCAGGGTGGTCAGCTTGGACTGACCGGAAATCGATAGAACCTTGTGCTTGGCCGAGGCCAGCAGCGCGCGGCTCATGGTCAGGCGCTGATGCGGCACGGTCGGCGCCAGCATCGGCCAGCAGCGACGAACGCCATCGGCCTGCAATGCCTCGGCAAGGTTCGGGCTGTTGGGGAACAGCGACGCGGTGTGGCCGTCATCGCCCATGCCGAGAATCAGCACGTCGATCACCGGCAACTCCGACAGCAAGCGGTCGGCCTGCTCGGCCGCCTGTTCCAGGTTGGCACTGGCGCTGTACAGGCTCAGGAACTGCGCCTTGGCCGCCGGGCCTTGCAACAGATAGCGCTTGATCAGGCCGGCGTTGCTGTCGGCGTGCTCCACCGGTACCCAGCGCTCGTCGGCCAGGCTGATCACCACGTTCGACCAGTCCAGCGTCTGCTTGGCCAGGTGCTGGAAAAACGCCACCGGGCTGCGGCCACCGGACACCACCAGGGTCGCAGTGCCCTGGGCGTCGATCGCATCGCTCAGTTGTTTCGCCACGTTCAGTGCCAGGCTTTCAGCCAGCAGCACCGGGCTCTTGAACCCATGGGCGCTGACGCCCTGGGGCAGTTTCAAATCAGATATCGCCATACCACGACCTCCCGTCCCGCGTGATCAGAGCAATGGAGCTCATCGGCCCCCAGGACCCGGCCGCGTACGGCTTGGGCGCATCACCGGATTTTTTCCACCCGGCGATCAACTGGTCACACCACTTCCACGCGGCTTCGATTTCATCTTTACGGACAAACAGGTTCTGATTGCCGCGCATCACTTCCAGCAACAACCGCTCGTAGGCATCGGGAATCCGTGCGCTGCTCCAGGTGTCGGAAAAATTCAGCTGCAACGGACCGCTGCGCAGCTGCATGCCCTTGTCCAGGCCTTGGTCTTTGGTCATGACACGCAAGGAAATGCCTTCGTCCGGCTGCAGGCGGATAATCAGCTTGTTGCTGATTTGCAGGCGCTGCTCGGGAGCGAAGATGTAGTGCGACGGTTCCTTGAAATGGATGACGATCTGCGACAGCTTCTGCGGCATGCGCTTGCCGGTACGCAGGTAAAACGGCACGCCGGCCCAGCGCCAGTTGCGGATGTCGGCACGCAGGGCGACAAAGGTTTCGGTGTCGCTCTGGGTGTTGGAATTGGGTTCTTCCAGGTACCCCGGCACCGCTTTGCCTTCGCTGTAGCCAGCGATGTATTGGCCGCGCACCACCTGGGTGGTCAGGCCTTCCGGGCTGATCGGCGCCAGGGCCTTGAGCACTTTGACCTTCTCGTCGCGGATGCTGTCGGCGGACAGGTCGGCCGGCGGGTCCATGGCGATCAGGCAGAGCAGTTGCAGCAGGTGGTTCTGGATCATGTCCCGCAGCTGGCCGGCCTTGTCGAAGTAACCCCAGCGGCCTTCAATACCGACCTTCTCGGCCACAGTGATTTCCACGTGGGAGATGTAGTTCTGGTTCCACTGGGTTTCGAACAGACTGTTGGCGAAACGCAAGGCGATCAGGTTCTGGACGGTCTCTTTACCCAGATAGTGGTCGATGCGATAGGTGCGGTTCTCCGGGAAGAACTGTGCCACGGCGTCGTTGACCTTGCGCGAGGATTCCAGGTCCGAACCGATGGGTTTTTCCAACACCACGCGGGTGTTTTCCGCCAGGCCGACCTTGGCCAGGTTCTCGCAAATTGCGCCGTACACGGCGGCCGGGGTCGCAAAGTAGGCGATGACCCGCTGCGAACTGCCGGCGGATTCGGCCAGGGCCACATAATCATCGGGATTGAGGAAGTCGACGTGCAGGTAGCTCAGGCGCGCCAGAAAACGCTCGACCACGGCTTCGTCCAGCTCTTTGGCGCCCACATAGCGGCGCAGCTCGGAGGTGATGAACGCCAGGTGTTCCTGCTCGCTGCCCGGCTCACGGGCCAGCGCGATGATCCGCGTATCCTCGTGCAGGAGGCCTGCACCATCGAGTTGATAGAGGGCAGGAAACAGCTTGCGCAGGGCGAGATCGCCAAGAGCGCCGAACAAGGCAAAGGTGCACGGTTCAACCGTAATCGAGAGCATGATGTTTGTTCTTTTATCAAGTTAAGCTACAAATACCTTTTTTCAAGGCATCACTCAAGGGAAAATGTAGTAATAACCACAACATTTTCGCAAAATACAGATTCCGAGTGGTGGTCGGTCGGAGCCATCAGTAGGATAGGCCACCGTTACGGGCCTCACCAAAGGCCCTTTTTGCATTAGCCGCGCGCTTATCGGCGCCGGTGAATCAAGGAAACTTATATGGACCGCGTGCGAAATTTACTGGAGCAAATCCAGAATCGCCTTGAAGAGCTGAACAAGGCCGAACGCAAAGTCGCCGAGGTGATCCTGCTCAACCCGCAGCAGGCCACCCGCTTCAGCATCGCCGCCCTCGCCCAGGCCGCTTCGGTCAGCGAACCGACGGTCAACCGTTTCTGCCGTTCGTTCGGCGTCAGCGGCTACCCCGAGCTCAAACTGCAACTGGCCCAGAGCCTGGCCAGTGGCGCCGCCTATGTCAGCCGCGCGGTGGAGGCCGATGACAATCCGGAGGCCTACACCCAGAAGATCTTCGGCAGCGCCATCGCCTCCCTGGACAGCGCCTGCCAGGCACTGGACCCGAACCTGATCAGCCGTGCCGTCGACCTGCTGATCCAGGCGCGGCAAATCCACTTCTTCGGCCTCGGCGCCTCGGCCCCGGTGGCACTGGATGCGCAGCACAAGTTCTTCCGTTTCAACCTCGCCGTCACGGCCCACGCGGATGTGCTGATGCAGCGCATGATTGCCTCGGTGGCCCATACCGGCGAGTTGTTCGTGATCATTTCCTACACCGGCCGCACCCGCGAACTGGTGGAAGTGGCGCGCATCGCCCGGGAAAACGGCGCCTCGGTGCTTGGGCTAACCGCCGAGAACTCACCACTGGCCAAGGCCAGTACCCTGAGCCTGAATATCCCGCTGCCGGAAGACACCGACATCTACATGCCGATGACGTCGCGGATCATCCAGCTGACCGTGCTCGACGTGCTCGCCACGGGCATGACCTTGCGTCGCGGGGTGGATTTCCAGCCGCATTTGCGCAAGATCAAGGAGAGCTTGAACGCCAGCCGGTATCCGGTGGGTGACGAGTTTAATTAGGACGCTTCGCGCAAAAGATCGCAGCCTCGTTTCACTCGTCAGCTCCTACAGGTATACGCGCTTGTGTAGGAGCTGCCGAAGGCTGCGATCTTTTGATCTTCTTTACACCCCCCCACCCGCGCCTGCAAACTCAAATGCGCCCGCTCCCCCGGTTTCAGGCACAGGCTGTCGGTGCCTCCACTCGCCGCTTCCACACAGACAAATTCGGATATCTCGTTCCAGGTCACGCCGAGCAGCGGACGTGAACCGGGATGCCACACCACGGTGTCGGCCGTATCCCCGGTATCGATGCACAACGCCCGGTCCCAGGCATGGTCGTTCAACTGCAATTCGCCGTCGTGCTGGAACACCCGCTGGCATCCGCCGTCCACGCGTAACTCGCCTTCCTGCTGACAAACCTGCCGGCTCAGCTGGTCGTAACCCTGCGCGCCTTCGAGCCCAGACAGCGCTATCTCACTGACATCGCCAATACGCCAGTAAGCGTGCAAAGCCTGGCTCAACTGGCACGGCATGTCGTCCTGATGCTCGGTGCTCAGGCGCAGTTCCATGCGTTCACCCAGGTGCGCGTGCAGGTCCACCTGCCAGTCGCACAGCTTCAGTTGCCAGTGCAATCGCACGCCATCGTCGTCACTGTTGCTGTCGAGCAGCTTCCAGTCGAGCAACCGCGCCCAGCCATGGGACGGCCAGGCGTTCTCGCTCGGATGCCGGCCATACCAGGGCCAACACACCGGCACGCCGCCACGAATGGCGCCGACCTGCGGCCACTTTGCCGCGCACCACAGCCAGGGTTTCTGGCCCTTGGGCTGGAAGTGCAGCAACTGCGCGCCCTGACGGCTGAACACCGCCTGACACAGCGGATGGTCGATCACCAGCACGTCGCGCGTCTGATAGCGCTCCCACGCGAACACCGGACGTTCGCGCAAGGATTTGAAGAAGCGTTGTAGCGGATGCTCAAGCATGTGCCACGGTCCTGAAATCAACTGTCACCGGGGTGCGCGGCCCGCAAAAAAAAGCGGACAGCCATGGCTGTCCGCAAATATGCGCACATGGAGAGAAGCTTATCGCAGACGCGTTAGAACACCGACTGAATTTTCAGGCCGGCCACCAGCGCGTTGTCGACTTCATCCACACCACCCGGGTGCGTGACGTATTGCAGGTTGGGACGTACGGTCAGCCAGTTGGTGACGTGGAAGCCGTAGTTGATCTCGTAGTTGTATTCGGTTTCACGAATCGGCGAGAACAGCGGATTGTCGTATTCCGAAACACCGTTGGCCACGTTGGTCAGCTCGGCGTTTTTCTTCACATCATCGTTGACATGGATACGGGCGAAACCGATGCCCACGTCATCCTTCGGACGCGCGTCGAACGGGCCCTTGTACACGAACATCAGCGACTGGTAGTTGTCGATGAAGTTGGTGTCCTTGTCGTGGAACGTGGCGTTGGCCGCGATGTTCAGACCACGGGAAGCATCGCCATTGTGGCTGGTGAGTTGCTGCTGCGCGACGAACCAGTAGCCGTGCTTGCTATCGTGGACGCGATAAGGGTTGCCGCTGGTCGCTGCGTTCTGGCCGTTGTCGTCTTCGAGAACGTCGTCTGCCGGGGCTGTGCTTTTGTAGTAACCGACACGGTACTCGCCCGGCAGGTTGTTGACCCTCGGCGACCAGACCAGTTCGACCGGCAACACGGTGCCCTCAGTGCCACTGCCGCTGAGTTTGAAACCGTTACCGTGTTCCAGTTGCGTCGGGTTCTGGTTGTACGCACCAATCTGAGCGTAGAGCTCGTCATTGATGTTGTACTTCACGCGGATCGCCGCCTGGCTGACCGGCCAGTTGTACCAGATGTTGGTGGCCCAGTTACCGACCTGGGATCCGCAGAACGCCAGGTTCTGGAATTCGCACGGGAAGGTGTTGAAGTCTTCACCTTCACCGAAGTAACCGGCCTTGACGTCCAGCTTGTTGTCGAAGAACTGGTGCTGAATCCACAGCTGGGTCAGACGGACCATGTGGCCGCGACCATAGACTTCCTGGGAGGAACTCAAGGTGCCGGCACGTGGATCGCCAATACGGTCGTTGGAGATGTTTTCACCGTTACGGTTGGTGAGCTGGATCTTGGCCTGGGTGTTATCCCAGCCGAACAGTTTCTCCAGGTCCAGCGCCGCGCCCAGGCCAAACTGGTCGGCATAGCGCGCGGTCTTGTCATCGTTGAACCCGCCATGCAGGTTGCCACCGACTTCACCAACGTAGTCCATCTTTATGTCGATACCCTGCTCGATCAGCTTGGTACGCTCGCCACCCCAGTCGCCCGTCATCCATTTGGAGTCTGAGCTGAACGCTTCATCGGCCATCGCATTGCCGGCCAGAACCAGTGCTGCCGCTGCTGAAACCTGGCAGATCAACCGGGCCTTGTTCTTCATCTTCATCCCTACTTCCTCGTTTTATTGTTATTAACTTTTCTTCTTTAACGCGGTTACATCAGTTGCGATGCACGACAGGCCGCGCACCACGGATTCCCCTGTGGGAGCGGGCTTGCTCGCGAATGCGGTGTGCCATTCAACGCAGATGTCGACTGATCCACCGCTTTCGCGAGCAAGCCCGCTCCCACATTTCTTGATCTTCAGCGGCCTTTGAACTGTGCGACGTTGGCAGCGTGTGATTCGGTTTTCGCTACGCCAGCGACCCCCAGTCGCTCACCCGTTTTCGCATCGAACAGCAGCACTTTCGCCGGATCGAATTGCAGGGTCAGGGTCTCGCCCACCGCTGGCGCCACATCCGGTGCCAGGCGGCAGCAGACCTTGGTGTCGTTGAGGTTGACGAAGACCAGGGTGTCCGGCCCGGTCGGTTCGGTGACCTGGACTTCGGCGCGAATGGTCGGCAAGCCATTCGCTTCGCCATTGGCCAGGATGATCTGCTCAGGGCGCATGCCGAGGATCACTTCGCGGTCCTCAAGACCGGCGTCCTGCATGCCCAGCGGCAGCTCGCAACGGGCCTGGCCGCTGTCGAGCAGCGCCAGCAGGCGACCGTCCTTGCGCTGCAGGCGCAGTGGGATGAAGTTCATCGGCGGCGAACCGATGAAGCTCGCCACGAACAGGTTGGCCGGGTTGTTGTAGATGTCCTTCGGCGTACCGAACTGCTGGATGATCCCGTCCTTCATCACCGCCACTTTGTCGCCCAGGGTCATGGCTTCGATCTGGTCGTGGGTCACGTAGACCGTGGTGGTTTTCAGGCGCTGGTGCATCAGTTTCATTTCGGTGCGCATCTCGACCCGCAGCTTGGCGTCGAGGTTGGACAGCGGCTCGTCGAACAGATAGATCTTCGGCCGCCGCGCCAGGGCACGGCCCATCGCCACGCGCTGTTGCTGGCCGCCGGAGAGCTGGCCGGGCTTGCGGCTGAGCAGGTGTTCGATCTGCAACAGCTTGGAAACCCGAGCGACTTCTTCGTCGATTTCGGCGATCGGCATTTTGCGGATCTTCAGGCCGAAGGCGATGTTGTCGCGCACGCTCATGGTCGGGTACAGCGCGTAGGACTGGAACACCATGGCAATGTCGCGATCCTTGGGGCTCATGCCGCTGATATCGGCATCGTCCACCAGGATCGCGCCGCCGCTGATGGTTTCCAGGCCGGCGATGCAGTTCATCAAGGTCGACTTGCCGCAGCCCGACGGGCCGACCAGGATCAGGAACTCACCGTCATCGATCTTCAGTTCGATGTTTTTCAGGGTGTCCGGCAAGCCGGGGCCGTAGGTCTTGTTGACGTTGCGTAATTCGAGAGTTGCCATGTTTCTACCCCTTGACCGCGCCGGACGTCAGCCCACGCAGGAAATACTTGCCAGCGAATATGTAGACCAGCAGTGTCGGCAGCCCGGCGATCATCGCGGCGGCCATATCAACGTTGTATTCCTTGGCCCCGGTGCTGGTGTTGACCAGGTTGTTCAGGGCCACGGTAATTGGCTGGGCGTCGCCACTGGCGAACACCACGCCGAACAGGAAGTCGTTCCAGATCTGGGTGAACTGCCAGATCAGGCAGACCATCACGATCGGGATCGACATCGGCAGCAGGATCTTCAGGAAGATCGTGAAGAAGCCCGCGCCATCGAGCCTTGCGGCCTTGACCAGCGCATCCGGAATGCTCACGTAGTAGTTGCGGAAGAACAGCGTGGTGAACGCCAGGCCGTAGACCACGTGCACCAGCACCAGGCCGGTGGTGGTGTTGGCCAGGCCGAACTTGCCGAGGGTGAACGAGGCCGGCAGCAGCACGGTCTGGAACGGCAGGAAGCAGCCGAACAGCAGCAGGCCGAAGAACAGCTGTGAACCACGGAAGCGCCACATCGACAGCACGTAGCCATTCATCGCACCAATAAACGTGGAAATCAGCACCGCTGGCACGGTGATCTTCACCGAGTTCCAGAAGTAGCCACCGACCACGTCCCAGGCCTTGATCCAGCCGATGCCGTCGATCACGGTCGGCCAGCTCAACAGGTTGCCGGTACGGATGTCTTCCGGGGATTTGAAACTGGTCAGCAGCATCACCACCAACGGAATCAGGTACACCGCCGCTGCCAACAGCAGGGTGGCGTAGATCGCGATGCGGCTGAAGCTCAATGCTGGTTTGCCGAGTTGATTAGTCATGGCGTTTGCCTCGCAGCTCGGAGTACAGGTACGGCACGAGGATGGTCAGCACGGCACCGAGCATCAGCATGGCGCTGGCCGAACCGATGCCCATCTGGCCACGGCTGAAGGTGAAGGAATACATGAACATTGCCGGCAGGTCGGAGGAGTAACCCGGACCGCCCGCGGTCATCGCCGCGACCAGGTCGAAGCTCTTGATCGCGATGTGCGCCAGGATCATGAAGGCACTGAAGAACACCGGGCGCAGGCTCGGCAGGACGATCTTCAGGTAGATGGTCGGCAGGCTCGCACCGTCGACTTGCGCGGCACGGATGATCGATTGATCGACACCGCGCAGACCGGCAAGGAACATAGCCATGACAAACCCGGAGGCTTGCCACACGGCGGCGATCACCAGGCAGTAAACGACGCGATCCTGATCCACCAGCCAGTCGAGACGAAAGCCCTCCCAGCCCCAGTCACGCAGCATCTTGTCCAGGCCCAGGCCTGGGTTGAGCAGCCATTTCCACGCGGTACCGGTGACGATCATCGACAGCGCCATCGGGTACAGGTAGACGGTGCGGATGAAGCCTTCCTTGCGAATGCGCTGGTCCAGCAGCACCGCGAGGAACACGCCCAGCACCAGGCTGATGCCGATGAACATGCCGCCGAACAGCGCGAGGTTCTTGCTCGCGACCCACCAGCGGTCGTTGTCCATCAAGCGCATGTATTGCTGCAGGCCGACCCACTTGTAGCTCGGCATGAAGCTGGAGTTGGTGAAGGACAGAATGAACGTCCAGATGATGTAACCGTAGAAACCAACCAACACGATCAGCATGCTCGGCGCGAGTACCAACTTGGGTAGCCAGCGTTGCAGCGCATCGAACGGTGAGGCTTTGCTGAAAACCGCCACAGAGCTCATCGGGATAATCCAGGTTTAGATGTAAGGATCGGAGTGCGATCCCTTGTAGGAGCTGCCGCAGGCTGCGATCTTTTGATCTTGATTTTAAAAAACAAAATCAAAAGATCGCAGCCTGCGGCAGTTCCTACAGGGGGGATGCCAGGGAATTACTGGGCAGCTTTGACAGCCGAGGCCAGTTGGGCGCTGGCCTTGGCCGGGTCAGCATCCTTGTCGTTCATGAAGTTGGTGACCACGTCGAAGATCGCGCCTTGCACCGCCAGGGAAGTGGCCATGTTGTGCGCCATGCTCGGTTGCAGGCCGCCGGTCTTGTCGTCCGCGATGAAGTCCTTGGCCGACTTCTGGGCGCACTCGTCGAAGCCGAGCTTGTCCATTTCGTTCAGCATGTCGTTACGCACCGGGATCGAGCCCTTGTTCATGCTGAAGACTTTCTGGAAATCGGTACCCAAGGCGACCTTGGCCAGGTCTTGCTGGGCAGCGATGTCGCCCTTGCGATCGGCCTTGAGCTTGAACACCGCCAGGGAGTCGATGTTGTAGGTGAAGGCTTTTTCAGTGCCCGGGAACGCTACGCACAGGTAGTCCTTGCCCGCGACTTTCTTCGCCGCCGTCCACTCGCTTTTCGCCCAGTCGCCCATCATCTGCATGCCGGCCTTGCCGTTGATGACGTCGGCGGCGGCGATGTTCCAGTCACGACCGGCGCGGTTCGGGTCCATGTAGCCGGTGATCTTTTTCAGCTCGGCGAACGACTTGGTCATCTCCGGGCCGGACAGGGTTTTCTGGTCCAGGTCCACCAGGGCTTTCTTGTAGCCGTCAGCACCCATGACCGAGAGCACGATGTCTTCGAACACGGTGCTGTCCTGCCAAGGCTGACCGCCGTGGGCGAGCGCGATGAAGCCGGCGGCCTTGAGCTTGTCGCCGGCGGCATAGAATTCTTCGAGGGTGGTCGGGGCTTTTTCGATCCCGGCTTTCTTGAACACCTGCGGGTTGATCCACAGCCAGTTGACGCGGTGGATGTTCACCGGCACGGCGACGTAGTCACCTTCGTACTTCACGGTGTCGGAGACTTTCTTCGACAGCAGGCCATCCCAGTTTTCGGACTTGGATACTTCTTTCAACGCGTCGGTGCTGAGCAGGCCGGTGCTGCCCCACTCCTGGATATCCGGGCCCTTGATCTGTGCAACGCCCGGCGGGTTGCCGGCTACGGCGCGACTCTTGAGTACGGTCATGGCCGTGGAACCGCCACCGCCGGCGACTGCGCCGTCCTTCCAGGTGAAGCCGTCTTTTTCGACTTGAGCCTTCAGGACATCGACCGCTGCTTTTTCACCACCGGAAGTCCACCAGTGAACGACTTCAACGGAACCTTTGGATTCGGCGGCCAGGACACTGAGGGGAAGTGCAGACAGGGAAGCGAGAGAAATGACAGTAGCGAGGCGAGAAATCGCATTCATCTAGGAGCACCTTTCTTGTTGTTATGCATGCAAGTCTGTTGCTTGCGCTGCATAGGATTCTAAACAGGGGATATCCCTTCGCAGGTAACGAAGGGATGCGCGAATGTCACCGCATGGTTACATAGAACCGCTCTGGGACAACTGCGCCAGCGCCGTAGCCATGCTTGGCGCCAACGCCAGGCGCGGAATCAGCACGGCTTGCCAGGCGTGGTAAAGGTCAGGCTTGCCGGGCCAGATATCGGCACTCGGGCGGTTCAGCGGATCGAGTTCGTGATGCCAGCTGCCGCCTTCGCGGTCGATGAAATGACTGTCAGAGAATTCCCAGAACAGTCGGTACCAGTGTTCGTATTGTTCATCGCCGGTGCGCTTGAGCAAGGCACTGGCGGCGGCGCTGGCTTCGCAATGGGTCCAGTGCAGGCGATGGCGGACCACCGCTTTGTTGTCCCAGTCCAGGGTGTAGACGATGCCCGGCGCGCCATCGATATCCCAGCCGTGGAGGCAATTGTGCTCGAACAATTTTTGCGCATCGGTGACCAGCCAGCCCGGCGTGAGCATCCCCGCTCTCACCCGCGAAGCTTCGAGGTGCAGCAACAGCCGCGCCCACTCGAAACCATGGCCAGGCGTGGTGCCGTAAGGGCGGAAGCCGTCGGCCGGATTGTCGTGGTTGTAGTCCCGCAGTGGCTGCCAGGCGCGGTCGAAATGCTCGATCACCAGGTAATCGTTGGCGGCGGCGTGGCCATGGATCACTCGTTCGACAATCCGTTGGGCGCGGCTCAGCCAGCGGTTGTCATCGGTGACATCGGCCAGGGCGAGGAAGGCTTCGGTGGCGTGCATGTTGCTGTTGGCGCCCCGGTACGCCTCCTCTTCGCTCCAGTCGCGCCTGAAAGACTCGCGCATCGCGCCTTCTTCTTCGCACCAGAAATAAGTGTCGATGATATCGATCGAGTCATCGAGCAAGGCTTGCGCACCGGGACGCTGCGCGACCACCGCAGAACTGGCGGCCAGCGCGACGAAAGCGTGCAGGTAGGCATTCTTGCCGGTATTGCCGTCGCGGTGTTCGGCAGTCGCGAACCAGCCGCCATGCAGCGCATCACGCAATGGTCCGCGCAGGGCGGCAACACCGTGATCCACCAGCTCGGCAAAACCCGGCAAGCCCTGAATATGGGCCATGGCAAAGCTATGGGTCATGCGCGCGGTGTTCATGGTGTGGGCTTGCGCATCAGCTGGGAGACGGCCTTTTTCATCGAGGTTGCCGAAGCCTTCAGGCAGTTTCGAAGCCTTGGCAAAGGCCAGCAGGCGCAAGCCTTCGGTGGCGAGCCATTGCTGATGGGCAGGTGCATTCAGCCAACTGCTGAAGGCCGGTTGGAAGGTGTCCATGGCGTACCTTTTTTGTTGTTATGACTGAGGGGCAGCATAAACAACGGACGAAGGCGGGCTTGTAACGAAGGGGGTGGGTTATGTCACCAGGCTGTGACAATTGCATAGCAAGATCAAAAGATCGCAGCCTTCGGCAGCTCCTACAGGGATCCATGTAGGAGCTGCCGAAGGCTGCGATCTTTTGACTTTCAATCCATCGAGCGGGGTAACTGCAGGGTCACCCGCAACCCGCCCTCACGCAAATTCTGCAAGCTGACCTCACCGCCATGGCTATGGGCAATGTTGCGGGCAATCCCCAAGCCCAAGCCATAACCCTGCTGCTGCCCGGCCAGGCGGAAGTGCGGTTCGAACACCTGCTCCAGGCGCTGCTCCGGCACGCCCGGCCCCTCATCATCGACATGCAGGATGAACGCGCTTTCATCGTCATCGATGTGCAGGTGCGCGTTCTGCCCGTACTTCAACGCATTGTCGATCAGGTTGCCGATGCAGCGCTTGAGCGCCAGCGGCTTGCCCGGATAGGACGCCAGCGCCCGCCCCTGCTGGGTAACGCGGCCGTTGCCGTTCGGCGCGAGATAGGGTTCCACCAGGCAATCGAGCACATGGTTGAGGTCCACCGGCTCGATGTTCTCGTGGATGTCGGTGTCTTTCACGCATTGCAGCGCACCCTTGACCAGCAATTCGAGCTCGTCCAGGTCGCGCCCGAACTTGGCTTGCAGTGTTTCGTCTTCGAGCAATTCAACCCGCAGGCGCAAGCGGGTGATCGGCGTGCGCAGGTCGTGGGAAATGGCGCTGAACAACTGGCTGCGCTCGGTCAGGTAACGACTGATGCGCTCGCGCATGGTGTTGAAGGCGCGCCCGACCTCGACCACTTCGCTGCCACCGCCCTCGGCCACCGGTTCCACATCGGCCCCCAGCGACAGGTCCCGCGCCGCCCGCGCCAGGCGCTTGAGCGGACGACTCTGCCAGTGCACCAGCAGGCCGATGAACAACAGCAAAAAGCTGCTGGTCAGGACAATGAACCACACCTGCTGCGCCGGCAGGCCCTGCTCTTCAAGGCTGGTGTAGGGCTCGGGCAACAGCGAGGCGATGTACAGCCATTCGCCCGGCGCCATCTGGATCTGTGTGACCAGCACCGGCGGATTCACCGGCTCCAGGGTCAGCGCGTAGTGCGCCCAGGAGCGTGGCAACTCATCAAGCTTGAGGCCGCCATTGAAGATGCGCAGGTCTTGCGGGCTGACGAAAGTCACCGAGATGTCGGTGTCCTGGCCGAGAGACTGGCGCAGCACTTCGTCCACCGCCTTGAGCACCGCCTCTTTGCGTGGAGTAATGGGTAACACTTCCATGCCCAGCGGCTTGTCGTTGAGCGTCACCACGAACCGGGTGCCGCCCATGCTGCGCAACTGATCGAGCACCAAGGGGCGAAACGCCACCGGCAACGAACGGAAATAACTGACGCTGGCGGTCATTGAATGGGCCAGGCTACGGGCGCTGGTGACCAGGCCCTCGAGTTGCGTGGCACGCAGTTGCGACACCCAGATCACACTCGACAGTGCTTGGGCGAACAACACCGCCAGCAGGGTCAACAGCAACATCCGCCCGAGCAGCGAACGCGGCATCGGCACCTTGTCGGCGAGCTTGCGTAAAGTCTCAGTGACCATTGCTGGCAACCACGTTGGCTGCCAGTTGGTAACCGCTGCCACGCACGGTGCGGATCAGCCGCGGCGGTTTCTCGGTGTCACGCAGGCGCTGGCGCAACCGGCTGACCGCCATGTCGACGATGCGATCCAGGGGCATCAGATCACGGCCACGGGTGGCGTTGCCGATGGTGTCGCGGTCGAGGATTTCCTGCGGGTGATCGAGAAACAACTTCAGCAGCGCAAAGTCGGCGCCCGAGAGAATCACCTCTTCGCCGTCGATGTGGAACAGCCGATGGCTGACCATGTCCAGCCGCCAGTCATCGAAGGCCAGCACCTCACCGCCACTGCGCTCCTGACCGAACTGCGCGCGGCGCAGCAACGCCTTGATCCGCGCCTGCAATTCCCGTGGGCTGAAGGGCTTGCCGAGGTAATCGTCGGCACCCAGTTCCAGGCCGATGACGCGATCGGCTTCATCGGAACTGGCGGTGAGCATGATGATTGGCACCTGCGCCTGACGCGGATGCTGGCGAATCCAGCGGCACAGGCTGAAGCCGTCTTCGTCGGGCAACATCACATCAAGGATCACCAGATCACTCGGCGCCTCGTTCAGCGCCTGGCGAAAGCCGGCACCGTCGGGCGTGGTACGGACCTGAAATCCGGCGCGGGTCAGGTAGGTATCCAGCAACTCGCGTATCTCTTGATCGTCATCGACCAACAAAATCGACTTGTTGACTGAGCTCACAGGAAGGCGTCCTTGTTGTTTGAATTGGGCGGATTATGCCTTAAGCACTGATTTTACAAACACCACAGAAACAACTGTGGGAGCGGGCTTGCTCGCGAAGGCGTCGTAACATTCAACATATTGGTTGACTGACACACTGCTTTCGCGAGCAAGCCCGCTCCCACATTTTGATCGTATTTCAGGCTGGGAGAGATTGCTCCAAAGCCACACCCGCACCCATCAATCCCGAATACGGCGCCGTCACCAGCCACACCGGAATCCCCTTGAAGTAATCGCTCATGCAACCCTTGTCGGCGAAGCAGCGGGCGAAACCGCTTTCGAGGAAGAAATCGGCAAACCGCGGAATCACCCCGCCCACGATGTACACGCCACCGCGTCCACCGGTGGTCAGCACGTTGTTGCCGGCCACGCGACCGAGCCAGCAGCAGAACTGCTCAAGCACTTCCACGGCAATCGGGTCGCCCGCCAGCCCGGCAGCAGTAATCGCTTCCGGCGTATCGAGCACAGGCGTGTGCCCGTCCACCGCACAGATCGCCCGATAGACACGGGGCAAGCCGCCACCGCTCAGGGCTGTTTCCGCACTGACATGGCCGATTTCGTTGAAGATGTGCTGCCAGAGCTGGGTTTCACGTGCACTGCTCAATGGCAGATCGACGTGACCACCCTCCCCCGGCAATGCGGCAAAACGGCCCTCGCCCAGATCGAGCAAGGTGCCGACGCCCAGGCCGGTGCCCGGGCCAATCACCACCGCCGGGCGCAACGGCTCGGGCGTGCCCGCGCAGACCACGCGGAATTCGCCGGGCTGCAAACGGGTCATGCCCAGGGCCATGGCCGAGAAGTCGTTGACCAGCAACAGCTGATCCACCTGCAAGGTCTGGCAAAAGCCCTTGCGGCTCAGGCGCCAGTGATTGTTGGTGAATTTGAATTCATCACCGCTCACCGGGCCTGCCACCGACAGGCACACCGAACCGATCGCACCCGGCGCCAGCCCCAGGCCATTCAAATAGAAGCTGATCGCATCGATAGGGCTGGGGAAATCTGCCGTTGCCAGTACCTGGACCGATTCCAGTTGCTGGTTTTTCCACAACGCGAAACGTGCGTTGGTCCCACCGATGTCACCGACCAAAGCCAGTTTCAATTAAGCGTCTCCAGGGCAGAAGTGAAGGCGCTGGCGCCCTGCTCCGCCGAGCTGAAGGCCATGCGCATGAAACCGAACAGCTCGCGACCGGTGCCGATGTTGTTGCCCAACAGGCCTTTGGCCGGCGTGCGCGCTGCGAATTCTTCGGCGTCCACCATAAGCTCCAGGGTGCCTTTGACGCCATCGACGCGGATGATATCGCCCTCTTGCACCCGCGCCAAAGCGCCACCGACATAAGCTTCGGGGCTGACATGAATGGCCGCCGGGATTTTCCCCGACGCACCGGACATGCGCCCGTCGGTCACCAGCGCGACTTTGAAGCCGCGATCCTGCAGCACGCCGAGGAACGGCGTCATCTTGTGCAGCTCCGGCATGCCGTTGGAGCGCGGGCCCTGGAAGCGCATCACCGCGACAAAATCCTTCTCCAGCAAACCGGCCTTGAACGCATCGGCCAGGTCCTGCTGATCCTGGAACACCATGGCCGGCGCTTCGACGATCTGGTTTTCCACGGCCACGGCGGAGACTTTCATCACGCCACGACCGAGGTTACCTTCCATCACCCGCAAGCCACCTTCGGCCGAGAATGCACGGGCGACCGGACGCAGGATGCTTTCATCGAGGCTGTCGGTCACGCCTTCGCGCCAGACCAGTTGGCCATTGTCGAGGAACGGCTCCTGGGTGTAGCGGCTCAGGCCATGGCCCATCACGGTATTGACGTTTTCATGGAGCAACCCGGCTTCCAGCAGCTCACGGATCAGGAACGACATGCCCCCCGCGGCCTGGAAGTGGTTGATGTCGGCTTTACCGTTCGGGTAGACGTGGCTGAGGGTCGGCACGACTTCGGAGAGGTCGGCCATGTCCTGCCAGGTCAATTGAATGCCCGCTGCCATGGCGATGGCCGGCATGTGCAGGGTGTGGTTGGTCGAGCCGCCGGTGGCGTGCAGCGCGACAATCGAGTTGACCAGCGAACGCTCATCGACGATTTCACCGATCGGGATGTAGTCACCGTTCTGCTTGGTCAAACGCGTGACCTGATGCGCCGCTTCGCGGGTCAAGGCATCGCGCAACGGCGTGTTCGGGTTGACGAAGGACGCGCCCGGCAGGTGCAGGCCCATGACTTCCATCAGCAACTGGTTGGTGTTGGCGGTGCCGTAGAAGGTGCAAGTGCCAGGGCTGTGGTAGGACTTCATTTCCGATTCCAGCAACTCTTCGCGAGTTGCCTTGCCTTCGGCGTACTTCTGGCGCACGTCGGCTTTCTGCTTGTTGGAAATGCCCGAGACCATCGGCCCACCCGGCACGAAAATCATCGGCAGATGGCCAAAGCGCAGGGCGCCCATCATCAGGCCCGGCACGATCTTGTCGCAGATGCCAAGCAGCAGTGCGCCGTCGAACATGTTGTGGGACAGCGCCACGGCCGTGGACAACGCGATCACTTCGCGGCTCGGCAGGCTCAGTTCCATGCCCGGCTCGCCCTGGGTCACGCCATCGCACATGGCCGGGGTGCCGCCGGCGAACTGGCCGACGGAGCCGATCTCGCGCAGAGCCTTTTTGATCATCTCCGGAAAGACTTCGTACGGCTGGTGCGCCGAGAGCATGTCGTTATATGACGAAACAATCGCAATGTTGGCGGAGTTCATCATCCGCAGGCTGTGCTTGTCGTCGCTGCCGCATCCGGCCACGCCGTGGGCGAAGTTGGCGCATTGCAGCTTGCCGCGCATCGGACCGTCGCTGGCCGCACCGCGAATCAATGCAAGGTAAGCCTCACGCGTGGCGCGGCTGCGGGCGATAAGCCGTTCGGTGACCTCAAGGACGCGGGGATGCATGTGTAGAACTCCAGGCTAACGGATGTGGCGACCTGATTGTCTATGCTGATCAAAGCCCGGTGTCGATGGGATGACAGACGGTTTTCTTGATCGGTTGGACCAGTTGATTCAGGTCACTCGTTGTAGATTGAACAAAATATTGCCATTAAAAAGGCTTGTTTTCTATTTTTTTGCGAATAATCTTGTAATTCCAACAACAAAACGACGGTAGCGCCGCACTATGACTCTTCGAATCGCAATCAATGGTTTTGGCCGCATCGGCCGTAATGTCCTGCGAGCACTCTATACCCAGGGCTACCGTCAGGATCTGCAGATCGTCGCCATCAACGACCTGGGCGACAGCGCGATCAATGCTCATCTGCTCAAGTACGACACCGTTCACGGCACGTTCGATGCCGATGTCCAGCATGACCAGGAGAGCCTGACGGTCAACGGCGACCGCATTTCGGTCAGTGCCATCCGCAACCCGGCCGACCTGCCCTGGGCCGCGGAAAAGATTGATGTAGTGTTCGAATGCACCGGTCTGTTCACCGACCGGGCCAAGGCCGCCGCGCATATTACGGCGGGCGCGCGCAAAGTGATCATCTCGGCCCCGGCCAAAGGCGCCGACGCCACCGTCGTTTACGGGGTGAACCACGACATTCTGCGCCAATCGCACCAGATCATTTCCAACGCGTCGTGCACCACCAACTGCCTGGCTCCGGTGGCCCAGGTGTTGCATCGCGAGTTGGGCATCGAAAGCGGTCTGATGACCACCATTCACGCCTACACCAACGACCAGAACCTGACCGACGTCTACCACACTGACCCGTACCGTGCCCGTTCGGCCACCCAGAACATGATCCCGAGCAAGACCGGTGCCGCCGAAGCGGTCGGCCTGGTGCTGCCGGAACTGGCAGGCAAACTGACCGGCATGGCGGTGCGCGTCCCGGTGATCAACGTGTCGCTGGTGGACCTGACCGTGCAACTGAAAAAAGAAGCCAGCGCAGAGGAAGTCAACGCGCTGCTCAAGCAAGCCAGCCAGCACTCTAAGATCCTTGGCTATAACACCCTGCCGCTGGTTTCCAGCGACTTCAACCACAACCCGCTGTCGTCGATCTTCGATGCCAACCACACCAAGTCCAGCGGCAAGCTGCTCAAGGTACTGGCCTGGTACGACAACGAATGGGGTTTCTCCAACCGCATGCTCGATAACTGCCTGGCGCTGTGCAACGCCGAGTAAGCGAAGCTTACGACTGTAGGAGCTGCCGGAGGCTGCGATCTTTTGATTTTGCTTTTTAAGAACAAGATCAAAAGATCGCAGCCTCCGGCAGCTCCTACAGATGTGTGCAATGCACAGCATCGTATTCATGTCCTGGAGCCCCCCATGATCGGCATCAGCTTTACGCAAAAGACCATGGCGGCGCGCAAGCGTATCGCCCTGGTCGCCCATGACCACTGCAAGGTGTTCTTGCTGGACTGGGCCGAACGGCAAAAAGACAGGCTGGCCCGGCATGATCTGGTCGCCACCGGCACCACGGGGTTGTTGTTGCAACAACGCCTCGACCTGCCGGTGCAAAGCATGATCAGCGGGCCGTTGGGCGGCGACCAACAGCTCGGCGCGCAAATCGCCGAGCAGCGGGTCGACATGCTGGTGTTTTTCTGGGACCCGTTCGAACCCCAGCCCCACGACCCGGACATCAAGGCGTTGCTGCGGGTCGCGGCGGTGTGGAACATCCCGGTGGCGTGCAACGAATGCAGCGCAGACTACCTGCTCAGCAGCCCGCTGATGGATCAGGCGCACCCCCATCGGATTCCCGATTACGCCACCTACTTGCAGGGCCGCGCATAAAGCTTCACAAATCAGGACTTGACCACTCGAGTAGATGATAAGCATTATCATCTACTCGAAATGGATCAGGTTCTCCCGTGAGTCAGTCGCGCTTCAACCACGTTTTCCTCACCCAGCGCACCTCCCTGCTGCGCACGCTGGAACGGATGGTCAACAATCACAGCACTGCTGAAGACCTCTTGCAGGAAACCTACCTGCGGGTGACCCGTGCATTGAGCGAACGGGCCATCGATCATCTTGAGCCCTTTGTCTTCCAGACGGCACGCAACCTGGCGCTGGACCATTTGCGCGCGCGGCGCATCCATTCGCGCACCATGGTCGATGACGTGCCGCAGGAGTTGGTGCACAGCATCGCCGCCCCCACCAGCAGCGCCGAAGACGCCGCCCATGCCGAACAATTGCTGGAGCGCCTGAACGTGAGCCTCGGTCAACTCAGCGCCCGCCAACAGCGAATTTTCATCCTCAGCCGCCTGCACGGGCACAGCTACCAGGAAATCGCCGAGGAGCTGAACGTGTCCCTCAGTACTGTGCAGAAAGAACTCAAACTGATCATGTCGATCTGCATCGGGGTTGCCGATCGCATGAACGCCAACTGAGCGCCAAGGCCCTGCGCTTATCTGGACCGACTGCGCTGATCATCGGGCTTTGCTACCCTTGGCCCACTTTCTACGCTTCACTAAAAAAACAGCCGTGCACAGACACTGCCGAGGAAACGCCGTGACGGACAACCACCGCTCCCCAGAGCCTTCATCGGCGCAGGACCCCGCAAGCGCGATGGACCAGGCCCTGGACTGGCTGATCGTGCTCGACAGTCCCGACGAGGAGCAGACCCGCCAATTCCATGCATGGCTTGACGCCGATCCGTTGAATGCCCAGGCGTTCGCCAAGGCCCAGGCGATCTGGGACGGCCCACAAGTGGCGCAGTGCGCGCAAAGCCTGGCTGCGCGCCCCGCGAAAGTCACTGCCATTGCCCGTCTGCGTCCGCACTGGAAACCACTGGCCACCGCCGCCGTGCTGCTGCTCGGGCTGTTCAGTTTCAGCAGTTTGCCGATGCGCCTGCAGGCCGATCACCTGACCGTGGTCGGCGAGCGCCAGCGCCTGCAATTGGAGGACGGCTCCAGGGTCCTGCTCAATACCAATTCGGCGTTTTCAAGCACCATCAACGACCAGCAACGTGTTGCCCGTCTGTATCAGGGCGAAGCGTTTTTCGAAGTGCAGGCCAATCGCGGCCAACCCCTGGAAATCGATGCCGGACCGGTCACGGCCAGCGTTCGCGATACCGCGTTTGCCGTGCGTTACCTCGACGGCGTGGCACAGGTGCGGGTACAGCGCGGCGATGTCGACTTGCGCGCCACCCGCAATGACGCCCGGGTGCGCTTGTCCGCCGGGGAAAGCATTCGCATCGGCCCCAACGGCTTCGACCGCCCGGCCAAGCTGGATGCCGCCACCGACCTGGCGTGGGTCCAGGGACGTCTGGTGTTCGAAAACTGCCCGTTGAACCAGGTGCTGGCAGAACTTCGCCGCTACTACCCGGGCTGGATCATCAACAACAACGAGCAGTTGGCCGATGTCACCGTGACGGGCAACTACCGCCTCGATCAGCCGCTGGACGTGGTTCGCTCCCTGGCCCATATCACCTCGGCCCGGCTCCAGGAATTCCCGGCGCTGGTCATCCTGAACTGAATGAGAATTATTTTTACTCGATAGCCAAACCCCGTACGTCTCGTTATAGCCAATGCAATTGATTCGCATCTAACCCTGCCAATCAGCACCTATAAAGATTCGTGCGACACGGAGCGCTATCGATGTCCCCTCGCCTTACCCGCCAAGCCCCTACACCTTCCCGCGTGCTGTCGCTGCTGACCGCCGCCATCCTGATGGCCGGTACCGCACCGCTCATGGCCGCCACCACTACCGAGCAGTCGACCCGCAAAATGGGCGACTACGCATTCGCCATTCCCCAGCAATCACTGGTGTCGGCACTCAATGCCTTTACCGCCGTGACGGGCTGGCAGGTCGGCGTGTCGTCGGAGCTGGCACAAGGTGTGGCCTCGCCGGGAGTCCGCGGTTCCCTGTCGCCGGAGAACGCCCTGGATCGCCTGTTGGTGGGGACCAACCTGGGCTATCGCAAACTGGGCAACAACAGCATCGTCCTGGAAAAGCGCAGTGGCAGCAGTACGCTCAACCTGCAACAGGTGACCATCAGCGCCACCCGTAACGAGCAGGATGTGAACAGCGTACCGAGCACGGTCTCTGTCTACACTCGCGAAGATCTGGACCGAAACAACGTCAACACCATCAAGGAACTGGTGCGTTACGAGCCCGGTGTTTCGGTGGGTGGTTCAGGCCAACGCGCCGGCATCACGGGTTACAACATTCGCGGCATCGATGGCGACCGCGTGCTGACCCAGGTCGATGGCGTGCAGGTACCCGACGGTTTCTTCAACGGCCCCTATGCCCAGACCAACCGCAACTATGTCGATCCGGAAATCGTCAAGCGTGTGGAAATCCTCCGGGGCCCGGCGTCGGTGCTGTATGGCAGCAGCGCCATTGGCGGTGCGGTCAGCTACTACACGCTGGACCCGGACGACATCATCAAGCCAGGCAAGGATGTCGGCGCGCGCCTGAAAACCGGCTACAGCTCCGCCGACGACAGCTGGCTGACTTCCGGCACCGTCGCCGGCCGCACCGGCGAGTTCGATGGCCTTTTGCATCTGAGTCAACGCAACGGCCATGAAACAGAGTCCTATGGCGATACCGGCGGCACTGGTCTGAACCGCACGGAGGCCAACCCCCAGGACGCGCGCACCACCAGCGTGCTGGCCAAACTGGGCTGGAATTACGCCGACGACGCGCGTTTTGGCCTGACCTACGAGCATTACAAGGACGACCGCGACACCAATCAATTGAGCGCAGTGGGCGGCCCGTTCAATGCCGGACGCGGGTTCGGCTACTACAAGTCCCGTACCGGTAACGACACGATCACCCGCGAACGCTTTGGCCTGGAACACAGCTTCGGTCTGGACAGCACTCTGGCTGACAACATCAAGTGGACGCTGAACTACCAGATCGCCAAGACCGACCAGAGCACCGAAGAGATCTACGCGCCGCCGTCGCGGACCGTGCTGCGTAACCGTGATACGACTTACAAGGATCGCCAATGGGTATTCGATGCCCAGGCTGACAAGTCGTTTGCCATCGCCGATACCGATCACTTCGTCACCTATGGCACCACCATCAAGCAGGACAAAGTCACCGGCCTGCGTACCGGTACCGGCACCTGCCTGACCGTGGCCGGTGCCTGCCGTGTCATTGGCGCCCCTAGCGCCAGCGACACGCTGACACCCGCCAGTGACTTCCCGGACCCGACCATCAATAGCTACGCCCTGTTCGCCCAGGATCAGATCAGCTGGGGCAACTGGACCTTCCTGCCCGGTGCACGCTACGACTACACCCAGCTCAAGCCGCATATCACCGACGAGTTCCTGGCCACCGCCGACCAGAGCGGCAACGGCACGGTGAGCGACGAGACCAAGACCTGGCATCGCCTGTCGCCGAAATTCGGCACCACCTACAGCTTCAACGATCACTACACCTGGTACGGCCAATACGCCGAAGGCTTCCGCACCCCGACCGCCAAGGCGTTGTATGGTCGTTTCGAAAACATCGCCGGCGGCTATCGGGTCGCGCCTAATCCGGACCTCGAACCGGAAAAGAGCAAAAGCTACGAAACGGGTTTGCGCGGCAACTTCGAGCAGGGCTCGTTTGATGTGGCGGTGTTCTACAACAAGTACCGCGACTTCATTAACGAGAACGCCATCACTCCGGGCTACACCGAGACCACGTTCCAGAGCAACAACATCAAGCACGCCACCATCAAGGGGGCCGAGGTCAAGGGCCGCCTGAACCTCGACGCCTTCGGCGCGCCGCAAGGCCTCTACACCCAGGGCTCGGTGGCCTATGCCTACGGTCGCAATGACGACAACGGCGAGCCGCTCAACAGCGTCAACCCGCTGACCGGTGTATTCGGCCTCGGCTACGACCAGGATACCTACGGCGGTTTGCTCAGCTGGACCCTGGTGAAGAAGAAGGACCGCGTCGACAGCACCAGCTTCAAGACCCCGGACGGCACCAGCACCCAGTTCAAGACCCCCGGTTTCGGCATTCTGGACCTGAGCGCGTTCTACAAAGTGACCGACGACGTGACCGTCAGCGGCGGCGTCTACAACCTCACCGACAAGAAATACTGGCTGTGGGATGACGTGCGCGGCTACGACAGCGTCGGCGAGGCCTCGGTGACCCAACCGGCCAACCTCGATCGCCTGACCCAGCCGGGTCGCAACTTTGCGGTCAACCTGATCTGGGATATCTGATCCGCACATCCCGCTGGGCGGTTTCATCAAGCCGCCCGGTGAGGTTTTTTTACTGTCAGGCGCCTTGCTGTTCGTCTCGTTACCAAGCGCCTCTTCTTTCTCCAAGGAATTGCCATGACTACCCAGGCCACCGAACAACGCCCCAACCTGCGCTCACAGCGATTGAACCAGATCACCAACGAGCCGCACAGCAAGCTCGATGCCCTGGTCAAGGCCCACTCCCCGTTTGAAACCCCGGCCAATTTCGCCCGCTTCGTGGTAGCGCAGTACCTGTTCCAGTCGGAACTGGTGTCGCTGTACAACGATGCCGAACTGACCGCCATCGTCCCGGATCTGCCGGCCCGCTGCCGTGCCGATGCCGCCAGGGCCGACCTCGCGGACCTGGACACCGACGTGCCGACACCTGTGGCCGGCGCACTGAAGAACCCGACCAAGGCTGAAGCCCTCGGCTGGATCTTTGTTTCGGAAGGCTCGAAGCTCGGTGCGGCGTTCCTGATCAAGCGTGCCGTGGGCCTTGGCCTGAGCGAAACCTTCGGCGCCCGCCACCTCGGCGAACCGGCCGGTGGCCGCGCTGAAGGTTGGAAGCGCTTCGTCCAGACCCTGGACGGCCTGGCATTCAGCACCCAGGAAGAAGCCGAAGTGGAAAAAGGCGCCATCGACGCGTTCAACCGGTTTACCGTGTTGCTGGAGCAGGCTTACGCCAGCGCGCCGGAAGTCGCCTGACACACCGCTGTCCCTATGGGAGCGGGCTTGCTCCGGGCGGCGTTCCGACGAAAGCGGAGTATCAGTCGACATGTTTTTTGAATGTCAGACCGCCTTCGCGAGCAAGTCGGATCGCCGCACCGCCGCTTCCACATTGGACGAAGCAAGTCTGTAGGATTTCGATTCGCCTCACGTGTTGCCTTGAACCCATGCCTGCCTCTTCAAAACTCTCCCGCCTCCTCTTCGGCCTGCTGGCCTATGTCAGCCTGGGCATCGGCCTGATCGCCATCGTCATACCCGGCCTGCCAACCACCGAGTTCATCCTGCTGGCCGCCTGGGCCGCGACCCGCAGTTCGCCGCGCCTGAGCGCCTGGCTGGAAAACCACCGGCTGTTCGGCCCTATCCTCCATAACTGGCGCAACGGCAAGATCATCGCGCGTCGGGCAAAAGTCAGCGCCACGGTCAGCATGCTGTTGTGTGCCGGTCTGATGCTGGTGATGCTCGATCACGGCTGGCCGATTTACCTGGCGATTGCCGGGATGGGGCTGGGCAACCTGTGGATCTGGTCACGGCCGGAATCACTGCCGCAAGTCACCTGAAGCCTCTTCAAACCGCCCTGTAACAGCCGACAACGGCACACTTGAAAGTACCTACTTCCTGTTCGGATTTCTCCTACGTGTTTATCAGGTCATCCATTTCCGGGGTTGGCCGTTAAGCACCATGAAACCCCACGACGAGAAGCTGACATGAATGTAAGTGCCGCTGCATCTTTTCAAGTTCCGTATCCGCAAACATTGAAAGCGAACACGGAAAAAGCCCAGCCTGAGAAATTCGACATTTCGGTAATGGATGACAGGTTAAGGTTGACCATCGAGAAACTCCGAGCGCCTCAAGGTGTAGCTAGAAATCTCAGCAGCGAAAAACTGAATGAGGTGGATGAATTTTTGAATTCGCTCGAATCACTTAGCGGGTTCTATGACCTACCTCCTCTGATAGAAAGCTTTAGAAATTCAATGATTAGGCATCATGCATTCCAGGCAGATCTGGTGCTCAAAAGAATGGAAGGGATTTACTCCGACTTCAAAAAAGACCTGCAAAGCAAATGGTCTGGTCTGGCCCATAACGTAATGGGCTTCACCGTGGCCGAAGACGGGCAGTTGAAAGTCACTTCGCCCCCCGACACCCTGACTGCCAGGGATGAGGAAATATTGAATACCCTGTTGAACGAGGCCAAAGGCTTGCAACCCCTGACCCTCAAGCACGCCAAGGCCGTAATCGAGTTGACTCAGCTGGATAAGCCACAGTTTGAGGGCAAGGTAAAACTGGACCTGAGCAACTTCCACAAGATGATTGACTATGGATTACTGATGAATAAAGGTGCGCTGGACTTGGGAAGTCCAGACTCCTGGCTGGATCAATTGCATAAAAAGGCCGAGAAGAATCCGATCGAGAAAAAACAGGGCCTGCACATCGAGGCCTGATCGTTCGATAGAACCCGGCAAAGCGAACATATATGTGCGCTTTGCCGGGGACCTGACAGGCTTAGTTACGCAACATATTCTGATAACATATATGTGCGAATGAAACATTCGGTACGTTGTGTCCTCCCACCCCCGACGCCTCTTTGCCTTGAATCTGGATCAACCAATGTCCCAGGTTATATTCAACTTCCCACTTATATCGGTACTTGCCACTGCTGGTCCAGAAAGGCTCAGACTTCAGCTGCCCATAACACCCGCCCAACTGAACGACACCCACGGCATTACCGGTAACATCCGTTACAAGGTCGTATGGGGTCTCATCCGCCCCTTTGTCCAACTTCAAAGTGGCGGTAGCACCTTCGACCGGCTGCCCTGTCGAATCACTCAACCGGACCGACCAACTCAAGACTCGGTAGGCCTGCGTAGTCGCCCAGTAGTGCCGCAGATCACCGGTATCGCCCTGGACACGACTGTCGGTGTAGTAAGGCGCTGAGCCAAACTCGAGCTTGTAGATATCACCCGCTACGAAGGGAGCAGACGGCTTTTTCGAGATGCGAACCTGAACTTCCTCATTCGGCTTCAGGCCAGACACCGTGAAAGGTGCCCCCCAAGGAATAGCAGCCCAGCGTCCGTTGCGATTGTATTCCAACATCAATGGCCCGCCTTTCGTGTCACCCGCATGGATCAACACATCTTGGCCCCGCACAGGCACGAAGCTGTAATGTTTCACATCCGCTTCGTCAGCCAGACTTTCCTTGAGGGTGTTCAGTTTGTCCGGCAGTACCGTGGCCGCCGGGGTTATTTGGGACGCGATACCCGAAACTGCGGCCGAGTTCAGAAAAGACATCGCAGGTGCCGTCCCTGCCGCCAATAACATCCCCCAAAACAATGCTACCGAGCGAAACCCTATCCCTTTAAAACAAGTCATACACATGAAGTCCTTCTCATTATTTTCTGTCAGATGCCGGATCCGAAAACTTCCGCAATCGTTCCACCGAGGTGGCCCGCGTATTTAAGCGGTCTGCCCTTAATGAGAAGCGGTACATATGTATTTCGAGAGTTTCACTCAGGGCGGCTCGAAGCCGGAATCCTTGGCGTAACCACCCTGAACGCTCCCGCGCTTTTTTCCTCTTTTCACCCCCATTTTCGGCACATTTTCCTGCGCAAACGTTCAACCATTACCGTTCGTCGGGATGCCCCTCATGTAACCTCATCGCCACGCCGATGTGCATTGATCGGCGCTAAATGGATTTAGCGAGTGAGCCGCGACGGCCCACAGCCAACACTTCATCCATTCGCGAGCTCGCCCTATGTTCGACTCACTGTCCATCCGCCTGAAAATCGTCCTGCTGTCCGGTCTGTGCCTGCTGGGCGTAGTCGCCTTGATAGTGGGCATGAACATCTATCAGACCAATCAGAACGATGACTTGGTCAGCGATTCCAGCAGCAGGATGCTCACCGCCAGTGTGCAGGACCTGCTCCAGGCCAAGGCCGCCGAGCAAGCCGTGCGGGTGCAAAAGACCTTCGGTGAAACCCTGACGGTGGTGACCGCTCTCGCGGACCAGATCCAGGACATGCGCAACCTGGCCGCCAAGCGCGCCCTCGAACCCGGCGCCCTGCGTGAAGAGTTGAACCAGAGCCTGAAAACCGCGTTCGAGCGCAACAGCAAGGTGCTGGGGATCTGGCTGGCGTTCGAACCCAACGGCCTGGATGGCAAGGACAGCGAGTTCGTCAATGACGCCGCCCGCCAATCCAACGAGATCGGACGTTTCGCCACGTACTGGAGCCGCGCCGGGGGTGATGCCCTCAACACGATCATGGTCGAAGAGGACATGACCAAGACTACCCTGAACCTCAGCGGTACGCCGTACAACGTCTGGTACACCTGTCCGCGGGACAGCAAGCGCATCTGCCTGCTCGACCCCTATGCCGATACGGTCGGCAACAAGGAAATGTTGATGACCACCATTTCCGTACCGCTGCTGGTGGATGGCAAGTCCATCGGCGTGGTCGGTATCGACATCGCCCTCGACGCCCTGCAAGCGGCGGCGGTCGACTCCCAGCGCGACCTGTTCAACAGTGCCGGGCACATGCTGATCGTTTCCGGCACTGGCGTGCTGGCCGCCTACAGTGTCGATGCCGGCAAAGTCGGCAAGAACATCGGCGACACCCTGGGCGGCGATGGCAAGGACATCCTGCAATTGCTCGGCAATGGCGCGCCGAAGATTCTCCAGCAAGGCGAGTTGATCCGCGCGGTGTACCCGGTCAGCCCGATTGCCGACGCCAAGGCCTGGGCCGTGGTGATCGACCTGCCCCGGCAAGTGCTGCTGGCCGACTCGGTGAAGCTGCAAGCGGTACTCGACGATGCCCAGCAAAGCGGCACGCTCAAGGCGCTGTCGGTGGCAGTGATTGCCGGTCTGCTCGGGCTGTTGCTGATGTGGCTCACCGCGTCCGGCGTGACCCGCCCGATCAACAGCGTGGCCGACATGCTCAAGGCGATTGCCAGCGGCGACGGCGACCTGACCCAGCGCCTGCACTACAGCAAGAAAGACGAACTGGGCGAACTGGTGAGCTGGTTCAACCGCTTCCTCGACAAGCTGCAACCGACCATCGCACAGATCAAGCAAAGCATCACCGATGCCCGAGGCACCGCCGACCAGTCTTCGGAAATCGCCCGCCAGACCAGTGAAGGCATGCAGGTGCAATTCCGCGAAATCGACCAGGTCGCCACCGCGTCCAACGAAATGAGCGCCACCGCCCACGACGTCGCCAACAGCGCCTCGAACGCGGCCAACGCGGCGAAGGGTGCCGACCAGTCGGCCCGCGACGGCATGTCGATCATCGAACGCAGCACCCGCGACATCAATCAACTGGCCGAAGAGGTCAGCAAGGCCGTGACCGAAGTCGAAGCCCTCGCGGTCAACAGCGAGCAGATCGGTTCGGTGCTGGAGGTGATTCGCAGTATCGCCGAACAAACCAACCTGCTGGCGCTCAACGCCGCCATCGAAGCCGCCCGTGCCGGTGAAAGCGGCCGGGGATTCGCGGTGGTCGCCGATGAAGTGCGCAACCTGGCCAAGCGTACCCAGGACTCGGTGGAAGAAATTCGCCTGGTGATCGAACGCATCCAGTCCGGCACCCGCGGCGTGGTCGCCACCATGCACTCAAGCCAGACCCAGGCCCACAGCAACGCCGGACAGATCCAGCAGGCGGTCCAGGCCTTGGGCAAGATCAGCGACGCGGTCACCGTGATCAGCGACATGAACCTGCAAATCGCCAGCGCCGCCGAACAGCAAAGCGCCGTCGCCGAAGAGGTCAACCGCAATGTCTCGGCGATCCGCACCGTCACCGAAACCCTGACCGGCCAGGCCACCGAGTCGGCGCAGATCAGCAGCCAACTCAACGCCCTGACCACCCACCAGATGAAGTTGATGGATCAGTTCCGCGTTTAGGAAGCACCACCGATAAATGTGGGAGCGGGCTTGTCACCTGATTTGATCTAAGATCGGGCTCTCGCTCCGGAGGGCCCTTCGATGACTGATCTGCTCACGTCCGTTCAAGCCGCACTCGGTTTGCCTCACACCCCGATTCCATTCACGTCCAGCGGCGCCCTGCCCTCGGCGTTTGCCGTTACGGATCTGGCCTGCGCCGGCATCGCTGCCGCAGGCCAGGCCGTCAGCGAACTGCTGCACCAGCAAACCGGGCACCTGCCCGACCTTGAGGTCGACCGACGCCTCGCATCATTCTGGTTCGCAACCTCGATTCGTCCGCTTGGCTGGAGCATTCCGCCGTTGTGGGACCCGGTGGCCGGTGACTACGCCACCCGCGATGGCTGGATTCGCCTGCACACCAACGCACCCCATCACCGCGCCGCTGCCGAAAGCGTGCTCGGCCACTGTATCGACCGCGCAGCGATGGCCGACAAAGTGGCTCGATGGGCGAACAGCGAGCTGGAGCAGGCGGTGGTCAATGCCGGTGGTTGCGCTGCCGAAATGCGCACCTGGGAACAATGGCAGGTCCATCCTCAAGGCCAGGCAGTGAATGCCGAACCCTTGGTTCTGTTCGCCAACCATCCAATCCAGAGCCGCAAACCCTGGACTGGTTCAGTGGCTCGCCCGCTGGCCGGCATCAAGGTGCTGGACTTGACCCGAGTACTGGCAGGTCCCATCGCCAGTCGCTTTCTGGCAGGCCTGGGCGCCGATGTCTTGCGCATCGATCCGCCGACCTGGAACGAGCCCGGGGTGGTACCGGAGGTCACCTTGGGAAAACGTTGCGCGCGTCTTGATCTGAACGACAGCTCCGATCGCGCTGTATTCGAGTGTCTGCTCAAGGACGCCGACATTCTGCTCCACGGCTATCGCGCCGATGCGCTGGAGCGACTTGGTCTGGGCATGGATGAACGCCGGCAACTGAACCCCGACCTGATCGATGTTTGCCTCAACGCCTATGGCTGGAGCGGCCCTTGGCAAAACCGACGGGGCTTCGACAGCCTGGTGCAGATGAGCAGTGGCATTGCCGAAGCGGGCATGCGCTGGAAGCAGGCGGACAAGCCGACGCCACTGCCGGTGCAAGCCCTCGATCACGCTACCGGGTACTTGATGGCGGCCAGTGCGATCAGGTTGTTGGCGCTGCGGTTGAATGACGGCACGGGAGGCTCGGCGCGATTGTCGTTGGCGCGCACGGCGAGGTTGTTGATCGAGCATGGGCCGGGGACGATTGAAGCGTTACGTGCGGAAGATGAGCAGGATCAGGGGGTGATGGTGGAGCAGACTCCGTGGGGGCCAGCGCATCGGTTGCACGCCCCATTGAAGATGACTGGGACACCGTTGCAATGGGCGCTATCGGCAACCGAATTGGGTTCACATTGCGC
>NZ_CATKPU010000014.1:0-235528 GCF_949767825.1 Pseudomonas sp. IT-P258 | reverse complement strand
AAAAATAAACCGGCCCTTGCGCCGGTTTATTTGTTTTCAGGCTGCTTTTGAGGCCTGGGCAGCACGCACCACCGCCGCCAACCGCTCGATCCCTTCATCCAGCCGCGCCGGATCAATGTGGCTGAAGTTCAACCGCAGATACCCCGGATGATTATCCGGCTCGGGGAAGAACGGTTCGCCCGGCATGAACGCCACGTCGTTGGCCAGCGCGGCATTGAGCAAGGTGCGGGTGTCGTGCGGCTGCTTGAGTTTCAACCAGAAAAACAGCCCGCCCTGCGGCACGTTCCAGTCCGCCAGATCCGAGAAGTGCGTTTCCAGCGCAGCCTGAAATGCATCCCGACGCCCCCGATAAAAGTCGCGCAACCCACTACGGTGTTGCTGGTATTTCTCGGTGCCAATCCATTGCAACGCCTGCCACTGGCCGACCCGATTGGTGTGCAAATCCGCCGACTGCTTGAGTTTCAACAAATGGGGAAACAAGTCCGGGCTGGCGATCAGGTAGCCGACGCGCAAACCCGGCAACAGGGTTTTCGATACGGTCCCGGTATAGATCCAGCTGGCCTTCTTCAAGCGGCTGACAATCGGGGTGGCGCTGCCACCGTCGAAGGTCAGTTCGCGGTAAGGCTCGTCTTCAATCAGTGTCACGCCGAATTCATCGAGCAACGCCGCCACCGCGTCGCGCTTGGCTTCGCTGTAACGCACCGCCGATGGATTCTGGAAGGTCGGGATCAGGTAGATGAAGGCCGGACGGTGTTGCTCCAGCCGAGCGCGTAGCTCCGTCAGGTTCGGCCCGTCGGCCTCCAGAGGCACGGTCAGGCAATCGGCGCCGAACAGCTGGAAAATCTGCAACGCCGCCAGATAAGTCGGCGCCTCGAGCAGGATTTCGGTGCCCTTGTCGATGTACAGCTTGGCCGCCAGGTCGAGGGTTTGCTGTGAGCCGCTGACCACCAGCACCTGGCTTGCCTCGCACGGCACTCCCAACGCTCGCGCCTCGGCGGCCAGCGCTTCACGCAGCGCCGGCTCGCCTTCGCTCATGCCGTATTGGCCCATGGAAACCGGCATCCGGGCCCAATCGACCTTCGGCAACATGGCTTCGGCCGGCAGGCCGCCGGCAAACGACATCATCTGCGGACGTTGGGCCGCGGCGAGGATTTCACGGATCAAAGAACTTTTAAGGCGCGAGACACGTTCGGAAAAAGCCATGGGGATCACCGGTAGCGAGGCATGTGAAAAATGAGTCAAACTTGTTGACCGAAATTACGCCTCCCCGAACGGATACGTCAATATGCTTGACCTTAAAAACCCGCTTTCCCAGCAGCAGGCCATGGAAGCGTTTTTCTTCGGCTACCAGGCCTTCACCGCCAAGGCCGATGAAATGCTCGAACGTCACGGCCTGAGCCGGGTGCATCAGCGCATCGTGTTTTTCATCGCCCGCTATCCGAACCTGAGCGTCAAGGAACTGCTGGCGTTGCTCGGCGTGAGCAAGCAGGCGTTGAACATGCCGTTGCGGCAATTGCTGGAGATGCATCTGGTCGAGAGCGTCGCGCCCGAAACCGACAAGCGTAAGCGCCTGCTGGAGTTGACCGCCGAAGGCGCGCGGTTTGAACAGATGCTGCGGCGCGAGCAGGTGAAATTGCTGGAGCGGGTGTTTGCCGAGGCCGGGGAGACGGCGGTGAATGGGTGGCTGGCGGTGAATCTGGCGTTGGGGGAAAGCCAGGCGCATACCGACTGAATCATTCTGCCTGCTGATTTTGATGCTGACTGATCCGGCCTCTTCGCGAGCAAGTCCGCTCCCACAGGTTTCGATTCGGTCAAAAAATATGCGCAGATCCGCCGCTTCCTGTGGGAGCGGGCTTGCTCGCGAAGGCGTCGGAACAGGCGATATATCCCTAAAGCCAAACTTTTCGTAAACAAAATCAAAAACATTATTTGCTTTCTTTGTATACAAAAGCATAATCCACTTCGTGCGAGTTCCTGACCAAGAGGTCAACAAATTCGCAAGTGCCTCAAAGGGCCGCTGCCACCCTCATGGGTCCGGCCCTGGAAATAACAATAAAACTCTTGAGGAGTATTCGCTGTGGAAAGCCGCAAATCCGAAGCATCGACGCTGGATCTCTCGCCGCCATTACGCAATGGCTTGCTGGAACGTCTGTTCAAACTCAGCTTGCACGGCACCACGGTGAAGACCGAGCTGATCGCCGGTCTGACAACCTTCATCACCATGGCTTACATCATTTTCGTCAACCCCAACATCATGGCCGACGCCGGGATCGATCACGGTGCGGCGTTCGTCGCCACCTGCATCGCCGCGGCCCTGGGTTGCCTGTTGATGGGCCTGTACGCCAACTGGCCGGTCGGCCTGGCACCGGGCATGGGGTTGAACGCCTTCTTCACCTACACCGTGGTCGGCACCATGGGCTACAACTGGGAAACCGCCCTCGGCGCGGTGTTTGTGTCCGGTGTGTTGTTCATGATCCTGACCTTCTCGCGGATCCGCGAATGGCTGCTCAACAGCATCCCGGTCAGCCTGCGCTTCGCCATGGGCGCCGGCGTGGGTCTATTCCTGGGGCTGATCGGCCTGAAAACCGCGGGTATCGTCGTCGATAGCCCGGCCACACTGATCAAGCTCGGCTCCCTGCGCGAACCTGGCCCGCTGCTCGCCGCCGTGTGCTTCCTGATGATCTCCATCCTCAGCTATCACAAGGTGTTCGGCGCGATCCTCATCAGCATCATCACCGTGACCCTCGCTGGCTGGGGTCTGGGCCTGGTGCACTACGAGGGCATCATGTCGGCTCCACCGAGCCTCGCACCCACCTTCATGGCCATGAACGTCGCCGGCGTGTTCAACGTCAGCATGATCAGCGTGGTCCTGGCGTTCCTCTTCGTACATATGTTCGACACCGCCGGTACCTTGATGGGGGTTGCCCAGCGCGCCAACCTGGTCGGTGCTGACGGCCGCATCGAAAACCTCTCCCGCGCCATGAAAGCTGATAGTGCTTCCAGCGTATTCGGCGCGGTAGTCGGCGTTCCGCCGGTCACCAGCTACGTGGAAAGTGCCGCTGGTGTAGCTGCGGGTGGTCGGACTGGTCTTACCGCAGTGACCGTAGGTGTGCTATTTATTGCAGCCATGTTCTTCGCACCCCTGGCCGGGATGATTCCTGCCTATGCAACCGCGGGTGCACTGATTTATGTAGCGATGCTGATGATGGGCGGCATGGCCCATATCGAATGGGACGAAGCCACCGACAGCATTCCGGCGATTGTCACCGCAATCATGATGCCGCTGACCTTCTCGGTCGCCGACGGTATCGCACTGGGCTTCATCACCTACGTGGCGCTGAAGGCCGGTACCGGCAAGTACAAGGAAATTTCCGTGAGCCTGTGGGTGCTCTGCGCGATCTTCATCGCCAAGTTCATCTTCTTGTAAGCCACACGCGGTACACGCTTGAAAACAGCCTCACCCCGTCGGGTGGGGCTTTTGTGCAAATGGAGGAAAGTGATGAGTCTGGAAACCTGGCTGCTGTTCAGCGGCGCTGCGCTGATAGTGATCCTGATCCCGGGGCCGCTGTCGTTGCTGATGATCAGCAACAGTCTGAATTACGGCCTGCGCCGCTCTTACCCGGCCTTTCTGGGCGGCGTATCGGCCTCGATCTGCCTGCTCAGTGCATCGGCGCTGGGCCTGGGTGCGTTGTTGCTGGCGTCGGAACAGCTGTTCAGTGCCCTGAAGATACTTGGCGCCCTTTACCTGTTCTACCTCGCCTGGCAGAGCTGGCAGCAATCGCGCCAGCCTTCCCACGGCACTGAAGTGCCACAAGCCGCGCCGGTGCCACGCTTTCGCGCACTGTTCGGGCGTGCGTTCATGCTGGGCGCAAGCAACCCGAAAGACATCCTGTTCTTCGCCGCTTTCCTGCCGCAGTTCCTGAGTGCCGAACAGCCGTTCCTGCCGCAGTTGCTGGTGATGATTGTCACTTGGACACTGCTGGATCTGGCCTGCAAGTTGGCTTATGGCCTCGGCGCCCATGGTGCGGCGCGATATCTGCACAGTGGCAAGGGGCAGAGCTGGTTCAACCGGGTGAGTGCGGGGTTGTTCAGTGGCGCGGGTGCAGCGTCCCTGCTGAGCCGCTAAACAGCAAGATCAAAAGATCGCAGCCTTCGGCAGCTCCTACGCGGGATATGTAGGAGCTGTCGAAGGCTGCGATCTTTTGACTTTTTCACAGACGAAAAAAAGCCCGCAGTGTGAGCGGGCGAAAGACCAAAGAAGCTATATGCGCAGTCGCTTCCAGGGTGCAGCTGCTGCCTGGGGGATCAGCTGCCGCGGTAGGTGGAGTAGCTGTAAGGCGAAATCAACAACGGCACATGGTAGTGATCCTGCTCGGCGGAGATGCCAAAACGCAGCACCACCACATCAAGAAATGCAGGCTCCGGCAGCTTGACGCCACGGGCGCGGTAGTAATCGCCCGCATGAAACTGGACCTGATAGACCCCGGTGCGGTAGTCATCGCCTTGCAGCAGCGGTGCATCGACACGGCCATCGCTGTTGGTGACGGCAGTGGCGACCAATTCCAGCTGCGATCCTTCAACGCGGTACAACTCGACCTTGATCGAGCTGCCCGGGCAACCGTGTGCTGCGTCCAAAACGTGTGTAGTCAAACGTCCCATTGATTCTGCGCGCCTGCCTGCGTGGAGCAGTCAGACTTCGCGCCTCCCGAAGTCAGTTGAAAAGGAGACCGCACCGATTCGGAGCACGAAAAGCTGCGGCGAGCGACTGATTAAGACACTTTTAAAGAAAATTGTACACAATAAAAACGACATTTTTCCCATCACCCTCGCCATCTGCATATTTGCCGTCGATTTCCCGCCGAACCGCACAACCTATAAGCCCTTCAATCAATAATTGACCAGTCAGGCAGATTTCTTGCAGGCTCACGCCAATAGCAGTAAAAGATGACAGTCGGTGAAAAATGCGAAAAATCAGGCTTACAAAGCGAACATAAAGTTGTATACAATCAGCCCATCGCTGTGACGCCAGCCTGCCATCCAGTTTTCAGCTGCGTCACACCAACCGTCATCATCGAATAAGAAGGAAGCCTGCAGTGAGCGCTGACTACCCACGCGACCTGGTCGGTTACGGCAGTAACCCTCCTCACCCCCACTGGCCGGGCAATGCCCGCATTGCCCTGTCGTTCGTACTCAATTACGAAGAAGGCGGCGAGCGCAACATCCTGCACGGTGACAAAGAATCCGAAGCCTTCCTCTCGGAAATGGTTTCTGCCCAGCCGCTGCAAGGCGCGCGCAACATGAGCATGGAATCCCTCTACGAGTATGGCAGCCGTGCCGGCGTGTGGCGGATCCTGAAGCTGTTCAAGGAGTTCGACATTCCGCTGACCATCTTCGCCGTGGCCATGGCCGCCCAGCGCCACCCGGACGTGATCCGCGCCATGGTCGATGCCGGCCACGAGATCTGCAGCCACGGCTATCGCTGGATCGACTACCAGTACATGGATGAAGCCCAGGAACGCGAGCACATGCTCGAAGCGATCCGCATCCTCACCGAAATCACCGGCGAACGCCCACTGGGCTGGTACACCGGCCGCACCGGCCCGAACACCCGTCGCCTGGTGATGGAAGAAGGTGGTTTCCTCTACGACTGCGACACCTACGACGACGACCTGCCCTACTGGGAACCGAACAACCCGACCGGCAAGCCGCACCTGGTGATCCCGTACACCCTGGACACCAACGACATGCGCTTCACCCAGGTCCAGGGCTTCAACAAGGGCGACGATTTCTTCGAATACCTCAAAGACGCGTTCGATGTGCTCTACGCCGAAGGCGCGGAGGCACCGAAAATGCTCTCGATCGGCCTGCACTGCCGCCTGATCGGCCGTCCGGCGCGTCTGGCTTCGCTCAAGCGCTTTATCGAATACGCTAAAAGTCATGAACAGGTGTGGTTCAGCCGTCGCGTCGACATCGCGCGTCACTGGCAAGAAACCCACCCGTACACAGGGGCTGCCAAATGAGCACCTTTCAAACCGTCAAACCTTCGAGCCTGAGCCGCGACGCCTTTGTCGCCGCTTTCGCCGACATCTACGAACATTCGCCATGGGTGGCCGAGAAGGCCTTCGACCTGGGCCAGGACGCTTCGATCGACGAGATCGAAACCCTGCACCAGCGCATGAGCGACATCCTGTTGAGCGCCGATCACCAAAGCCAGCTGGCTTTGATCAACGCTCACCCGGACCTGGCCGGTAAAGCCGCCGTCCAGGGACAATTGACCGAAGCCAGCACTAATGAGCAGGCTGGCGCCGGTATTCACCAATGCACGGCCGAAGAGTTTTCTCGCTTCACCGAGCTGAACGACGCCTACAAAGCCAAGTTCAAGTTTCCCTTCATCATGGCGGTAAAAGGCAGCAACCGGCATCAGATCCTCGCAGCGTTCGAAACGCGCATCCACAACTCGGTCGAGACCGAATTCAAATGCGCGCTGGCGCAGATCAACAAGATCGCCCTGTTCCGATTACTGACCCTATAGCAAGCCTGGCCTGAGCGGATTCAAGAACGCCGAAACCGCCAAGGGCCTCGCAAGCATCCCAAGCCACTTATTTAAAGGCAGACAAGAAGAATGAAAGCTTACGCCGTACCTTTCGAGAAGTTCGTCAACCTGGCCGATGCCCGCCTGGGCACCAAGATCATCTCGGTCACCGATGACTGGTTCGCAGACGCCAACCGTCTGTTCCAACCGACCCCGGCCGTATGGAAGGAGGGCGTGTTCGATGACAACGGCAAGTGGATGGACGGCTGGGAATCGCGCCGCAAGCGCTTCGAAGGCTTCGACAGCGCTGTGATCCGCCTGGGCGTACCGGGTTCGATCAAGGGCGTCGACATCGACACTTCATTCTTCACCGGCAACTTCCCGCCGTCGGCGTCCCTGGAAGCCTGCTTCCTGGCTTCGGGCGAGCCAGATGACAACACCCAGTGGACTGAAGTGCTGTCCGCCGTCGAGCTGCAAGGCAACAGCCACCACTTCCACGAAATCAACAACGACCAGGCGTTCAGCCACCTGCGTTTCAACATCTATCCGGACGGTGGTGTTGCCCGTCTGCGCGTGTACGGTATTCCGTTCCGCGACTGGTCCGCTGTCGGCGACAACGAGCAAGTCGACCTGGCCGCTGCCCTCAACGGTGGCCGCGCCCTCGCCTGCTCCGACGAACACTTCGGCCGCATGAGCAACATCCTCAACCCGGGCCGTGGCATCAACATGGGCGATGGCTGGGAAACCGCACGTCGTCGTACTCCGGGCAATGACTGGGTCATCGTCGCGTTGGGCCACCCGGGCGAGATCGAGAAAATCATCGTCGACACCCTGCACTTCAAGGGTAACTACCCGGACACTTGCTCGATCCAGGGCGCGTTCGTGAAGGGCGGCACCGACAGCCAGATCGAAACCCAGTCGCTGTTCTGGCGCGAACTGCTGCCAAGCCAGAAGCTGGAAATGCACGCCGAGCACACCTTCGCCGAGCAGATCAAGGCGCTGGGCCCGATCACCCACATCCGCCTGAACGTGTTCCCGGATGGTGGTGTGAGCCGCCTGCGTGTACTGGGCAAGGTCGCGAAGTAATGCTGAGCCTGTAGGAGCTGCCGCAGCCTGCGATCTTTTGATCTTGATCTTACAAAGCAAAGTCAAAAGATCGCAGGCTGCGCCAGCTCCTACAGGTAATGCGGTAAACCGAACATACATTTGAAGAAAAGAAGAACAGCATGCGCACACTGACGATTGAACCGCTGACCAAAGAAGCCTTCGCCCCTTTCGGTGACGTGATCGAAACCGACGGCAGCGATCACTTCATGATCAACAACGGTTCGACCATGCGCTTCCATAAACTGGCTGTGGTCGAAACCGCAAAGCCTGAGGACAACGCGATCATCAGCATCTTCCGCGCCGACGCGCAGGACATGCCGCTGACCGTGAGCATGCTGGAACGCCATCCGCTGGGCAGCCAGGCTTTCATACCGCTGCTCGGCAACCCCTTTCTGATCGTGGTCGCGCCACTTGGCGATGAACCTGTATCAGGCTTGGTCCGCGCCTTCGTCACCAACGGCAGGCAGGGCATTAATTACCATCGCGGCGTTTGGCACCACCCGGTGCTGACGATCGAAAAGCGGGATGACTTCCTGGTGGTTGATCGCAGTGGCACAGGCAATAACTGCGATGAGCATTTTTTCAAAGAGGATGAGCGTTTGATCCTCGCCCCCCACCAATAAGAGAAGGTCTGATCACTCGACAACAGAGTGACAGGCGAGAGGTAAAGACTGTGGAAGCACATCTGTTGGAATGGCTGAACCTGAGCGTGCGCTGGGTTCACATGATTACTGGCGTGGCCTGGATCGGTGCGTCGTTCTATTTCGTATGGCTGGAAAACAACCTCAACCGGGTCAACCCGAAAAGCGGTCTGGCTGGCGACTTGTGGGCAATCCACGGTGGCGGTATCTACCACCTGGAAAAATACAAGCTGGCTCCACCGACCATGCCGGACAACCTGCACTGGTTCAAATGGGAAGCCTACTTCACCTGGATGTCGGGTATCGCACTGCTGTGCGTGGTGTTCTATTCCAACCCGACGCTTTACCTGCTGGCTCCGGGCAGCTCCCTGAGCGGTCCTGAAGGCGTACTGTTGGGCATCGGCTCGCTGTTCGTCGGCTGGTTCGTCTACTCCTTCCTGTGCGACTCGGCCCTGGGCAAACGCCCTGCCCTGCTAGGTGGAATCCTGTTCGTCCTGATCATCGCCGCGGCCTACGGCTTCAGCAAAGTGTTCAGCGGTCGGGGTGCGTACCTGCACGTTGGCGCGATCATCGGCACCATCATGGTCGGCAACGTGTTCCGCATCATCATGCCGGCGCAACGCGCACTGGTAGCGGCGATTGCCGAGAACCGCACGCCGGATCCGGCGCTGCCGGCCAAAGGCCTGCTGCGTTCGCGCCACAACAACTACTTCACCTTGCCGGTGCTGTTCATCATGATCAGCAACCACTTCCCGAGCACCTACGGCAGCCAGTACAACTGGTTGATCCTGGCCGGGATCGCGGTACTGGCGGTGTTGGTGCGTCACTACTTCAACACCCGTCACGACAGCCACAAGTTTGCCTGGACCCTGCCGGTGGCAGCGGTGGGCATGATCTGCCTGGCTTATGTGACCGGTCCGAAGCCGATGTCCAGTGCCCCTGAAGTGGCCAAGGCACCCGCTGCAATCGAATACCAGCCGCTGCCGGAAACCGCAGTGGGCGGTGGATTGAAACCTGCTGAAGCCAAACCTGCACAAGCGCCAGCCGCCGCTCCGGCTCAGGCATCCAATGCCGGCCCGGGTTTCGACAAGGTGCACAGCGTGATTCAGGAGCGTTGCGCGGTCTGCCATTCGGCCAAACCGACCAGCCCGCTGTTCAGCGCGGCCCCGGCCGGTGTGATGCTGGACACTCCCGAGCAAATCCGCCAGAACGCACCGCGGATTCAGGCGCAAGCCGTCACCAGCCAGATCATGCCACTGGGCAACATCACGCAGATGACCCAGCAGGAACGTGACCTGATCGGTGCCTGGATTGTGCAGGGAGCCCAGACCAACTAAGCAACACAAAAGCCTGTGTCTAGCGGGCTTTTGTGGCGAGGGAACTTGCTCCCGCTGGACTGCGCAGCAGTCCCCTGCTCTTAAGGTAAAGAGCGGGGCCGCTTCGCGCCCCAGCGGGAGCAAGCTCCCTCGCCACAGATCCACCTGATTCGAATACAGCTGCCGGTAGCACTGCAGCTGTAAATCACAAGAATAAAAAGATCTGAGGTGTTGCATGTCCGAGCTATCCGCAGCGCGCATCCCCGACGCACCCGCCATTCAGCGTTTGCCCCTCTTACAACTGATCCTGGTCGGTTTGCAGCATGTTCTGCTGATGTACGGTGGTGCCATCGCGGTACCGCTGATCATCGGACAGGCCGCTGGCCTGAGTCGTGAAGAAATCGCCTTCCTGATCAACGCCGATCTGCTGGTGGCGGGTATTGCCACTATCGTCCAGTCCCTCGGCATCGGCCCCATGGGCATTCGCATGCCGGTGATGATGGGCGCCAGCTTCGCCGCCGTCGGCAGCATGGTCGCCATGGCCGGCATGCCCGGTATCGGCCTGCAAGGGATCTTCGGCGCGACCATCGCCGCCGGGTTCTTCGGCATGCTCATCGCCCCGTTCATGTCCAAGGTCGTGCGCTTCTTCCCGCCGTTGGTGACCGGCACGGTCATCACCTCGATCGGTTTGTCGCTGTTCCCCGTGGCCGTGAACTGGGCCGGCGGCGGTGCCAGCGCCGCTCAATTCGGTTCACCGATCTATCTGGCCATCGCCGCACTGGTGCTGGGTACCATTTTGTTGGTGCATCGCTTCATGCGGGGTTTCTGGGTCAACATCTCTGTCCTGATCGGCATGTGCCTGGGCTACGTGCTCTGCGGCCTGATCGGCATGGTTGACCTCAGTGGCATGGCCCAGGCGCCATGGCTGCAATTCGTCACACCGCTACACTTCGGCATGCCGAAATTCGAACTCGCGCCGATCCTGTCCATGTGCCTGGTGGTGGTGATCATTTTCGTCGAGTCCACCGGGATGTTTCTGGCGCTGGGCAAGATCACCGGCCAGGAAGTCTGCCCACGGATGTTGCGTCGCGGCTTGCTGTGCGATGCCGGCGCCTCGTTCTTCGCCGGTTTCTTCAACACCTTCACCCACTCCTCCTTCGCCCAGAACATCGGCCTGGTGCAAATGACCGGCGTGCGCTGCCGTTCGGTGACCATCGTTGCCGGCGGGTTGCTGATCGTGTTGAGCCTGCTGCCCAAAGCCGCGTTTTTGGTGGCGTCGATTCCTCCGGCAGTACTGGGCGGCGCAGCAATTGCGATGTTCGGCATGGTCGCCGCCACCGGGATCAAGATTCTCCAGGAAGCCGACATCGGTGACCGTCGCAACCAACTGCTGGTGGCGGTGAGCATCGGCATGGGGCTGATCCCGGTTGTACGCCCGGAGTTTTTCGCCCACCTGCCCGTGTGGATGAGCCCGATCACCCACAGCGGCATCGCCATGGCCACCCTCAGCGCGCTGACGCTGAACTTGCTGTTCAACATCCTTGGTGGCGCCGAACGCGCGGCCATCAACGACTGCCACGCTCACACCCATTGATCTGACGGATAACCAAGGGGGCCTGCCTGTGGCCAGCCCCCTGGCCACAACCTGCGCCTCAAAAATAAAAACAAGAGGGAGCAACAGATGATTCGGACACAAACCAACCTGCTGTTGAGCGCTGGCCTGCTGGCCGCGAGCCAGGCCATGGCCGGCGATCTACTGCTGTGGCAGACCAACAGCCTGAGCTACCTGTATGGCAAGGATTTCGTGGTCAACCCGCGCATCCAGCAGACGATAACTTTCGAGCACGCCGACCGCTGGAAATACGGCGACAACTTCATGTTCATCGACAGCACCTACTACAACGGCGAGCAGGACCGAAACAAAGGCGTTCATGCCTATTACGGCGAGCTCAGTCCGCGCCTGTCTTTCGGCAAGATCCTCGACCGCCGTTTCGAATTCGGCCCGATCAAGGACGTGTTGCTGGCCATGACCTACGAGAACGGCGAAGACGACACCGAGGCCTACCTGATCGGGCCCGGTTTCGACCTCGCGGTTCCAGGCTTCAACTTCTTCACCTTGAACTTTTATTACCGCCAGACCGAAGGCTCGCGCCCCGGCGATGACGTCTGGCAGATCACGCCGGCCTGGTCCTACACCCTTCCATTGGGCAACTCGAACCTGCTGATCGACGGCTACATGGACTGGGTCGTAGATAACGACCAGAACTCGCACGGCACTTATCACGCCAACCTGCACTTCAACCCGCAAATCAAGTACGACCTGGGCAAGGCCATGGGCTGGCGGGAAAAACAGGTATACGTCGGCGTCGAATACAGCTACTGGAAAGACAAGTACGGCATCGAAAACAGCTCCAACTTCGACACCAACGAAAACACCACCAGCCTGCTGGTGAAGGTGCATTTCTGATGCTGCCCCGCAACCGTGCCCCAAGCCTGTCGTCGGTGCGCCGTTGCGGAGCACTTGAGACCTGGCCGAGGAGTCAGTATTCTCCGCGGCCGCCCGAATCCGGTTTAAAAAAAAGCCCGGATTTAAAACCTGACCAAAAAGCCAACTTATCCCGGCTCTGGCAGGCACCAAGGCACTCCAAAACCCCTCTCAATCGACCGCTCTTGAGCCGCCGAGCGGGAGTTTTTTTGCTTTCTGAAAGCCTTGGCCCAGCTCTTGCTAACAGCATCAAAGCTGACCGAATGGATGATTTTTACCGCTACAGAAAAAGGCGCCACACCAGAGCGCCGACCTTAAAAAATAACGTGGAACCACCTACTTTTTGGGAGCAACCGAATGAAACGTACGTGCACTAGCCTGATGCTGGCGGGATCGATGCTGGCCGGGGGCCAGGCCATGGCCGGCGATTTGCTGCAGTGGCAGACCAACAGCCTGACCTACCTCTATGGCAAGGACTTCCAGGTCAACCCGCGCATCCAGCAGACGGTGACCTTCGAACACGCCGATGGCTGGAAGTACGGCGACAACTTCTTCTTCATCGACAAAATCTTCTACAACGGCAAGGAAGACCACTTCGCGGGCGAGAACACCCATTACGGCGAACTCAGCCCGCGCCTGTCGTTCAACAAGATCTTCGACCAGAAGTTCGAATTCGGCCCGATCAAGGACGTGCTGCTGGCCATGACCTACGAGTTCGGTGAAGACGATACCGAGTCCTACCTGATCGGCCCTGGTTTCGACCTGGCCATCCCGGGCTTCGATTACTTCCAGCTGAACTTCTACAACCGCCACACTGAAGGCGACCGCCCGGGCGACAACATCTGGCAGGTCTCGCCGGTCTGGTCCTACACCATTCCGGTGGGTGGCTCGGACGTGCTGATCGACGGCTTCATGGATTGGGTGGTCGACAACGACGTCAACAGCAAAGGCGAGTACCACGCCAACCTGCACTTCAACCCGCAGGTCAAATACGACCTGGGCAAGGCGCTGAATCTGGGTGCCAAGCAGCTGTACGTCGGTGTCGAGTATGACTACTGGAAAAACAAGTACGGGATTGAAGACAGCCAGGGCTTCAAGACTGATCAGAGTGTGACCAGTTTCCTGGTCAAGGTTCACTTCTGATTTAAGAAGCTTCGCGAGCAGGCTCGCTCACAGTGGAACCTTGTCGAACACAAACTTTGTATACGACGAAAATCCCCGTGGGAGCGAGCCTGCTCGCGAAAGCCTTACTACAAGTCTCAAACCGAAAGCACGGGCTCTTCCAACCCCAGAAACCGGCACAATTCCCCGCGCTTGGCCAACGCATCCCGTCGCCCCAGTTCGATCAACTCGCTGCAATACCCCGCCTCGAACAGCAGGTAACTCAGCACCCCCGCCCCGCTGGTCTTGGTCGCACCCGGCCCGCGCAGAAACAGGCGCAATGCCGCCGGCAATTCCTGGCGATGGCGCGCGGCAATCTCGTCGATCGGCTGGCTCGGTGAAATCACCAATACGTCCACCGGTGCCACGCCCAATGCACGGGTCGGCGTGCCGTCGGGCATCAGGTGACTGAACTGGTTCAGGCGCTGCAACAGCTCGATATCGCTTTCCAGGCTGTCAATGAACGTACTGTTGAGCATGTGCCCGCCGATCTGCGCCAGGGTCGGCTGCTGACCGGTGTAGCTGCGCAACAAGGGTTGTTGCGGGTCGACTCCGCGGGGGTTGCCACTGACGCCCACCACCAGCACCCGACTGGCGCCCAGATGCAGCGCCGGACTGATCGGCGCCGACTGACGCACCGCGCCATCACCGAAATACTCTTCGTCGATTTTCACCGGGGCGAACAGCAGCGGAATAGCCGAACTGGCGAGCAGGTGTTCAACGGACAACCGCGTGGGAATGCCGATGCGTCGATGGCGCAACCAGGCATCGATCTTGCCGCCGCCCTCATAGAAGGTGACTGCCTGGCCGGACTCATAGCCGAAAGCTGTGACCGCCACCGCATGCAATTGCTTCTGCGCGATCGCTTCGGCGATGCCACCCATATGCAGCTTGTCGTTGAGCAGATCGCGCAACGGAGAACTGTTGAGCAGCGCCACCGGCACCTGGGCACCAATGCCGAGCAAACTGTGGCTGACAAAGCGACTGGCCTGGCGGATCACCCCGGGCCAGTCGCTGCGCAACACCAGATGACTGCGAAAGCCCTGCCAGAAGGCCGTCAGGCGTTCGATGGCGTTACGAAAGTCCATTGCCCCGCTGGCGAGGCTGACGGCGTTGATCGCGCCCGCCGAGGTGCCGACAATCACCGGAAACGGATTGCGGGCCCCCGGTGGCAGCAATTCGGCAATCGCCGCCAGCACCCCGACCTGATAGGCCGCCCGAGCCCCGCCACCGGAAAGAATCAACCCTGTTACCGGCTCAACTGGACTCATCGCAACACTCCATGGTGCTTGGGAAAACGGTTACTCAACCGCGCTTGGCGTACAACTTCGCCTCGCCCGGTGGACGGCTCTTGAAGCGGCGGTGGGCCCACAGGTATTGCTCGGGATGCTCTCGCAGAACGCTTTCGATCCATTGGTTGATGCGCAGGCAATCCTCTTCTTCGGTTTCGCCGGGGAAGCCTTCGAGCGGCGCATGGATCACCAGGCGATATCCGCTGCCGTCCGCCAGACGCTCCTGGGTGAACGGCACCACCAGCGCCTTGCCCAGCCGCGCAAACTTGCTCGTGGCGGTGACGGTCGCGGCCTGAATACCGAACAGCGGCACGAAGATGCTTTGCTTGGCGCCGTAGTCCTGATCCGGTGCGTACCAGATCGCCCGGCCCGAGCGCAGCAACTTGAGCATGCCGCGCACGTCTTCGCGTTCCACCGCCAGCGAATCGAGGTTGTGCCGCTCGCGGCCCTGGCGCTGGATGTAGTCGAACAGCGGATTCTTGTGCTCGCGGTACATGCCGTCGATAGTGTGCTGCTGACCGAGCAACGCCGCGCCGATTTCCAGCGTCGTGAAGTGCAGGGCCATCAGGATCACGCCCTTGCCTTCGCGCTGGGCCTGCTGCAAATGCTCCAGCCCTTCGATATGAGCGAGACTCGCCAGGCGCTTGCGCGACCACCACCAGCTCATCGCCATTTCAAAGAAAGCGATGCCGGTGGAGGCGAAGTTTTCCTTGAGCAGGCGTTTGCGTTCGGCGGCGGTCTTTTCAGGAAAACACAGTTCCAGGTTGCGCTTGGCAATGCGCCGTCTGTCGCCGGCGACCCGATACATCAAGACGCCCAGGACACGACCAATCCACAGCAGTGCCGGATACGGCAGCTGGACGATCAGCCACAACAGCCCCAGGCCACACCACAACGGCCAGAAACGTGGAGATAGAAATGCTTTTCGAAAACGCGGGCGGTCCATTAATGCTTCCGGAATGACAATGGCCGCGCATTCTACATCGTTCGACCCGGCTTGCGGCCCGCGGGCGTTCTCGTTATAAGTCTCGGCACTTTTAGTGACAAGTCGTTGTATGCCGACCATGAGCCAAACCGAACCGCTAGACCAAGATCCCGTGTTCCAGTTGAAGGGCAGCATGCTGGCCATTACGGTGCTGGAGCTGGCCCGTAACGACCTCGAAAGCCTTGATCGGCAACTGGCCGCCAAGGTCGCCCTGGCGCCGAACTTCTTCAGCAACGCGCCGCTGGTACTGGCCCTGGACAAACTCCCGGCCAACGAAGGCGCGGTCGACCTGCCAGGGCTGATGCGCGTCTGCCGCCAGCATGGCCTGCGTACCCTGGCGATCCGTGCCAGCCGTATCGAAGACATTGCCGCCGCCATCGCGGTCGACCTGCCGGTGCTGCCACCGTCCGGCGCCCGGGAGCGTCCACTGGACCTGACCGAAGGCGAACCGAAGAAAAAACCGGAAAAACCGCCCGAGCCGACCATCAAGCCGACGAAAATCATCACCTCGCCAGTACGTGGTGGCCAGCAGATTTATGCCCAGGGCAGCGATCTGGTGGTGATCTCCTCGGTGAGCCCGGGGGCGGAACTTCTCGCCGATGGCAACATCCATGTATACGGCCCGATGCGTGGTCGCGTGTTGGCCGGCGTCAAGGGCGACACCAAGGCGCGGATTTTCTGTCAGCAAATGAGTGCTGAACTGATTTCCATCGCCGGGCATTACAAGGTTTCCGAAGATCTGCGCCGCGACCCTCTATGGGGTTCGGGTGTGCAGGTCAGCCTGTCCGGCGACGTGTTGAACATCATTCGGCTTTAACGGATACTGCCGCATTTTCCAAGCATCTCTAAAACGTAGCGAAAACGGCTCAAACGAAGTAGGAAAAAGGCCGAAAGCAGTGTTTACCGGGGGTAAACGCCGCTCAAAACCGGATTCCAGCCAAGGCTGTCCGACTGCAGTAGTTTTTCAGGAGATGTTTTTCAGGGACTGAAAAGTCCTTCTTCCTTAGGGGTGAAACACCTTGGCCAAGATTCTCGTGGTTACATCCGGCAAGGGTGGTGTGGGTAAGACCACCACCAGCGCCGCTATCGGTACCGGCCTCGCTCTGCGCGGCCACAAAACAGTGATCGTCGACTTCGACGTGGGCCTGCGTAACCTCGACCTGATCATGGGTTGCGAGCGTCGCGTGGTGTATGACTTCGTCAACGTGGTCAACGGCGAAGCCAATCTGCAACAGGCCCTGATCAAAGACAAGCGCCTGGAAAACCTCTACGTGCTGGCCGCCAGCCAGACCCGCGACAAAGACGCGCTGACCGTCGAAGGCGTGGAAAAAGTCCTGATGCAACTCAAGGAAGACTTTGAGTTCGTGGTCTGCGACTCCCCGGCGGGCATCGAGAAAGGCGCCCACCTGGCCATGTACTTCGCCGATGAAGCGATCGTCGTGACCAACCCGGAAGTCTCCTCGGTACGTGACTCCGACCGCATGCTTGGCCTGCTGGCCAGCAAGTCCCGTCGCGCCGAGCGTGGCGAAGACCCGATCAAGGAACACCTGCTGATTACCCGTTATCACCCGGAACGTGTGAGCAAAGGCGAAATGCTCGGCGTAGAAGACGTCAAGGAGATCCTTTCGGTGACCCTGCTCGGCGTGATCCCTGAATCCCAGGCGGTGCTCAAGGCATCCAACCAGGGTGTTCCGGTGATTCTCGACGACCAGAGCGATGCCGGCCAGGCCTACAGCGATACCGTTGACCGCCTGCTGGGCAAGACCGTGGATCATCGATTCCTTGATGTACAGAAGAAGGGATTCTTCGAGCGCCTGTTTGGAGGCAACTAAGCAATGAACCTTTTTGACTTCTTTCGTGCCAACAAAAAGCAAAGCACCGCGTCGGTAGCGAAAGAGCGTCTACAGATCATCGTGGCGCACGAACGCGGCCAACGCAGTACCCCGGACTACCTGCCAGCCTTGCAGAAGGAACTGGTCGAGGTGATCCGCAAGTACGTCAATATCGGGTCCGATGACGTGCATGTCGCACTGGAAAGCCAGGGCAGCTGCTCGATTCTGGAACTCAATATCACCCTGCCAGATCGCTGAGTCGATCCGCCAGGAGCCACGGCGGCTCAGGCCCCTTCTGCAACCGGAAGGGACCTGAGCCGCCGTTGGCGTTTGTTACGAGGCTGTTTTAATGCCGTTGTCCAATATCCACATCATCCATCAGGATGCCGCCGTACTGGTGGTGAACAAGCCGACCCTGTTGCTCTCTGTCCCTGGCCGGGCCGATGACAACAAGGACTGCCTGATTACCCGCCTGCAGGAAAACGGCTACCCGGAAGCGCGAATCGTCCACCGGCTGGACTGGGAGACGTCCGGCATCATCCTGCTGGCCCGCGACCCGGATACCCATCGCGAACTGTCCCGGCAATTTCACGACCGCGAAACCGAAAAGGCCTACACCGCCCTGTGCTGGGGTCAGCCGGAACTGGACAGCGGCAGCATCGACCTGCCGTTGCGCTACGACCCGCCGACAAAGCCTCGGCATGTGGTCGACCATGAGTTTGGCAAACATGCGCTGACTTTCTGGCGCGTGCTCGAGCGTTGCGGCGACTGGTGCCGCGTCGAGCTGACACCGATCACCGGCCGTTCCCACCAGTTGCGCGTGCACATGCTCTCGATTGGCCATCCGTTGCTGGGTGACGGGCTCTATGCCCACGAGCAGGCGCTGGCGGCCTGGCCGCGATTGTGCCTGCACGCGAGCATGCTCAGCTTCACCCACCCGCAAAGTGGCGAGCGCCTGCGCTTCGAGTGCCCGGCACCGTTTTAGGCGCAAGTACACAAAACCCTGTGGGAGCGAGCTTGCTCGCGATGAGGCAGGCACATCCAACATTGATGCTGGCTGACACTCCGCCATCGCGAGCAAGCTCGCTCCCACAGGGATCTCCTCCAGATTCAATTTCGATGACCAGCCCCACATTCAGTGCGACGCCATTTACCAAGCCAATACGTTAAACTGGCGCCACTGCTGTCTGGAGCTACTTTATGCGCGAAGAGTTGAACCAAGGCCTGATCGATTTCCTCAAGGCCTCCCCTACCCCGTTCCATGCCACCGCCAGCCTTGTCCAGCGTCTGGAAGCGGCGGGCTATCAACGCCTCGACGAGCGTGAGCCCTGGAATACCGAAGCCAACGGTCGCTACTACGTCACCCGCAACGACTCTTCGATTGTCGCGATCAAGATGGGCCGTCATTCACCGCTGCACGGTGGCATTCGCCTGGTCGGCGCCCACACCGACAGCCCGTGCCTGCGTGTCAAGCCGCAACCGGAGCTGCAACGCCAGGGCTTCTGGCAACTGGGCGTCGAAGTCTATGGCGGCGCACTGCTGGCGCCGTGGTTCGACCGTGACCTGTCCCTGGCGGGGCGCGTAACCTTCCGTCGAGATGGCAAGGTCGAAAGCCAATTGATCGACTTCAAGGCACCGGTCGCGATCATTCCGAACCTGGCGATTCACCTCAATCGTGAAGCCAACATGGGCTGGGCCATCAACGCCCAGACCGAACTGCCGCCGATCCTCGCGCAATTTGCCGGTGACGAGCGCGTGGACTTCCGCGCAGTACTCACCGACCAGCTCGCCCGCGAACACGGCCTGAATGCCGACGTGGTGCTCGATTACGAGCTGAGTTTCTACGACACCCAAAGCGCGGCGGTCATTGGCCTGCATGGCGATTTCATCGCCGGCGCGCGTCTGGACAACCTGCTGTCGTGCTACGCCGGCCTGCAAGCGCTGCTGACGACCGACACCGACGAAACCTGCGTGCTGGTTTGCAACGACCACGAAGAAGTCGGTTCCTGCTCGGCCTGTGGTGCCGACGGCCCGATGCTTGAGCAAACCTTGCGACGCCTGTTGCCTGAAGGTGATGAATTCGTACGCACCATCCAGAAATCCCTGCTGGTTTCGGCTGACAACGCCCACGGCGTGCATCCGAACTACGCCGACAAGCACGATGCCAACCACGGCCCGAAACTCAACGCCGGCCCGGTGATCAAGGTCAACAGCAACCAGCGCTACGCCACCAACAGCGAAACCGCCGGGTTCTTCCGCCACCTGTGCATGGCTGAAGAAGTGCCGGTGCAGAGCTTCGTGGTGCGCAGCGACATGGGCTGTGGTTCGACCATCGGCCCGATCACCGCCAGCCACCTGGGCGTGCGCACCGTGGACATCGGCCTGCCGACGTTCGCCATGCACTCGATCCGCGAGCTGTGCGGCAGCCATGACCTGGCGCATCTGGTCAAGGTGCTGAGCGCGTTCTACGCCTGCCGCGAATTGCCGTAACGCCGGTAGGAACTGCCGCAGGCTGCGATCTTTTGATTCTGATTTTGACGCCATGATTGTCGCCGAAGATCAAAGGATCGCAGCCTTCGGCAGCTCCTACACACATCACACCAGCCGCATCAAAAGCGGCCTAGACTTCAAGTATCCCTACGACAAGGCTGTCTCCATGATTTCGATGTCTACCTTCCACGCCATGCTGATTCCGATTCTTGCCGGGATGCTCCTGCTGGCCGTCGGCTTCAACTTTCGCGATAAAAATGCCGGCGTGTTTGCCATGTGGATCGGCATGCTGACCATTCTCGCGACCGTGGTGATCAAGATCCTCGCCAAACTCAACGAATAATTCATCGTCCCTGGCTCGCATTGATTTTGACGGGCTCGTACACTCGGTCGATCCGCTCCCTGCGAGGTTGACCGCCTAGTGTTCGCTCGTCTTTTTGCCCTCCCTTGTTTTTTCCTTGTCTGCCTGATGACACTGCTGTCAGTGGCGCCTGCCCAGGCCGCCGGCCTGCCGGGCCTGCTCACCAACCAGGCCAAGGCCCAGCCCGAAGCACAGGAACCGCTGGGGCAATCCCTGGACGAAGTGATCAAGTCGCTGGAAAACGACCAGCAACGCAGCAAGCTGCTGGCCGACCTGAAAAAGCTCCGCGACACCACCAAACAGGCCCAGCCGATTACCGAAGAAGGCGTGCTGGGCCTGATTGGCGGAACCCTGACCACTATCGAGAAGAAATTTACCGGCGACGACAGTCCGCTCACGCGCTGGTCCAGTGAGCTCGATCAGGCCAGGGAAGAACTGGTGGCGCTGGCGCTGCCGGCCAATGAATGGCTGCCCATGCTGTTCGCCTTCGCCATGATCCTGATGGTCTGGAGCCTGCTGGCCGCCGCGCTGATCTGGATCAGCCACCGCGTGCGGATGCGTTTCGGCCTGACCGAAGAACTGCCACAGCACCCCCGGGCCCTGGACATGCTGCGTTTTGCCCTGCGCAAACTCGGGCCATGGCTGATTGCCCTGGTGATCACGGTCTACATGAGCTACGCCCTGCCCTCGTCCCTGGGCAAGAGCCTGGCGATGGTGCTGGCCTATGCACTGGTGGTCGGCACCTGCTTCTCGGCCATCTGCGTGATTGCCTTTTCCCTGCTCGATGGCCCACACCGCCACCGCGCCCTGTACATACTGCGGCACCAGGCGTTTCGGCCGCTGTGGCTGATCGGCAGCTTCGCCGCATTTGGCGAAGCCCTGAGCGATCCGCAGCTGGTCGCCAGCCTCGGCAGCCATCTGGCCCATACTGCCGCGACTGTTGCCAATGTCCTGGCCGCGCTTTCCACGGGGCGCTTCATCCTGCGCTTCCGCCGGCCGATCGCCCACCTGATCCGCAACCAGCCGCTGTCCCGGCGCCTGACCCGCCGTGCGCTCAACGACACCCTGTCAATTCTTGGCACCTTCTGGTACGTACCGGCACTGGTACTGGTGGCAATCTCCCTGTTCGCGACGTTCATTTCCGCCGGCGACACCAGCACCGCCCTGCGCCAGTCGCTGATCTGCACCGTCTTGCTGGTGTTGTGCATGGTCATCAACGGCCTGGTACGCCGCCAAGGCCTCAAACCCCAACGCGGTATCCGGCGCTACGCGGTGTATTCGGAACGGCTGAAAAACTTCTTCTACACCATTGTTCACCTGTTGGTGTGGCTGGCCTTTATCGAACTTGGCCTGCGGGTCTGGGGCATGTCATTGATCCGCTTTACCGAAGGCGACGGCCACGAAGTCAGTGTCAAACTGTTCAGCCTCGCCGGCACATTGCTGTTCGCCTGGCTGATCTGGATTCTCAGCGATACCGCGGTGCATCACGCGCTGACCCGCTCGCGCAAAGGCCTGGCCAATGCCCGCGCGCAGACGATGATGCCGCTGATCCGCAATGTGCTGTTCATAGCGATTTTTATCATCGCGCTGATTGTCGCCCTGGCGAACATGGGCATGAACGTCACCCCCCTGCTGGCCGGTGCCGGCGTGATCGGCCTGGCCATCGGTTTTGGTGCGCAGTCGCTGGTAGCCGACCTGATTACCGGGTTGTTCATCATCATCGAAGACTCCCTGGCCATCGACGACTACGTGGATGTCGGCGGCCACCTCGGTACGGTCGAAGGGCTGACCATCCGCACCGTGCGCCTGCGGGACATCGACGGCATCGTCCACACCATTCCGTTCAGTGAAATCAAAAGCATCAAGAACTACTCCCGTGAATTCGGCTACGCCATCTTCCGGGTAGCGGTGCCGGCCAACATGGACATCGACAACGCCATCAAACTGATGCGCGAAGTCGGCCAGAAAATGCGCACCGATCCGCTACAACGACGCAATATCTGGTCGCCGCTGGAGTTCCAGGGGGTGGAAAGCTTCGAATCGGGCAACGCCATCCTGCGCGCCCGGTTCAAGACTGCGCCGATCAAGCAGTGGGAAGTGTCGCGAGCGTTCAACCTGTCACTCAAGCGACACATGGATGAAGCCGGACTGGATCTGGCGACACCGCGGATGAGCATTCAGGTGATTACCGCCGGCGGTGGCCCGCAGGAGTAGGAGCTGCCGCAGGCTGCGATCTTTTGATTTTGGCCTTTAAAGGATCGCAGCCTGCGGCAGCTCCTACAAAGGCAGCGTCAGACAACATCCACCCCGACATGAATCGCATCATGCCGCCAGAACTCCAGATCACAATCGATCAGCCGTTCATGCTGGTCATAGTTGACCCGGGCAATCCGCAAGCCCGGGCTGCCTGTTGACACCTTTAACGCTGCCGCCGCATCCACCGACAACGCCGTGGGCACAATCTCGAAGCGCACCCGTCCGTAGTGCAAATCGTAATGCCGCGCATACAACTCGGTGATCGACTGATTCAAATCGAAATCGAGGATCCCGGGAAAGTACCGCGGGTTCAGATAGTGCTCCACATACAGCACCAGTCGCCCGTCGATCCGCCGTGCGCGGCAGATCTGAATCACGCTCGACAGCGCCGGCAATTGCAGCCAGGCACACACCGCCGCCGATGCCGGTTGCAATCGCGCCGAAATCACCTCGGTGGACGGCACTCGCCCTTGGGCGCTGACCATCGCGTGAAAGTGGCTGCGCTGCATGAGGTTGTAGGCCAGGCGCGGCGGCGAGACGAACCAGCCGCGACGCTCCTCGCGATAAATCTGCCCCTGTGACTCCAACTGCAACAACGCTTCACGCAAAGTGATCCGCGTGGTACCGAACAATTCACTGAGCTTGCGCTCGGCCGGCAATTTGCTGCCCGGGGTCAACAGTCCATGGTCGATCTGCTCCTGAAGCACCTGGCCGATGGCTGTTACCGCTTTTGTTGCCTCTTCACGCATCAACGTTTCCTTTCTGGACTAGACCAGCACCATTTCAGGGCTGAACCACAGCGTAAACCGGCTCATTCAATAGTCCTGCAAGCGTAGGCAGCGCAGATGACCAAGATGTGACAAAGCCGCCCAACGGTCGCCATTCTCTGGCCTCAACAACCTGCAATTCATCGGCCAAGCCCCTTTCCCTCCGGGGCCTTGACCATGGTCTACGCTTAGCAGGCCAGTCGCGATACCGCTGAACAAAAAGACATTCCGGGCGACGAACGACATCAAAGTGTCATCCAGTCCCCTTAAATTGGCTCAGGTATTGCTGACCTAGACCAACACAACCGCAATCGCAGCGTAGAACACGACCCAAGGAGCTTCGGAATGAAAAAGCTTTTCCTGGCATCACTGTTAGGCTCGACCATCGCTATGTGCACCGCCGCCATGGCGGCCGACACCGATTTGAAAACCCTCGAAGCCGCCGCAAAAGCGGAAGGCGCCGTCAACAGCGTCGGCATGCCCAATGACTGGGCCAACTGGGCCGGCACCTGGAAAGACCTGAGCGACAAGTACGGCCTCAAGCACATCGACACCGACATGAGCTCGGCCCAGGAAATCGCCAAGTTCGCCGCGGAAAAAGACAACGCCAGCGCCGACATCGGCGACGTCGGTGCAGCGTTCGGCCCGATCGCGGTCAAGCAAGGTGTGGTCCAGCCTTACAAGCCTTCGACCTGGGATCAGATTCCAGCCTGGGCCAAGGACAAGGACGGCAACTGGGCACTGGCTTACACCGGCACCATCGCTTTCATCGTCAACAAGAAGTTGCTGCACGGTTCCGAAGTGCCGACCAAGTGGGCTGACCTCAAGACCGGCAAGTACAAGGTTTCCATCGGCGACGTGAGCACTGCTGCCCAGGCTGCGAACGGCGTACTGGCCGCGGCTCTGGCCAACGGTGGCGACGAGAAAAACCTCAAGCCTGCCCTGGATCTGTTCGCCGACATCGCCAAGCAGGGTCGCCTGTCGATGTCCAACCCGGTCATTGGTGCCATGGAAAAAGGCGAAATCGAAGTCGGCGTGGTCTGGGACTTCAACGGCCTGAGCTACAAGGCCAAGATGGCCAATCCGGATGACTACGTGGTGCTGATCCCGTCCGACGGCTCGGTGATCTCCGGCTACACCACCATCATCAACAAGTACGCGAAAAACCCGAACGCCGCCAAGCTGACCCGCGAATACATCTTCAGCGACGCGGGCCAGATCAACCTGGCCAAGGGCAACGCCCGGCCGATCCGCGCCGACCACCTGACCCTGCCAGCCGAGGTGCAGGCCAAGCTGCTGCCTAACGAGCAGTACAAGAAGGTTACGCCGATCAAGGACGCGGACGCCTGGGAAAAGACCTCCAAGGCCCTTCCTCAGAAGTGGCAGGAAGAAGTCATCATCAATATGCAGTAATGCTGCATCTGTAGGAGCTGCCGCAGGCTGCGATCTTTTGATTTTGCTTTTCATAGGCAAGGTCCAAAGATCGCAGGCTTCGCCAGCTCCTACGACGATCTGATCAGATTTGATTTCGGAGTCATCGCCCCTATGAAACACAACGTCATCCTTGTCGTGCTCGACGGCCTCAACCACCAGGTTGCCCGCCACGCCATGGGGCACCTGCAGGCGTACGTCGGCGCCGGACGCGCCGCACTCTACAGACTGGAGTGCGAGTTGCCGTCCCTGTCCCGCCCGCTGTACGAATGCATCCTGACCGGCGTTGCGCCCATCGACAGCGGCATCGTCCATAACAATGTCTCGCGTCTGTCCAACCAGCGCAGCATCTATCACTACGCCACCGACGCAGGTCTTGTCACTGCTGCGGCGGCCTATCACTGGGTCAGCGAGCTGTACAACCGTTCGCCCTTCGTCGCGGCCCGGGACCGTCACACCGATGACCCGCAACTGCCGATTCAGCACGGGCATTTCTACTGGAACGATCACTATCCGGATTCGCACCTGTTCGCCGACGCCGAAAACCTGCGCCTGCGTCATGCGCCGAACTTCCTGTTGATCCACCCGATGAACATCGACGATGCCGGGCACAAGCACGGCCTCGACACCCCGCAGTACCGCAACAGCGCCCGCTCGGCCGACATCATCCTGGCCGACTACCTGCAAGGCTGGCTCGATGCCGGCTACCAGGTGCTGGTCACCGCGGACCACGGCATGAACAACGACCGCTCCCACAACGGCCTGCTGCCGGAAGAACGTGAGGTGCCGCTGTTCGTGCTCGGTGACGCATTCAGCCTCGACGCCGGTGCCGCGCCGAAACAGACCGAAATCTGCGGCATTGTCTGTGAGTTGCTCGGCGTCCCCCACGACAAACCGGTCTGCCGGGAGCTGTTGAAGTGAATGCCATGACCCGCAGTAAATGGCTGGCAGCCTTATGCCTGGTCCCGTTCGCGCTGTTCTTCATCGTATTCGAGATCGCACCGCTGACCTGGGTGATGATCAACAGCCTGCAATCGGAAGAATTCGGCTGGGGCCTGGCCAACTTCAGCAAAATCTTCAGCTCGAAGTTTTACCTGCAAGCCATCCAGTACAGCCTTGAGATCAGCTTCTGGTCCAGCGTGTTCGGGATCATCATCGCCATACTGGGCGCCTACTCCCTGCGCCGGGTCGATTCGAAACTGCGCAACTTCGTCAACGCCTTCGCCAACATGACCAGCAACTTCGCCGGTGTCCCCCTGGCCTTCGCATTCATCATTTTGCTCGGTTTCAACGGCAGCTTCACCATCATGCTCAAGCAAGCCGGCATCATTCAGGATTTCAACCTGTACTCGAAAACCGGGTTGATCATTCTCTACACCTACTTCCAGATTCCCCTCGGCGTGCTGCTGCTGTACCCGGCCTTCGATGCGCTGCGCGAAGACTGGCGCGAGTCGGCTTCACTGCTCGGCGCCGACGGTTGGCAGTACTGGCGGCACATCGGCCTGCCGGTGTTGACGCCGGCACTGCTGGGCACCTTCGTGATCCTGCTGGCAAACGCCCTCGGTGCCTACGCCACGGTGTACGCCCTGACCACCGGCAATTTCAACGTGCTGCCGATCCGCATCGCGGCAATGGTGTCCGGTGACATTTCCCTGGACCCGAACCTGGCCAGCGCCCTGGCCGTAGTGCTGGTGGCCTTGATGACCCTGGTGACCATCGTGCATCAGTTGCTGCTGAAGAGGAGCTACCATGTCTCGCGTTGAACTGGGGCCCGTCGGTGTCTACCACCGCGTCGTGGTGTACCTGCTGTTTGCCATCCTGCTGTTGCCGCTGGCCGGCACGCTGATCTACTCGATCGCCAGCAGTTGGTCGGCGACCATTCTGCCCAGCGGTTTCACCCTCAAGTGGTACATCCAGTTGTGGAGCGATCCGCGCTTCCTGAATGCGTTCGGGCAATCGTTGCTGGTCTGCGTCGGTTCGTTGATTCTTTCGGTCGTGCTGATTCTGCCGCTGCTGTTCGTGGTGCATTACCACTTCCCGAAACTCGACGCGCTGATGAACATCCTGATCCTGCTGCCCTTCGCCGTGCCACCGGTGGTGTCGTCGGTGGGGCTGTTGCAGCTCTACGGCTCCGGACCGTTCGCCATGGTCGGGACGCCGTGGATCCTGATCGGTTGCTACTTCACCGTGGCGCTGCCGTTCATGTACCGGGCCATCACCAACAACCTGCAGGCGATCAACCTGCGCGACCTGATGGACGCCGCCCAGTTGCTCGGCGCCAGCACCTTTCAAGCGGCGCTCCTGGTGGTACTGCCGAACCTGCGCAAGGGCCTGATGGTGGCGTTGCTGCTGTCGTTCTCGTTCCTGTTCGGTGAGTTCGTGTTCGCCAACATCCTGGTCGGTACCCGCTACGAAACCCTGCAGGTCTATCTCAACAACATGCGCAACAGCAGCGGTCATTTCACCAGTGCGCTGGTGATTTCCTACTTCTTCTTTGTGCTGGTTCTGACCTGGATTGCCAATATCTTGAACAGGGACAAAAGCGAATGAGCTATGTCAGCGTCCAACATCTTCAGAAAAGCTTCGCCGGAACCACGGTGTTCAGCGACATCAATTGCGAAATCCAGAAAGGCGAGTTCGTCACCCTGCTCGGCCCGTCCGGTTGCGGCAAATCCACCCTGCTGCGCTGCATCGCCGGCCTGACCTCCGTGGATGGTGGCAAAATCCTGCTCGACGGCCAGGACATCGTGCCGGCGAGCCCGCAGAAACGCGGGATCGGCATGGTGTTCCAGAGTTATGCGCTGTTCCCCAACATGACCGTGGAACAAAACGTCGCCTTCGGCCTGCGCATGCAAAAGGTCAATGCCGATGACAGCCGCAAACGCGTCGCCGAAGTGCTGAAACTGGTGGAGCTCAATGACTTTGCCGCGCGTTACCCGCATCAGCTCTCGGGAGGGCAGTGCCAGCGCGTTGCCCTCGCCCGCTCCCTGGTGACCCGGCCACGCCTGTTGCTGCTCGACGAGCCGTTGTCGGCCCTGGATGCGCGCATTCGCAAGCATCTACGTGAACAGATTCGCCAGATCCAGCGCGAACTGGGTCTGACCACGATTTTCGTCACACACGATCAGGAAGAAGCCCTGACCATGTCTGACCGGATTTTCCTGATGAATCAGGGAAAAATCGTACAAAGCGGCGACGCCGAAACCCTCTACACCGCACCGGTGGATGTGTTCGCCGCCGGTTTCATCGGCAACTACAACCTGCTGGATGCCGACAGCGCCTCGAAGCTGCTGCAGCGTCCGATCAGCAAGCGCATCGCCATTCGCCCGGAAGCCATCGAACTGAGCCTCAATGGCGAACTGGACGCGCAGGTACGCAGCCACAGCTTGCTGGGCAACGTGATTCGCTACCGGGTCGAGGCCCGGGGCGTGGAATTGGTGGTGGATGTGCTGAACCGCTCGGCGGCCGACCTGCATCCCGATGGTCAGCGCCTGGCGCTTTCCATCGATCCGACGGCCCTGTGTGAGGTAGCCTGATGCCTTTGCTGACGCTGAAGAGAGAACTGCACTGATGGCCCTGGCAATTTTTGATCTGGACGAAACCCTGATCCACGGCGACTGCGCCTCACTGTGGAGCGAGCAAATGGTCCGCCTCGGCTGGGTCGATGGCGAATCGTTCCTGCGTCGCGACAAGGAGTTGATGGATGCCTACGGAAGGGGCCATCTGGCCATGGAAGACTACATGGCCTTCAGCCTGGAACCCTTGATTGGTCGTACACCTGAAGAGGTCGCGCACCTGGTTGGCCCATGGGTGGAAGACTGCATCGAGCCGATCATTTTCAGTGACGCCACCAAGACCATCGCCGCCCATCGCAAGGCCGGCGACCGGATCCTGGTGATCTCGGCCTCGGGCACCCACCTGGTCGGCCCCATTGCCGAGCGCCTGGGCATCGACGAGATTCTCGGCATCGAACTGGAAGTGGCTCATGGCGTTTACAGCGGCCATACCGTTGGCACCCTGACCTACCGCGAAGGCAAGATCACCCGCTTGCTGGAGTGGCTGGATGCGGAAGAGGAAAACCTCGAAGGCGCGAGTTTCTATTCCGACTCGCGCAATGACTTGCCGCTGTTGCTGAAAGTGGATTACCCCCACGTGGTCAACCCGGATCCGGTGTTGCTTGAACACGCTGAAAAGGCTGGCTGGCCGATCCATCTCTGGAAGTAACCGGAAAGATCGCAGCCTGCGGCAGCTCCTACATGGGAATGCGAACCCCTGTAGGAGCTGCCGCAGGCTGCGATCTTTTCAAAGCCAACCCGATATCAGCTCAGGCTTTCATCAATCACCAACACCACCTTCCCCGCCACGGTATTACTCGCCAGCTCGGCAAACGCCGCCTCGGCATCCTTGATCGGGAATGCCCTGGCCAGCTGCGGACTCAACCGCCCTTCGGCGAACAACGGCCACACGTGCTGGCTCAAATCACTGAACAGATCTGCCTTGAACTGATCATCACGACTGCGCAGTGTCGAACCCAGCAACTGCACACGCTTGGCCAATACCTGAGCCAGATCCAGCTTGGCCTCACGGCCACCCATCAGACCGATCAACACCCAACGGCCATCCTGGGCCAGCAGCTTGAGGTTCAAAGCCGCGTAATTACCGCCCACCGGGTCGAGAATCACGTCGAACGGCCCCAGATCCCGCAGGCTCTCCAGATCGCCATTACGCACCACGCCGCCCTGGGCACCGAGCGCTTCGCAATACGCCAGTCGCTCGGCGGAGCCGACGCTGACCCAGCACGGATTACCGAACGCCTTGCACAGCTGAATGGCCGCTGAACCGATTCCACTTGCCCCGGCATGCAGAAGCACTTTCTGACCCGGTTTGAGCGCAGCCAGTTGAAACAAATTCAGCCAGACTGTTGCATAAACTTCGGGCAATGCAGCTGCTTCGACCAGTGACATTCCGTCGGGAACCGGCAGCACATGCCGCCCGTCGACAACCACCTCTTCAGCCATCCCGCCCCCGGCCAGCAAGGCGCAAACCCGATCGCCAACCTGCCAGGAGGACCCTGCGCCAACCTCGCTGATGACCCCCGAGCACTCTAGACCGAGCACTTGACTGGCCCCCGGTGGCGGCGGGTAAAGGCCGGCTTTCTGCAATAAATCGGCGCGATTGAGACCTGCTGCCGACACTCGGATGCGAACTTGCCCTACATCGCATGTAGGACTCGGCTCATCAACCCACACCACTTGACCGTCAACGCCTTGCAATGCTTTCACAGTGCCTCCATAGTGAGTCTGGACTGAGCCCGAAGCTATAGCGCCGGGCTTTTTGCATTATGCGACCGGCTCCCAAAGAACCGGCGACTTCAAAGACGGCCTAATATGCGTTATCAATTGTCCCCGCGTCGAATCAGCATGAAGCATCTGTTCCCCAGCACTGCCCTCGCCTTGTTCATCGGTATCGGCTTGCTGCCGATGTCGAGCAATACATTCGCAGCCAATAGCTGGGACAAGCTTCAACCCGATCGTGACGAAGTGATCGCCAGCCTGAACGTCGTGGAGTTGCTCAAGCGCCACCACTACAGCAAGCCGCCACTCGATGACGCACGCTCGGTGATCATCTACGACAGCTACCTCAAGCTGCTGGATCCGTCGCGCAGCTACTTCATGGCCAGCGACATTGCCGAATTCGACAAGTGGAAAACGCAGTTCGACGATTTCCTCAAGAGCGGCGACCTGAACGCCGGGTTCACCATCTACAAGCGCTATCTGGACCGCGTAAAGGCGCGTCTGGACTTCGCCCTTGCCGAGTTGAACAAGGGCGTCGACAAGATCGACTTCACCGCCAAGGAAACCTTGCTGATCGACCGCAAGGACGCCCCTTGGCTCAAATCCACCGCAGAACTCGACGACCTGTGGCGCAAACGCGTCAAGGACGAAGTCCTGCGCCAGAAGATCGCCGGCAAGGATTCCAAGCAGATCCAGGAAACCCTGACCAAGCGCTACAAGAACCAGTTGGCGCGCCTGGACCAGACCCGCGCGGAAGACATCTTCCAGGCGTACATCAACACCTTCGCCATGTCCTACGACCCGCACACCAACTATCTGTCGCCGGATAACGCGGAGAACTTCGACATCAACATGAGCCTGTCCCTCGAGGGTATCGGTGCCGTGTTGCAGAGCGATAACGACCAGGTGAAAGTCGTGCGCCTGGTGCCGGCAGGTCCGGCGGACAAGACCAAGCAGGTTGCACCGGCCGACAAGATCATCGGCGTTGCCCAAGGCAACAAGGAAATGGTCGACGTCGTGGGCTGGCGCCTGGACGAAGTGGTCAAGCTGATCCGTGGTCCGAAGGGCACCGTGGTACGCCTGGAAGTCATCCCGGCCAGCAATGCGCCGAACGACCAGACCACCAAGATCGTGCCGATCACCCGTGAAGCGGTGAAGCTTGAAGATCAGGCCGTAAAGAAATCGGTCTTGAACCTCAAGCAGGACGGCAAGGACTACAAGCTCGGCGTCATCGAGATCCCGGCGTTCTATCTGGACTTCAAGGCCTTCCGTGCCGGCGACCCGGATTACAAGAGCACCACCCGTGACGTCAAGAAACTGCTGACCGAACTGCAGAAAGAGAAAGTCGACGGCGTGGTCATCGACCTGCGCAACAACGGCGGCGGCTCCTTGCAAGAGGCCACCGAGCTGACCAGCCTGTTCATCGACAAAGGTCCGACCGTGCTCGTGCGTAACGCCGATGGCCGGGTCGATGTACTGGAAGATGAAAACCCGGGTGCATTCTACAAGGGCCCGATGGCGTTGCTGGTCAACCGCCTGTCGGCCTCGGCTTCGGAGATTTTTGCCGGCGCCATGCAGGACTACCACCGCGCGCTGATCATCGGCGGCCAGACCTTCGGCAAAGGCACCGTGCAGACCATTCAGCCGCTCAACCATGGCGAACTGAAACTGACCCTGGCCAAGTTCTACCGGGTTTCCGGGCAGAGCACCCAGCATCAGGGCGTCTTGCCGGACATCGATTACCCGTCGATCATCGACACCAAGGAAATCGGTGAAAGCGCCCTGCCGGAAGCCATGCCGTGGGACACCATCAAGGCGGCGATCAAGCCTGCGCTCGACCCGTTCAAGCCGTACATTTCTCAACTCCAGTCCGAGCATGACGTGCGTACGGCCAAAGATGCAGAGTTCGTGTTCATCCGCGACAAGCTGGCCCTGGCGCAGAAACTGATGGCCGAGAAAACCGTCAGCCTCAATGAAGTCGACCGTCGTGCCCAGCACGCCGACATCGAAGCCAAACAGCTGGCCATGGAAAACATCCGTCGCAAGGCCAAGGGCGAAGAACCGCTCAAAGAGCTGAAGAAAGAAGACGAGGACGCCATTGCGGCCGAGGATGACAAGACCAAACCGGAAGATGACGCCTACCTCAGCGAAACCGGGCGGATTCTGCTGGACTACCTGAAACTCAACACGGCAGTGGCCAAGCACTGAGTTTGTACAAACAAATGATGGCAATTTAATGCTGACGCCCCTACGGGGTCATCAAACAGTCATCATTCTGTCGTGAAATAAAGGACCGGGCGTGCTCTTTTTACCAAGGACACGCCCGGTCCTTTTTTTATTGCCAGAGACCGCCATGACCACAACCGAACAGCTGAGTGCCTTGAACTCGATCCTGAGTCAAAGCGGTTTACACAGTCTGTTCCAACCGATCATCAGCCTCTCTGAGCGACGCATCCTCGGTTATGAAGCCCTCAGTCGCGGCCCCTCCAACAGCCCTCTGCACTCCCCTGTCGCCCTGTTCGCCGTCGCCCGCCAGACCGGACGCCTGAGCGAGCTGGAAATTGCCTGCCGCCAAAGCGCTTGCCGACGCTTCAATGAGCAACAACTGCCTGGCATGTTGTTCCTGAACGTGTCCCCGGAGTCCCTGCTCGAAGCGGCCCATCAACCCGGGCGTACCCTGCAATTGCTGCAGGACTTCGGCATCCCGCCGAGCCAGGTGGTCATCGAGCTCACGGAACAGACGCCGACCGACGATTTCCAGTTGCTGCAAACCGCCCTGCATCACTATCGGGCGATGGGGTTTTCGATTGCGCTGGATGATCTGGGAGCGGGCTATTCAAGTTTGCGCCTGTGGTCCGAGCTGCGGCCCGATTACGTGAAAATCGACCGGCATTTCATTGATGGCATTCATCAGGATGCGCTCAAGCGCGAGTTCGTCGGCTCGATCCTGCAAATCGCCAAGGCCTCGCGTGCACAAGTCATCGCCGAAGGTATCGAGCTGGCCGAAGAACTCACGGTGCTGACCGAAATGGGCGTAGACCTGGTACAGGGCTATCTGCTCTGCCGCCCCCAGGAACACCCGCCACGGGATGCCCGGGCATTGATGCCCCGACAGGACAGCACCGCCGTTGTACTGAGCGAAGACGCCAGCGACCTCAGCGCCCTGCTCAACGAACTACCCGCGGTGAACCGGGACACCCCGACCGCCACAGTGCTCGAAGCCTTTCGTCGCCAGGCCAACCTGAACTCGCTGGCGGTCCTGGATGAACAGGGTCAACCCTGTGGCATTGTCCATCGTCATTCGCTCTCCGACGCCCTGCTCAAGCCCTTTGCCACCGACCTGTTTGCCCGCAAACCCATCAGCCGGTTGATGAATGATGACTTCCTCGCCGTCGAACTGAGCCAGTCCCTGCAACAGGTCAGCCGCCTGATCACCAGCCGTGCCCGCCAGCGCATCGAAGAAGATTTCATCATCACCCTCAACGGCGGTTATCTGGGCCTGGGCCGGGTGATCGACGTGCTCAAGCTGATCACGGAACTGAAGATCCAGCAGGCCCGCTACGCCAACCCGCTGACCTTGCTTCCGGGCAACGTGCCGATCCAGCAATGCCTGACGCGGCTGCTGCAACAGCGACGGGAATCGGTGATCTGCTACGTGGACATTGATAGCTTCAAGCCCTTCAACGACATCTACGGCTATGGTCGCGGCGACGAAGTCCTGCTGTGCCTGGCGCAATGCCTGAACGAGCGCGTCGATCCGTCCCGCGACTTCGTCGGCCACATCGGCGGCGATGATTTCCTGCTGGTGCTCGGTCCGCAAGACTGGCGCAAACGCTTGAACCAGTTGCTCGACGACTTCCAGAGCCAGTGTCGGCGCTTCTACCGCAGCGAACACCTGGAAGCCGGCTGCTTCATCGCACCCAATCGCCAGGGTCAGCGCCAGGAGTTTGCGTTGTTGTCACTGTCGATCGGCGTGGTGCATTTGCATCCACAGGCCTGTGGACAACTCGATGCGAGCCAGCTGGCGGAAATGGCATCACAGGCCAAGCACCATGCGAAGAACGTGCAGGGCTATAGCGTGCATGTGATTGATAGCCTGGTGGTTTCCGGGCATCGATAAGGGAGCTTTCCGGCATCAGTCCAATCAACGAGGCGCCGAGGAAGACTTCAGCTCTTCGAGCTTGATCGGCGCCAACGGATGCCCGGCCTTCGCCGCTATCTCCCAGAACCGTGCGGCCTCAACCGGATCCGGAGCCTTGCTCGCTGTCCCGGCCAAGGTGATCACGCCCACTTGATACGCCGCCTTGGCATCGCCCGCCAACGCCGCCAGGCGCAACAAACGCACGCCCTCCTCACGAGCACCGAGGCCGACGCCGCGAAACGCCAGGATGTGCCCATAGAAGCTCTGGGCGCCGACATTGCCCAGGTTGGCCATGCGTGCGAACTGACCTTCGAGCCAGCGCCAGCCTCGTGGCTGACGGACAAACCATGACCAGTGAAACAATCGGCGCGCGAGCCAGTAACCGGCCCGCGCCTTGAGTTGCAAGAACACTCAGGCCTCGGCCGATTCCGGGTATTCATACTCGAACACCCGCACCACTTCCGAAGCATGCCAGGACGCGGCGGCAACGCCGTCCGACGGCCCGGAGAAACGCCCGAGACGCTCGACACATTCAAAGAATCCGGTGCGCGGCAAGCGGCTGGCACCCTGACTGATCACCAGTGAACTGCGCAATGGCTGCTCCGCCCTGGCATCCAGGGCCGCCAGATGCTCAAGGGCCGCCGTCAGGGTTTGCATGGCCGGGGTCGGCAGCTGCAAACGCTCCAGCAATGCTCGATACGTCAACAGATGGCGCTGGCGACGCGCCTGATCCAGTTCGCCGAGCAACCCGTCCCAATGTTGACGACTGATGCGTACGCTCACGATTCATCCCTCCACCCTGGCACCGTCAATTCCCAGGCCAGGCTGCGACGAATCGCAGCGTCGGGCAGACGCTCGCCGCTTTCGATCATGGCCAGGTAAGACGGGCTGATGCCTACCGTGCGGGCCAACGCCTCGATGGCGATGCCCTTCCCCTCGCGCAAACTGCGTAGTTGATCCAGACCCGGAAGAATCGTGTCTGGTGTTGCCGCCTGAGGCTTCGTGGCTTGAGGCGACGCTTGCTCCTTGATACCCGCTGCTTTCAGTAACGCCTGATACTGAGCCCATGGCAGAACCGCATATTCGGGCTCGCCTTCGCGTGTAATTATCTGAATATCCATCACTACCCCGTAGGACAACAACACTTAGCGAGTCAGTACTTTTCCCTAGAAGTGTAATCCTAACAGCGGCCAAGGTCGCGGGGGACATCAATCTGTGAACAGGCCGAAATCGACTCAGTGTTTTTTCGGGCCTTGAAGTTGAAGTTGCTCGGGGGTAGCAGGCAGACGCTCAACCACCGCGAGCTTCTCCGGCACCTGCCGCTTGCGCCAGGTGCGGAAGGCATTGAGCTCGTCGTCGAGCACTTTCATCAGCCATGCCAGTACTGCGATGTCATCGAACATGCCAAACAATGGAATGAAATCCGGAATCGCATCCACCGGGCTGAGGAAGTACATCAGGCCCGCGACCACCGAAACCAGCGCCTTGGGGCTGATAGCGCGATACTCACCACGCCAGTAGGCCAGGCAGAGTGCCTGCAACAGCTTCAAGTCGTCCTTGATCTTGCCCAACCGGTTGCCCTGGCTTACGCCTTTGCTGGCGACCGCGAACAACAGGCTCGGCAATCGACCCCGTGCCAGCAGGCGTCCGGCCAGTGGCAGGAAACGAGCGAAATTCCAGGGTGCTTTCATCATTCCTCCCGTTGAAATGTTATCCACACAAATTGTGGATAACCTTGTGAACAGAGCAGCTTTTCGCCGCTGTAAGCCCCGTGTTACAAGGCCTGCGTTCAGATCGGGCGTTTTTTACTCATCAAAAAAAACCCATAATTTCATTGACTTGGCGGCCTTGTGCGACTACCGCCAACACCACTATGCCTGAGACTCCGGCCTAGAGCGTCTGTTCGATTTGTTTACCCCTGCCGAACGCCAGATGCAACAACGCCCCGCATGAGCGAGGCGTTGTTATCGAAGCAGGCGCTGGTTACTTGGCAGCGGCGTCTTCTTTTGCCGGATCCTTGATGGCCAGCAGTTCCAGGTCGAATACCAGCACCGAGTTGGCTGGAATCGCCGGGCTTGGGCTTTGAGCGCCGTAAGCCAGGTCAGCAGGGATGTACAGCTTGTACTTCTCGCCAACGTGCATCAGTTGCAAGCCTTCGACCCAACCCGGGATCACACCGCTGACCGGCAGATCGATCGGGCTGCCGCGCTCGACGGAGCTGTCGAATACGGTGCCATTGGTCAGCTTGCCGGTGTAGTGAACGGTCACTACATCAGTCGGCTTTGGCTGAGGGCCATCGGCTTTCTGCACGACTTCGTACTGCAAGCCCGAAGCGGTGGTGGTCACGCCAGGTTTCTTGGCGTTTTCCTCGAGGAATTTCTTGCCGGCAGCGGCCGACTCTTCGCTCATCTTGGCCATGCGCTCTTCGGCACGCTTTTGCAGCGCGGCGAATGCCTCGACCAGTTCTTCGTCTTTGAGCTTCTGCTCTTTCTTGCCGACGGCGTCTTCGATGCCCTGGGCTACAGCCTTGGAATCCAGGTCATCCATGCCTTCCTGAGCCAGGCTCTTGCCCATGTTCAGGCCAATGCCGTAGGAAGCTTTTTGCGCCGGAGTTTTCAGCTCTACGCTGGTCTGCGAATCACAACCCGCAAGTACCAGGCCAACCAGGGCTACCGCCGCCGCCAACCGATGCTGTTTCATGCTATTTCCTTGTTCATGCGCCTAAAGGGCAATCGAGTAAAGCCGCGAGCTTATCAGGCCGCCACGACCAATGGCTACCGGCATGAGAGCCGGAAACAATTGATAAGTTCAGGTGTTTAAACGCTTTTCACTATTCGGCTGATGAAGCTTCTTTCACTTTGCGCCGACGCAGGCTGATTCCGGAACTACAACATATGGCGTAATGGCCTCTTGCCGCACCCTGCGTACTCGGGCATAACCGCATGATAATTCGACAAGGAAGTTTATCTTGCGCCTCTTCTTTCGCTTGCTGGCTCTCGTCGCAGTACTGCTCGGACTGGTCATGGCCGTGGTGCTTTACTACGTTGCCGACCCGAAATTGCCGGCCTGGTCGCCTGCGCAACAAGTGCATTACCTGGAGCAATGGAGCGCCGCCGATCGCGAGACCTATTACTTCACTCCCCAGGGCACTCAGGTCAAAGGCTTGCGCTACGACTGGTTCACCGCCCTCGAACTGCCCTTCTCCCGACAACGCTTCGCCGCCCCCGAATACCTCGCCCGCTTCGGTTTCCTGGTGGACCCCGGCCAGAAGCCGACACCGAACAACCCCGGCAACCTCCCCGCAGGCTTTACGCGGCACCAGAATGCGGGGAGCACGGATATGTTTCTGGATATCACCTGCGCGGCCTGCCACACCGGTGAACTGCGATTCAAGGGCCAGGCCGTGCGTATCGATGGCGGCTCGGCGCAACATGTACTGCCATCCAGTGTTCCCACACTCAAAGGCGGCAGTTTCGGACAGGCCCTGGTGGCCAGCCTCGCCTCCACTTACTACAACCCGTGGAAATTCGAGCGCTTCGCACGCAACGTGCTCGGCCAGGACTACGAAACGCGCCACCAACAGTTGCGTAAAGATTTCAAATCTTCACTGGATACCTTCCTCAAAGTGGCCTGGAACGACACCCATCGCGGGCTCTATCCGACCGAGGAAGGCCCGGGGCGCACAGACGCCTTCGGGCGCATCGCCAACGCCAGCTTCGGTGATGCGATATCCCCCGACAACTACCGCGTGGCCAATGCCCCGGTCGATTATCCGCAGTTGTGGGACATGTGGACGTTCGAATGGGTGCAGTGGAACGGCTCGGCGAAACAACCGATGGCTCGCAACATCGGCGAGGCGCTGGGCGTGGGCGCCACGCTGAACTTCTTCGACAAGAGCGGCCAGCCGCTGACGGGTGATGCCCGCTACCCCTCCAGCGTCCGCGTGCGCGATCTGCACCTGATCGAACAAACCCTGCAACGACTTTCACCTCCGGCCTGGCCTGAAGAACTGTTTGGCCAGGTCGACAAAACCCTGGCAGCCAAGGGCCGTGCCTTGTTCGCCGAAAACTGCGCAGGTTGCCATGTGCCGCGCACCAGCCAGAGCGAGGGACGATACGTCCAGCACCTGAAAATGCTCCCGGTGGATTACATCGGCACAGACCCCGGCGCGGCCAACAACATCGCCGACCACCGCTTCGACCTCACAGCTTTGCAATGGAAGCAGGCGGAACTGGAAAAACTCGATGTCGAGCCAAAGCCCACCGAACCACTGGACCTGAGCAAAATGTCCGTGGCCAAGGGGCTGGCCTATGTCACCGCTTTTGTCCAGGACCGCGCCTATCAAGACGCCAACGTCACCCCTGCCGAGCGCCCTGACATGGACGGTTTCGGCCTGCCGATCGGTGTGCGCGAATTGCGTTCGTACAAGGCCAGGCCATTGGCGGGTGTATGGGCGACAGCGCCGTACCTGCACAACGGTTCGGTCCCGAGCCTTTATCAATTGCTGTCGCCTCAGGATGAGCGTGCGACCACCTTCTATAAAGGCACGTTCGAATACGACCCGGGACACCTGGGTTACCGCACCGAAGCCTTTGCCAACGGGTTCCTGTTCGACACACGAATCACCGGCAACCACAACAGCGGCCATGAATTCCGGGCCGGCAAACTCGGCAATGGTGTGATCGGCCGCGGATTGCAACCACAAGAACGCTGGGCACTGCTGGAATATCTGAAAGTGCTGGGCGGCCCGCTGGAAGCGCAATTGCCATGACCACAACCGCAGTTAAAAGGACATTCCCATGCTGATAACTCTCTGGCTGCGCCTGGGCGCCGTCCTCGCCAGCCTGTTGCTGTGGTTGCTGGGTCTCGGCGTGCTGGGCTGGGCCCTGGCCGGCGCCTGGTTTGCCTGGCAGCATCGCGGGCCGGTTTCGGCGCAGGAGTTGATGGCGGACGACGAAGCCGCGATGACCCGGGACATCATCCAGACCGCCGTGCGCATCGTCGATCAGCACCGTGAAAGCACCCGCTACCTGCGCGACGCCCATGCCAAGGCCCACGGCTGTGTGAAGGCCGAGGTTCAGGTGCTGCCGGAACTGCCAGGCGAACTGCGTCAGGGCGTATTCAGCGAGCCGGGCAAAACCTGGCAAGCGACGATGCGCCTGTCCAACGGCAATGCCTACCCGCAGTTCGATAGCATCCGCGACGCCCGGGGCATGGCGATCAAACTGTTCGATGTGCCGGGCAAGCAACTGTTGAGCGACCGGCAGGGGCGAGGCGAACAGGACTTTGTGATGTTCAGCCACCCGAACTTCTTTGTCAGTGATGTCGCCGAATACCGTCAGAACGTCGCCGCCCAGGCCGACGGTAAAAAGCTGATGGCCTTCTTCCCCGGTCGGGATCCACGCGCCTGGCAGGTTCGCCACCTGTTCATTGCCCTGGCGACACTGGCCCCTGCCCCGTCGAGCCCGACCCAGACGACGTACTTTTCGGTTTCACCCTACAAATTCGGTGAAGCCAATGCGAAATTCCGGGTCATGCCCGATCCGGATAACTGCCCGGCCTACAACCTGCCGGAACAGAATCGCAAGTTGCCGAACTTCCTGCGCAATGCGCTGAACCAACAGCTGTCGACCGACCGGGTGCCCGCGTGTTTCGCCTTGCAAATCCAGCGACAGGACGCCAACCAGTACATGCCGATCGAAGACACCAGCATTGAGTGGCGCGAGAGCGATGCGCCCTTCGAGACGGTGGCACGGATCAAGGTGCCGGCGCAGGACTTCGATACGCCGGCGCTAAACCTGCAATGCGACAACCAGTCGTTCAATCCCTGGTTCGGCGTCGAGGCGCACCGCCCCATCGGCGGGATCAATCGCCTGCGCAAGGCCGTGTATGAAGCCGTCAGCGACTACCGACACAGTCGCAACGCCGAGCAATAATCGAGCAGGCACAAAAAAAGCGATCCTCGGATCGCTTTATGGTCTGGCCAAACGCCAGACAGCAAAAAGCCCGCACTAGGCGGGCTTTCTGTGGTGACCTGGCGTTCAGTGTTCCAGGTTACCGAATATGGCGCAGCGGACGGGACTCGAACCCGCGACCCCCGGCGTGACAGGCCGGTATTCTAACCGACTGAACTACCGCTGCGCGTAGCGTTGAAAGTAAGTGGTGGGTGATGACGGGATCGAACCGCCGACATTCTGCTTGTAAGGCAGACGCTCTCCCAGCTGAGCTAATCACCCTTTACCTTCGTTGCGGGGCACATTATGCCACAGGTTTTTATAAAGTGTTGATTTATTTGAAGTTTTTTTTCAAAAAATCTACAAACCGGTGAAACGATGCAACCCACAGGAACAACAGACAAACTTGAGGCAGAAAAAAACCCGCCTAAGCGGGCTTTTTCCGTGGTGACCTGGCGTTCAGTGTTCCAGGTTACCGAATATGGCGCAGCGGACGGGACTCGAACCCGCGACCCCCGGCGTGACAGGCCGGTATTCTAACCGACTGAACTACCGCTGCGCGTAACACTTGAAACGAATGGTGGGTGATGACGGGATCGAACCGCCGACATTCTGCTTGTAAGGCAGACGCTCTCCCAGCTGAGCTAATCACCCTTCGCTTCGGTGTGGCGCGCATTCTACGGAGCGACCCAACCTCTGGCAAGCACTTTTTAAAATAATTTTCTCAGCCCTTCCAAAGGCTTAGAGAAAGGTTGGCCTATGGCACGGCGAAGACAATAATGCCCCCCTTTGTATAAAGGAGAGACTCACCCCATGTGGTTCAAAAACCTGCTTATCTATCGCCTGACCCAAGATCTGCCTGTTGATGCCAAGGCGTTGGAAACTGCACTGGCCACCAAACTGGCGCGCCCATGTGCAAGCCAGGAGTTGACCACCTACGGTTTCGTCGCGCCGTTCGGCAAAGGCGAAGATGCGCCACTGGTGCACGTCAGCGGTGACTTCCTGCTGGTGTCCGCGCGCAAGGAAGAACGTATTTTGCCGGGTAGCGTCGTGCGTGACGCGGTCAAGGAAAAGGTCGAAGAGATCGAAGCCGAGCAAATGCGCAAGGTCTATAAGAAGGAACGCGATCAGATCAAGGATGAAATCATCCAGGCCTTCCTGCCCCGCGCCTTTATCCGCCGCTCGTCGACCTTCGCCGCCATCGCGCCGAAACAGGGCCTGATCCTGGTCAACTCGGCCAGCCCGAAACGCGCCGAAGACTTGCTGTCCACCCTGCGCGAAGTGATCGGCACCTTGCCGGTGCGCCCGTTGACCGTGAAGATGTCCCCGACCGCGACCATGACCGAGTGGGTCACCACCCAGAAAGCCGCGGACGATTTCTTTGTGCTGGACGAGTGCGAACTGCGCGACACCCACGAAGACGGCGGCATCGTGCGTTGCAAGCGCCAGGACCTGACCAGCGAAGAAATCCAGCTGCACCTGAGCACCGGCAAAGTGGTCACTCAACTGTCCCTGGCCTGGCAGGACAAACTGTCGTTCGTCCTCGACGACAAAATGGTGGTCAAGCGCCTGAAGTTCGAAGACCTGCTGCAAGACCAGGCGGAACAGGACGGCGGCGACGAAGCCCTGGGCCAACTGGACGCCAGCTTCACCCTGATGATGCTGACCTTCGGCGACTTCCTGCCGGCGCTGGTTGAAGCGCTGGGTGGTGAAGAGACTCCGCAGGGAATCTAAAAGCTTGTGATCTCAAACTGTGGGAGCGGGCTTGCTCGCGAAAGCGGAGCGTCAGTCGACATTGATACTGACTGATACTCCGCTTTCGCGAGCAAGCCCGCTCCCACATTTGGTTTTGTGGTGCTACTGAATAAAAAAGGATCAAGCCATGCGCGCACTGGCTGCATTGAGTCGTTTTGTCGGCAACACCTTCGCTTACTGGGTACTGATTTTCGCTGTCGTGGCGTTTCTGCAGCCGGCATGGTTCATCGGCCTCAAGGGCGCCATCGTGCCCTTGCTGGGGCTGGTGATGTTCGGCATGGGCCTGACCCTCAAACTCGAAGACTTCGCCGAAGTCGCTCGGCATCCATGGCGCGTGGCCCTGGGCGTGGTGGCCCATTTCGTGATCATGCCGGGCGTGGCGTGGTTGCTCTGCCAGGCGTTCCACTTGCCACCGGAAATCGCCGTCGGCGTGATTCTGGTCGGCTGCTGCCCGAGCGGCACCTCGTCGAACGTGATGACCTGGCTGGCCCGTGGCGACCTGGCGCTGTCGGTGGCCATCGCCGCCGTCACCACCCTCCTCGCCCCGCTGCTGACCCCGGCGTTGATCTGGCTGCTGGCCTCGGCCTGGTTGCCGGTGTCGTTCATGGAGTTGTTCTGGTCGATCCTGCAGGTGGTGCTGTTGCCGATCGTGCTGGGCGTGGTTGCCCAACGAGTGCTCGGCGACAAGGTTCGCCACGCCGTGGACGTATTGCCGCTGGTATCGGTGGTCAGCATTGTGATCATCGTCACGGCAGTCGTCGCCGCCAGCCAGGCGAAGATCGCAGAGTCCGGTCTGTTGATCATGGCCGTGGTCATGCTGCACAACAGCTTCGGCTACCTGCTGGGTTACTTCACCGGGCGCCTGTTCAAGCTGCCTCTGGCCCAGCGCAAGTCCCTGGCCTTGGAAGTCGGCATGCAGAACTCCGGGTTGGGCGCCGCGTTGGCGAGCGCACACTTCTCGCCGTTGGCGGCAGTGCCAAGTGCACTGTTCAGTGTGTGGCACAACATTTCCGGGGCATTGCTCTCCACGTATTTCCGCCGCATGAGCGAGAAACAGAACCGGGAATTGGCGGCGCAACAGGTCAGTGACTGAGTTGAAAACTTGATCCCCGGGTTAATGCTGGGCACTATATTGCGCAACGCGAGGACGACCTCGCGGCTCGATCGAGTCATTAATCAGGGGACGACCCCGTCAGACGATGGAGGTCTTCATGTCCTGGATCATTCTGTTTTTCGCCGGCCTGTTCGAAGTCGGCTGGGCCGTCGGCCTCAAGTACACCGACGGCTTCACCCGCCCGCTCCCCACCGTGTTGACCGTCGCGGCCATGGCGATCAGCCTTGGCTTGCTCGGCCTTGCAATGAAAGAATTGCCGCTGGGTACGGCCTATGCGATCTGGACCGGTGTCGGCGCCGTTGGCACGGTGATCGCCGGGATCATCCTGTTTGGCGAATCCATGGCGCTGGTGCGGTTGGCGAGTGTGGCGTTGATTATTTCCGGGCTTGTTGGCCTGAAGGTCAGCGCTTAACTTTCAGACCGCCATCGTCGGATCGCCGCCCGGAGATCCGACGATGAGGCCCGTTCAAACAACCATTATCTGACAGGCCCGCGCAACTCCCCCACCAACGCCTGCAACTTCGCCGGCTCCGCCACTTCAACCGCCACCGCCGGCCCCGCCACCAATGTCACTCGCGACCACAGGCGATGAAACAGTCCCTTGCCCGGATCGCGGCTGAAGAAACTCCCCCACAACCCCTGCAAGGCCAGCGGAATCACCGGTACCGGCGTCTCTTCGAGAATCCGCGTCAACCCGCCCTTGAATTCATTGATCTGGCCATCGGCGGTCAATTTACCCTCGGGGAAGATGCACACCAGCTCACCGTCCTTCAGGTACCGGGCAATGCGCGTGAAGGCTTGTTCATATATCTGGATGTCTTCCTGGCGCCCTGCAATCGGAATCGTCCCCGCGGTACGGAAGATGAAGTTCAGCACCGGCAGGTTGTAGATCTTGTAGTACATGACAAAGCGAATCGGCCGACGCACCGCGCCGCCAATCAGCAAGGCGTCGACGAATGACACGTGATTGCACACCAGCAACGCCGCGCCTTCATCGGGGATCAAATCCAGATTGCGATGCTCGACGCGGTACATGGAATGGCTGAGCAGCCAGATCATGAAACGCATGGTGAACTCGGGGACGATCTTGAAGATGTAGGCGTTGACGCCGATGTTCAGCAACGACACCACCAGGAACAGCTGCGGGATCGACAGCTCGGCCACACTCAGCAAGATGATCGAGACAATCGCCGACACCACCATGAACAAGGCATTGAGGATATTGTTGGCGGCAATCACCCGCGCCCGTTCGTTCTCCGCCGTACGTGACTGGATCAGCGCGTACAGCGGCACGATGTAGAAACCGCCAAAGACGCCCAGGCCGAGGATGTCGAGCAACACCAGCCAGGTGTGGCCGAAACCGAGGATCTCGATCCAGCCATGGCCAGTGGCGCTGTCCGGGATTCCACCAGAATGCCACCACAGCAGCAGACCAAAAACGGTCAGGCCGAACGATCCGAACGGCACCAGTCCGATCTCGACTTTGCGCCCGGAGAGCTTCTCGCACAGCAGCGAACCCAATGCGATGCCGACCGAGAACACCGTCAGAATCAGCGTCACCACGGTTTCGTCGCCGTGCATCCACTCCTTGGCATAGGCCGGGATCTGCGTCAGGTAAATCGCCCCGACAAACCAGAACCACGAGTTGCCGACAATCGAGCGTGACACCGCCGGCGTTTGCCCCAGGCCCAGCTTCAACGTGGCCCAGGACTGGCTGAAGATGTTCCAGTTCAGGCGCATTTGCGGCGTGGCGGCCGCCGCCCGGGGAATGCTGCGACTGGCCAGGTAGCCGAGCACGGCAGTGCCGATGATTGCCACGGACACCACCGGTGCGTAATGCGCCGAAGACATCATGATCCCGGCACCAATGGTGCCGGCAAGGATCGCCAGGAAGGTGCCCATTTCCACCAGGCCGTTGCCGCCTACCAGCTCATCTTCATGCAGGGCTTGCGGCAGGATCGAGTACTTCACCGGCCCGAACAACGCCGAGTGGGTGCCCATGGCGAACAGCGCCAGCAGCATCAACGACAAGTGATCGAACATGAAGCCGACGGCACCGACCGCCATGATGGCGATTTCCCCAAGCTTGATCAGGCGGATCAACGCGTCCTTGGCGAACTTTTCCCCGAATTGCCCGGCCAGGGCCGAGAACAGGAAGAACGGCAGGATAAACAGCAGCGCACACAGGTTGACCCATATCGAGCGGTCACCCTCGATGGTCAGCTTGTACAAAATGGCCAGGATCAACGACTGCTTGAACACGTTGTCGTTGAACGCCCCGAGGGACTGGGTGACGAAGAACGGCAGGAAGCGCCGGGTGCGTAGCAAGGTGAACTGTGAGGGGTGACTCATCTTCCATGTGTCCCTGATGATAGGTAACGAGTGGCCTGGATTCTTATTGGATTATCAAAAGTCGATCCAGGCCACACCTTACCTAATTCTTTGCCGGTTATTTCTTCAATCCGGCAATGCACGGCGAGACAAACAGCTCGCCACGCCAGGCGCCCAGCACCGTGCGCTTGCCGACGATCAGCCACATCACCGCCAGCAATGCCACCAGCACACAGCCAAAGACACCGAAGAATGTCAGGTTCAAGGTACTGGCCAGCTTCAACGTCGCCAGAGAATAGACGCCCAACGGGAAAGTGAAACCCCACCAGCCGAGATTGAAAGGAATGCCGGCCCGCAGGTAGCGCACAGTGATCAGCAACGCCATCAGCATCCACCACAGACCGAAGCCCCACAGGGTGATGCCGGCCACCAGACCCAATCCAGAGGCAATCTCACCGACTCCCGGCATACCGTTGGCCGCGAAAATCAACGGTGCGTCGCCGCCCAGTACCAGCATGCCCAGCGCACCGGTGCCGATCGGGCCAAGGGCCAGCCAGCTCGAGGCGGCCATGTTTTCGTGGGGCAGTTTATGCAGGGCCATGCGCAGCATCAGAATGGTCAGGATGCTGAAGGCCACCGGCAGGGAAAAAGCCCAGAGCACGTAGCTGGTCACCAGCACCACCAGTTGCGAATGAGCGTCGGCCAAGTGCGGCGCCAACAACCCCCCGCTCACGGCCGCCACTTCAGCCGCGACCACCGGCAACAACCAGACTGCAGTCATCTGGTCAATGCTGTGCTCCTGACGGGTGAACATCATGTAGGGAATCAGCACGCCACAGGCCAGCGACATCGCCACATCCAGCCACCACAGCACCTCGGCGAGGTGAATCACCCCTTCGCCCCAGCGCGGCAGGCCAAACACCAGGAAGCCATTGATGATGGTCGCCAGGCCCATGGGAATGGTGCCGAAAAACATCGAAACCGTGGAGTGGCCGAAAATACGTCGCGCTTCGTCGAAAAACAGCACCCAACGCGCCGTGTATAGCGCGGTAAACAGCAGGAACAGAGCGATATTGAACAGCCAGAGGGCTTCGGCAAAGGCGTGCAAGGCAGGTGTGGCGACCGGCAATTGCGCCAGTGCCAACGCCAGCACGCCGGTGCCCATAGTGGCCGCGAACCAGTTGGGGGTGAACTGGCGGATCACCTCGCGGGGATGCTGCAAGTGACTGAAAGGTTTGATTCCGGGCTTGATGCTATTGGCGCATGTCATGGCGAACTCCTGTCCTCTCGTGAGGTAGAGCCCATGTTAGATCCGAATAGAATATCTATATAACGGGTAATATCTCTATATCTTATCGATATCACTTATATATTCAGACACTCCCTTCCGATTCGATCACCAATATCCGGGCCGGTCCTAGCGGATGTGCCACATGCTCAGTGCCAACCGAGGCATGGAAAATGTCACCGACCTCCAGCAAGGCCTCCCGCTCCAGCCCCTCTTCGCGATAACGCATCCGCACCTGGCCATCGAGCACCACGAACACTTCCTCGCCATCGTTGACGTGCCACTTGTAGGGTTGATCAGTCCAGTGCAGGCGCGTGGTGATGCCGTTCATGCTGGCGATGTCCAGCGCGGCCCAGGCACGCTCGCCAGTGAATGATTTGCTGCGGATGATCTTCATGGTCCGATCCTTCGAGTGAGCTGAGTGGGTGCCAAGGCTAACTCAATTTTACCGGTTGGCCTCGCAGGCCCTGGCCGAACGTGATCGCAGTAAACCCGCCATTGCACTGAGGGCCAGCACCATCAGCACCGCACCATAGCCATCGGTGGTTGCCACCAGACCAAAGGTCCGCGCCAGGTTCCCGGCCAGCAGCGCCGGCAGGCAAAACGCCAGATAACTCAGCACGTAATACGCCGACATCAACCCGGCGCGCTCATGGGGCAAGGCCAGCGGCACCAGACTGCGCACCGCCCCGAGGAAACCGGCGCCGAAGCCACAACCGGCGACCAGCGTGCCGAGGAAAAACAGCGGCAAACTGGCGCTGTGCACGCCCAGTAGAATCAGTGCGACGCCCGTCGGCAGCGAACAGGCACCCAATTGCAGCGCCTTGGTCGCCGCCTGATTGCGTAGTGTGTAAATCATCAGGGCACCGGTCACCGTCAATGCGGCGACGGTCGCCCCGCCAATCAGGTTCGACGTTGAACCGGTTGCCGTGCGCACCAATGAAGGTGCCAGCGACGCGTAAAAACCGCCGAGCGCCCAGGTCGCCGTGTTAATCGGTAAAACACGCCATAACGTCGCACGCGCCTGGACCGGCACATGCAGGGTCGGTCGCAATGATGCCCAAGCCCCGGACTGGCGCGTGACGCTCTCCGGCAAACGCCAGACCCATACAGCCTGCATCACGAACAGGACAAGTAGCAGCCAATAGGTCAGGTGTAACGGCGCCGGAGCAAATTCGGCCAGCAAACCGCAGCCCATTCCACCCAGAGCCATGCCGATCAAGGGCGCGACGCTATTGACCAGTGGGCCATGCTGGCGATCGGTGTCCAGCAAGGTTGCACTCAACACGGCAGTTGCCATGCCGGTGGCAAACCCCTGCAGGACCCGGGCACTGATCAGCCACGCAACGCTGTCGGCGTAGATAAACAGCAACATCGCCAGGGTGTTCAGCAGCACCGCCGTAAAGATCACCGGTTTGCGTCCCAGGTAATCCGACATCGAGCCGACCGTCAGCAACGCCGCCAACAGGCTGAGGGCGTAAACGCCGAAAATAAGGGTCAGGGTCGCGGCCGAAAACTGCATCTGCTCCTGATACAGGTGATACAGCGGCGTCGGCGCAGTGGAAGCCGCCAGGAAGCTAAGCAAGGTAATTGCCAGAAACCACAGGCTGGCGCGATTTGAAGAAGAACCGGGCATGGACACACTCCACAAAAGCTAATTATTTGCTTTTGCGGAGTGTGCTACTGGATCTCTCTTAAAGCAAATTCTTTGTGTTAAGGTCCGATGCATGGCTTTCAGGACCGGGTGCCTGCCGCAAGACCCGGTGCAATACAGGAAACACAAGATGACCGCTCCCACATTACGCCCCGGCGGCCGCAGCGCCCGGGTACAAGAGTCGATTCATTCGGCCGTGCGCCAACTCCTTGAGGAGCAGGATCGCGCCAGCGTGACGGTACCGCAAATTGCGGCGCGCGCGGGTGTCACACCGTCCACCATCTATCGACGCTGGGGCGATGTGTCGGCGCTGCTGGCCGACGTCGCCCTCGCCCGCATGCAGCCCGACAACGAGCCGGCCAATACCGGCAGCCTTCACGGCGACGTGCGGGCCTGGGCCGAGCAGTACCTGGACGAGATGAGCTCCGAACCTGGCCGCAACATGCTGTACGACGTGCAGGCAGCATTGAAGCCGAGTTATTGCGCGACCATCATTGGCGGGCAACTGCAGACGATTCTGGATCGCTATCCGGATCAGCCCAAGCCCAGTGTCGATCGCCTGATCAACCTGATCGCGGCGCCGACGGTGTTTCGCATCCTGTTTGCCGAGGCGCCGCTTGAGGTTGAACAATTGCACCGATTGATCGAGATCGCGTTGAATCAGTGAAACCCATTCGCGAGCAGGCTCGCTCCCACAGGGAATGTGTGCGGCAGGCCAATTGTGGGAGCGAGCCTGCTCGCGATGGGGCCGGTCCAGACACTGAAAATCCTCCTGCGACACCCCGCCACGCCACGACCTTGGTCGACACTGACTAACGCTGGCGGTCGTGCGAGACTGTCTGTCCGGGCGGGAGGTCCGGATGTCTTTTGTCTGGAGTCCCCATGTCGCTGTCCACCGGGCTGATTGCCGTCGTCGCCCTGGCCTATATGGCCATCATGTTCGCTATCGCCTTCTATGGCGACCGTCGCAGCGCGCCCTTGCCGCCGCGTGTGCGGGCGTGGGTGTACAGCCTGTCGCTGGCGGTCTACTGCACCAGCTGGACCTTCTTCGGTGCCGTGGGCCAGGCCGCCGAACAGCTCTGGTCGTTCCTGCCGATCTACCTCGGGCCGATCCTGTTGCTGGTCGGCGCGCCGTGGGTCCTGCAAAAAATGGTGATGATCAGCAAACAGGAAAACATCACCTCGATCGCCGACTTCATCGCCGCACGCTATGGCAAATCCCAGTCGCTGGCGGTGGTGGTGGCGCTGATTTGCCTGGTCGGTGTGTTGCCCTATATCGCACTGCAGCTCAAAGGCATCGTGCTCGGCGTGAACCTGCTGATCGGCGCCGGTGCCGACGCCATGGGCACTCGCGCCCAGGACACCGCGCTGATCGTATCGTTGGTGCTGGCGCTGTTCACCATCGTCTTCGGCACCCGCAACCTCGACGCCACGGAGCACCACCGCGGCATGGTGCTTGCGATTGCCTTCGAATCATTGGTGAAGCTGTTCGCGTTCCTCGCTGTCGGCGCCTTCGTGACCTACGGCCTGTACGACGGATTCGACGACCTGTTCGACCAGGCCATGCTCGCGCCGCGCCTGGAGCAGTACTGGAAGGAAACCATCAACTGGCCGTCGATGGTGGTGCAGACCGGTGTGGCGATGATGGCGATCATTTGCCTGCCACGGCAGTTCCACGTGACCGTTGTCGAGAACATCGACCCTCAGGATCTGCGCCTGGCCAAGTGGGTGTTCCCGGCCTACCTCGCCCTCGCCGCCTTGTTTGTCGTGCCGATCGCCCTGGCCGGCCAGATGATGCTGCCCAGCTCGGTGCTGCCGGACTCGTTCGTCATCAGCCTGCCCCTGGCCCAGGCGCATCCGGCGCTGGCCCTGCTGGCGTTTATCGGTGGCGCATCGGCGGCCACCGGCATGGTGATCGTGGCCAGCGTGGCGCTGTCGACCATGGTCTCCAACGACATGCTGCTGCCCTGGCTGCTGCGGCGCAACAACGCCGAGCGCCCGTTCGAAGTGTTCCGCCAGTGGATGCTGTCGGTACGCCGCGTCAGCATCGTGGTGATTCTGCTGCTGGCCTACGTCAGTTATCGCCTGCTGGGCTCGACCGCCAGCCTGGCGACCATCGGCCAGATCGCCTTCGCCGCCGTGACCCAACTGGCCCCCGCCATGCTCGGTGCGCTGTACTGGAAACAGGCCAACCGCCGCGGCGTTTTCGCCGGCCTCGCCGCAGGCACCTTCCTGTGGTTCTACACCTTGGTCCTGCCGATTGCCGCCCTCAGCCTCGGCCTGTCCTTAAGCACCTTCCCGGGGCTGGCCTGGTTGCACAGCAACCCACTGAACCTGCCGATCACCCCGCTGACCCAAGGCGTGGTGCTGTCGCTGGCAGGCAACTTCACGCTGTTCGCCTGGGTTTCGGTACTGTCGCGCACCCGTGTGTCCGAGCACTGGCAGGCAGGCCGCTTCATCGGCCAGGAAATCAGCGCCCGCCCCAGCGCACGTTCGATGCTGGCGGTGCAGATCGACGACCTGCTGCAACTGGCGGCGCGCTTCGTCGGCGAAGAACGTGCCCGTCAAAGCTTCATCCGTTTTGCCTATCGCCAGGGCAAGGGCTTCAACCCGAACCAGAACGCTGACAATGAATGGATCGCCCATACCGAACGCTTGCTGGCCGGTGTGCTCGGCGCTTCCTCGACCCGCGCGGTGGTAAAAGCCGCCATTGAAGGCCGCGAGATGCAACTGGAGGACGTCGTGCGCATCGCCGACGAAGCCTCGGAGGTGCTGCAGTTCAACCGTGCCTTGCTGCAAGGCGCGATCGAGAACATCACCCAGGGCATCAGCGTGGTCGACCAGTCACTGAAACTGGTGGCCTGGAACCGTCGATACCTGGATTTGTTCAACTACCCGGATGGCCTGATCAGAGTTGGCCGGCCCATCGCTGACATCATTCGCCACAATGCCGAGCGCGGCCTGTGCGGCCCGGGCGAAGCCGAAGTGCACGTCGCGCGTCGCCTGCACTGGATGCGCCAGGGCCGCGCACACACCTCCGAGCGCCTGTTCCCCAACGGCCGGGTGATCGAGCTGATCGGCAACCCGATGCCGGGCGGTGGATTCGTCATGAGCTTCACCGACATCACCGCGTTCCGCGAAGCCGAGCAAGCGCTGACCGAAGCCAACGAAGGGCTGGAGCGACGGGTCACCGAACGGACCCACGAATTGTCACAACTCAACATTGCCCTGACCGAGGCCAAGGGCACCGCCGAGGCCGCCAACCAGTCCAAGACCCGTTTCCTCGCGGCCGTCAGCCATGACTTGATGCAACCCTTGAATGCGGCGCGGCTGTTCTCCGCCGCCCTCTCCCATCAGGGCGATAGTCTGTCTGGCGAAGCACAGAAACTGGTCGAGCACCTGGACAGTTCGCTGCGCTCGGCCGAGGACTTGATCAGCGACCTGCTGGACATTTCCCGCCTGGAAAACGGCAAGATCAACCCCAATCGCCAGCCATTCGCCCTCAACGAACTGTTCGATACCCTCGGTACAGAGTTCAAGGCGCTGGCGCGAGAACAAAAACTGGAGTTCCGGGTTCGCGCCAGCACGTTGCGGGTCGACAGCGACGTCAAACTGCTGCGGCGGATCTTGCAGAACTTCCTGACTAACGCTTTCCGCTACGGCAAAGGGCCGGTGCTGCTGGGGGTTCGCCGACACAAGGAGCACCTGAGCCTGGAAGTCTGGGACCGAGGGCCAGGCATCCCGGAAGATAAGCTGCAGGTGATTTTCGAAGAGTTCAAGCGCCTCGACAGCCACCAGACCCAGGCCGAAAAAGGCCTCGGCCTGGGGCTGGCGATTGCCGACGGGCTATGTCGCGTGCTCGGTCATACCTTGCGCGTACGCTCCTGGCCGGGACGCGGTAGCGTGTTCAGCGTCAGCGTGCCGCTGGCCCGAGCGCAAACCGCAGCGCCGCTCAAGGTCGCCGAGCTCAACGGCAAGTTGCTCAATGGCGCGCAGGTGCTGTGTATCGACAACGAGGACAGCATCCTGATCGGCATGAACAGCCTGCTCAGCCGCTGGGGTTGCCAGGTCTGGACCGCGCGCAATCGCGAGGAATGTGCCGTGTTGCTTGGCGAAGGCATGCGTCCGCAATTGGCCCTGGTGGATTACCACCTCGATCATGGCGAGACCGGAACCGATTTGATGGCCTGGTTGCGCACGCAGATGGGCGAGCCGGTTCCGGGGGTGGTGATCAGCGCCGATGGCCGGCCGGAGACGGTCGACCTGGTGCATGCCGCAGGGCTGGATTACCTGGCCAAACCGGTGAAGCCGGCGGCGTTGCGCGCGTTGTTGAGCCGGTACATACCGTTGTAGCGAGGATCAGCTCGCCACAATGGTTAATGTTTCGCTGCCGGTTTATTCCGGCAACTCGACCAACCCATCGACATCGGTCATCGCCCGCTCCAGCAAATCCGCCGGCAAGCTCTTGCTCGCCCGCGCGCCCAACAGCTTGAGCTGTTCACTGCGGCTGACCAGGTTGCCGCGTCCCTCTGTCAGCTTGTTGCGTGCCGAACTGTAGGCCTTGTCCAGTTGCTGCAGGCGATTGCCGACCTCGTCCAGATCCTGGATGAACAGCACGAACTTGTCGTACAGCCAGCCGGCCCGCTCGGCGATTTCCCGGGCATTCTGGCTCTGGCGCTCCTGCTTCCACAGGCTGTCGATGACGCGCAGGGTCGCCAGCAAGGTGGTGGGGCTGACGATCACGATGTTGCGGTCGAATGCCTCCTGGAACAGCGTCGGTTCAGCCTGCAGCGCGGCCGAAAACGCCGCCTCGATCGGCACGAAGAGCAACACGAAATCCAGGCTGTGCAAGCCATCGAGGCGCTTGTAATCCTTGCCGGCCAGGCCTTTGACGTGATTGCGCAACGACAGCACGTGCTGCTTGATCGCGATCTGGCCGATAGCCTCGTCTTCAGCCGCGACGTATTGCTGATAGGCCGTCAGGCTGACCTTGGAGTCGACCACCACCTGCTTGTCGCCCGGCAGATAAATGATCACGTCCGGCTGGAAGCGCTCGCCGTCCGGTCCCTTGAGATTGACCTGGGTTTGGTACTCGCGGCCCTTCTCCAGCCCCGCATGCTCGAGCACGCGCTCAAGAATCAGCTCGCCCCAATTGCCTTGGGTCTTCTGCCCTTTCAAGGCGCGAGTCAGGTTGGTGGCCTCATCGCTCAGGCGCAAATTCAGCTGTTGCAGGCGCTCCAGCTCCTTGGCCAGGGAGAAACGCTCACGGGCCTCGTTCTGATAGCTTTCCTCGACACGCTTTTCGAAGGACTGGATGCGTTCCTTGAGCGGATCGAGCAACTGCCCCAGGCGCTGCTGGCTGGTTTCGGCAAAACGCTGCTCGCGCTCATCGAAAATTTTCCCCGCCAGCTCGGCGAATTGCGCGCGCAACTCGTCCCGCGAACCTTGCAGATCGTTGAGGCGCTGCTGATGACTGTCCTGTTGCTCGCGCAATTCGGCGTTGAGCGACGCGGCCTGGGCGTCCAGGCGGCGCAACTCGGCTTCTTTGCCGGCGCGTTCGATATTCCACGCATGGGCGGCGTCCCGGGCGTCGTCGCGCTCGATCTGCAACAGCTCGACTTCACGACGCAGCGCAGCCAGATCAGCCTGTTTGGCGGCGTTGGCCTGGGTCAGATCAGCCGCTTCATCGCGGCTGGACTCGAGCTGGGCGTTCAATCCGTCCTGCGCCAGTTGCGCCATGGCCAGGCGTTCTTGCAGCAGCGCGACATCGGCTTGCGTGGTGCTGGCCCGACGTTGCAGTTGCCAGGCCAATACCAGCAATGGCAACCCAGCCCCTGCCAGACCCAGCAATAAGCTGGTCAAGTCCATTGCCATAGCCACTCCTGCCATTCGGATAAAGCCTGAAGGTTAACCAAGAGGTCCGGTCTTGGACAGCTCAGTCTTCGATCAGCCCCAGTTCCTGTTGCGCGCGGTGATCACCCGCCCGAGCGGCCTGGCGCAACAGGTCCTGACCGATCCGGCGGTCCCGGGCATTCCCGCATTCGCGACACATCAACTGGCCAAGGCGACTTTGCGCCGCCACCACACCTTCACGGGCCGGTTGCTTGAGCAAACGTCCGGCGATGTGTTTGACGTTACGGTTTTCGCCCAGATGCGGACTGTCCAACAGCCACTCCGCCACACGCATGGAAAAGCGCTTGGTAGGGGCAACAGAAGGCGGTGTGGAGGAAGAGGAAACAGAGGCCGAGCGAAACTTCATAAAGCACTGTGGGGCAGATCAGAAGGCGCGCAACTTTACTCTCTTTTTCTTACAGGTAAAGCTGAAAATATCCCGGCACGCCCGTCCTAGAGCAAGCGCTCGGGACAATCCACAGAAGCTGTGGATAACTCAGTGGACAACCGCCCTCGAACTCTCTCAAAGCCCTGTGGAATGGGGCTCGCAGTCAAACTGACGATTTTTTCACCAGTAAAAAAAAGCGATGTTTTTCATTGACTTAAATTTTGGTTACAGGCAGCCATTACGCTTGAACGTGAGATGACAGCGGGGTGACAGACCGCGCAACTAATGTGCACAAGTGCCTTTGCGATGGTTATATCGACGCCCTTTTTCGGCGCATTTTTTTGTCGTGCCTGGGGACAAACCCTGGCAAACCCGGTTTCCAGACGGCTGCGCCGCTTCAAACTTCGATGACCGGCGGTCGGATTCTGTCTCGAAACAGGGCGTATCAATCCCGGACCGCGCAGCTTTATCCGCGCCTCCACAAGGAGAAACAGCCCGATCAGGCACCCGCCGGGAAATTCTTTTCACTATCACACTTCCCTTGGCCAGTTCAATCCGTTAGTATCCGCGGCGTTAGTACCAAGCTGAAAGTCAATTCTGGTCGAACAAATCCCCCCGGTCAGCCTTCCCAACGGAAGCCTCCACCGAACAAGCGGGATCGACCACCTCGATGGTTTCCAGGTAAATCTTGCGCCAACACAACCTTTGAATCAAAAGCAAAGGGTGTTGCTCCGCCTGCCTACTCTGCTCGAACCAACCTGCAAATTGATCAGGATCTTCACCCCGGGCCCAGAACCTTTGCCCTTGATGTGTTGCCTGCCCTCCTAAGTACCTACCTGCCAGCCCAAGCGCGCCAACTTATCAGCGCTTCAAACTGGCTGCTTTGTTCCAGTCGGGTTCTTCGTTCGATCAATGGTGATCGACGTTACTGGAACGTTTTAACGTTGCACGGTTCTTATCCGTGTCATTTGTAGGAACACCCAATAATGTCTACTCAAATCCACACTCAGGATGCCATTCGCACCCTAACCAACGCTTTTGCACCAATGAACTGCCTGATCATGGCCGCTCGCAAAGACTGCTTCAGCTTCACCCTGGTTAACGAACACGGTATCGCTCGTCACAGCGAACGCCTGTACCCCGATCAATACTCCAGCGCCGAGCCGCTGCAGGCCGTGATCGAGCGTACCCGTCAGGCACTGGTTGCCTGAAACGCCAGTCAGGCTGAAAAACCCAAAAGCCCTGCCCGAAAAGCGGGGCTTTTTATTGCCCGATATTTCCTTGCCCTCGAATCACGAATAAGCACGATCCGATATAAGGGTTATAACTGGTCGCTGGAAATATTTTAAAAACAGGCCTTTACAGCGCGAATATGACACTACACTTCAACTCAAGCGGCTTGACCCGCTTGCGGCGAGCCTGAGCCGATCCACTGCTGCCAAGCCCCTTTCAGGTATCGCCGTCCATTTCAGGTTTCGAGGGTTTTATGGGTATCGCTGCCAGCGAACTGTGCCGTTATGTGATTCGTCCGACCTTGATCTACCTCGGACGCCATAGCGCTACTGCCGAATCCTTGCTGCTGGGCATTGCCGCCAGCCAGTCCGCCCTTGGTTCCGCCCTGCATGACCGCCGTGGGCACGGCCTGTACCGCATTGCCGAGCCCCGCCACCAAGCCCTATGGGATCACTACCTGGCCCTTGATCCGGACCGTGCAAGCCTGGTCCGCGGCCTGGCCAGCCAGCATGCGTTTCTCAGTGGCCCGCACCTCGAATTGACCGTCAACCTGCGTTACGCCACAGCCATCGCCTGGCTGCTGGTGGAAGAACAGAACACCCCCCTCCCCGCCCCTGATGATTTGTTGGGCATGGCCAGGATCTGGCGCCAGACATTTCAGCCCCAGGGACGCCTGCGTGATTTCACCAGCGCCTGGCAAACCTGTGTTTCACCGCTGAATCAGGTAGCCTGCTGACACACCTGGATCCAAAGATCGCGCAACACGCCGCGATTTTGGTCGGATTGTCCTACAAAACCGCTCTAAATCAAGGCATACAGCCTATGGCGCCGGAACGAAAATGTTGGTAATTTTCGCCCCGGTGATCACCAGGAGTTCTAATAATGAAAAAAGTAATGCTCAAAACCACCATCAGTCTCGCCGTTGCCATGGCATCCACCCAGATCTTTGCAAGTGGCTTTGCCATCAACGAACAAAGCATCAGCGGGATGGGTACAGGTTTTGCCGGGCGATCTTCCTCTGCCGATGACGCAAGCACCATTTTTGGCAACCCTGCCGGCATGTCGCGCATCAAGCGCGAACAAGTCACCGGCGGTATTGCGATGCTCGACGCACACACTGACATCAGCCACGCAAGCTCCAGCCCGAACGGCGGCAGCAACGACGGCGACATGGTTCCGTTCATCGCCGTCCCTATGGGCTACTACGTCAAGCCAATCGACGACAAGTGGGCCTTCGGTGTGGGCGTATACGCACCATTCGGTCTGGTAACCGATTACGAAAACGGCTTTGCCGGCCGCTATTTCGGCAGCAAGAGCGAAGTCAAGATCGTCACCCTGCAACCGACGGTCAGCTACGCCTTCAACGACAAGGTTTCCATCGGTTTTGGCCCGACCATCAACCGCATCGACGGCACCCTGGAATCGAACCTGTCGATCACCCAGTCCCAGCCCGATGGCAAGGTCAAGATCAAGGGTGACGACACCGCGCTGGGCTACAACATCGGCGTGCTGGTGCAAGCCACCGACAGCACTCGCGTCGGCCTGACCTACCACTCGAAAGTGAAGTACAAGCTCGACGGTGACACCAAGGTCAACTACAACGTGCTGGGCCTGATCGGCCAGAACCCAAGCCAGAAATACGACGCTTCGCTGGACCTGACCACACCTGAATCGGTGGACTTCTCGGTCACTCACCAGCTCGACGACAAGTGGACTCTTTACGCAGGCAGCACCTGGACCCGCTGGAGCCGCCTGAAAGAAATCACCGTTGAAAACAAAGGCGTTCCGGCTGTTCTGAACGGCCAGTTCGGCACCATCACCGAAGAACAGAACTGGCACGACACCTGGGCTCACGCCATCGGCGCGTCCTACCAGTTGAACAAGCAATGGGTACTGCGTACCGGCCTGTCCATTGACCAGGCACCGACCAACAACGTCGACCGCTCCCCACGCATCCCGACTGGCGATCGCAAGATTTTCAGCGTGGGCGCCGGCTGGAGCCCGACCGACGACCTGACCATCGACCTGGCGTATTCGTACCTGCGCGAAGAGTCGGTCAAGGTCAACAACAGCAACGACCGTGGCCAGACCTACAACGCCAAGTATGAAAACTACGCGAACGGTTTCGGTCTCGGTGCGACCTACCGCTTCTGATGATTCCCGGCGAGCCTGAACGCTCGCCAACGGAATCAAAAAAGCCCCGCTCTCTTCACAGAGGCGGGGCTTTTCAGTGGGTGCAAATCAAGGTTGTGAAGCCAGGGCTTGCTCCACCGCCGCAATGAACTCGGGATCATCGGGCTTGGTCAGGCTGGAAAAGCTGGCGATCACCTTACCCTTGCGATCGACCACGTATTTGTAGAAATTCCATTTTGGCGCACTGCTTTGTTCGGCCAGCACCTTGAACAGATGGGTTGCGTCGGCGCCACGTACCGGCTGCGGCTCGGTCATAGTGAAAGTCACGCCATAGTTGACGTAACAAACCTTGGCGGTCTCGGCACCGTCCCTGGACTCCTGCTTGAAGTCATTGGACGGAACACCCAGTACTTCCAGCCCCTGCCCTTTGTAACGCTGATTCAGCGCCTCAAGACTCTTGAACTGCGGGGCGAAACCGCAGAAGCTCGCAGTATTGACCACCACCAGCGGCTTACCTTCATACCGTTGGCACAGGTCGATGGATTCCTTGGCGCGCAGCTTTTGCAGTGATCCTTGCAACAGTTCCGGGCACTCGGCCGCGCAGGCCAGCCCGGTAAACGTCACCAGCAACGCGGGGACTGCAATCCAGCGCATCAGCATGTCGGTGCATCCTTGATAACTCGTCAAAAGTGACGTTACTCGCCCTCGCCGCTCACTAGCAAGCACCCATGCCCAACTGCATCAGCGCCAGTCCGCCTTGATGCCAGCCCCACCACGACAATGCCAGCAATAAGGCGCAGACGGCGGCTACGGCGATCCGCGGCCAAAGACTGTTCATATCGCACTCATTTGTGATTGCAGACGCTCTACCGGCCGCTCACGCACCGGCCAGTTGAGGGCAGCGGCCAACAGGCTCAAGAGAATTGCCACTTGCCAGATCAAGTCATAACTCCCGGTTCGGTCATACACCACCCCGCCCAACCAGCCACCCAGGAATGAACCGAGCTGGTGAAACAGGAAAACAATCCCACCGAGCATGGACAGGTTTCGTACACCAAACAAGGTCGCCACCGTGCCGTTGGTCAACGGTACCGTCGACAACCACAGGAAGCCCATGGCCATGCCGAACAGGTAGGCCGTGGTAGTCGTCACCGGCGCCCACAGGAACAACGCAATGACCACCGCCCTCAGCAAGTACAGACCGGTGAGCAGACGCGGCTTGGACATGCGCCCGCCGAGCCATCCGGCGGTATAGGTGCCGAAGATGTTGAACAGGCCGATCAGCGCCAGCACCGTGGTGCCGACCGTCGCCGGAAGGTGTTGATCCACCAGATAGGCCGGCAAGTGCACGCCGATGAACACCACCTGGAATCCGCACACGAAAAAACCGAACGCCAGCAGCCAGAATCCGGAATGGGAGCAGGCTTCGTGCAGCGCTTCGCCAAGGGTCTGTTCGTGGCCCAGGACGGGCAGCGGTTTGTCCTTGAGCATGCTCACCAGCGGCACGATCAGCGCCACCAGCAAGCCCAGCGCCAGCAGCGCCGCGGACCAGCCAAGCCATCCGATCAGACCGAGTGTGCCGGGCAACATCGCGAACTGGCCGAACGAACCGGCCGCACTGGCGATCCCCATGCCCATGCTGCGTTTTTCCGGCGGCACCGCACGGCCGACCACGCCGAGGATCACCGAGAACGATGTACCAGACAGTCCGATACCGATCAGCAGGCCGGCGCTCAGTGACAGGGTCATCGCCGAGTCGGAGAGCCCCATGCAAATCAGCCCGGCCGCGTACAGGACACCACCGATCAGCACCACTTTCGCCGCGCCGAAGCGGTCGGCCAGGGCGCCGGTGAACGGCTGAGCAAGGCCCCAGATCAGGTTCTGCAAGGCGATGGCGAAGGCAAAGACTTCACGGCCCCAGCCGAACTCGGCGCTCATCGGCGCCAGAAACAGCCCGAAGCCATGGCGAACGCCCAGCGACAACGCAAGGATCAGCGCACTCCCCAACAGAACCCAACCGCATGTACGCCACATCGATGTCATTGTTGTTCTCCGGTAGCGGGTATATACCCGCTTATGATCGGAAAAACCGGCATCACGCCAGTTCGTCCAGCAGCTTCAATAAGGTTTCGCGCTTCTCGGCACCCAGGCGATCGATCAAGCGTTGCTGTGCGGCTTCCCAGGCTGGCAAGGCAGCCTTGAGGCGCTCTGCCCCGGCCTCGGTCAGCAGGACGATGCGGTTGCGCATGTCCTCGCCCTCGACCAGCGTCACCAGGCCATCGCCCTCCAGCACCCGCAAATTGCGCCCCAGGGTGCTGCGATCCAGGCCCATGGCCTCGGCCAGGGTCGAAATGCTCGGCTGATCCAGACGCTGCAAATTGCACAGCAAAGAATACTGCGCAACGTTGATCCCGAAGCCATCGAGAGCGCCGTCGTAGTGCCTGCTGACGCCACGGGCGGCGCGACGCAGGTTGATGCATAAACATTGGGAATCGAGCATGGTGCGTGTATATACCCGCGAGTCGGTTAAATCAAGTTACAGAGCCGGAATAACAGTTAAAACAGCGCCAAGCCTACCAGCACTGCAACTTCCAGCAACTCCAGCATCGCACCCGCCGTGTCCCCCGTCGTGCCGCCCAGGCGCCGCAACATCACCTGGCGCAGCCAGACAAACCCCAGCGCCGCCAACACCACTGCCACCACACCACTCAAACCGGCGATCAACACACAGGCCAGCGCGCTGACCGCCAGCACCTGCTTGCCCGCCGAACGCGGAAGATGGTCGGCCAATGCCTGGCCCAGGCCACCGGCACGCACGTACGGCGTGGTCAGGAACAAGCCGAGCAATGCACTGCGACCGATCAACGGCACGATGATCAATGCCAGTGAATGCGGCTGTTCGATCAGCGCCAGCAGCGCAGTGAACTTGAGCAGCAACACCAGCACCAGCGTCACCACGGCGATCGGCCCGCTGCGCGGGTCTTTCATGATGGTCAACGTGCGCTCACGATCGCCAAAACCACCGAGCCAGGCATCGGCGCTGTCCGCCAGGCCATCCAGATGCAAGCCGCCGCTGAGCAGCACCCAAAGGCTCAGCAACAGCGCCGCGTGCAGTAACGTCGGCGTAACCGGCAACAGCCAGTTGACTGCCCACAGAATCGCGCCAAAGAGCAATCCCACCAGCGGATAAAACAGCAGCGAGCGCCCCAGGTCCCGGGGCTCAGGCATACCGGACAAGCGAATCGGCAGGCTGCTGAGAAATTGCAGGGCGATCCAGAATGGCAGCATGGTCAGAGCACTTCCTTCAACACGCCCGCAGGCTCCACCGTCAGCGAAAACATCGCACCATGCCCGACCTCAACGTTGAGCAGTTGCTCCCGTGGCAGCCCGCGCGCTTGTGCCAGCAGCAGACGCATCACACCGCCATGGCTGATCAGCAGAATGCGCTCACCGGCACAGCTCGCATGCAAACGCTCCAGCGCGGCCAGCACCCGTGCCGAAAAGTCTGCAACCGGCTCACCCTGAGGCGGCGTGAACGAATAAGGATCGGCCCAGAACAAACCCAGGGCCTGCTCATCGGTTTCCATCAACGCCGCCGCGCTCTGCCCTTCCCAGGCGCCGAAATGCAACTCTTGCAGGTCTTTATCCAGTTGCACCGGCACACCCAGTTGCGCAGCGAGTCCCTCGGCAAAGCGTGCACAACGCTGCAAAGGCGAACTGACCAGCCGATCCCACGGCCCTTGCCCGATCACGGCGGCGCGCATCTGCGCCCAGCCCGTGTCGGTCAACGCATCATCGATGCTGCCGCGCAAGCCGCCGCCGAGTTCGGTTTCACCGTGACGCAACAGATCCACGCGCAAGGTCATGCCGGACGATCTGCCACGGCGGCTTCGGCGAAGGTCGCCATCTGCCCGTGCAGGTCGCACGCCAGGCGCAGCAGCGGCACTGCCAACGCCGCGCCACTGCCTTCGCCCAGCCGCAGGCCGAGATCGAGCAAGGGTTGAGCGTCCAGGGTTTCCAGCACGTGACGATGCCCCGGTTCGGCACCGCGATGGCCGAACAACAACCACTGACGGCAATCAGGATTCAAACGCACAGCAACCAGCGCCGCGACACTGCAAATGAAGCCATCCACCAACACCGCGACACCGTCCTGGGCACAGGCGAGATAGGCACCGACCAGCGCGGCGATCTCAAAACCGCCGAGGTTGAACAGGGTCTGCAAGGCATCGCCACGCTGCGCGCCATGCAATGCCAGGGCGCGCCCGATGACCTGGGCCTTGTGGCTGACACCTTCAGCATTGAGCCCGGTACCAGGCCCGGTCAAATGCACCACCGGGCAATCGAGCAGCGCGCACGCCAGGGCGCTGGCGGCGGTGGTGTTACCGATGCCCATCTCGCCACCGATAAACAACTGCGCACCGCTGGCGATTGCCCGCTGCACGCTGTCACGGCCGGCCTGCAAGGCGAGTTGCCCCTGAGCCTGGGTCATGGCCGGTCCCTGTACAAAATTTGCCGTGCCCGGGCCGACGTTCAGGTGGCGCACCCCCGGCAGGTCCAGCGACGGCGTGACCGTGCCAAGGTCAACCACCTCGAGGGAAGCGCCCAGTTGCCGCGCCAATACGCTGATCGCCGCACCACCGCTGACGAAATTGAGCAGCATCTGCCCGGTCACTTCCTGGGGAAACGCCGACACACCCTCGGCGACGACGCCGTGGTCACCGGCAAAAATCGCGATCCACACCTGCTCCAGACTCGGCTTGACCCGCCCCTGCATACCCGCCAGCTGCACCGCCAGCGCTTCCAGCTGGCCGAGGGAGCCGGCCGGCTTGGTCAGTTGCCGTTGCCGTGCCTGGGCCTGTTCGACTACTTGATTATCGACCGGCTTGCACGGGTTCAGCCACCAGGATTGAGTCATAACGCAGTTCCTTTCAAAGTCAGGGGCAGGCCGGCGACGGTCAGGACGACACGCTGACAACGCTCAGCCAGAGCTTGATGCAGCCAACCGGCTTCATCGACATAGCGGCGAGTCAATTCGCCCAGCGGCACGACACCCATTCCGGTCTCGTTGCTGACAAAAATGATTTCACCCGGCAGCGATGCCAGGCAGTCCAGCAAGGCATCACGCTCGGCTTTCAAGCGCCCGGCATCGTCGAGCATCAGCAGATTGGTCAGCCACAGGGTCAGGCAATCCACCAGCAGGCAACGATCGGCACGGGCGGATTCGCGCAGCACCCGGGCCAGCTCCACCGGCTCTTCGATCAACGCCCATTCGGCAGGACGACGGGCGCGGTGATGGGCCACCCGCTCGCTCATTTCTCCGTCCAGTGGCTGGCTGGTGGCGATATAGGTCACGGCCAGGGCGCTGTCGCTGGCGAGTTTTTCAGCCAGGCGACTCTTGCCGGAGCGGGCGCCGCCGAGGATCAGTTGGAGCATGGTTACATCCTTTCAAATGGGCGGTGTGGCCACTTCAGTCTTCGCGAGCAAGTCGGATCGCCGCACCGCCGCTCCCACAGTTGACCGCGTTCTAATGTGGGAGCGGGCTTGCTCGCGAAGAGGCCAGAGCTTTCACCTCAGATTCCACAGAGCTGCCGCAACAGTCCGGTATCCAGATGCTTCTCCACCAGATCCGCCAGCCGCTCGATATCACGCTCGCGCAAGCCGTGATAATCCACGTCCTGCACCTCCTGCAAACCCGCCCAGCGCAGCAGTGCACTGCACGCCGCCGGCGATTCGAACAGCCCGTGCAGGTAGGTACCGAAAATCTGCCCGTCCGCACTTTGCGCACCATCACAGCGGCCGTCATCCAGCTGCACGGCGGCGTTTTCCAGAGCAGGTCCGGTGGTCACGCCGGCATGAATTTCATAACCCGCCACCGGCGCGTCTTCCAGCGCCAGGCGACCACGCACATTGCGCAACTGCTTCTCTTGTTCGAGCCGGGTCTGGAATGCCAACAGTCCCAAACCAGCACTGGAACCCGGCGCACCTTCCAGCCCCAGCGGATCATGCACCTGCTCACCGAGCATCTGCAGGCCGCCACAGATCCCCAGCAGTTTCCCGCCGTAACGCAGGTGCCGGGCGATGGCGGTGTCCCAACCGTTGGCTCGCAGGTACGCGAGGTCGCTGCGCACACTTTTCGAGCCGGGAAGAATGATCAGGTCGGCGGGAGGAATCGCCTGGCCGGGGCCGATGAATTGCAGGTCCACTTGCGGATGCAGGCGCAGCGGATCGAAATCGGTGTGATTGCTGATGCGCGGCAGCACCGGTAGCACCACCTTCAGCACCTGCTCGGCTTTATCGGCCTGGCGTTGATCGATGCCATCCTCGGCCTCCAGGTGCAGATCCATCACGTACGGCAACACGCCGACCACCGGTTTGCCGGTGCGCTCTTCGAGCCAGTCGAGACCGGGTTGCAGCAACGCGATGTCGCCTCGGAAACGATTGATGACGAAGCCTTTGACCCGTGCCTGTTCGCTCGGTGACAGCAATTCGAGGGTGCCTACCAGGTGGGCGAAAACCCCGCCGCGATTGATATCGGCGATCAGCAGCACCGGGCAATCCACCGCTTCGGCAAAACCCATGTTGGCAATATCGCCGGCCCGCAGATTGATTTCCGCAGGCGAGCCCGCGCCCTCGACCATCACCAGCGGATACGCCGCGCTCAAGCGCTCGTGGGAGGCCAGCACCGCTTGCATGGCGATGGTTTTGTAGTCGTGATAGGCGACGGCATTCATGGTCGTGACGGCACGGCCATGGATGATCACTTGAGCACCGGTGTCACTGTTGGGCTTGAGCAACACCGGGTTCATGTCGGTGTGCGGTTCAAGGTTCGCGGCCTGGGCCTGGACCGCCTGGGCCCGGCCGATCTCGCCACCGTCGGCGGTCACCGCACTGTTGAGGGCCATGTTCTGTGGCTTGAACGGCACCACCCTGACGCCCTGGCGCGTGGCCCAACGGCACAGCGCGGTCACCAGCGTGCTTTTACCGGCATCCGATGTGGTGCCCTGCACCATCAGCGTGGTCATTGGTTTTCCTTGGCAAAATCGTCGAACGCCTGCGCCAGCCGTACCCAGGCGATCTCGTCACCGGGCAAGCCGAATCGCAGGCTGCTGTTGTGCGTGAACAACCGCAGGAGAATGCCGCGCCGGGCCATGAACTCATGCAGTGCTTCGGCGCGCTCGGTGATCAGCCACTGGAACAGCGCGCAACCACCCTGGGGCTCCAAGTCGTGTTGCGCCAGCAACGACGCAAGGCGCTCGCTGGCCACTTCGGTGCGCAGCCGTTGCGCCGTTTGCGCCTCGGTATCGCGCAGGCAGGCCTGGCCCACGACCCGGGTTGCCCCGCTCACGGCCCAGGGTCCCACTTGTTCTGCCAGCAACTTGAGCAACTTGCGCTCGGCCAGCACAAACCCCAGGCGCACACCGGCCAGGCCGAAAAACTTGCCGAAGGAACGCAAGACAATCAGCCCGACTTGATGGGCAAACGGCGCCAGGCTCAGTTGCGGCGTGTTATCCATGAACGCTTCGTCCACCACCAGCCAGCCACCGCGCTGGGCCAGTCGCGTGTGCCAGTCGAGCAGGCGACTGGGGGTGAGGCTCAGGCCCGTGGGGTTATTCGGATTGACCACCACCAGCACGTCGAAACTGTCGATAAAGAAGTCGACTTCCTGCTCCAGCACTTCACGCACGATGTAGCCGTTGCGACGCCACGCTTCGGCGTGCTCGGCGTAACACGGCGACAACACGCCGACCTTGCCCGCCCGACGCAAGCGCGGCAGCAGTTGAATCGCCATTTGCGAGCCGGCCACCGGCAACGCCTGCAAGGTGCCGTAGTAATCACAGGCGGCCTGCTCCAGGCCATCGTCCGCCTCCGGCAAACGGGCCCAGGCTCGCAGCGGAATATCCGGCACCGGGAACGACCAGGGCGCAAGGCCCGTGGACAGGTCCAGCCAGTCGGCTTCATCTATGCCGTATTCGAGCGCCGCCTTGCGCAGTCGCCCACCGTGCTCAAGCATAAAATTCGGCCCCCAGGCAGAGAATCAGCAGCCACAACCATACCCCGCGCTGGACCAATTGCCAGCCCCGGTCGATGGAGTCGGCATCCGCCGGCACGCCTTCGCCCAACTGCGGACGCTGATGCAGTTCGCCGTGATAAATCGCCGCCCCACCCAACTCGACGCCAAGGGCACCCGCCCCTGCCGCCATCACCGGGCCGGCGTTCGGGCTGTCCCAGGTCGGGCCCTGGCTGCGCCAGCATTTCAACGCCAGCCGGGTTTTGCCCAGCAGCGCGTAAGTCAGCGCCACCAGGCGCGCAGGAATATAATTGAGCAGGTCGTCGACCTTCGCCGCCGCCCAGCCGAAGCGTTCGAAGCGCTCATTGCGATAACCCCACATCGCATCCAGCGTATTACTCAGGCGGTAGAGCACCACGCCCGGCGCACCCGCCACGGCAAACCAGAACAACGCCGCGAATACCGCATCGCTACCGTTCTCCAGCACCGACTCGGTAGCGGCACGGGCGACTTCGGTTTCATCCAGATCACTGGTTTTACGGCTGACCAGATAACTCACGCGCTTGCGAGCTTCATCAAGATCACCGCCACGCAGGGCCCTGGCCACAGGCTCGACGTGCTCACCGAGGCTGCGCATGCCGAGGGCGCAATAGAGCGCGAGAATCTCGACGATCCAGCCGACATAAGGCGCCCAGGAAAAGGCCGTGGCCAACAGCGTCAGCGGCACCACGGCGATCACCCACGCGGTGACGCCATGACTGCGCCAGCCGCGACCGCCACCGTTGAAACGTTGCTCGATGCGCTCGGCAAAACGGCCGAACGCCACCAGCGGATGCCAGCGTTTGGGTTCACCCAGCAGCGCATCCAGCGCAACCGCGGCGACGCTCAACAACGCCACACTCATTGACTCACTCCCCAATAATTTTCGTACAGCAATTCATGTAGCGGACGCGCCTGTGCCCAGCCTTCGAGCACCAGCATCGGCGCCGGGTAAAACTCCTTCACCGGTCCCAGGCACAGCACCGCCAGCGGCTTGGCACCAGGAGGCAACCTCAACAGGTCCGCCAGCGCCCGGGGTTCGAACAGCGACACCCAGCCCATGCCCAGCCCTTCGGCACGGGACGCCAACCACAGGTTCTGGATCGCGCAGGACAACGAAGCCATGTCCATTTCCGGTAGCGTGCGGCGGCCGAAGATATGCTGCTCACGGTCGTCCATCAGTGCGGCGACCAGTACCTCGGCGCAATCGTTGATGCCTTCGACCTTGAGCTTCATGAACTCATCGCTGCGCTCGCCGAGGGCTTCGGCGGTGCGGATGCGCTCTTCTTCCACCAGGGCCTGGATTTGCCCGCGCAAGGCACGATCGCTGATGCGAATGAAGCGCCAGGGCTGCATCAGGCCGACACTGGGTGCCTGGTGTGCGGCCTCGAGCAGGTGCCGCAGCAATTCGGGCTCGACGGTGCCGCCGCTGAAGTGGCGCATGTCGCGGCGCTCGGCGATGGCACGATAGACCGCCGCGCGTTCGGCTTCAGAGAATGCGTTGTCGCTCATGGCCTCTTCGCGAGCAAGCCCGCTCCCACATTTGAAAGTGACCGGCCTGAAGAAACGCAATCCCCTGTGGGAGCGGCGGTGCGACGATTCGACTTGCTCGCGAAGGCGGCTTCAAGGTCCGGCGCAAACAACGCGGCAATCGCCGAGGGATTGGACGGAAAATAAAAATGCACATAAGAGGCTGTCATCCGCCCTTCACGGTAGACCGCCTCCGCTCCGCGCCCGCCGTTAGGGCTCGAGCCACGGGCAATCGGCGTCAGTTCAGTGGTGGTCAGCGAATGGTGATAGGTATGCCCGCGCAGCGAACCCTCCGGCAATTCCACCGCCTGCAACGCCAGCGCCGCCAGACGCTTTTGCATGACCGCATCACCGGCCAGCAAGCCAACCAGTTCGGCGCGAGTGCCCTCGACATCGGTCAGGGAATCGAGCAGGTACAGCATGCCGCCACACTCGGCGAGCAAAGGCTTGCCAGCTCGGTGATGGGCGCGGATCGCGTCGAGCATCGCGGTGTTTTGCGCCAGCGCAACATGGTGCAGTTCCGGGTAACCACCCGGCAGATACAGGCTGTCCGCCTCCGGCAACACTCGGTCGCGGATCGGCGAGAAGAACGACAACTCGGCGCCCATCGCCCGCAGCAGATCCAGGCTCGCGCCGTAGGTGAACGCAAAGGCTTCATCCCGGGCGACGGCAATGCGCACACCAGCGAGCAGCGGTTCGGCCGCGATGACATCAGGAGCAGCGAACTCGACCGCCGGCGGCAGCGCGACCTCGCAACTGCTGGCCAGGGCATCGGCGGCCGCATCCAGACGCAGATCAAGATCGTTCAGCTCACTGGCCTGCACCAGCCCCAGGTGCCGGCTCGGCAATTCGATCCCGGTTTCCCGGGACAGCGCGCCGTACCAGCGCAAACCTTCAGTCAGGCTACCTTCGAGCAGTTGCGCGTGGCGCAGCGTGCCGACACGATTGGCCAGCACGCCGGCGAACGGCAAGTCCGGCTGATAACGCGCCAGCCCCAGGGCCAATGCGCCAAAGGTCTGGGCCATGGCGGTGCCATCGATCACCCCCAGCACCGGCACACCGAAATGCCGCGCCAGATCGGCGCTCGACGGCGTACCGTCGAACAGCCCCATGACGCCTTCGATCAGGATCAGGTCGGCTTCAGCGGCGGCTTCCCACAGCAACCGGCGACTCTCCTGCTCGCCGACCATCCACATGTCCAGCTGATACACCGGCGCACCGCTGGCGCGTTCGAGGATCATCGGATCGAGAAAGTCGGGGCCGCACTTGAACACACGGACCTTGCGCCCCTGATTGCGATGCAATCGGGCCAGTGCCGCGGTGACGGTGGTCTTGCCCTGGCCAGAGGCCGGCGCGGCAATCAGTACCGCCGGACAGTGTCGAGGCTGACTCACAATTCGACGCCTTTCTGCGCTTTGATCCCGGCCTGAAAGGCGTGCTTGATCACGCCCATTTCGGTGACGGTGTCAGCCATTTCGATCATTTCCGGCTTCGCGGCGCGACCGGTGACCACCACGTGTTGCATCGGTGGTCGGGCCTGCAAGTCACTGAGCACTTGATCGAGATCGAGGTAGCCGTGCTTGAGGGCGATGTTCAGCTCATCGAGCACCACCAGGCCGATGGACGGATCGCGCAGCAATTGCTGCGACACCGACCAGGCGGCTTCGGCGGCGGCGATGTCACGCTGGCGATCCTGGGTTTCCCAGGTAAAGCCTTCGCCCATCACATGAAAGCGCACCTGCTCGGGAAAGCGCCGGAAGAACAACTCTTCGCCCGTGCTGTTGCGGCCCTTGATGAATTGCACCACGCCGCATTGCATGCCGTGCCCCATGGCGCGGGCAAGCATGCCGAAAGCCGAACTGCTCTTGCCCTTGCCGTTGCCGGTCAGCACCAGCAGCAGGCCACACTCGTTCGGGGAATTGGCGATGCGCTCGTCGATCACGGCTTTTTTGCGCTGCATGCGCGCCAGGTGGCGTTCGTCACGATCGGGGGTATCAGTCATGGGGGAGCTCTCCGTTGAGGCAGGAATAACGGCGGGCAGGCACAAGAATAGAAGGCAACAAAGCCTGGCATCGCCCACCGTGATGCCGCTGGATGAATCAGGCCGGTCTCCGGGCTCATGAGTGGCGCGGGGCCGGACTGTGCGCCTTCCCGCATCGATTCGACACAGTGGCATCACACACAGTTTTCACTCATTTACCGTTGCGGGGGCAGCGCCGGAATTGCGCGCCTTCGACCAACAGAAGGACCCACTCACCGGCTTCCCTGTTTCACTCTGTCGACCCAAGCCACAGAGCACCTGAAACAAGCCGCGAAGGTTAGAGGGTTGGGGGTGGAGCGTCAATTAAAGCCGGGAGGCCATCGGCTGAATAACTGCCATCAATCAATAAACTGACGTCAATCTTGTGCCACGCTCCCAGCAGTGATATCAAAGAGCCACAACCTCACAACACAACAACAAGGGTGAGCCCATGCAAGGCATGATCATCAGTAATCCAAAGCTGGAATTCCTGCGTCCAGTGCTCGAACACTGGTTCGAATGCATCGACCGTTACAACGCCGTCCGCGGCGATGGCGACACACCGTACTGGCACGACGAAAAGGCCAATCTCGGACTGCTGTCCGCCGCCGCCTGGATGGCCGAGATGGTCACGCTGCAACAGACGCCCACCCGCAAGCAGACAGAAGAAGGCGAACGCAACAACCGCGCCGACCTGCTCCTGGCCTCCTCCGAAACCCGCGCCTACATCCAGACCAGCCAGCGCTGGCCACGGGTCAACAGCCTCAACCTGTCCCAGGCCCTGCTCGATATCGCCAGCGATGCGAAGCGCCTGAGCCACGCCAGCGACCTGAAACTCGGCTGCCTGTTCGTCGCCCCGCAAAAAGCCCAGCAAGGCGCCACGCCGGAAGAACTCCAGGACATGGTCGACGACCTGCAAAAGGAACACAGCTGCGCTGTCGCCTGGTATTTCCCTTATGCCTATCGCAAGTTGCGCAACGAAGCCGGCAACTATCACCCCGGCATTGCGGTGCTGTTCAAGGAGGCTCGCGGCTGAGGGTTGAACCATCGCACAACAATGCTTCTCTATGATTAGAACAAGGCATTCATAGGGAAGACCAGCATGCGCACGCCCCCGCTCGCTCTCGTTATCGCGCTCTGCGGAGGGCTCGCCGCTTGTGGCGAGACCTCCCGCCTGCAAGTCTCCGATGGCACCGGCCCATCACCCCGACTACCAGAACCCAACAAGACACTGGTTCCGACCGTGAACATCGCCCCGGCCATCGGCTGGCCACAGGGTGCGAAACCCATCGCCGCCACGGGCACGCAAGTGGCCGCTTTTGCCGAGGACCTGGATCACCCCCGCTGGCTTTATGTGCTGCCCAATGGCGATGTGCTGGTGGCGGAAACCAATGCACCACCCAAACCCGAAGACGGCAAAGGCATTCGCGGCTGGGTCATGAAGAAAGTCATGGGCCGCGCCGGGGCCAGGGTGCCCAGCGCCAACCGCATTACCTTGCTGCGCGACAAGGACCACGATGGCGTCGCGGAAACCCGCACGGTGTTTCTGCAGAACCTCAACTCGCCCTTCGGCATGACCCTGGTCGGTAATGACCTGTATGTGGCCGACACTGATCGCCTGCTGCGCTTTCACTATGAAAGTGGCGATACGCAGATCAAGTCGCCGCCGATCAAGGTGGTCGACCTGCCGGGTGGCCCGCTGAACCACCACTGGACGAAAAACGTCATCGCCAGCATGGATGGCAGCAAGCTGTACGTCACCGTGGGCTCCAACAGCAACGTCGCCGAAAACGGTATGGACAAGGAAGAAGGTCGCGCGGCGATCTGGGAAGTGGATCGCGCCACCGGCCAGCAGCGGATCTTCGCCTCCGGTCTGCGCAACCCCAACGGCATGGCCTGGGAACCGCACAGTGGCGCGCTGTGGACCGCGGTCAACGAACGGGATGAAATCGGCAGCGACCTGGTTCCGGACTACATCACTTCGGTGAAAGACGGCGCATTCTATGGCTGGCCGTACAGCTACTACGGCCAGCATGTCGATATTCGCGTTGAGCCGCAAAACCCCGACCTGGTGGCCAAGGCGATCGCCCCGGACTACGCCGTCGGCCCGCACACGGCATCACTGGGCCTGACCTTCGCCGAAAACAGCAAGCTGCCACCGCCCTTCACTCAAGGGGCATTCATCGGGCAGCACGGCTCATGGAACCGCAACCCCCACAGCGGCTACAAAGTGATTTTCGTGCCGTTCAGCGCTGGCAAACCTGCCGGAAAGCCCGTTGAAGTGCTCACAGGTTTTCTCAACGACAAGGACCAAGCCATGGGCCGCCCGGTGGGCGTGGTGATCGACCGACAGGGTGACCTGTTGGTGGCTGATGATGTGGGGAACAAGGTGTGGCGGGTTTCGGCAGTCAAGTAAGTCACTTGACCTGTGGGAGCGGGCTCAGCGTTTGCGACAGAGTGTGAGCCCGTCACCCAACGGCAACAACGACAGATCCACCCGCACATCGTCTTTCAACGCCCGATTGAGTGCCTGGATCGCCCGGGTGTCCGCGCTCTCGGGGCTGGCCTCGAGCACGCGCCCGCTCCATAACGTGTTATCGAACACTGCCAGCCCACCGCCCCGCAGCAAACGCAGGGCGTGTTCCAGATAAGCCGGGTAGCTGGCCTTGTCGGCATCGATGAACACCAGGTCGTACTGCCCGCCCTGCCCTTGCCGCTCAAGCTCGGCGAGGGTGTCCAGCGCCGGGGCCAGTCGCAGGTCAATCCGTTCGGCTAGCCCCGCTTCCTGCCAATAGCGCCGTGCAATGGCGTTGTAGTTGCCAGGGATGTCACAGCAAATCAGCGAACCGCCAGCAGGCAATGCCGCCGCCATGCACAGTGCGCTGTAGCCGGTAAAAGTGCCGACTTCGAGCAAGCGCCTGGCCCCCGTCAGCTTTACCAGCAAAGCTAGAAACTGCCCCTGCTCGGGTGCCACCTGCCAGCGTGCCATCGGCAGCGCCTGGGTCTCATCGCGCAAGCGCTTGAGCAGCGGCGTTTCGCGCAGGGAAACATCGAGCAGGTATTGGTACAGATCGTCGTCGAGATTGAGCGTGCGAGCAGTCATGACCACCGGCTCCGGAAGTTATGGATTGCGCGCCAAATGTTCAGGCTGCAGCACACGCTTGGCGCTCAGGTAAGCCTTTTGCCAATACGCCTTGGACAGGCTGTCGAGCTTCACGGTGCCACCGGTGGCCGGCGCGTGGACGAAACGCCCTTCTCCCACGTAGATGCCGGCATGACTGACCTGGGAACCGCCATTGGTGGCGAAGAACAGCAGGTCGCCGGTCTGCAAGCCTTCCTTGCCCACATTCGCCGCTTGCATGGAGATCATCTCGCGCGTGGTGCGCGGCAAGGCAATGCCGGCGACATCGCGGTACACGTAAGCGATCAGGCCGCTGCAATCAAACCCGGAATCCGGTGTGTTGCCACCCCAGCGATAAGGCGTGCCCACCAGCCCAAGGGCGCGAAACAGCACGTCTTCCGCTTCGGGCGAAAACGCTTGTGACGAGCCAAATACGATGGGAGCACGAACCACCGGCGCAGGAGGCGGTGTGCGACTGGCGCAGGCACTGAGCAGCGCTGCGAAGAACATGATTGCGAGGCGGGCCGACGTCGTCATAAGCAGAACATCCTGATCTGGCTGCGGCTTTTTCTGCGGGGAGCGCAGAAAAGAAAACCGCCTGCGTTGGACGCAGGCGGTTTGCCATCATTTGTAGATCAAGATTCTAGCGGCTACACGACAAACTTCAAGTAAGACTTTAAGTTCGCCTTACAAATTGTCCGCTTATTTGCGTGCAGTGACGATTGGCGATGCGTTAGGTGCCATTGCCAGGGCGCGCTTGGCTTCGATGAAGGTCTTGCTCCAGTAGCTGTCGCCCAGGCTATCGATGCGCACACCACCGCTGCGGCGGCTGCTGGAGTGGATGAACTGGTTGTCGCCCAGGTAGATCCCGGCGTGACTGACGCGACCACGACGACCGTTGGTTGCGAAGAACAGCAGGTCGCCCGGCTCAAGCTTGCTGCGCGAGACCAGCGGAGCGTCCACGTTGATCATTTCGCGGGTGGAGCGTGGCAGGTTCATGCCCGCTTCTTCGCGGAACAGGTAACCGATGAAACCACTGCAATCGAAGCCGGCTTCAGAAGTACCGCCGAAACGGTAACGGGTACCGATCAGGGACATGCCACGTTCGAGGATGCTGTCGGCCAGGACTGGAAGCTGGTAGGACTTGCCGCCAGCGAAGTCTGCGAGTTCTTTTTCGGTAGCCAGCTCTTCCTGAAAGAGAGCGGAAGACTGGGCAGTGGCCGAGTGTTGAACCTGCTGTTGCGGAGCTTGCTGGGCCACTGGAGTGTGGGCAGCGCAACCGAACAACAGGGTGACGAGTGCGAGAGGCACGAGGGGTGCGAAGCGATTTAGCATGGGCACGACCGTGGCTGATAGTTGTAAAGAAGCCGAGACTATGCCCGCTATCAACCTCATTTGCAAATTCAATCGATGTTTTTGTGACTTATCCGTTTCTCGTTTACATCTAAGCGCTTAAGCCCATTTTAAACATGCACGCGGCCTGCAACCTTGCAGGAAAGCGGGATATCTGGCGCCTGAAAGATGCCGAACCGCCTAAAAGCTCCGGTTTCAGCGGGTTTACCAGCCGAGGGTTTCTTTCAAAAACGGGATTGTCAGCTTGCGCTGAGCCTGGAGGGAGGCCTGGTCGAGACGCTCGAGCAACTCGAACAGCGCACTCATGCTGCGGGTACCGCGAGTCAGAATGAAATGCCCGACTTCATCGGTCAGATGCAGGCCGCGACGGGATGCGCGCAATTGCAGGGCACGCAGTTTGTCCTCATCGGACAGCGGACGCATCTGGAAGATCAAGGCCAGGGTCAGGCGGGATTTGAGATCCGCCAGCTTCACCGGCAGCTCACGCGGGGATGTCGATGCGGCAATCAGCAAGCGTCGACCGCTGTCACGCAAGCGATTGAACAGATGGAACAGCGCCTCTTCCCAGTCCGCTCGCCCGGCAACCACTTGCAAATCATCCAGGCAGACCAGTTCGTACTGTTCCAGGTTGTCGAGGATTTCGATGCCGCGATCGAGCAACTCGGCCAACGGCAGGTACACCGCCGGCTCGCCCAATTGCTCGAAGCGCAGGCAAGCGGCCTGCAACAGGTGCGTACGCCCTACCCCGTCCTTGCCCCAAAGATAGATCAGGCTTTCGGTCCAGCCGGCGTCGGCTTCGCACAGCCGCTCGACATAGCCGAGTGCAGCGGCATTGGCGCCTGGGTAGTAGTTGATAAAGGTGGCGTCGTCACGCAGACGCACACCTAGGGGCAGCTGAATCGGTTTCATGCTGACTGAACAGTTCCAAAGGAACCGTTAGTGGCCTCTATGTAAAGTTTGCGAAGTTTATACCCGTGAAGCGGGCCGCACAATGCGACAGACCACAAGCAAAATCAAAGGTTTGCGTTAATGCACCGGTTTTGTGACAGATTCTTTGGCGGTGCATGTGACAGTCGGGCGAAGCCAGCAGACTGATCCGGTACGAACCCGGGCAGCCCGCCATCGCCTATTGCCCCCCCCTTAAACCTGCGGCTCGTCGCCCCTTCTATAGATCTCAGAATCCTTATACAAATCATTCACATGGCGCACCAGCACCATGATCACCGCGGCGACCGGCAATGCCAGTAGCACACCGGTAAAGCCAAACAGTTCACCACCGGCCAGGATCGAGAAAATCACCGCCACCGGGTGCAGGCCAATCCGGTCACCGACCAGCAAAGGGGTCAGCACCATACCCTCCAGCGCCTGACCGACCATGAACACCGCGACAATGCCGAGCATGGGGTAAAGATCACCACCGAACTGGAACAACCCAGCAAGCAGCGCCGCGCCAATGCCGATGATAAACCCCATGTACGGCACGATCGCCGCCAGGCCGGCAATCAGGCCGATCAGCAGGCCCAGTTCCAACCCGACCAGCATCAGGCCGGCTGCGTAGATCACACCCAGGGCCACCATCACCAGCAACTGCCCGCGCACGAACGCTCCGAGCACTTCATGGCATTCACCCGCCAGCGACACCGCGCGCGCCTCACGATCACGGGGCAACAGGCTGCGGACCTTGGCCATCATCAGGTCCCAATCGCGCAACAGGTAGAAGCTCACCACCGGAATCAGCACCAGGTTCGCCAGCCAGCCAATCAACGCCAGCCCCGAGGCCGTGGCATGGCTCAACACTACGCCGACAACATCAGTGGTCTGACTCATATGCTCGCTGATGGCGGCCTTGAGCTTGTCAAACTTCCAGAAACCGTCCGACAGGCCGAACTTCGATTGCGCCCAGGGCAACGCCGTGTGCTGCAGCCAGTCGAGCATCTGCGGAGCCAGTTCATATAAACGAAACAACTGCCTGGCGAGCAACGGCACCAACACCAACAGCAGCGCGGTGAAGATCAAGGTAAACAGGGTAAATACCGCCACGACACCCCAGGTTCGGGACAGGCCTGCCTTCTCCAGCCGATCCACCAGCGGGTCGAACAGGTAGGCCAACAGCAGCGCCACCAGGAACGGCGTGAGGATCGGATGCAACAACCAGACAAACACACACAGCAGGACCACCCCACCGAGCCAGAACCAACGCCGCGTATCGGCCATGAACCACTCCATTGCTTCTATATAAAGAAAGAAAAACTACCAGCGAAAACGCAATTGCGGGATCGGGGCCGGCGCGGCGGCTGGCGCCGGGCTGCCGGCGGCTGGCTGAACGGGCGCTACCGGGGCCGGAACCTGACCCGCCGGCGCTTCCTGCAGCCTCGCCAGCGACAGTTGCGCACGCAGTTGATCGACGCTGCCGTTGACCCGATAGAGAATCCGGTCGCCCTCGACACTTTGCACACGCCCGCCAAACGGTTCCAGCAAACGTCCGAGTGACGCGTAGTGCTCAAGATTCATGCCTTGCACTTCCAGCAGTTGCTCGCTCGAAGCACCGGGTTTGGCGACAAACCGCGGCGCCAGGCGCTCGTTGACCGCCAGCATCACCGCATCGGCCACGGCGGCCTGATCGGCGCCTTGCACGCTGCCCGCCTCTTTTTTATCCCCCAGCCACAATTGCCACTTGGCTTGCCACTGCCCGCCCTCCTCCTTGGCGTGTACCGCGAGCAGGGCGTCGGCGTTGTAGCGTTCCGATGCCGCAAGCAAAGGCGCGGGATCTGCGCCTTCCAGATTCGGCGCAGTGGCGACGATCTGTTCGTTCAGGTCCGCCAACGGCAAGCGCAATGGCAAGCCACGGTGCTGGGCAGCCCGACGCAACGGCATCGCGCTGGCCTGGCCGTCGCCCACCAGGCTTGAACCCTCGGTGGAATCATTCAACCACCAGCCGAGGATCGACGGTCGATTGGCGCCCCACATGGCCAGGCCGGCACGACGCAAGGCCTGCTCGGTGGTGCCCGGGTCGAAATCGACCTTCAGGACTTCCGGCGGCCCGGCCTCAAAACCGTATTGGCTGATGATCTGTTGCGGGTCTTTGCGAATTGCCGCCAGCCCCGGGCTTTGCGCGGCCTTGGGGTCGCCGGTCAGGCGCAACACGAGCGTGTCCAACGCACGCTGGGTCGCCTGGTCGCGCTCCTCGGGCGACTGGCCATTCACCGGCTCGCGCACCAGGTAAAGGCCTTTGACGGTTTCGGCTTGACTGACCAGGCTGACCACTGACAAACAACTCACAAGCAAGAATTTACAAAAACGCATGGAAGATTCCTGATGACAAGAGCGGCTGGAACAGACCGCATGAAGACGATCGAGCAAGACTGTGACCGTTGCCCGACGCAAAACATTCACACGCTCCGGGTAAGTTTTCGCACTGTCATAACGATAGACGGTTAATCGCGATACCTTATACAGCCATGCAGGATGCCACCGACACCGCGCATCAACGGTTTTTTTTGACCGGATATGGCCCTGCTGTCGGCCTGAGGATGGCCGCTGCGCCTCAAGCCTGATAAAATCGCGCGCCTTCGCAGACCGGCAACAGCCGGGTAGTGTCCGAATAGCGCGCATGGTTCTCGCCTACGCAGTTTCGGCGCTCCCGACGGACTCGGTCGTTACCCAGAAATCCCCCCCTAAAGGCCTGGATCATGAGCAAGCAACCCTCCCTGAGCTACAAGGACGCCGGTGTAGACATCGACGCCGGTGAAGCATTGGTCGAACGCATCAAGAGCGTCGCCAAGCGCACTGCGCGCCCGGAAGTCATGGGCGGCCTGGGCGGTTTCGGCGCCCTCTGCGAAATCCCGGCCGGCTACAAGCAGCCTGTGCTGGTTTCCGGTACTGACGGCGTCGGCACCAAGCTGCGCCTGGCACTGAACCTGAACAAACACGACAGCATCGGTATCGATCTGGTTGCCATGTGCGTCAACGACCTGGTGGTGTGCGGCGCCGAGCCGCTGTTCTTCCTCGACTACTACGCCACCGGCAAACTGAACGTCGACACCGCCGCCCAGGTTGTGACTGGCATCGGCGCTGGCTGCGAACTGTCGGGCTGCTCGCTGGTTGGCGGCGAAACCGCTGAAATGCCGGGCATGTACGAAGGTGAAGACTACGACCTGGCCGGTTTCTGCGTCGGCGTCGTGGAAAAATCCGAAATTATCGACGGCTCCAAGGTCGCTGCCGGCGATGCCCTGCTCGCCCTGCCATCTTCCGGCCCGCACTCCAACGGCTACTCGCTGATCCGCAAGATCATCGAAGTGTCCGGTGCCGACATCGAGAACACCCAGCTCGACGGCAAGCCGCTGACCGACCTGCTGATGGCCCCGACCCGTATCTACGTGAAGCCGCTGCTCAAGCTGATCAAGGAAACCGGCGCAGTCAAAGCCATGGCCCACATCACCGGTGGCGGCCTGCTGGACAACATCCCGCGCGTTCTGCCAAAAGGCGCTCAGGCCGTGGTTGACGTGGCCAGCTGGAACCGCCCTGCAGTGTTCGACTGGCTGCAAGAGAAAGGCAACGTTGACGAGAACGAAATGCACCGCGTGCTGAACTGCGGCGTGGGCATGGTCATCTGCGTCGCTCAGGAGCACGTGGAAACTGCCCTGAACGTTCTGCGCGAAGCGGGCGAACAGCCTTGGGTCATCGGCCAGATCTCCACCGCTGCCGAAGGCGCGGCTCAGGTTGAACTGAAGAACCTCAAGGCTCACTGATGCCTAAGACCTGTGATGTCGTGGTGCTGTTGTCCGGCACCGGCAGTAACTTGCAGGCCTTGATCGACAGCACGCGGACCGGCGACAGCCCGGCCCGCATCGCTGCGGTGATTTCCAACCGCGCCGACGCCTACGGCCTGCAGCGCGCCAGTGACGCGGGTATCGATACCCGCGCCCTGGATCACAAGGCTTTCGAAGGTCGCGAGGCCTTCGACGCCGCGCTGATCGAACTGATCGACGCCTTCAACCCCAAACTCGTGGTTCTGGCCGGATTCATGCGCATTCTCAGCGCTGGTTTCGTACGCCATTATCAGGGTCGCCTGCTCAATATCCATCCGTCGCTGCTACCCAAATACAAAGGGTTACACACTCATGAGCGCGCGCTGGAGGCCGGCGACACCGAGCACGGCTGCTCCGTGCACTTCGTCACCGAGGAACTCGATGGCGGACCACTGGTCGTACAGGCTGTAATACCGGTAGAGTTACAGGATTCGCCGCAGAGTCTGGCGCAGCGGGTCCATGTTCAGGAACACCTGATCTACCCGATGGCCGTACGCTGGTTCGCCGAAGGTCGTCTGGCCCTCGGCGAGCAAGGTGCTTTACTGGATGGACAGCTACTCGCGGCCAGCGGCCACTTGATTCGAAACTAGGAGATTTTATGCGTCGCGCCCTGCTCTTCGCTTGCGCTCTGCTCGCCTTGCCCTTGACCCAGGCGGCAGACCTTCAACCTTTCTCCGCCAGCTACACCGCCGACTGGAAACAGCTGCCCATGAGTGGCACTGCCGAGCGCAACCTCGAAAAAACCAGCGATGGCAAATGGAAACTGAGTTTCAAGGCATCGATGATGATCGCCAGCCTGTCCGAGGAAAGTACCCTCACCATGGACAAGGACACGCTTCTTCCAGAGTCGTATCACTTTGAACGTGGCGGCTTGGGCAAGGCCAAGAAAGCGGATCTGGATTTCGACTGGAACACCAAGATGGTCACCGGCACCGATCGCGGCGACGCGGTCAAGGTTCCGCTGAACCGCGGCATGCTCGACAAATCCAGCTACCAACTGGCTCTGCAGCACGACGTCGCCGCCGGCAAAAAAAGCATGAGTTATCAGGTGGTCGACGGCGGTGAAGTCGATACCTATGACTTCCGCGTGCTGGGCGCTGAAAAGGTCGACACCAAGGCCGGCAAGATCGATGCGATCAAGGTTGAACGTGTACGCGACCCGACACAAAACAAACGCATCACCGTGATGTGGTTCGCCAAGGATTGGGATTACCTGCTGGTCCGCCTGCAACAAGTCGAAACCGACGGCAAGGAATACAACATCATGCTCCTGGACGGTACGGTCAACGGCAAGCCGGTCAAAGGCAGCTGATCCGGATCGATACAAAAAGCCCCGCAGTCGCGGGGCTTTTTTGTGGGTTCTGAAAATTGGAACACCCGACAAGCGCGATGGCTCTATACCTTCAAGGTCTTTTTTGATCGAATGAGTTTTCCTGTCGCCTGCGAGGTTTGCCATGACTGTTACCGTCAATACCGTCTCCGCCGAAGGTTTGCGCCACAGCGTCCAGATCGATGACCACGAACTCTTCGCCGACGCGCCCGTCACGGCTGGCGGAGAGGGCTCGGCTCCGGAACCGCACGATTATTTCGATGCCGCGCTGGGTGCCTGCAAAGCCCTCACCCTGAAGCTGTATGCCAGGAAGAAAGACATCCCGCTGACCGGTGTCGGCGTCGAGGTCAAGCGCGACAACAACCTGGAACAGAAAGGCCAGTACGCGCTGCACGTCAAACTGACCCTCAAGGGCGTACTCACCGACGCCCAGCGCGATGAACTGCACCGCGTGGCCGATCGCTGCCCGATCCACAAGCTGATGACCACCTCTGAAGTCAGCATCGAAACGCACTTGTCCGAAGGCGCGTTCAGCCAATAGCGGCAAGGGCTGCCCAAGCGGGTTATGCTCGAACGCATTACCCGCTCAGCCTGGAACGCACCATGAACACTCCGCTAGTGATCCGCCCCCGCACCGAAGATGTCGAAGGCCAGCCGATTCTTCGCCCGCTGCCATCAGCCAAGTGCCGCAGCGTCGGGCCATTCGTGTTTTTCGACCACATGCTGGAAACCCGTTATCCACCGGGCAAAGGCATGAACATCCGCCAGCATCCGCACATTGGCCTGTCCACCCTCACCTACTTGTTCCAGGGGCAGATCCAGCACAAGGACAGTCTCGGTTCCGATCAAGTGGTCGGGACTGGCGACGTCAGCTGGATGACGGCCGGCAGTGCCATCGCCCACGTCGAACGCACACCCGAGGCTCTGAAAGAAAGCGGTTTCACGATGCACGGCCTGCAGATCTGGCTGGCTTCACCCAAGGACAAAGAGCAAGGTCCGGGGCATTACAGCCACCATCCGGCGTCCACATTGCCGGTCAGCGAAAACCTGGGAGTGAAGATTCGCATGATTGCCGGGTCAGGCTTTTGCCTGGAATCGCCCGTGCCGGTGCTTTCTCCTACGCTGTATGCGGAACTGCACCTGCAAACGGCGACCACATTGCTGATTCCCACCGAGCATGAAGAACGCGCGCTGTATGTGTTGAGCGGTGATGTGCAACTCGATGGCGAGTCGATAGAGCCGTACTCGCTGGTGGTACTGCCTGCGGGGGAGGAGATGACTCTGTTTGCTGAAAGCGACAGTCACGCCATGTTGTTCGGCGGTGCTCCGCTGGACGGGCCACGACGGATCAACTGGAATTTTGTCGCGAGCGATCCGGCGGCGATTGATGAGGCACGCCGGCGTTGGGCGGCCGGGGACTGGCCGACGGTGCCGGGGGAAGTTGAGCGGATCGAATTGCCCTGAGATTTTAGTTGCCTGTGGAACCGCCTTCGCGAGCAAGCCCGCTCCCACATTGGAACGCGGTTAAATGTGGGAGCGGCGGTGCGACGATTCGACTTGCTCGCGAAGGGGCCGGTTCAGGCTCTGACAAAGTCGGTGTCAGGCAACAGATCAGCCCTTGAACACTTCATCCAGCAGATTGTGCATCGACGTGAACGCCCGGGCAGCCACCTTGGCGTCATACATCATCATCCCCGGCACGTTGGCGTGCGGGTCGGTGAACGAGTGGAACGCACCGCCGTAGCTCAGCAACTGCCAATCCACACCCGCCGCGTTCATTTCATCTTCGAACGCCGGCAACTGCTCCTTCGGCACCAGCGGATCGGCGGCACCGTGCAGCACCAGGACCTTACCCTTGATGTTCTTCGCATCAGCAGGGTTCGGCGTGTCCAGCGTGCCGTGGAACGACACCGCGGCCTTCACCGGCGCGCCGGTACGGGCGAATTCCAGGGCGCAGCAGCCGCCGAAGCAGAAACCGAAAGTGGCCAGTTTCGAAGTATCGACAGCCACCTCGCCCTGCCCCTGCAGCTGCTCGAACGCCACTTGCATGCGCTTGCGCAGCAATGGGCGGTCATTCTTCAACGGCATCATGGCCGCGCCGGCCTCGTCATTGTTCGTCGGACGAACCGATTGACCGTAAAGGTCAGCGATCAACACCACATAACCCTTGGATGCCACTGCTTTGGCGATCTCTTCGGCACCGGCGCTGACACCCATCCAGTTCGGCGCCATCAACAACCCCGGGCGCGGGCCTTTATGGTCGGCATCAAAGGCCAGACGGCTTTCGTAAGCCTGGCCGTCAATCTGATAGGCAACGGAACGTACAGTGATTTGGCTCATTTCTGACTCCTGATTATTGAACACCAGAATGAAAAAACCCGCCGAAGCGGGTTTTTCTGCAACGCGGTTAAACCGAACGTTCAACCAGAAACTTGGTCAGCCGGCGCACAGAGGTGGCCGGGTCTTTCAAGCTGTCGCCGACAGCCAGAACCGCCTGATCGAAGAGGATGTGCAACAGGTCGCCAAAACGCTCTTCGCTCTGCTCACCGTCGAGCTTCTCGATCAGCGGGTGAGCCGGGTTGAATTCGAAGATCGGCTTGGAATCCGGTACCTTCTGGCCGCTGGCTTCCAGGATCTGACGCATCTGCATGCCCAGTTCCTGCTCGCCGATGGCCAGAATCGCCGGGGAATCGGTCAGACGATGGGAAACCCGTACTTCGCTGACAGCATCGCCCAAGGCAGACTTGATTCGCTCGACCAGACCTTCTTTGGCCTTGGCGACTTCTTCCGCGGCCTTCTTGTCCTCTTCCGAGTCCAGGTTGCCCAGGTCCAGGTCACCGCGTGCCACGTCGACAAAGCTCTTGCTGTCGAAATCGCTGAGGTAGCTCATCAACCACTCGTCGATGCGGTCGGTCAACAGCAGCACTTCGATGCCTTTCTTGCGGAAGACTTCCAGGTGCGGGCTGTTTTTGACCTGGGCGTAGGTTTCGCCAGTCAGGTAGTAGATCTTGTCCTGACCTTCCTTGGCACGCGCCAGATACTCGGCCAGGCCAACAACCTGCTCGCCATCGTCGCCATGGGTCGATGCGAAACGCAGCAGGCCGGCGATTTTTTCCTTGTTGGCGAAATCTTCTGCCGGGCCTTCTTTCATGACCTGACCGAAGTTTTTCCAGAAGCCCTTGTATTGCTCAGGCTCGTTCTTCGCCAGTTTTTCCAGCATGTCCAGGACGCGCTTGGTCAGCGCCGACTTCATCGAGTCGATGATCGGGTCTTTCTGCAGGATTTCCCGCGACACGTTCAGCGACAGGTCGTTGGAGTCGACCACACCCTTGATGAAGCGCAGGTACAGTGGCAGGAAGGACTCGGCCTGATCCATGACGAACACGCGCTGCACGTACAGCTTCAGGCCTTTCGGCGCTTCACGCTGGTACAGGTCGAACGGCGCACGGGTCGGCACGTACAACAGCGAGCTGTATTCGAGCTTGCCTTCGACCTTGTTGTGGCTCCAGCTCAGCGGGTTTTCGAAATCGTGAGCGATGTGCTTGTAGAACTCCTGGTATTCCTCGTCCTTGATCTCGGTACGCGGACGGGTCCACAGGGCGCTGGCGCGGTTGACGGTTTCCCACTCAACGGCCGGCTGCTCTTCGCCTTCGGCAGCGGCCACTTCTTTCGGCAGCTCGATCGGCAAGGCGATGTGGTCGGAGTACTTCTTGATGATGTTGCGCAGGCGCCAGCCATCGGCGAACTCGTCTTCACCGGATTTCAGGTGCAGGACGATGCGAGTTCCGCGCTCGGCCTTGTCGATGGTCGCCACTTCGAAGTCACCTTCGCCCCTGGACGACCAGTGCACACCTTCGCTGGCAGCGCTGCCGGCACGACGGCTGTACACATCGACTTTGTCAGCAACGATGAATGCGGAATAGAAACCGACACCGAACTGGCCGATCAGGTGCGAGTCTTTCTTCTGGTCGCCGCTCAGGTGCTTCATGAAATCGGCGGTGCCGGACTTGGCGATGGTACCCAGGTGGGTGATCGCGTCTTCGCGGCTCATGCCGATACCGTTGTCTTCGAGGGTGACGGTTTTAGCGTCCTTGTCGAAGCTCACACGGATTTTCAGTTCGGTGCCGCCTTCCAGCAGCTCTGGCTTGGCCAGGGCTTCGAAACGTAATTTGTCGACAGCGTCAGAGGCGTTCGAGATCAATTCGCGAAGGAAAATTTCCTTGTTGGAATACAGCGAATGGATCATGAGATGCAGCAGTTGCTTCACCTCGGTCTGGAAGCCCAGGGTTTCCTTTTGAGTTTCCACACTCATGGTCATCAAACTCCAATCAGATGGCATAAGCCGCGACCATGAGGGTCGACGGCGGGTTGTCCTCAGAGTTTGGGGCTGAGTTCAGGATTTCAAGGGCTCTTCGAGTTTGAAATGTGCACGGGCCGTGGCAATGGGTTCGGCTTCGGTGCTTTGCCAGGCGGTAATCGCCACATTGGCGACCCGGCGTCCCTGGCGCCAGACCTGGCATCGGGCCCAGGTATCGCGAAATTGCCCGGCTCGCAGGTAATCCAGGGAGAAGTCGATGATCTTCGGCACCCCGGGCGATCCGGCAAACACCAACAGGTGCAGCGCCGCGGCCAATTCCATGAAACCGGCGATCACACCGCCATGAATCGCCGGCAACAAAGGGTTGCCAATGTTGTCCTTGTTCGCAGGCAGCTTGAACAGCAACTCATCCCCCACCCGCGAACATTCGACGCCGATCAGCCGAGCATAGGGAATCAAATCCAGCAGCGCGGCGTAATCGCCCTGCTCGTGGGCCTTTTGCAATTGATCCTTGATCGACTCGTTCATTGCGCACCTCCGGTAACCGCGCCACCAAAACCCTTGGTGCCCTTGATGTGCTTGCCCATGCGCATGAAAGTGCCCATCACATGGGCAATGGGTTGCCCGGGGTCATCCTGATAGGCGAAGCCACGGGCAAAAATCACGTCGGTGGTGACCCGATAGCACTGGGCAAAGCCATAGACATCCTTATGCGGCTCGGCGGCGTGCATGTAGTCGATGCGCAGGTCGAGGGTCGGGCAGACTTCGAATTCCGGGAGCACGCAGAGGGTCGCCATGCCACAGGCGGTATCCATCAACGAGGTCAGCGCTCCGCCATGAATCACGCCGGTTTCGGGATTGCCGACGATCTGCGGGCTGTAAGGCAGTACAATCGTCAGCCCTTCGTTGCTGGCGCTGTGAACGCTTAGTCCAAGTACCTGGCAATGTCGCAGCGCTGACAAAAAGCGCTTCGCACGCTCAAAAACGGGGTTTTCAGCCATTTGATAAAGCCCTTGTTTATGTCCGTACAGTGCGGTGGCGGCCCGGGTAAAAGTTCCGCGCTAGAGCAAACTTATATATCTGAAAGAATTATGGAACTTAACCCTGATGCGTGGGCTCTTAATGCCAGTAGATGCTTTTCATCAGGAGAAACACCCCATGCGTAAGACTTTAGCTATTGCCTTGATGTTGACCGCTTCCCTCGGTCTCGCGGCCTGCGATAAAAAATCCGAGGACAAAGCTCAAGATGCTGCCAAACATGCTGAGCAAGCTCAGCAAGACATGAGCAAAGCTCAGGATAAAGTGAACGACGCTGCGAAAGAAAACGCCGAAGCCGCCAAAGATCAGGCTGAATCGAACGCTGAAGCGGCAAAAGAGGCTGCTCCGGCTGCTCCAGCCACTCCAGCCGCTCCGGAAGCACCTAAGAACTAATACGGTTTTTAGCGTGGCAAAAGAAAACCCGCCAAGTGCGGGTTTTCTTTTGCCTTGAAAAAAGTGGTTAGAGCAAAAACGTTCGAAAAGTCGGACTAATCATCAACAACAGCGAACAGATTAATCCCAGTAGCCAAACCAGACTGCGCTGCCAGGCCAGGTCCTTCCAGTAACACACCAGATAAATAACCCGCGTGATCACGAAGATGATCGCCAGACAGTCGATCAGCCAGCCCGCCGTCTGCGTGGTATGCGCCATCAACACACCCACCGCAAACAACATGAAGGCTTCGAAACTGTTCTGATGCGCTGCCACCGCCCGGGCACCCAGCCCCGTGAGTTGCATCTGCTGTTGGCGCGGCAGGTGGTTATCGTAACCACCCTGCTCTTTCATGGCCCTGGTCACGGGCATTCGCGCCAGATAAATCAACACCGCACTGATAAACACGCACCAGAATGGAATACTCATCAAGCAGCCTCTTTGATTACCTCCGGCAACGGCGCCTCTGTAGGGGTATAGACCATCACGTCGAGTACGTCGGAATGAAACTCGCGGTGGTACAACACGAATACGACACCGGCACTCATCAACATGAACAGCCACGGGCTGACGAACCAGGCCAGCATGGTCATGCCGAAGTAGTAGGAACGCAATCCGAAGTTGAACTGGTTGGCGGCCATGGAGATGACGCGGGCGGCGCGGGAAGCGAATGCCTTGCGTTCCTGCTCCGACACATGGCGCTCGCCGACCATCGGCGCCGAACCCACCAGTACCGCGGCAAAGTTGTACTGGCGCATGCACCAACTGAAGGTGAAGAACGCATAGACAAACACCAGCGCCAGGCACAGCAACTTGATTTCCGACATGCCCTGAGACGCCTGTTGCACCATCGGGATATCCGCCAGCAACGATACCGCCCGTTCCGAAGCCCCCAATACCGTGAGAATACCGGCCAGGATAATCAACGTACTGGAGGCAAAGAACGAAGCATTGCGTTCCAGATTGCCGATCACGCTGGCATCGGCGATTCGGTTGTCGCGCAGCAGCATGCGGCGCATCCAGTCTTCTCGATACAGGTGCAGCACACTGGCCAGGCACGCGGTGTCACGGCCTTTCCATGTGGCATAGCGGGTGTACCCGCCCCAGCAGATAACGAACCAGACGGCGGCAAGAAGGTGGATCAGGTTGGCTTGGATGAACGACATGCAGGTCCTTGTGAAGTAAATGCGGATTACACAGACCCTGTGGGAGCGAGTTCCCACAAAGGGTGTTGCAGTGCTTCGACGTTAGCTCAACGGAAAAGACACCGCATCCCTCACAAAAAAAATGCCCCGTATCGATTGATACGGGGCATTTCTGTTTTTGCTCAAGACCCGCTTGTGGCGGGTCGTGAAGCGACTTAAGCCAAGGCTTCGGCGCGCTTGCCCAGCAGGCGATCGCAGACCACCGCGACCACCAGTGTCATCACCGACGGCACCAGCCAGGCCAGGCCCTGCTCGCTCAGCGGCAGGTGGGCCATTTGCGTTGGCATCCAGTCCGCCAGGCCTGCACCCTTGAGGGCATCGATCAGGCCGAAGATGAACGACACCAGCATCACCGGGCCGAGGATACGACCCTGCTCATGCCAGAAGTCCTTGCAGAAGCTCAACGCCACCAGAACGATGCACGGCGGGTAGATCGCGGTCAGCACCGGGATCGAGAACGCAATCAGCTTGGTCAGGCCCAGGTTGGACACCAGCAGCGAGAACGCGGCGAGGATGATCACCAGCGTCTTGTAGGACAGTGGCACCACACGGCTGAAGTACTCGGCGCAAGCACAGGTCAGGCCGACCGCGGTCACCAGGCACGCCAGGGAGATCAGCACGGCCAGGAAGCCGCTGCCCAGCGAACCGAAGGTGTGCTGCACGTAAGCATGCAATACCGCCGCGCCATTGGTAGCGCCAGCGGCCACTTCATGGCTGCCCGAACCGAGACGGAACAGGCTGACATACACCAGTGCCAGGCCCACGCCGGCGATCAAACCGGCGATGATCGCATAACGGGTGATCAGTGCTGGCGACTCGACGCCGCGGGAACGGATGGCGTTGACGATGACGATGCCGAACACTAGCGCGCCCAGGGTATCCATGGTCAGGTAACCATTGATGAAGCCTTGGGAGAACGGCGCCGCCACGTATTCAGGCGTGGCCTGGCCAATGTCACCGGCCGGCAAGGCGAAAGCTGCAATGCCCAGCACGGCCAGGGCGATGATCTTCAGCGGCGCGAGGAAGCGCCCTACGGTATCGAGCAAACGGCCCGGATACAGCGAGATGAAGAACACCAGCAGGAAGTACACCGAGCTGTACAGGAACAGCGCCAGCGGGCTCTCGCCGGTCAGCGGCGCCAGGCCCACTTCGAAGGATACCGTCGCGGTACGTGGCGTCGCGAACAGCGGGCCAACAGCGAGGTAACAAGCCGCTGCCAGCAGGCCACCGGCGACTTTACCGATCGGGCTGCTCAAGGCATCCATTGCACCGCCGACCTTGGCCAGCGCCACAACGGTGATCACCGGCAGACCGACCGCCGTGACCAGGAAACCCAGCGCCGCCATCCAGACATTGGGCCCGGACTGCAAACCGACGATAGGCGGGAAGATGATGTTGCCAGCCCCGACGAACAGGGCAAACGTCATAAAACCAAGTGCCAGGATGTCCTGGCCTTTCAACACTTTCATTAAGGAAATACCACACTACTGAATCGGAATTTAGAGAGGGATTTCCCTATGGGTGAGGGAAATGCTGTCAGTCCGTATAAGACCGACCCTTTTAGCGCGTTGCCGCCTTGTGGGCCGCAGACGCAAAAATGGCGCGTAGCCTAACGAATTTGGACCAGAAACGCACTGTTAGAGGGCGAACATTCCGATGCACGACATCTTTGTGTCGCGTTTTCGCATGTTAATGGTTGTCGCCAGTAAGTCCGCCATCGCGAGCAGTCTCGTTCCACATTGGAATGCGTCCACCTGTGGGAGCGGGCTTGCCCGCGAAGAGGCCAGCACAGCCAACACAAATGCCGGAAACGACAAAGGCCACCCGAAGGTGGCCTTTGTCAGCAGAGTTGCAAGCTAAGCGCGAGGCTTACTTGACAGCCCAACCGGTCAGCTCGGCCAGGGCCTTGCCGATGTCTGCCAGCGAACGCACGGTTTTAACGCCTGCGTCTTGCAGAGCAGCGAATTTCTCGTCTGCAGTGCCTTTGCCGCCAGAGATGATTGCGCCAGCATGGCCCATGCGCTTGCCCGGAGGAGCAGTCACACCAGCGATGTAGGAAACAACCGGCTTGGTCACGTGTGCCTTGATGTAGGCAGCCGCTTCTTCTTCAGCCGAACCGCCGATCTCACCGATCATCACGATCGCTTCGGTCTTCGGGTCTTCCTGGAACAGCTTCAGGATGTCGATGAAGTTCGAACCCGGGATCGGATCACCACCGATGCCGACGCAAGTCGACTGACCGAAACCGGCGTCAGTAGTCTGCTTCACAGCTTCGTAGGTCAGGGTGCCGGAACGGGAAACGATACCGACCTTGCCTGGCAAGTGAATGTGACCTGGCATGATGCCGATCTTGCATTCGCCTGGGGTGATCACGCCTGGGCAGTTAGGGCCGATCAGGACTACGCCCAGCTCGTCGCACTTAACTTTGGCGTCCAGCATGTCCAGGGTAGGAATGCCTTCGGTGATGCACACGATCAGCTTGATGCCGCCGAAGGCAGCTTCCAGGATCGAGTCCTTGCAGAAAGGAGCCGGAACGTAGATCACGCTGGCGGTGGCGCCAGTGGCAGCTACAGCGTCTTTCACGGTGTTGAACACTGGCAGGCCCAGGTGCTCGGTGCCGCCTTTGCCTGGAGTTACACCACCAACCATCTTGGTGCCGTACTCGATGGCTTGCTGGGTGTGGAAACTACCTTGCGAACCGGTAATACCCTGGCAGATAACTTTGGTGTCTTTATTGATCAGGACGCTCATTATTTGCCCTCCGCAGCTTTGACAACTTGTTGAGCAGCGTCGGTCAGGCTGGTAGCAGCGATGATGTTCAAACCGCTTTCTGCCAGTACTTTAGCGCCCAGCTCAGCGTTGTTGCCTTCAAGGCGAACAACAACCGGGATTTTCACGCCGACTTCTTTCACAGCGCCGATGATGCCTTCGGCAATCATGTCGCAACGAACGATGCCGCCGAAGATGTTGACCAGTACTGCAGCGACGTTAGTGTCGGACAGGATGATCTTGAACGCTTCGGTAACGCGTTCCTTGGTAGCACCGCCGCCCACGTCGAGGAAGTTGGCTGGCTTGCCGCCATGCAGGTTGACGATGTCCATGGTACCCATGGCCAGGCCAGCACCGTTGACCATGCAACCGATGTTGCCTTCCAGCGCTACGTAGTTCAGTTCGAACTTGGCAGCGTGCGCTTCGCGCGGATCGTCCTGCGACGGATCGTGGAAAGTCTTCAGCTTAGGCTGACGGTACATGGCGTTGGCGTCGATGTTGATCTTGGCGTCCAGGCAATGCAGATCGCCGTCAGCCTTGATCACCAGCGGGTTCACTTCCAGCAGGGCCAGGTCGTGATCCTTGAACAGTTTGGCCAGACCTACGAAGATCTTGGCGAACTGGGCAACTTGCTTGCCTTCCAGACCCAGCTGGAATGCCAGCTCGCGACCCTGGAATGGCTGAGCGCCAACCAGTGGATCGATAGTGGCTTTCAGAATTTTTTCTGGAGTGTCGTGAGCGATTTTCTCGATGTCCACGCCACCTTCGGTGGAAGCCATGAACACGATGCGACGGCTCGAACGGTCAACGACAGCGCCCAGGTACAGCTCTTTAGCGATATCAGTGCACGATTCAACCAGGATCTTGGTGACTGGCTGGCCATTGGCGTCAGTCTGGTAAGTCACCAGACGCTTGCCCAGCCACTGCTGTGCGAAGGCTTTGGCGTCTTCTTTGCTGCGAACCAGCTTTACGCCGCCCGCTTTACCGCGACCACCGGCGTGGACCTGGGCTTTGACAACCCACTCGCTGCCGCCGATTTTGTCGCAAGCTTCTGCTGCTGCTTCCGGGGTGTCTACTGCATAACCAGTGGAAACTGGCAGGCCGTATTCAGCGAACAGCTGCTTACCCTGATACTCGTGAAGATTCATGCTTTTTACCGTCTTCGTTAGGTACTGCGCATTCGGTGCTGCACTCATTCAAGTGCCGCACCACCTGTGACTGCTGCTTGCATAGCCTTTCCGGGTACCCGGTGCAGCTATGCAAGACTGCGTCCAGCGGATATTCCGCGGTGAGTCTTGCATGCAAGGCTCACGACGGGCCAAACCGCCGTGGTTTCTTATTATGTCTTAACGCTTCTTGCGGTTGGCGATGTGAATAGCGCCGCCATTCACTGCCAAAGCAGCTTCGTGCAAGGCTTCAGACAGGGTCGGATGGGAGAAAACCATCATGCCCAGGTCTTCAGCGCTGGTGCCGAATTCCATACCGATCGCGCCCTGCTGAACCAGTTCTGCAGCGCTTGGGCCAATCACGTGGACGCCCAGTACGCGGTCTGTCTTGGCATCTGCGATGACCTTGACGAAACCACCGGTGTCGTTGGCAGCCATGGCACGGCCGGAGGCTGCGAACGGGAAGGTGCCGACGTTAACTTCAACGCCTTCAGCTTTCAAGGCCTGCTCGGTTTTACCGACCCACGCGATTTCCGGGTGAGTATAAATAACCGAAGGGATCAGGTCATAGTTCATCTGGGCCTTGTGGCCCTTGATGCGCTCGACAACCATGATGCCCTCTTCCGAGGCCTTGTGCGCCAGCATCATGCCGCGAACCACGTCACCGATGGCGTAGACGCCCGGTACGGTGGTGGCGCAGTGATCGTCAACGTGCACGAAACCGCGCTCGTCCAGGGTCACGCCGCAGTCGGCTGCCAGCAGATCAGTGGTCACCGGACGGCGACCAACGGCTACGATCAGCTTGTCGAAAGTGATGTTCTGTTCGCCCTTGGCATCGGTGTAGTTCACCACGACTTCGTCGCCGTTCACTTTGGAACCGGTTACGCGAGCGCCCAGCTTGATGTCCAGACCCTGCTTGGTCAGGGTTTTCAGCGCTTCCTTGGAAACAGCGGTATCCGCTGCCATCAGGAAGGTGTCCAGGGCTTCCAGGACAGTCACTTCCGCGCCCAGACGCGACCAGACCGAACCCAATTCCAGACCGATCACGCCAGCGCCGATCACGCCCAGACGCTTAGGCACGGACTGGAATTCCAGGGCGCCAGTCGAATCGACGATCACATTCTGGTCAACCGGAGCTGGCGGAATGTCGATCGGACGCGAACCTGGAGCCAGGATGACGTTTTCGGCTTCGATGATTTCTACCGAGCCATCAGGCTTGGTGACTTCGACTTTCTTGCCGGCCAGCAGCTTGCCGTGACCCTGGATAGAGGTCACACCGTTGGCTTTGAACAGGGTCGCAACGCCGGAGGTCAGGCCTTTGACGATGTTGGCCTTGCGGCCGACCATCGCTGGCACGTCCATGGTCACGCCAGCGTGATTGATACCGTGGATCGCGAAACCGTCCTGGGCTTCGTGGAATTTCCACGAGCTGTCCAGCAGGGCCTTGGATGGAATGCAGCCGACGTTCAGGCAAGTACCGCCCAGAGCCAGTTTGCCTTCCTTGTCGGTGTACTTCTCGATGCAGGCAGTGCTGAGGCCCAGCTGAGCGGCCTTGATGGCAGCCACGTAACCGCCAGGGCCCGCGCCGATCACTACTACGTCAAATTTCTGCGACATTCAAAAAATCCTCTTTAGCGAAAAGCTTCAAGCCGCGAGCGGCAAGCCAGGCTGCGGGTTTTCCGACAGCACGGGCTTGCAGCTCATGGCTGCTTCTATCAGATATCCAGCAACAGACGAGCCGGATCTTCCAGCAGGTTCTTGATGGTCACCAGGAAGGTCACAGCTTCTTTGCCATCGATCAGACGGTGATCGTAGGACAGTGCCAGGTACATCATCGGACGGATAACGACCTGACCGTTGATGGCCATCGGACGCTGGATGATGTTGTGCATGCCCAGGATGGCGGCTTGTGGCGGGTTGACGATCGGGGTCGACATCATCGAACCGAAAGTACCACCGTTGGTGATGGTGAAAGTACCACCGGTCATTTCGTCCATCGACAGTTTGCCGTCGCGGGCTTTCTTGCCGAAGGTGGCGATGCCGCCTTCGATTTCAGCCAGGCTCATCAGTTCGGCGTTACGCAGAACCGGTACAACCAGGCCGCGATCGCTGGAAACTGCAACGCCGACGTCAGCGTAGCCGTGGTAAACGATGTCGCCACCGTCGATCGAGGCGTTGACAGCCGGGAAGCGTTTCAGCGCTTCGGTGGCCGCTTTCACGAAGAACGACATGAAGCCCAGGCGCACGCCGTTGTGGGACTTCTCGAACAGGTCCTTGTACTTCGAACGCAGTGCCATGACTTCAGTCATGTCGACTTCGTTGAAAGTGGTCAGCATCGCCATGTTCGATTGAGCTTCAACCAGACGCTTGGCCACGGTGGCACGAACGCGGGTCATCGGTACGCGCTTCTCGATGCGATCGCCAGCGGCAAACACAGGAGCAGCGGCAGCCGGAGCAGCAGCCTTGGCAGGTGCGGCAGCAGGAGCAGCTTTCTTGGCTTCGACAGCGGCAACCACGTCTTCCTTGGTTACACGACCATCTTTGCCGGTGCCTTTGACGGAAGCCAGGTTGATGCCGTTTTCTTCGGCCAGCTTGCGAGCAGCTGGAGCTGCGATAGCGTCTTCGTCAGCGCCGGCAGCTGGAGCAGCGGCAGCAGCGGCCGGAGCAGCAGCGGCAGCCGGAGCGGCAGCAGCAGCGCCGCCTTCAACGATGGAGCCCAGGACTTCGTCGGACAGAACGGTTTCGCCTTCGTTCTTGACGATAGCGCCCAGCACGCCGTCAGCGGTAGCCAGCACTTCCAGCACGACTTTGTCGGTTTCGATGTCGACAATCAGTTCGTCGCGCTTGACCGCGTCGCCCGGTTGCTTGTGCCAGGTGGCAACGGTGCCATCGGCAACCGATTCCGGGAAAGTGGGGGCTTTGATCTCGATAGCCATTGTCTGTGGTTCCTTAAATTCGGTTTCAGGTGCGCGAAGGCGTTAAACAGTAAAGGCGTCTTGCAGCAGTTTTTCCTGCTGTTCGGCGTGCATCGATGCGTAACCGCATGCTGGTGCAGCAGAAGCCTCGCGGCCCGCGTACTCGAGTACGAGAGACTTGTTGAGGTTGCTGATGCTGCGACGCATGTGGTGTTGGCTGCAGTACCACGCACCCTGGTTCATCGGCTCTTCCTGACACCAGACGGCAGCTTTGACGTTGGTGTAAGGCGCCAGGACTTCTTTCAAGTCGTCCTCAGGGAATGGGTACAGCTGCTCGATACGCACGACAGCGATGTCGTCACGACCTTCGGCACGGCGTTTTTCCAGCAGGTCGTAGTAGACCTTGCCGCTACACAGAACAACGCGCTCGACCTTTTTCGGGTCTTGGGCATCGATTTCCGGGATGACGGTCTGGAACGAACCTTCGGCCAGATCTTCCAGCGTCGAGATGGCCAGCTTGTGGCGCAACAGCGACTTCGGAGTCAGAACGATCAAAGGCTTGCGCAGCGGGCGAATCACCTGGCGACGCAGCAAATGATAGATCTGTGCCGGCGTAGTCGGCACGGCTACCTGAATGTTGTGCTCGGCGCACAGCTGCAGGTAACGTTCCAGACGCGCCGAGGAGTGCTCCGGCCCCTGACCTTCGTAACCGTGCGGCAGCAACATGGTCAGACCGCACAGACGGCCCCACTTGTGCTCGCCACTGGTGATGAACTGGTCGATAACTACCTGGGCACCGTTGGCGAAGTCGCCGAACTGGGCTTCCCAGATCACCAGCGCATCAGGCGTGGTGGTCGAGTAACCATATTCGAACGCCAGTACGGCCTCTTCGGACAGGAACGAATCGTACAGGTCGAAACGTGGCTGGCCGTCGTACAGGTTCTGCAACGGGATGTAGGTGCCCGCGTCTTTCTGGTTGTGCAGGACAGCATGACGGTGCGAGAACGTACCGCGACCGATGTCCTGGCCAGTCATGCGAATCGGGTGACCTTCGAACGCCAGGGTCGCGTACGCCATGGTTTCGGCGTAACCCCAGTTGATCGGCAGGCCGCCGGCTTGCATCTTCTGGCGGTCTTCGTAGATCTTGGCAACCTGGCGCTGGACCACGAAGCCTTCCGGGATTTCCAGCAGCTTGGCGGACAGTTCCTGCAAGGTCTTGAGGTCGAAGCGAGTGTCGTGACGTGCGGTCCAGGCGTGGCCCAGATACGGACGCCAGTCCACGAACAGCTCTTTGTTCGGCTCTTTGACCAGGCTTTTCACTACGTGCAGACCGTTGTCCAGCGCATTGCGGTATTCGTCGACTTTCGCCTGAACACGCTCTGCGTCGAGCACACCGCCCTGGGTCAGACGATCGGCATACAGCTCACGGGTGGTGCGCTGCTTGGTGATCTGCTGATACATGATCGGCTGGGTGCCGCTTGGCTCGTCGGCCTCGTTGTGGCCGCGACGACGGTAGCAGACCAGGTCGATCACCACGTCACGCTTGAACTGCATGCGGTAGTCGATGGCCAGCTGGGTCACGAACAATACGGCTTCCGGATCATCACCATTCACATGGAGGATCGGCGCCTGGATCATTTTCGCAACGTCGGTCGCGTACTCGGTGGAACGCGAGTCCAGCGGGTTGCTGATGGTGAAACCGACCTGGTTGTTGATCACGATGTGCACGGTACCGCCGGTCTTGAAACCGCGGGTCTGCGACATCTGGAAGGTTTCCATGACCACGCCCTGACCTGCGAAAGCAGCGTCACCGTGGATGGAGATCGGCAGAACCTTCTCACCGGTCGGGTCGTTACGACGATCCTGACGGGCGCGAACCGAACCCTCGACCACCGGGGAAACAATTTCCAGGTGGGACGGGTTGAACGCCATGGCCAGGTGAACTTCACCGCCGGAGGTCATTACGTTGGACGAGAAGCCCTGGTGGTATTTCACGTCACCGGAACCCAGCTCGACCTTCTTCTTGCCTTCGAACTCGTCGAACAGCTCACGCGGGTTCTTGCCGAAGGTGTTGACCAGCACGTTCAGACGGCCACGGTGGGCCATGCCGATGACGATTTCCTTGGTGCCGTAGGAACCGGAACGCTGGATCAGCTCGTCGAGCATCGGAATCAGGCTTTCGCCGCCTTCCAGACCGAAACGCTTGGTACCCGGGTATTTGGTGCCCAGGTATTTTTCCAGGCCTTCACCGGCGGTCACGCGCTCAAGCAGGTGGCTCTTGATGTCGGCGGAGTACGTCGGACGACCGCGCACGCTTTCCAGACGCTGCTGGAACCACTGGCGCTGCTCGGAATCGGTGATGTGCGTGAACTCAGCGCCGATGGTGCGGCAATATGTCTGCTGCAACGCTTCGTGAATTTCGCGTAGGCTCGCTTCCTCTTTGCCGATGAACAGGTCGCCGGCACGGAAGGTCGTATCAAGATCGGCATTGGTCAAGCCGTAATGATTGATCGACAGGTCTGCAGGTGCAGGACGCTGCCACAGTCCCAGCGGGTCAAGCTGGGCTGCCTGGTGGCCACGCATACGGTAGGCCTGGATCAATCGCAGCACTTCAACTTGCTTCTTCTCGTGCTCACTGCTCACGCTGCCGGCGGAAACCGGTTGGGCGCGGCGCTGGTTCTTTGCCAGCAAGACGAAATGATCGCGAATTGTGGAGTGCGAAACATCGGTGGCAGAGTTGCCGTCAGCAGGCAACTTCTGGAAGTAGGTGCGCCACTCTTCTGGCACAGCGTTAGGGTCGTGCAGGTAGAGCTCGTAAAGCTCTTCCACATAGGCAGCGTTACTACCGGATAGGTAGGCACTGTTCCACATGCGCTGCATCACGCTTTCTTGCATGCTTGGTCACCCTCGGTTAGGGGAACACCATCGGTGTCGACACCGAGCAAACTTGCAGAAGTCCGAATGCAGCGACCAAAACAAGCCACTAGGATCACACTGATAGTCCGGGTACCAGCCCGGATGCCCCTGCTTGTCTCATTTCTTCAAAATAAGAGCCGCAGCCTTTTAGGCTGCTGCTCAGGTTAAAACTACGGCGCCGGTTGAAGCCTGCGCCGCAGCATCTACGGGTACAACGGGTACAGCAGCTGAATCACACGCCGCTTGAGAGCAACATGTTACGGATGTGACCGATGGCCTTAGTCGGGTTCAGGCCTTTCGGACATACGTTGACGCAGTTCATGATCCCGCGGCAGCGGAATACGCTGAACGGGTCATCCAGCGAAGCCAGACGCTCGGACGTCTTGGTATCACGGCTATCTGCCAGGAAGCGGTACGCTTGCAGCAGGGCAGCCGGACCCAGGAACTTGTCCGGGTTCCACCAGAAGGACGGGCAGGAAGTCGAGCAGCAAGCGCACAGGATGCACTCGTACAGACCGTCCAGCTTTTCACGTTCTTCAGGGGACTGCAGACGCTCGATGGCCGGAGCCGGCGTGTCGTTCTGCAGGTATGGCTTAACCTTTTCGTATTGCTTGTAGAAGATGCTCATATCGACGACCAGGTCACGGATAACCGGCAAACCTGGCAGAGGACGAACGATCAACTTGTTACCTTTTACGACAGCGGACAGCGGCGTGACGCATGCCAGGCCGTTTTTGCCGTTGATGTTCATGCCGTCGGAACCGCAAACACCTTCACGGCAAGAGCGACGATAGGAGAAACCCTCGTCCTGCTCTTTGATCAGGGCCAGCACGTCCAGCACCATCAGGTCTTTACCACCGGTATCAACCTGGAATTCCTGCATGAACGGCGCGGCGTCCTGATCAGGGTTGTAACGATAAACGCTGACTTGCAACATGGCGGCCACCCTTAATAAGTCCGAATCTTAGGTTCAAAAGTCGGAACAGTCTTCGGCGAGAAGTTCACGGCACGCTTGGTCACGCGCTTGTCACCCGGGAAGTACAGGGTGTGGCACAGCCAGTTTTCATCGTCACGATCTTCGAAGTCTTCACGGGCGTGAGCACCACGGGACTCCTTACGTACTTCTGCAGCGATGGCGGTGGCTTCGGCCACTTCCAGCAGGTTCTGCAGCTCCAGAGCTTCGATACGTGCAGTGTTGAACGCCTGCGACTTATCGTTGATCTTCACGCTGGCGATGCGCTTGCGCAGGTCAGCCAGCTGGGCAATACCCTTCTGCATGTATTCGCCGGTACGGAATACACCGAAGTAGTTCTGCATGCAGTTCTGCAGCTCGCGACGCAGGGTAGCCACGTCTTCGCCTTCGGTACGGCTGTTCAGAGCGTTCAGGCGCGACAGTGCAGCTTCGATATCGGCTTCGGTAGCGTCGTCGTATTCGATGCCGTCGGTCAGTGCTTTTTCCAGGTGCAGGCCGGCAGCGCGACCGAATACCACCAGGTCGAGCAACGAGTTGCCGCCCAGACGGTTGGCACCGTGAACCGATACGCAAGCCACTTCACCCACTGCGAACAGGCCAGGGATGATTTCGTCGACGCCTTCGCCGTTCTGGGTGATCGCCTGGCCATGAATGTTGGTGGCAACGCCGCCCATCATATAGTGGCAAGTCGGAACAACCGGAACCGGAGCAACAACCGGGTCAACGTGGGCAAAAGTCTTCGACAGTTCGCAGATACCTGGCAGACGGCTGTGCAGCACTTCCTCGCCCAGGTGGTCGAGCTTGAGCATCACGTGGTCGCCATTCGGACCGCAACCATTGCCGGCGATGATCTCTTTAACCATAGAACGGGCAACCACGTCACGACCGGCAAGGTCTTTGGCGTTCGGAGCATAACGCTCCATGAAACGCTCGCCGTGCTTGTTGATCAGGTATCCACCTTCACCACGGCAACCTTCGGTAACCAGTACACCGGCGCCGGCGATACCGGTCGGGTGGAACTGCCACATTTCGATGTCTTGTACCGGTACACCGGCACGCAGCGCCATGCCAACGCCGTCACCGGTGTTGATCAGGGCGTTGGTGGTCGAAGCGTAGATACGACCTGCACCGCCGGTAGCCAGTACGGTGGCCTTGGCACGGATGTAGGTGGTTTCGCCGGTTTCGATGCAGATGGCAATCACGCCGACGAACTCGCCTTCGCCGTTCTTCACCAGATCGACAGCGTAGTACTCGTTCAGGAACACGGTACCGGCTTTCAGGTTGCCCTGATAAAGGGTGTGCAGCAGTGCGTGACCGGTACGGTCGGACGCAGCGCAAGTACGCGCAGCCTGGCCGCCTTTACCGTAGTCCTTGGACTGACCGCCGAATGGGCGCTGGTAGATACGACCTTGCTCGGTACGCGAGAACGGCATACCCATGTGGTCCAGCTCGTAAACGGCAGCCGGGCCTTCCTGACACATGTACTCGATAGCGTCCTGGTCACCGATGTAGTCGGAACCCTTGACGGTATCGTACATGTGCCAGCGCCAGTCATCGTTCGGGTCAGCGGACGCGATGGCGCAGGTGATGCCGCCCTGGGCGGATACAGTGTGCGAACGGGTCGGGAAAACCTTGGTGATCACGGCAGTCTTGTGACCGCCCTGCGCCAGTTGCAGCGCTGCGCGCATGCCGGCACCGCCACCACCAATAATGATGGCGTCGAAAGAAATCGTTGGAATGTTAGCCATGACTCAGATACCCCAGAGAATCTGCACGCCCCAGACGAAGTAAGCGAACATCGCAACGCCGCAGACTGCCTGGAAAAGGAAACGTATAGCCGTCGCGGACTTGCCGAACGCCATTGGCGTTAGGTAGTCGGTCGCGATGGTCCACATGCCGACCCAGGCGTGAGCGCCGAGGGCAACGAGGGCCAGGAGGCTGAAGATACGCATTCCGTTGTGGGCGAACAGTTCATGCCACTGGGCGTAATCGAGGCCAGGGTTGGCCACGATGTATCCGATCAGGAAGATGAAGTAAGCCGCGAGAACGACCGCAGACACACGTTGCGCCATCCAGTCATAGAGGCCCGAACGCGACAGGTTCGTGACGTTAGTTACCATATCCAAACTCCTGCCAGAACGATTACCACCACGGAAACGGCGATAACGATTTTCGAGCCCAGCTTGCCGCCTTCCAGCGTCTCACCGATGCCCATGTCCATGATCAAATGGCGCACACCGGCTACCAGGTGATAAAGCAGAGCGGACAGGATGCCCCATGTCACTAGCTTGGCTAGCGGACTGGTCAGACACGCTTTCACCTGACCGAAGCCTTCCTCGGAACTCAGCGACTTGTCCAATGCGTAAAGCATGATGGCAAGGCACACGAAGAGGATGACACCGGAAATTCGGTGAAGGATGGACGTGTAAGCAGTGACTGGGAGTTTGATGGTCCTTAGGTCTAGGTTTACAGGTCGTTGGCTTTTCACGGCTTTTTTTTCACACTGAAGAGCCCCTAACAATCAGGGCAAAGTTGTTGGGGAGTGCACTGGTCAGGTAACCACCACCCAGGGATGCGACCCCCAATGAAAGCAAGCCCAAAAGCCCTTGGCGGTCGGTGGCCGAGTATAGACAGTTAGGCTACTAATGACAACGCAAACACCTAACCCAAACAGCTGATTGCGCAACCGGCATAAAAGGCGTAAATGGCAGCCAATTTCGAGAAAAAAGTCCGGTTAAAGCCTTCTGGAGCAAGACTTTAGGCAAATTGACATTCGAATTTATCTCACTATAGTGGTGCGGGCCCTGCGTGGGGGGTCTGTCTGATGATTTCAAGCATAAATAGGAGGCCACATGGCTGACAAAAAAGCGCAGTTGATCATCGAGGGCGCAGCCCCCGTCGAGCTGCCCATTTTAACCGGCACCGTTGGTCCCGATGTTATCGATGTTCGGGGCCTGACGGCCACGGGCCGTTTCACCTTTGACCCAGGCTTCATGTCGACCGCCTCGTGCGAGTCGAAGATCACCTATATCGACGGCGACAACGGCATTCTGCTGCACCGCGGCTACCCGATCGAACAGCTGGCTGAAAAGTCGGACTACCTGGAAACCTGCTATCTGCTGCTCAACGGCGAACTGCCGACCGCAGAACAGAAGGCCCAGTTCGTCAGCACCGTGAAGAACCACACCATGGTTCACGAGCAGCTGAAGACCTTCTTCAACGGCTTCCGTCGCGACGCCCACCCAATGGCCGTCATGTGCGGCGTAGTCGGCGCCCTCTCGGCGTTCTACCACGACTCCCTGGACATCAATAACCCGCAGCATCGCGAAATCTCCGCGATCCGCCTGGTTGCCAAGATGCCGACCCTGGCAGCGATGGTTTACAAGTACTCCATGGGCCAACCCATGATGTACCCGCGCAACGACCTGTCGTACGCGGAAAACTTCCTGCACATGATGTTCAACACCCCGTGCGAGATCAAACCGATCAGCCCGGTACTCGCCAAGGCCATGGACCGGATCTTCATCCTCCACGCCGACCACGAGCAGAACGCATCGACTTCCACCGTGCGCCTGGCCGGCTCTTCGGGTGCCAACCCGTTCGCCTGTATCGCCGCCGGTATCGCCGCACTGTGGGGCCCCGCCCATGGCGGTGCGAACGAAGCCGTTCTGACCATGCTCGATGAAATTGGCGATGTCTCGAACATCGACAAGTACATCGCCAAGGCCAAGGACAAGAACGATCCGTTCAAACTGATGGGCTTCGGTCACCGCGTTTACAAAAACCGCGACCCGCGCGCCACGGTAATGAAGCAGACCTGCGACGAAGTGTTGAAGGAACTGGGCATCCAGAACGATCCGCAACTCGAACTGGCCATGCGCCTGGAAGAGATCGCCCTGACCGACCCGTACTTCATCGAGCGCTCGCTGTACCCGAACGTCGACTTCTACTCGGGGATCATCCTCAAGGCAATCGGCATTCCAACCAGCATGTTCACCGTGATCTTCGCCCTGGCGCGGACCGTCGGTTGGATCTCCCACTGGAAGGAAATGCTCTCCAGCCCGTACAAGATCGGCCGTCCGCGCCAGTTGTACACCGGCTACGAGTCGCGAGACATCACCAAGCTGGAAGACCGCAAGTAAGCGCTGTCTTGCTGTAGGGTGTTGAGCTGTACCGGGAACGGCCTCTGCTTTTTATATAAAGAGCAGGAGGCTGTTTTTGTTTGTGGGCTTTTTTTGCTGGTGTACATATCCGTTTTTTGCGGTAGCGGCCACTTACGGTTCCGCCCTTACGGCGGGTCACTTTCGAAAAGCGCGAAAGTAACCAAAGCGCTTTTGCCCCTGACATTCGGTGCCTCGCCTAGGCTCGGCATGCCCTCGCTCCGGTCCTGCTCCGTGGGCCCGCCGCCATCGGCCATCCATGGCCGGGGGCGGCTAACCCGGCATCCATGCCGGGTTGCCCACTGCGCAGAACCTCCACTCGGCCTCACGAGGGGACGTACACCGCAACAGCGCCCGAGGCGGCCTACCGGCCGGCCTGTTTGCTGGGTGCGTTCGTCTGCAGGGTACCTGGTCGACTGGCAGGCCGTCATCGCGAGCAAGCTCGCTCCCACAGTTGATCCGGGTATGTCTGAAAGAAATTGGTCGGCTGGTAGGCCGCCATCGCGAGCAAGCTCGCTCCCACAGAAAAGCAAAGGCAGATCGGCGTACACCCACGCTCTTCACCACTCATCAGGCCGAGCGTTAGCTCGCCTGCAGCTCTTGATCTTGATCCACCCGCCCCCTCGGAAGGCTGAGTGGAGGTGTTTATCCGGGGATTGGCGCGCAGCGCCGTTCGACGCAGTCGAACTCATTGCATGTAGGTCGAAGCGAAGCCGACCGGAGGGCAATGCCCCCGGATGAATACCGCAGCGAAGGAACGCCGAGCCTTAGCGAGGGGCCGTACGTTCGGGGCGAGCGTTTTTTTGGTTACTTTTTTTAGGCGCTTGTAAAAAAAGTGACTCGCCGTAAGGGCGAAACCATAAGTCGCCGCTACCGAAGGAATGGATATGTACACCATCAAAAAGCACTCCGCCTGACACAAAGCCTTCGCGAGCAAGCCCGCTCCCACAGTAAATCGGGTACATCCACGAAATTCGGGTCGATTACCGCCCAATAAAAAAAAACCCCGATCTCTCGACCGGGGCATTACGCGTTAGTGCAATTTATATATAAAGCTTTAAAGCCTTAGTGCGAAACAGCACCACTTGCACCCAGGCCAGTCTGCGAACGAACAAACTGCGGGAAGAACAGCGCACGCTCATTATCAGCCGCAGTGGACTTGTCGGTAACCGAGAAGAACCAGATCCCGACAAAGGCAATCATCATCGAGAACAGCGCCGGGTACTCATACGGGAAGATGGCCTTCTCGTGATGCAGGATCTGCACCCAGATGGTCGGACCAAGCACCATCAGACCCACGGCACTGACCAGCCCCATCCAGCCGCCGATCATCGCACCGCGAGTGGTCAGTTTTTTCCAGTACATGGAAAGCAGCAGCACCGGGAAGTTACAGCTCGCTGCGATGGAGAACGCCAGGCCCACCATGAACGCAATGTTCTGGCTCTCGAACAGGATACCCAGACCAATGGCCAGCACCGCCAAGGCGATGGTGGTGATTTTCGAAACGCGAATCTCGTCCTTCTCGTTGGCCTTGCCCTTCTTGATCACGCTGGCATACAGGTCGTGGGACACCGCCGAAGCACCGGCCAGGGTCAGACCGGCAACCACTGCCAGAATGGTCGCGAACGCCACCGCCGAGATGAAGCCCAGGAAAATGCTGCCACCCACCGCGTTGGCCAGGTGCACCGCCGCCATGTTGTTACCACCCAGCAAGGCGCCAGCAGCGTCTTTGAAGGCAGGGTTGGTACTGACCAGCAGGATCGCGCCGAAGCCGATGATGAAGGTCAGGATGTAGAAGTAGCCAATGAAGCCGGTTGCGTACAACACGCTCTTGCGAGCTTCTTTTGCGTCACTCACGGTGAAGAAGCGCATCAGGATGTGTGGCAGACCAGCAGTACCGAACATCAGCGCCAGACCGAGGGAGAACGCCGAGATCGGATCTTTCACAAGGCCGCCCGGGCTCATGATCGCTTCAGCTTTCGGGTGAACCTTGATTGCCTCGGAGAACAGCATGTTGAAGTCGAAGTTGACGTGCTTCATCACCATCAGCGCCATGAAGGAGGCGCCGGACAGCAGCAAAACTGCCTTGATGATCTGCACCCAGGTGGTCGCCAGCATGCCGCCGAACAGCACGTACATGCACATCAGGATACCAACCAGGATCACCGCAACGTGATAATCGAGACCGAACAGCAGCTGGATCAGCTTGCCGGCGCCGACCATTTGCGCGATCAGGTAGAACGCAACCACCACCAGCGAACCGCAAGCGGACAGCGAGCGGATCTGGGTTTGCCCAAGGCGATAGGACGCCACGTCGGCAAAGGTGTATTTACCCAGGTTACGCAGGCGCTCAGCGATCAGGAACAGGATGATCGGCCAGCCCACCAGGAACCCGATCGAGTAGATCAGGCCGTCGTAGCCGGAAGTGAACACCAGCGCGGAAATACCCAGGAAGGACGCCGCGGACATGTAGTCACCGGCAATCGCCAGGCCGTTCTGGAAACCGGTGATCTTGCCGCCCGCCGCGTAGTAGTCGGAAGCCGACTTGTTTTTCTTGGACGCCCAGTAGGTGATGCACAGGGTCGCGCCAACGAATGCGATGAACATCAGAATCGCGGACACGTTAAGGGGTTGTTTCTGCACAGCGCCGGTCAGGGCATCAGCGGCCCAAGCGCCAGGTGCGAACGCTGCGATGCTCAACAGAGCCATTAGACGCCGGATCATTGCTGAGCCTCCTTGAGAATCGCATTGTTCAGGTCGTCGAACTCGCCGTTGGCGCGCCGTACGTAGATACCGGTCAGGATGAAGGCCGAGAGAATCAGACCGACACCGATCGGAATGCCCCAGGTGATCGATGACTCAGGGCTGATTTTCGCCCCCAGTACATGCGGCCCATAAGCAATCAAAAGGATGAATCCGGAGTAAAGCCCTAGCATGATCGCCGAAAGGATCCAGGCGAATCGTTCCCTCTTGCTAACCAGCTCCTTGAAGCGCGGGCTGTTTTGAATCGAGAGGTAAATGCTGTCGTTCATTGTTTTTATCCTCGCAGCACAGATTTAGTTGGAACGGTCTCCACTCTATGCGGCTGCGGGGCAGGTTCCAGACGACCTTAGTCTTAGAACCCCATGACGGATTCGCCAATTTCAAGCATGAACAAAATAAATGTGGGAGCGGGCTTGCTCGCGAAGGCATCATGTCAGTCAACTTTCAGTCAACTGACAGACAGCCTTCGCGAGCAAGCCCGCTCCCACAGGTAAAAGCGAGGCGACTGTTACTTGACCCAGTCAGCCACACGCTCAGGGTGCTTGGCGATCCAATCCTTCGCCGCGGCTTCAGGCTTGGCACCGTCCTGAATCGCCAGCATGACCTGACCGATTTCGTCCTTGGAGGCCCACTGGAAGTTCTTCAGGAACTTGGCCACTTCCGGCGCCTTGGCTTCCAGGCCCTTGCTACCGATGCTGTTCACGGTTTCAGCCGCGCCGTACACGCCTTTCGGGTCTTCGAGGAAGCGCAGTTTCCACTTGGCGAACATCCAGTGCGGCACCCAGCCGGTCACTGCGATGGATTCGTTCTTCTTCTCGGCACGGGTCAGCTCGGCGATCATGCCGGCGCCGGAACTGGCCTTGAGTTGATAGCCGGTCAGGTCGTAGTCCTTGATCGCCTGGTCGGTCTTGAGCATCACGCCTGAACCGGCGTCGATGCCGACGATGCGGTTCTTGAAGGTGTCGTCGGTCTTGAGGTCCTCAATGGACTTGGCCTTGACGTACTCCGGCACGATCAGGCCGATTTTCGCGTCCTTGAAGTTCGGGCCGTAGTCGACGACCTGATCCTTGTTCTTCGCCCAGTACTCACCGTGGGTCACCGGCAGCCAGGCCGACAACATGGCGTCGAGTTTTCCGGTGGCCACGCCCTGCCACATGATCCCGGTAGCGACGGCTTGCAGCTTCACGTCATAACCGAGTTTCTGCCTGATCACTTCAGCAGCCACGTTGGTCGTGGCGACACTGTCCGACCAGCCATCGACATAACCAAGCGTCACGTCCTTGCCAGCGGCGCTTGCCACGGTCGAACTGATCGCCAGCACCAAAGCCGCACCTGCGCCCAAGAGTCGTCGCATCTTCATCGTTACTTCCCCGAAAGTGCTGCGCTCGACGGATGCCGAGTCGCTTAAACGTATTGTTATGGTGCACAGCGCCCCCATCACGCCCACCGCAAACTCGTTCGAACATCAGCGGAGTACTGACACTTGCGATAATCAACCTGACGCTCATGGCGACCTGCTCTGCCAGCGACCTCAAGGCATCGAGAAACGACATCAGAAAGCCATTAACCCTCTGCGCGACAGACACCCCCCCGCCAATCCGCCCGGACTTTGCATGTCAAAATCATGCAGGCCACCAGACACGCTTTAAATGCAGGTAACATGCGCCGCTTTGTTCCCACACGGCCTGACCATGTCCGCGACCTCCCGCTTCCCTTTTGCTGCTTATCTATTCGCTTGCCTGCTCGGGCTGTTTGCCCTGGGCGGCTTCTGGTACGGCCTCGGCAAACCGGTAATTTTGCCGGACGTGGCCAGCGCGACGCACAAGCTGCAATGCGCCTCCTACACCCCGTTCGACAAGGATCAATCGCCGTTCGACGTGCCATTCAACTTGCGCCCCGAGCGTATGGATGCCGACCTCGCGCTACTGTCCAAAAGCTTCGAATGCATCCGCACCTATTCCATGACCGGCCTGGAAGCCCTGCCGGACCTGGCACGCAAGCATGGCTTGAAGCTGATGATCGGCGCCTGGGTCAACAGCAACCCGGTGGACACCGAGAAAGAAGTCGACCTGCTGATCGCCTCGGCCAACGCCAACCCGGATGTGGTCAGCGCGGTAATCGTCGGCAACGAAACCCTGCTGCGCAAGGAAGTCACCGGCGCGCAACTGGCGAAGCTGATCAACAAGGTCAAGAGCCAGGTCAAACAGCCGGTCACCTACGCCGACGTCTGGGAGTTCTGGCTCAAGCATCCGGAAATCGCCCCCGCCGTGGACTTCCTGACCATTCACTTGCTGCCGTACTGGGAAGACGATCCGTCGAACATCGACGCTGCCCTGCAACATGTGGCCGACATACGCCAGGTATTCGGCAACAAGTTCGCGCCCAAGGATGTGCTGATCGGCGAAACTGGCTGGCCTAGCGAAGGTCGCCAGCGCGAAACGGCCCTGCCGAGCCGCGTCAACGAAGCAAAATTCATTCGCGGTTTTGTTGCCATGGCCGAGCAACAGGGTTGGCATTACAACCTGATCGAAGCCTTCGACCAGCCCTGGAAACGCGCCAGTGAAGGTGCGGTCGGCGGTTACTGGGGGCTATTCGATGCCGATCGCCAGGACAAGGGCGTGCTGGCCGGGCCAGTGACAAACGCCCCGTACTGGACGCAGTGGCTGGCGGTGGGTGGCTTGATCTTCATCGGCACGTTGCTGCTTGGTGGTCGGGTCCGCACGACCCGCTCGGCACTGGTGCTGCCGCTGCTTGGTGCCTTGGCGGCGTGTTCGATCGGCGCCTGGGGTGACCTGGCACGGGTGACCACGCGCTTTACCAGTGAATGGCTATGGGTCGGATTGCTGACCGCTCTGAATCTGCTGGTGCTGGCCCATGCCGCGCTGGCATTGAGCCCTCGCAGCGGATGGCGCGGGCGGGCTTTCGACTTGTTCGAGCGTCGTGCTGGCTGGCTGGTTGCAACAACAGGTTTCGCGGCAGCCGTGATGATGCTGGAACTGGTGCTCGACCCCCGTTATCGCAGCTTCCCGAGCGTCGCGTTCATCGTGCCGGCGTTGGTATATCTGTGCCGCCCGGTGAACGTGCCGCGCCGCGAAATTGCGTTGCTGACCTTCATCATCGGTGCCTGCATTGCGCCGCAGCTGTTCCGCGAAGGCTTGCAGAACCAGCAGGCCTGGGGCTGGGCGCTGGTGTGTGTGTTGATGGTGGCGGCGTTGTGGCGCTGCCTGCGGGTTCGCAAGGGCTAGATCAAAAGATCGCAGCCTGCGGCAGCTCCTCACAGGAATTCGTGTTCCCCTGTAGGAGCTGCCGCAGGCTGCGATCTTTTGATCAACCGATGCGATTCTCCCGAACCAGCCGCAACCCGGCAATCACCACCGCAAACACCGCCAACGTCGTGTTGTACAAGGCCAACGCCGGAAAACCGAGCACTAGCGCCAGCACCGCCAACCACCACCCCGCACGCCCGGACAACACAAAGCCGATCACGGCAGCAGCCAAGGCGCCCCACCCCAGCACCCCGAAGTGAATCATCAGCCCCAGGTTCGAACGCACCTGGCATTCCCAACGACTCGCTTCATCCACGCAAATGCCGACCCACTGCGCATCCTCCATGAAGCCATAACGCACGCCATAACTGGCGGCCAGCCAGGCAGGCAGCAAAACAAGCAGCAGAATCACGGGCAGGCGGCGGGACATGAAATACTCCAATTGGCGAAAAACGGCGGCCAGCTTAATCGCCCCCAAGGGTTTCGCAAGCGATAACAACTGATAACTGGTCATTCAATCGCTGCAAAGTGTATCGTCCAGCTACTATTACTTCGAAATTAAGCCTGTTTGGTGCCGAGGCTTGGCACTTTGGCGCAAATCCGGTGGTCATAGCCTGCGAAATTCATTCGGCACCTTCTTCTAAGGGATTTAGTCATGCTCCGTTCCTTGCGCTTCGCTGCCCTGTTTGGCGGCCTTATATTGAGTGCGTCCGCACTGGCGGTCGACATTGACGCCGCCAGTTACGGCTACCCCCTGACCAACCCGTTCGAGGCGACCATCGCGACCACGCCGCCGGACCTGCGTCCGGAGTTACCCCTGGACGACGATATCGATCAGGAAGTGCGCAGCGTTACCTTGCGTCCGGAACGGGCATTCGAGTTGCCGGACAATTTCTGGGCGGTCAAGAAACTCGACTACCGCATTGCCACGCAGGATCACGCCGCGCCGCTGATTTTCCTGATCGCCGGCACCGGCGCACGCTATGACAGCACCCTGAACGAATACCTGAAGAAGCTCTATTACAAAGCCGGCTACCACGTGGTTCAGTTGTCGTCGCGCACCAGCTATGACTTCATGAGCGCGGCATCACGCTTCGCCACCCCGGGTGTTTCCAAGGAAGACGCCGAAGATCTGTACCGGGTGATGCAGGCCGTGCGGGCACAGAACCCGAAAATGCCGGTTACCGATTACTACCTGACCGGGTACAGCCTGGGTGCCCTGGATGCCGCTTTCGTCGCGCACCTGGACGAAACCCGCCGCAGCTTCAACTTCAAGAAAGTCCTGCTGCTCAACCCGCCGGTCAACCTCTACACCTCGATCACCAACCTCGACAAGCTGGTCCAGACCGAGGTCAAAGGCATCAACACCAGCACCACGTTCTATGAACTGGTACTGGACAAGCTGACCCGCTACTTCCAGCAGAAGGGCTACATCGACCTCAATGACGCCCTGCTCTACGACTTCCAGCAGTCCAAGCAGCACCTGTCCAATGAGCAGATGGCCATGCTGATCGGCACCTCGTTCCGCTTTTCGGCGGCCGACATTGCCTTCACTTCGGACCTGGTCAACCGTCGCGGCCTGATCACCCCACCCAAGTTCCCGATCACCGAGGGCACCAGCCTCACGCCATTCCTCAAGCGAGCGCTGCAATGCGACTTCGACTGCTACATCACCGAACAGGTGATCCCGATGTGGCGCGCCCGCACCGACGGCGGCAGCCTGCTGCAACTGATTGACCAGGTGAGCCTGTATGCGCTGAAGGACTATCTGCACGAAAGCCCGAAAATCGCAGTGATGCACAACGCCGATGACGTGATCCTCGGCCCTGGCGACCTGGGCTTCCTGCGCAAGACTTTCGGTGATCGCCTGACCGTTTACCCGTATGGCGGCCACTGCGGCAACATTAACTACCGCGTCAACAGCGACGCCATGCTGGAGTTTTTCCGTGGCTAAATATCTCCTGCTTTTCGCAGCGTTACTCTGTGCAAGCGTCGCCAATGCCGACAACAGCAAAGCCAACGCCCCCCTGGTCGTCGACAGCGACGGCTTCAAGGAGCCGCTGAGCAAACTCAAATTCAACCCGGGCCTGGATCAGCGCGAGTTCGAACGTTCGACGCTCAACGCGCTGGCCGTCTACGATCCGCTGGAAGAGTGGAATCGGCGCGTCTATCACTTCAACTACCGCTTCGACCAATGGGTGTTCCTGCCGGTGGTCAATGGTTACCGCTACGTCACCCCGAGCTTCCTGCGTACCGGTGTCAGCAACTTCTTCAACAACCTCGGCGACGTGCCGAACCTGATGAACAGCCTGCTGCAACTCAAGGGCCAGCGTTCGCTGGAAATTACCGGGAGACTGCTGCTCAACACCACCATCGGCATCGCCGGCCTGTGGGACCCGGCCACCGCAATGGGCCTGCCCCGCCAGAGCGAAGACTTCGGCCAGACTTTAGGCTTCTACGGCGTGCCGGGCGGCGCTTATTTCGTCCTGCCGATCCTCGGTCCGTCGAACCTGCGTGATACCGGCGGCCTGCTGGTGGATTACTCTGCCGAGAATGCGATCAACTTCCTCAACGTCGCCGAAGTCAGCTCCAATCATCCGGAAGTCTGGATCCTGCGCGGCATCGACAAGCGCCACCAGACCAGCTTCCGCTATGGCCAGATGAACTCGCCATTCGAGTACGATAAAGTGCGTTACGTGTACACCGAAGCGCGCAAGTTGCAGATCGCCGAGTAAACAAGGCTGCCGAAAAACACTGTGGGAGCGGGCTTGCTCCGGGCGGCGTTCCGACGAAAGCGGTGTGTCAGACAACCTTTTTGGTGACTGACACGACCTCTTCGCGAGCAAGTCGGATCGCCGCACCGCCGCTCCCACATTTGTTATGTGCTGTCTTCAGCCTTTCAGGGCTTTCCAGATCCTGCTGACGGCCATCACGCCAACCAACACCACCGCCCCTGCGACAATCCCCGCCACGCCATTGAGCAACACCGGCACGATAAATCCGCCGCCACCCGCCGCCGCACCGACACTTTCGATCCAGTGATGCACCACCGGCACACCGTGCGTGAGGATCCCGCCGCCCACCAGAAACATCGCCGCCGTGCCGATCACCGACAGGCTCTTCATCATGTACGGTGCCGCACGCAAAATCCCGCCGCCGATGCTTTTCGCCACCTGTCCGGGTTTCTGAGTCAACCACAGGCCGAGGTCGTCAAGCTTGACGATACCCGCCACCAATCCGTACACGCCGACAGTCATGACAATGGCAATGCCCGACAGCACGATGATTTGCTGGGTCAATGGCGCACCGGCCACGGTGCCGAGGGTGATGGCGATGATTTCCGCCGAAAGAATGAAATCGGTGCGGATCGCGCCTTTGATCTTGTCCTTCTCGAACGCCACCAGGTCGATGGCAGGATCGGCCACCGCCTCGACCAACTGCGCATGCTCGGCGACATCTTCAGCCTTGCTGTGCAGGAACTTGTGGGCAAGTTTTTCGAAACCTTCGAAGCACAGATAGGCGCCACCGACCATCAACAGCGGTGTGACCAGCCACGGAATGAACGCACTGATGGCCAGCGCCGATGGCACCAGGATCAGTTTATTGATGAACGACCCCTTGGCGACCGCCCAGACCACCGGGATTTCCCGCTCGGCACGCACGCCACTGACCTGCTGGGCATTGAGTGCCAGGTCGTCACCGAGTACGCCGGCCGTTTTCTTGGCGGCCATTTGGGTCATCAAGGACACGTCGTCCAGTACGGTCGCGATGTCATCGATCAGCACCAGCAAACTGCTTCCTGCCATGAATCGGGTTTCCTTCTGCAATGAATGCGCAGCAGCATAGCGCGACATAAGAGCCTACGGTGCATTCTTGAGCGCCGCGCGAGGCCGGTGATACCATGCGCAACCGCCAGAACAGGCAAGGAATCACCCGGTTTATGAGCACTATCCGCGAGCGCAACAAACAACTGATCCTGCGTGCCGCCAGTGAGGAATTCGCCGACAAAGGCTTCGCTGCGACCAAAACCAGCGACATCGCAGCCAAGGCGGGATTGCCCAAGCCCAACGTCTACTACTACTTCAAGTCCAAGGAAAACCTCTACCGCGAGGTTCTGGAAAGTATCATCGAGCCGATCCTGCAGGCTTCGACACCGTTCAATCCGGACGGCGAGCCTGGTGAAGTGCTCAGCGGCTACATTCGCTCGAAGATCCGCATCTCCCGCGACCTGCCTTTCGCCTCCAAGGTGTTCGCCAGCGAAATCATGCACGGCGCCCCCCACCTGAGCAGCGATCTGGTCGAACAGCTCAATGGCCAGGCCAAACACAACATCGAGTGCATCCAGACCTGGATCGACCGCGGCCAAATCGCCCCCATCGACCCCAACCACCTGATGTTCAGCATCTGGGCCGCGACCCAGACCTACGCTGACTTCGACTGGCAAATCACCGCCATCACCGGCAAGGCCAGGCTGGATGAAGAAGATTATGAAGCGGCGGCGCAGACGATTATCCGGTTGGTGTTGAAGGGATGTGAGCCTGAGCGGTAGACCGCATCAAGGCTATTCGCGAGCAAGCCCGCTCCCACATTTGATCTCTATTCTCCTGGCGAAACTCGGTCAAATGTGGGAGCGGGCTTGCTCGCGAATGGGGCAACTCGATTCATTGATCAAAGCCAGATCGCGTCCCACAACGGATAGTCACCAAGCTTCTCGACCAGCCCTCCCCGCAATGGGTTAGCCACAACGTATCGAGCCAGCTTTACCAAATCCTCTTCTTTTCTCAGCGCACGGTCATGAAAACTCTGTTGCCAGAGGCTCCCCGTTCTGCCTGTTGCCCTATTGATTGCACGAGTACTCAAGGATTTCGCCTGGCACATCAGCTGCGCAAGCGATCCCTTTTGCAATTGAATCAGCCAATGGAAATGATCGGGCATGACCACCCAGGCCAACGACTCGGCAAAGCCGTCATCCTGTGCTTGCCTGAATTGGTGAACAACCAGTCTGCCAAGGGTGTAATCCCTGAAAACAGGTTCTCGTTTCAGGGTATTGGCAGTCAGTAGGTAAATGCGGTTTTGCTCGGCGTAGCGGCCGATGCGCAGGCGGTGTGATGCTGACAGCTCAGGCATTCCTTGCCCTCTCTCATGTTGAAGTCATGGAAAGGCTAGTTCAGCGACTACAGGATTATGGGGTAGACCTTTAGCTGGATGTGTCTGGGAGATTGCCTTCGCGAGCAAGCCCGCTCCCACACTTGATCGCTGACGTTCACAAAATTTGTGTACGCAAAAAATCCAATGTGGGAGCGGGCTTGCTCCGGGCGGCGTTCCGACGAAAGCGGTAGTTCAGTCAGCGAAGATCAAGCCGCCACCCCCGCATCCGCCACCAACCCCAACGCCTCGATGGCATTGATTGCGCACTGCTCGTCGACATCCGACAGATCGCCGCTGATCCCCACCGCCCCCAGCACGTTCCCGTCCTGATCGCGAACCAGCACACCACCCGGTGCCGGCACGACGCTGCCCTGCCCCAGGCTGTTCAACGCGGCGATAAATGCCGGGCGTTGCTGGGCGTCCAGCGCCAGCAGGCGCGAACCCTTGCCCAGCGCGATGGCGCCCCAGGCCTTGCCGATGGCGACGTGCGGGCGCAGCAGGCTGGCGCCGTCTTCGCGTTGCAGGGCGATCAGATGCCCGCCGGCATCCAGTACCGCAATGGTCAAGGGTGCCGCAGCGATTGCACGCCCTGCAGTGATGGCCTCGTTGACCAGGTTGACTGCGACTTTCAAGGTTAAAGCGCTCATGGTGCCGTCCTCATTTTGTTTTTCGGAAAGTCGGTGGGCTGCGGCACAAGTGCGCACGCTTGCGTCGCAGCCCGATGCAACAAATAGAACACAATGAATTATTTTTTTGTATACAATAATTATCGAAAGGCGCCACATGCGACGAAAAGCCACAGTAGAACGGGCTTCCGACGAATGAAACAAGCGCTTGAGAAAATGGATTGACCTGCGCCGTCCGCCGTGAATACACTCTGCGCAAAGCCACTTGTATACAATTACAAAACGTAAAGAGGCACAAAACCATGAGCAAAATGAGAGCAATCGAAGCCGCCGTTCTGGTGATGCGCCGTGAAGGGGTCGATACCGCTTTTGGCATCCCGGGTGCCGCCATCAACCCGCTGTACTCCGCCCTGCAAAAGGTCGGCGGCATCGATCACGTACTCGCTCGCCACGTTGAAGGCGCCTCGCACATGGCCGAGGGCTACACCCGCACCAAGGCCGGCAACATCGGCGTGTGCATCGGTACTTCCGGCCCTGCCGGCACCGACATGGTCACCGGGCTCTACAGCGCCTCGGCCGACTCGATTCCAATCCTCTGCATTACCGGCCAGGCACCCCGCGCCCGTATGCACAAGGAAGACTTCCAGGCTGTCGATATCACCACCATCGTCAAGCCAGTCACCAAGTGGTCGACCACCGTCATGGAACCGGGCCAGGTGCCTTATGCGTTCCAGAAGGCTTTCTATGAAATGCGCTCCGGCCGTCCTGGCCCAGTGCTGATCGACCTGCCGTTCGACGTGCAGATGGCCGAAATCGAATTCGACATCGACGCCTACCAGCCACTGCCATTGGCCAAGCCGAGCGCTACCCGCGTTCAGGTGGAAAAAGCCTTGGCGATGCTGGATCAGGCCGAGCGTCCATTGCTGGTGGCCGGTGGCGGTATCATCAACGCCGACGCCGCCGACCTGCTGGTGGAGTTCGCCGAGCTGACCGGTATTCCGGTTATCCCGACCTTGATGGGCTGGGGCGCCATCCCGGACGATCACCCGCTGATGGTGGGCATGGTGGGTCTGCAGACCTCGCACCGCTACGGCAACGCAACCATGCTGAAATCCGACGTGGTTCTGGGCGTGGGTAACCGTTGGGCCAACCGTCACACCGGTTCCGTCGACGTCTACACCGAAGGCCGCAAGTTCATTCACGTTGATATCGAACCGACCCAGATCGGCCGCGTGTTCACCCCGGACCTGGGCATCGTTTCCGACGCCGCTGCCGCGCTGACCGTGTTCATCGAAGTCGCTCGCGAATGGCAAGCCGCCGGCAAGCTGAAGAACCGCAGCGCCTGGCTGCAAGACTGCCAGCAGCGTAAAGCCAGCCTGCAGCGCAAGACTCACTTCGACAACGTTCCGGTCAAGCCGCAACGCGTCTACGAAGAAATGAACCAGGTGTTCGGCAAAGACACCTGCTACGTCAGCACCATCGGTCTGTCGCAGATTGCCGGCGCGCAGTTCCTGCACGTCTACAAGCCGCGCCACTGGATCAACTGCGGCCAGGCAGGCCCGTTGGGCTGGACCATTCCGGCAGCGCTGGGCGTGGTCAAGGCCGATCCGAACCGTAAAGTCGTGGCCCTGTCGGGGGACTATGACTTCCAGTTCATGATCGAGGAATTGGCGGTGGGCGCGCAGTTCAAGCTGCCGTACATCCATGTTGTGGTGAACAACTCGTACCTGGGCCTGATCCGTCAGGCGCAGCGCGGTTTCGACATGGACTACTGCGTGCAGCTGTCCTTCGACAACCTGAACGCGCCGGAACTCAACGGCTACGGTGTCGACCACGTCGCAGTTGCCGAAGGCCTCGGCTGCAAGGCCCTGCGCGTATTCGAACCGTCCCAGATCCAGCCTGCCCTGCGCAAGGCCCAGGAGCTGATCGAAGAGTTCAAGGTTCCGGTGATCGTCGAGATCATCCTGGAACGCGTGACCAACATTTCCATGGGTACCGAGATCAACGCCGTCAACGAATTCGAAGACCTGGCGCTGGTCGGCGACGACGCACCGACTGCGATTTCGTTGCTCGATTAACTGCTGACCGCTCCCCCTGTGGGAGCGGGCTTGCCCGCGAAGAGGGAGTGTCAGTCGACATCAATGTTGACTGAACCACCGCCTTCGCGAGCAAGCCCGCTCCCACAAAGGACATCAAACACATACAGGAGACCACCATGCCGCGTTTCGCAGCCAACCTGTCCATGCTGTTCACCGAACAGGACTTTCTCGCCCGTTTCGAAGCGGCCGCCAAGGCCGGCTTCAGTGGTGTCGAATACCTGTTCCCGTACGACTTCAGCTCCGCCGAAATCAAGGCCCAGCTCGACGCACACGGTCTGACCCAAGTGCTGTTCAACCTGCCGGCCGGTGACTGGGCCAAGGGCGAGCGCGGTATCGCGTGCCTGCCGGACCGGGTCGAAGAGTTCCGTGCCGGTGTCGACCTGGCCATCGCTTACGCGCAAGTGCTGGGCAACACCCAGGTCAACTGCCTGGCCGGTATTCGTCCGCAGGGCTTTGACGATGCCACCGTGGAGAAAACCTTCGTCGCCAACCTCAAGTACGCGGCCGACAAGCTGCAAGCGGCGGGTATCAAGCTGGTGATGGAAGCGATCAACACCCGTGACATCCCGGGTTTCTACCTGAACAACACGGCGCAAGCCCTGTCGATTCGCGAGCAGGTCGGCAGCGCCAACCTGTTCCTGCAATACGACATCTATCACATGCAAATCATGGAAGGCGATCTGGCCCGCACCCTGCAATCGCACCTGGGCGAGATCAACCACGTGCAGCTCGCGGACAACCCGGGGCGCAACGAACCAGGCACCGGTGAAATCAACTACCGCTTCCTGTTCGAACACCTGGACCGCATCGGTTACCAGGGCTGGGTCGGTTGCGAATACAAGCCGCTGACCACCACTGAAGCGGGCCTGGGCTGGTTGAAGACCCATAACGCGATCTGATCAAACACATTTATCACTGTAGGAGCTGCCGAAGGCTGCGATCTTTTGATCTTGACCTTCAAAAGCAAAATCAAAAGATCGCAGCCTGCGGCAGCTCCTACGGCTGTTTATAAAAACAAGAGGACTTTCTCATGGCTAAAATCGGATTTATCGGCACCGGCATCATGGGCCACCCAATGGCGGCGAACCTGCAAAAAGCCGGTCACAGCCTGTTCCTGTCGGCCCACCACGACCCTGCGCCTGCCGACCTGGTCGCCGCTGGCGCCGTTGCCCTGGCGAACCCGAAAGAAGTTGCCCAGGAAGCCGAATTCATCATCGTCATGGTGCCGGATACCCCGCAGGTCGATGACGTGCTGTTCCGTGCCGACGGCATCGCTGCCGGCGTGGGCAAAGGCAAAGTCGTGATCGACATGAGCTCGATCTCGCCGACCGCCACCAAGGCGTTCGCGGCCAAGATCAACGAAAAAGGCGCGCAATATCTCGACGCTCCGGTGTCCGGTGGTGAAGTCGGCGCCAAGGCTGCGACCCTGAGCATCATGGTCGGCGGCGATGCCGATGCCTTCGAACGCGCCCTGCCGTTGTTCCAGGCGATGGGCAAGAACATCACCCTGGTCGGTGGCAACGGCGACGGTCAAACCGCCAAGGTGGCCAACCAGATCATCGTGGCCCTGAACATCCAGGCCGTAGCTGAAGCCCTGCTGTTCGCTTCGAAAAACGGTGCCGATCCAGCCAAGGTGCGTGAAGCACTGATGGGCGGTTTCGCGTCCTCGAAGATCCTCGAAGTGCACGGCGAGCGCATGATCAAGGGCACCTTCGATCCAGGCTTCCGCATCAGCCTGCACCAGAAGGACCTGAACCTGGCCCTGCAAGGCGCCAAGGAGCTGAACATCAACCTGCCGAACACCGCCAACACCCAGCAAGTGTTCAGCACCTGCGCGGCCATCGGCGGCAGCAACTGGGACCACTCGGCGCTGATCAAGGGTCTGGAACACATGGCGAACTTCTCGATTCGCGACAAGTAGGAGCTGCCGAAGGCTGCGATCTTTTGATCCTCAGGCCCGACTCTCCACCGCACTACCCGCTAAAAGATCGCAGCCTGCGGCAGCTCCTACAGGAACAGGTTCATCCAGTTGCAAGGGTGTTCCACCCAGAGCTTGCCCAGGCTGCTTTCCTTCAAATAACAAGAATTCCGGGAGCCCGCCATGTCGGTCGATCCGCAACAATTGCTGCGCGAGCTGTTTGCCACAGCCATCGACGCGGCGCATCCGCAACAAGTCCTCGAAGCCCATCTGCCTGCCGACCGCAGCGGTCGCGTGATCGTCATTGGCGCCGGCAAAGCCGCAGCCGCCATGGCCCAAGTGGTCGAGCGCTGCTGGCAGGGTGAAGTCTGCGGCCTGGTGGTGACCCGTTACGGTCACGGCGCGCCTTGCGAAAAAATCGAAGTGGTCGAAGCCGCGCATCCGGTACCAGATGCCGCTGGCCTGGCCGTGGCCAAGCGTGTGCTGGAACTGGTCAGCGACCTGAACGAATCCGACCGCGTGATCTTCCTGCTCTCCGGTGGTGGCTCTGCCCTGCTGGCACTGCCGGCCGAAGGCATCACCCTGGCCGACAAGCAGTCGATCAACAAAGCCCTGCTCAAATCCGGCGCCTCCATCGGCGAGATGAACTGCGTGCGCAAGCACCTCTCGGCGATCAAGGGCGGTCGCCTGGGCAAAGCCTGCTGGCCTGCCACTGTTTATACCTATGCGATTTCCGATGTACCGGGCGACCTCGCAACGGTCATCGCCTCCGGCCCTACCGTAGCCGACCCGAGCACGTCGGCCGAAGCGCTGGCCATTCTCAAGCGCTACGCCATCGAGGTTCCGGCTTCGGTGCGCACCTGGCTGCAAAGCCCCGAGTCGGAAACCGTCAAACCCGGTGACCCGAGCCTGGCCCGCAATCATTTCCAGTTGATCGCCCGCCCGCAGCAATCCCTTGAAGCGGCGGCGGTGAAATGCCGTCAGGCCGGGTTCAGCCCGCTGATCCTCGGCGACCTCGAAGGCGAATCCCGCGAGGTGGCGAAAGTCCACGCCGGCATCGCCCGACAAATCGTCCTGCACGGCCAGCCGCTGGCGGCGCCCTGCGTGATTCTTTCCGGCGGAGAAACCACCGTGACCGTGCGCGGCAATGGCCGTGGCGGGCGCAATGCCGAATTCCTGCTGAGCCTGACCGACAGCCTCAAGGGCCTGCCCGGCGTCTATGCACTGGCCGGTGACACCGACGGTATCGACGGCTCCGAAGACAACGCCGGCGCGATCATGACCCCGGACAGTTACGCCCGTGCTGCCGCCCTGGGCCTGAGCGCCAGCGACGAGTTGGACAACAACAACGGCTACGGCTACTTCGAGGCGCTGGACGCCCTGATCGTCACCGAACCGACCCGTACCAACGTCAACGACTTCCGCGCCATTCTGATCCTTGAGAGCACTAAACATGACGCCTGATAAAAAGGTCAAAATCCTCGCCACGCTCGGCCCGGCCACCGACGGCATCGACGCCATCCGTGAACTGGTGCTGGCCGGGGTCAACATCTTCCGCCTGAACTTCAGCCATGGCGATCATGCCGACCACGCCCAGCGTTTCCAGTGGATTCGTGAAGTCGAGCGCCAGCTCAATTATCCATTGGGCATCCTGATGGACCTGCAAGGCCCGAAACTGCGGGTCGGCAAGTTCGCCGACGGCAAGGTGCAACTGGTGCGCGGCCAGGCCTTGCGCCTGGACCTCGATACCACGCCGGGCGATGAGCGCCGGGTCAACCTGCCCCACCCGGAAATCATCGCCGCGCTGGAACCGGGCATGGACCTGCTGCTGGACGACGGCAAGCTGCGTCTGCGGGTCGTGACCAAGTACGCCGACGCCATCGACACCACAGTGCTCAATGGCGGCGAACTGTCGGACCGCAAAGGCGTGAACGTACCGCAAGCGGTGCTCGACCTGAGCCCGCTGACCGCCAAGGATCGCCGCGACTTGACCTTCGGCCTGGAACTGGGCGTGGACTGGGTGGCGCTGTCGTTCGTACAACGTCCCGATGACATCCGCGAAGCTCGCTCCCTGATCGGCGACAAGGCGTTCCTGATGGCCAAGATCGAGAAGCCCTCGGCCGTCGAACAACTGCGCGAGATCGCCGAATTGAGCGACGCGATCATGGTCGCCCGGGGTGACCTGGGCGTAGAAGTGCCGGCCGAAAGCGTGCCGCAGATCCAGAAGAACATCATCAGCACCTGCCGCCAACTCGGCAAACCGGTGGTGGTGGCGACCCAGATGCTGGAGTCGATGCGCTTCTCACCGGCGCCAACCCGCGCCGAAGTCACCGATGTCGCCAACGCGGTGGCCGAAGGGGCGGACGCGGTGATGCTGTCGGCGGAAACCGCGTCCGGCGAATACCCGCTCGAAGCCGTGCAGATGATGAGCAAGATCATCCGCCAGGTGGAAAACGGTCCGGACTACCAGACTCAACTCGACGTCAGCCGACCGAAAGCCGAGGCGACTGTTTCCGACGCGATCAGCTGCGCCATTCGCCGTATCAGCAACGTGCTGCCGGTGGCAGTGCTAGTGAACTACAGCGAGTCCGGCGCATCGAGCCTGCGTGCGGCGCGGGAGCGGCCGACGGTGCCGATCCTCAACCTGACACCGAACCTGCAAACCGCCCGTCGCCTGAGCGTGGCGTGGGGTGTGCACTCGGTGGTCAACGATCGTCTGCGTCAGGTCGATGAAGTCTGCTCGACGGCACTGGAAATTGCCCAGGCCCAGGGCATGGCGCAGCGTGGCGACACGCTGTTGATCACCGCAGGTGTGCCGTTTGGCCAGCCGGGGTCGACTAACTCTTTGCGCATCGAGACATTGATCTAACGAACGCTTTTTGTGGCGAGGGAGCTTGTCGGATCGCCGCATCGTCCCGCTCGGCTGCGTAGCAGTCGTCTTTCGGCATGACGGGTTCCACAGAGAAACCGCATTCACCGGAGTTGGGGTCGCTTCGCGACCCAGCGGGAGCAAGCTCCCTCGCCACAGAGTTTGTGCAACACCTTTGATTTTCCACTGCCCTAGATTTCAAAATGCCTGCCATTCACTTCAACACCCACTGCCCCGACTGGGCCGAAGCATTGCTCAACGGCTTCAGCCAGATCTTTCTCCAGCGCAATCCGCTGTGCGGCCTGCTGTGCGTCCTGGCCATCCTGTTTACTGCGCCCGCCTTGCTTGGCGGCGCCTTGCTCGGTGGTGTCGCCGGGCTGCTCACCGCGCAACGCCGCAACTATGCCAAGGCTGATCGCCAGGCCGGGTTGTTCAGCTACAACGGCGTCCTGCTCGGACTGTTACTGAGCCTGTATTTCCCCTGGTCGGCGATGATGCCGCCACTGATCCTGGCCGCCGGTGGCCTGAGCGCGATGGTCACCCAGCAGTGGCTCAAGCGCGTCCGGTTCAGCCGATGCCTGCCGGCCTACACCGCGCCCTTCGTCGGGCTGGGCTGGTTGCTGCTATGCTTCGCCACGCCCTCGACTGAGCCGCACTTGATCGAAGTCAGCACCCTGAACATGCTTGCCGCGCCACTCAAAGGCATTGGTCAGGTGATGTTCCTCGGTCATCCGCTGGCGGGTGCGATGATTGCCGCCGGTTTGCTGATCGCTGATCGCCGCGCCTTCTGCTGGGCGTTGCTGGCCTCGGTCGCTGGTATGGGCTGGAGCCTGCTGAACCACGATTTCTATACCGCACTGCTCGGCCTCGGTGGCTATAACGCCGTGCTGGCCGCCCTCGCCTTCAGCTCCCGGCGTCGCCAACCGTGGCTGCCGCTGCTTGGCATCGGCCTGGCGCTGTTGCTGACGCCGGTGTTTGCCGCCATCGGTCTGCCTACGCTGACCGCGCCGTTCATTCTTGCCGGCTGGCTGATTCGCAGCGTTGTTCAAATGCTCGGCAAAGCCTCGGTCGAAAGCGCGCCTTGCGCTTCCGGGGAGAATCAACCTAGGCTGCGCTGATTTGCGGCCAAGGCGATGTGCATGAACAGCAACGACACTTGGCGTAACCGCCTGTACGTGATTATTTTCCAGACCGACACCGTCGCCGGTCGACGCTTCGACTCCACCTTGCTGCTGATCATCCTCGCCAGCCTGGTGGTGGTGATCCTGGACAGCATCGATGACGTCCACCAGAACTACGCCAGCGTGCTTGCGTACATCGAGTGGGGCTTCACGGTGATCTTCCTCGGCGAGTACATCCTGCGCCTGTACTGCTCGCCCAAGCCCCTGCGCTATGCCTTCAGTTTCTATGGACTGGTGGACCTGCTGGCCATCGTGCCCGGCATCCTCGCGCTGTACTACAGCGATGCCCAGTACCTGCTGATCATCCGGGTGATCCGGATGCTGCGGATCTTCCGCGTGCTCAAGCTCGGCCCGTACCTCAAGCAAGCCCACTACCTGCTTGATGCCCTGCGTGGCAGCAAGCAGAAAATCCTCGTGTTCCTGCTCAGCGTCTGCACACTGGTCATCGTGTTCGGCACCCTGATGTATGTGGTCGAAGGCCCGCAACATGGCTTCACCAGCATTCCCAAGGGCATTTACTGGGCTATCGTGACCTTGACCACCGTCGGTTACGGCGACATCGTGCCCAAGACCGCACTGGGCCAGGTCATTTCATCGATGGTGATGATCACCGGTTACTCGATCATCGCCGTGCCCACCGGGATCTTCACCGCCGAACTGGCCACGGCCATGCGTGGCGGCCAGTTGCATCGCGACTGCCCGGTGTGCGCCAAAGACAGCCATGAACCCGAGGCGTCGTTCTGCTCCCGTTGTGGCAATGCACTGTTCAAAAAACTGGAATAAGCAAAGAGCTTTTTAATCTTTAAAGGACTATATGAGCCCGGCTATAGTCGACACATCGTTGATAACTAATAAATAACCCGTAGGAGCTGCCGTAGGCTGCGATCTTTTGATCTTGAAAATCAAAGCCAAAGGATCGCAGCCTGCGGCAGCTCCTACATCAAAAGGAATTCGCAGTGAAAAAACTCTTTGGCGCCTCGCTTCTCGCCGCTGGCCTGGCCCTGGGCAACATCGCCCAGGCTGCACCGACCCTGCTCAACGTTTCCTACGACGTGATGCGAGATTTCTACAAGGACTACAACACTGCGTTCCAGAAACACTGGCAAGCCGAGCACAACGAAAACATCGTCCTGCAGATGTCCTTCGGCGGCTCCAGCAAACAGGCGCGTTCGGTCATCGACGGTTTGCCGGCCGATGTCATCACCATGAACATGGCCACCGACATCAACGCCCTGGCGGACAACGGCAAACTGGTCCCGGAAAACTGGGTCACACGCCTGCCGAACAACAGCGCACCGTTCACCTCGGCCACCGTGTTCATTGTGCGCAAGGGCAACCCGAAAGCCCTGAAAGACTGGCCCGACCTGCTCAAGGACGGCGTCCAGGTCATCGTCCCGAACCCGAAAACCTCCGGTAACGGTCGCTACACCTACCTCTCGGCCTGGGGCTACGTGCTGAAAAACGGCGGCGACGAGAACAAGGCCAAAGACTTCGTCGGCAAGCTGTTCAAGCAAGCGCCAGTACTCGATACCGGCGGCCGTGCCGCCACCACCACCTTCATGACCAACCAGATCGGCGACGTGCTGGTGACCTTCGAGAACGAAGCGGAAATGATTGCCCGCGAGTTCGGTCGCGATCAGTTCGAAGTCATCTACCCAAGCGTTTCCGCCGAAGCCGAGCCACCGGTGTCGGTGGTCGACAAGACCGTCGACAAGAAAGGCACCCGCGCGGCGGCCGAAGAATACCTGAAGTACCTGTGGTCACCGGAAGGCCAGGAGATTGCCGCGGCGAACTACCTGCGCCCGCGTGACCCGGCTGTTTTGGCCAAATACACCGACCGCTTCCCGAAAGTGGACTTCCTGTCGGTGGAGAAGACCTTTGGCGACTGGCGCACCGTGCAGAAGACCCACTTCAATGATGGCGGGGTTTTCGACCAGATCTACAGCGGTCAGTGATGACTGGACGCTAACGAAAAAGGCGACCCGTGCAGGTCGCCTTTTTTGTGGCGGTCATTTTCAGCTCAGGTTGCCACGCGCCGGCTACATCGGCGGCGTCACGCCATCCTTGCCCGCCAAAATGGATTGAGCCGTGAGCGTGCCGTCAGCGCCCTGAGTCACAAAGGTCACGATCTTCACACCCACCTTCAACAGGCTGCGATCGGCCGGTATCAGGTTGACGATGGGTACGTCTTCGGGCACCAGAATCCTCTGTTGGCCGTCCTTGTAGTTGACGGTCAGCACCCGGCCATTGCTCACCACCAGGTCGCCGACGCTGCCGTTGGTCATGCTGCTGCCCTTGACCAGGTCAAACGGCCGATGACCGTCGCCACTACCGGCCAGCTCCGGAGGAAAGACATGGACCTCCAGGGCCTTGAGGGTGCCATCCTCCTGGGGAACAGCCGCCGAGCCGATGTAGCTGCCAGGCTTGATGTCTTCGATGTTGGCCAGGGTCACGGCGCGGACCTTGGTGTCCTTGGTCAGGTTGATCATCACGTTTTCACCGCTGTTGGCATGGACTTTCAGAATGTCCGCGCTGACGCCGGTGATCTCGCCGCGCACCCCGATGCGCGTGCCCGGAGCATCGTCGGCATCGGCCAGGCCAACGCCGAAGACGCTGATCAAGGTAACGACACAAGCGCGACGAATCAGCTGACGAAACTTCACCTTCATGGGACGACCCTCCGGTGGTGAGACAGGAAGAGAGAACATAAGCACGCCATCGAATAAGATGTAAGTGAATGTATCATTCACTTACATCGTTCTGACGCAAGGCTCTTCGACGGGCGACACACGCGTTCGTCAGTCATTGCGCAATGGAATGACTGTTATCACTCCAATCCCACTTCCGCCGTTTCAGTCAGCCTATTAGCCTGCGCGCATTCCTTTCCGTACAGCGAGACCCGTTATGAACCCAGCGACCCAGGTGCCCCACGGCACCGCGACAATGACCCCAGGGATGGTGCTGCTGTTCGCCTTCTGTTGCGGCGCGATTGTCGCCAACATCTACTACGCCCAACCGATCATCGGCCTGATCGCCCCGGACATCGGCCTGAGCAACGCCATGGCCAGCCTGATCGTCTCCCTGACCCAGATCGGCTATGCGCTGGGGCTGTTTTTCCTGGTGCCGCTGGGGGATCTGCTGGAGAACCGCCGGTTGATGATCATCACCACCCTGGTGGCGATTGTCAGCCTGCTGGGGGCGGCGTTTACCGATCAGCCGAACGTGTTCTTGCTGATTTCGCTGTTGGTGGGGTTCAGTTCGGTGTCGGTGCAGATCCTGATTCCGCTGGCCGCACACCTGGCGCCGGAAGAAACCCGTGGCCGTGTGGTAGGCGGGATCATGGGCGGATTGCTGCTCGGCATTCTGCTGGCCCGACCGGTGTCCAGCGTGGTGGCCGACCATTTGGGCTGGCGGGCGATGTTCATGATAGCCGCGGTGTTGATGGCGGCCATCAGCATCGTGCTGGCCGTGACCATTCCCAAGCGTGAACCTGATCACAGCGCGTCCTACGGCCAGTTGCTGGGCTCGTTGTGGACGCTGTTGCGCAAACAACCGGTACTGCGTCAGCGGGCGTTTTACCAGGGCTGCATGTTTGCCACCTTCAGCCTGTTCTGGACCGCCGTGCCACTGGAGCTGGCGCGCAATCACGGTTTGTCGCAAAGCGAGATCGCGATTTTCGCCCTGGTGGGCGCCATCGGCGCCATCGCCGCCCCCATCGCCGGACGCCTGGCCGATGCCGGCCACACCCGCATCGCCTCATTGCTGGCCCTGCTGTTCGCCAGCCTGAGTTTCATGCCGGCGTTTATCCATCCGGCCTACAGCGTCATCGGCCTGGCGGTGACCGGCGTGGTGCTCGACTTCTGCGTGCAGATGAACATGGTCCTCGGCCAGCGCGCGGTCTACGCCCTCGACGGCAAAAGCCGCAGCCGCCTGAATGCGCTGTACATGACCAGCATCTTTATCGGCGGCGCCTTCGGCTCTTCGGTGGCCAGCGCGGTGTACGAACACGGCGGCTGGTTGTGGATCGTGATCGTCGGCAGCGCGTTTCCACTGTTGGCGTTGCTGCGGTTCTTGAGTGTTTCGCAAAAGGGTTCGTTGGTGACAGCGTAAATCGCAAAAAAACGAATGCCATACCGCACACCTGTGTTGCGCCCGTGCCTATCCACGATCAACGATGATCCGTTATGCCGGGGTCAACCCCGATTACACTCAACGCCTGAAGCGATGCTGGATGCTATTCGCCTTGCTGAAAGGGCAAAGCGAATATCAGCCAAAAGCCAGTTGAGGGGTTTCCCTCAACCATAGAATCTCCCACAGGAGGCTTCCGATAACTTCCGGAGTTTGCACAAGGACCCTCAATGGACCGCCTCGGCTCAATGGAAACCTTCGTCTACGTGGTGGAAACCGGTTCGTTTTCCGCCGCGGCCCGGCGCTTGAATATCGGCCAGCCGGCCGTGTCGAAAACCATCGCGCAACTCGAATCGCGGTTGGCGGTGCGGCTGTTGCTGCGTTCGACCCGGGGCCTCACGCCCACCGAAGCCGGGCTGGCCTTCTTCGAACGGGCCAAGCGCGCCATCGAAGAAGCCGACGAGGCCGATAATGCCGCACGGGGCTGCGCCGACGGGCTCAGTGGCAACCTGCGCATCTGCGCGCCTGTCACCTTCGGCCGGCTGCACATCGTTCCGCACCTGGGGCCCTTCCTGGAGCAAAACCCGGCGCTGGACATCGACCTGATGCTCGATGATCGCAACGTCAATCTGGTGGAGGAAGGCGTCGATATCGCCCTGCGCATGGGCGTGTTGAACGACTCGGGCCTGACCGCCCGCAAGATCGCCGAATGCCGGCGCATGGTACTGGGCACGCCGGCCTACTTTGAAAAACACGGCGAGCCCACCTGCCCCGCCGACCTGCGCAAGCATCAGGCCATCCTCTATACCCTCGGTGGCAGCGCCAGTTGGCAGTTCAACAAGGCAGGCGAGGAGCAATCGGTGAACATCAGCGGCCGGATCCGCGTCAACGTCGCCGAAGGCCTGCGTGAAGCCGTGCTGGCCCATCAAGGGCTGACGATGGCTTCGCAATGGATGTTCGCACCGGAACTGGCCGACGGCTCGGTCCGGGAAGTGATGAAGGACTGGGCACTGCCGAACCTGGACCTGTGGGCGGTGTTCCCCACTGGGAGAATGGCCAGTGCCAAGGCTCGGGCGTTTGTGGAGTATGTGCAGGGGTTGTTGGCGGGGTAAAAACCGTTGAATCAAAATCAACAGATCGCAGGCTGGCACTTGCCGGGCATCACCGGTGCCCGGCAACGTCAGGCGCGAGGAGCTTGCTCGTCAATGCAGGCCAGCAAGCGTTCGACCGTAAGCTCCAGCGGCCCGGAGTTGTCGAGCAGGTGCACGGCAGAATCTTCCGCCAGCAGCCGCTCGTTGAATCGGGCATTGCGTGCCAGGCGCTGATCGATCTCGCTAACCGATTCACGCCCGCGCTTGAGCAGTCGTTCACGCAGCACCGCCTGGTCCACGCTCAGCAACAACACCAACACATCCGGATAGCGCAGGTGCGTATTCTGCAAATGCCCCCGCGAGCCATTGACCAGTACGTCCTGGCCAGCGGCCAGCCAATCGTCGATTTCCCGCGGGATGCCATAAGACAACCCATTGGCGTGCCAGCTCAGGGCAAACGCGTCCCGGGCTTCCATGTCGGCGAATTGCCGGGCACTGACGCCCAGCGCCGCCTCGCCCACGGCTTCGGCCGAGCGGGTAATGATCCGGCGCACGATACGGCAGCCGCGTTCGGCCAACCGCGTTCGCGCGGCATCCAGCAGGCTGTCCTTGCCCGAACCTGAAGGCCCGATGAGATAGATCAACCTGCCTGCCATCAAAACCCCCTCTTCGCTTGTCACCACACTTGTTGGACCACCGGCAAACCGTCCTGACTGCGTGCCTGCAGCAGTTCGGCCCGCAGGCCCGTCGCAATCTCGCCATGATCGTTCAGCCCGGCGGCCAGCTCTGCGGCGGCCACGTTACCCGAGTGCGACCGGCCGCGCACGATGTTCAGTGCGCCCATCAACATACTCCTGCCGTGAAAGCACAACTTCAACGCCCACAAAAAAGGCGCCCCCGAAGGTCGCCTTTTTTTGCATTACTGCCCGAATTTCCGTCCCAGGCCACCCGGTACACCGTGGATGTCAGTATCTTCCCACGGCCCGTTCGGACTGATCGACCTACTCCAGCCGCTATCCCAGCGGTAATAGGTACGCTGGCGATAAAAGGTATTGGGCTGGTCATCCAGCACATACACCCCAAGCTTCGGATCCCAATGGCTATTGCCCCCCGGTGGTGGCGCGAAGCTGGCAGAGGTGCGCGGCAACGGCTTGGAGGGTTTGGCCGGGACGGTCGGCTTGCTCGGTACGGGCGACGTCGATGGCGTGGGGCTCGGCTGCGACGGCGGGAACGGTGTTGGTGCCTGATGTTCCGTTGGTGGCTGGACCGCACAAGCGCTTAACCCCAAGACAGCGCTGAGCAGGGCAATACGAGCAATGGCGGTCATGGTGGCGTTTCCTGTTATTTATCCGGGCTGTCGATGGTCAGTGTTTGCGGCGCGGTGGTGCTGCTGGCCAGGGGTTGGCTGCGACCTATCCATTCGCCGGCGGTCGGTTTGCCGGCACGGGAAATGCGCGCAACCAGTTGGACTTCAGGGAAGTTCGACAGTTTCAATTGCGGCATCATTGCATCGGCATCGCCCAGTTCGACGGTCACCGGCAGGTCGGCCACGGTCATGCGCTTGACCGCCAGCGGGGCCGGAGGACCGGAGATCGCACGGGCGAAGATGAACACGCTGTCGCCGGGCTGGACCTTGGATTTGAGGTCCGCTGCCAGGTCGACGCTGACCTTGAGCAACGCCGCGGTCTTCGCTGCCGGTGCTTGCGCAACCTTGCCGCCACTGGCCACCAGCTTCTCCGTGGCCCGGGTAATCCCGCCTTGCAGCGCTTCGCGGGATTTATCTTCCGGCGGCAACTGCGCCAACAGCCGATTCCAGTAATCGATGGCGTCCTGATAACGCTCGCTTTCGAACGCGGCAATGCCCAGCAGGCCAAGGCTGGTGACTTCTTTCGGGTCGGCCTTGAGCGCTTCGTCGGTCAGGGCCTGGACCTTGTCCGACCACTTCTTGCCATCGGCGAAGTACTGGGCCTGGGCCCATTGACCGAGCAACTCGGGCTGGCGACCGGCCAGGTTGACGGTGCGTTCGAACATCTTCGCCGCGTCCGCCGGGCGATCCTGAGCCATGTAGGTACGACCGAGGAAGTACATGCCTTCAGCGGAATCCGGCTGAGCGGCGACCGCACGCTCCAGGCGCTGGGTCATCTCTTCCATCGACTGGGGTGCCTGGGAAAATTCGCGGGTCAGCTCGACCTTGTCGCTGGCACCGAAATGCAGATACAGGCCCAGGCCCAGCACCGGCACCAGAATGGCCGCCAGCAAGGGCAAGGGTTTGCCCAGACGCGACACCCGCGGCGCGTCAGCGCCTTCGGTGTCCGCCAGCAATTCACGGGCGGCTTCGGCGCGACCGGCGTCCATTTGCGCCGCATCGAGCACGCCCTCTTCCTGCTGAGTCTGCAACTCAGCCACACGCTCCTGATACAGCGCGACGTTCAGGGCGGTACGATCCTCTTCGCGCTGGGCGCGACGGCTGCGCAGCACCGGGATCAACAGAAAACTCAGGGCAACCAGAAGCAGCAGACCTGCAGCGAGCCAGAAATCAATCATTCTTGGTTTTATCCAACAGGTGGTCGAGGCGCGAGCGCTCCTCGGCAGAAAGCGAGCCCGGGGTGCCGGCGCGTTGCACGCGACGACGGCGGACGATCACCGCGATGATCACGACACCGCCCAGCAGCAGGCCGGCGGGGCCGAACCAGAGCAAGGCGGTCTTGGCGTTCAGTGCAGGCTTGTAGCGGACGAAATCACCGTAGCGATCGACCATGAAGTCGATGATCTGCTGGTTGTCCTTGCCCTCGCCGAGCATGCGGAAAATCTCTTTGCGCAGGTCGGCGGCAATCGGTGCGTTGGAGTCGGCGATGTCCTGGTTCTGACACTTGGGGCAACGCAGCTCCTTGGTCAGCTCGCGAAAGCGTTCGCGGTCACCTTCCTTGGCGAACTCGTAGGTGTCGATGGCCGCGTGGGCCACACCCGCCAGGCTCAGGCCCAGGACAACGGCAGCGATCCAGCGCTTCATGGCTTGGCCTCGTCGACCAGCGCCTGGTACTTGCCCGCCAGTTTTTCACGCCAGACCTGCTCGTCGATCACGCCGACGAACTTGTCACGGATGATGCCCTTGGCATCGATGAAGAAGGTTTCCGGTGCGCCGTACACGCCGAGGTTCAGGCCCAGCGAGCCTTCGTCGTCACGAATGTCCAGCGCATACGGGTTGTGGAAGTCTTTCAGCCACTTCAAGGCGTCGGCATTGACGTCCTTGTAGTTGATGCCGTAGATCACCACGCCCTGCTGGGCCAGCTTGTTCAACACCGGGTGCTCGACCCGGCAGGAAATACACCAGGTGCCCCAGACGTTGACCAGCGCCGGCTTGCCCAGGATGTCAGCGCGGGTCAGGGTCTTGTCGCCCTGCACCGACGGCAGGGAAAACTCCGGGAACGGCTTGTTGATCATGGCCGAAGGCAGCTCGGCCGGATCCAGGTACAACCCACGGTAAAGGAATACAGCGACCACCAGAAAAATCGCCAGTGGCAACAACATCAACCAACGCTTCATGCAGTGGCTCCCGACATGCCCAGTGCTTCGCGCACGCGGCTTTTGACCTTGACCCGATAACGCCGATCCAGCGCCGCCAGCAACCCGCCGAAGCCGGTCAGCAAGCCGCCGAACCAGATCCAGCGCACGAACGGCTTGACGTGCACGCGCACGGCCCAGGCACCGTTACCCAGTGGTTCACCGAGGGCGACATAAAGGTCGCGGGTGAAACCGGCGTCGATGCCCGCTTCGGTCATCACCGAGTTCTGCACGGTATAAAGGCGTTTTTCCGGGTGCAGCACGCTGATTTCCTTGCCGCCCTTGATCACCCGCACGGTGCCCTTGTCGGAAGTGAAGTTCGGGCCTTCGAAGTGTTTGGCGCCTTCGAAGACGAACTGATAGCCGCCCAGGTCCATGGATTCGCCCGGCGCCAGGCGCAGGTCGCGCTCGGCACTGTTCTGGCTCGACAGCACGACACCCAGCGCACACACGGCAATACCCAGGTGCGCGACCTGCATGCCCCAGTAGCTGCGGGTCAGGGTCGGCAAACCTTTGATCAGGCCTTTGTGGCGAGTCTTGTCGAAGATGTCACGCACGCCGGCCAGCAACACCCAGGCGGCTAGCATGAAGGTCGCGAGCACGGCCCAGTTGAAATCGCCATAGGCGACGCCGGCCACTACCGCCAGCGCAGCGCTGCCGAGCAGGACCGGGGTGAGCATGCTCACCAGCCATTTCACCGGGGTGTCTTTCCAGCGCACGATCACGCCGACCGCCATCACCACCATCAGCAATGCCATCAACGGAATGAACAGCGCGTTGAAGTACGGCGGGCCGACCGACAGCTTGGCGCCGGTCATGGCATCGAGAATCAGCGGGTACAAGGTGCCGAGCAGGATCATCGACGCGGCCACCACCAGTACCAGGTTGTTGCCCAGCAACAGGGTTTCCCGGGACCAGAGGTTGAAGCCCACCTGGCTCTTGACCACCGGCGCGCGCAGGGCGAACAGCGTCAGCGAACCACCGACCACGAACAGCAGGAAAATCAGGATGAACACCCCGCGCTCCGGATCGGAGGCAAAGGCGTGCACCGATGTCAGCACGCCGGAACGCACGAGGAAGGTACCCAGCAGACTCAAGGAGAATGCGGCGATGGCCAGCAACACGGTCCAGCTCTTGAACACGCCACGTTTTTCCGTGACCGCCAACGAGTGGATCAGCGCGGTGCCCACCAGCCATGGCATGAACGAGGCGTTTTCCACCGGGTCCCAGAACCACCAGCCGCCCCAGCCGAGTTCGTAGTACGCCCACCACGAACCGAGGGTGATGCCGATGCCGAGGAACGCCCAGGCCACGATGGTCCACGGACGCGACCAGCGCGCCCACGCGGCATCCAGGCGACCGCCCATCAGCGCGGCTATGGCGAAGGCGAAGGCCACCGAGAAACCGACGTAGCCCATGTACAGCATCGGCGGGTGAACGATCAGGCCGATGTCTTGCAGCAGCGGGTTGAGGTCGGCGCCGTCAGTGGGCATTTGCGGCAGGATGCGCTTGAACGGGTTCGAGGTCATGATCAGGAACAGCAGGAAACCGGTGCTGATCATGCCCATCACCGCCAGCACGCGGGCCAGCATGACCTGCGGCAACTGCCGGGAAAACACCGACACCGCGAAGGTCCAGCCGCCGAGAATCAAGGCCCACAACAACAGGGAGCCTTCGTGGGCACCCCACACGGCGCTGAACTTGTAGTACCACGGCAAGGCGCTGTTGGAGTTGTTGGCCACATAAGCCACGGAGAAGTCGTCGACCATGAAGGCGTAGGTCAGGCAACCGAAGGCGAACAGCAAGAATGCAAACTGCCCCCACGCGGCCGGCTGGGCCAGGCTCATCCAGAAGCGGTCACCGCGCCAGGCACCGACCAATGGCACCACGGCCTGAACCAGCGCGAAACACAGCGCCAGGATCATGGCCAGGTGGCCCAACTCGGGAATGAAGATTCCAGCTGTCATCAGTTAGCCCTCTTTCACGGGAGTGGGTGCCGACTGGCCGCTGTCTTTCAGGGCTTTGGTCACTTCTGGCGGCATGTACTTCTCATCGTGCTTGGCCAGCACCTCATCGGCCACCACCACGCCATCGGCATTGAGCTTGCCCAAGGCGACGATGCCCTGCCCTTCGCGGAACAGGTCCGGCAGGATGCCGCGATAAGTGATGGTCACGGATTTGTTGAAGTCGGTGACCACGAACTTCACGTCCAGCGAGTCGCCGGAGCGCTGCAAGGAGCCGGCCTCGACCATGCCGCCGGCACGGATACGCGTGTCCTGCGGGGCTTCGCCGTTGGCGATCTGGGTCGGCGTGTAAAACAGGTTGATGTTCTGCTGCAGGGCACTCAGGGCCAGGCCGACGGCAGCGCCGACCCCGACCAGGATCGCGAGAATGATGATAAGACGCTTTTTGCGCAGCGGATTCACTTGCCGTTCTCCCGGCGCAGACGACGCGCCTCTTGTTGCAGATACCGCTTGCGGGCCAGGATCGGCGCCGCCACGTTGAGGGTCAGTACCGCCAGGCAGATGCCATAGGCTGACCAGACATACAGGCCATGATGACCCATGGCGATGAAGTCGCCGAATGAAGCAAAACTCATCGAGCGACCTCCAGGCTGTTTTCCACTTCGGCTTTGACCCAACTGGCGCGGGCTTCGCGCTTGAGCACTTCAAGACGCATGCGCAGCAGCAGGACCGCGCCGAAGAAACAGTAGAAACCCAACGCCGTCAGCAGCAATGGCAGCCACATCTCGGCGGGCATCGCCGGCTTTTCGGTGAGGGTGAAGGTCGCGCCCTGGTGCAGGGTGTTCCACCACTCCACCGAGTATTTGATGATCGGGATGTTGATCACGCCGACGATCGCCAGCACCGCGCAAGCCTTGGCCGCGCTGTCACGATTGCTGATCGCGTTGCCCAGCGCAATGAGACCGAAGTACAGGAACAGCAGGATAAGCATGGACGTCAGGCGTGCATCCCAGACCCACCACGAGCCCCAGGTCGGCTTGCCCCAGATCGCCCCGGTGACCAGCGCCACGGCGGTCATCCACGCACCGATGGGCGCCGCGCATTGCAGGGCGACGTCGGCCAGTTTCATCTTCCACACGAGGCTGACGATGCCGCACACCGCCAGCATCACATAGATGGACTGCGCCAGCATGGCGGCCGGGACGTGGATATAGATGATGCGGAAGCTGTTGCCCTGCTGGTAGTCCGGCGGCGCGAAGGCCAGGCCCCAGACCACGCCAACGCCGATCAGCAGCAACGCCGCAACGCTCAGCCAGGGCAGCAGTTTGCCGCTGATGCCGTAAAACCATTTGGGCGAGCCAAGCTTGTGAAACCACGTCCAGTTCATACTGTTTCCATCACGGTTGCTCTTTACTGTGAAGAGCCAGGGCCTGCCTTCCGTCAAAAGAAGTGATCAAAAAATGACCAGGCCTCGTTATTATTCGCCGACGCTGATCTTCAGGCCAGCAGCTATTGCAAAAGGTGTCAGGGTTATCGCCAGGGCGGTCAGGCTGCCAAGCCACAGGAGATAACCGGTCGCCGGCATTCCCTGCAAGGCAGCCTGCAAGGCGCCACTGCCGAGGATCAACACCGGGATGTACAACGGCAGAATCAGCAGTGCCAGCAGCAGACCACCGCGTTTCAAGCCCACCGTCAGTGCCGCGCCCACTGCACCGAGCAGGCTCAGTACCGGTGTACCGAGCAGCAACGAAAGCAGCAACACTGGCAGACAGGCGGCAGGCAAACCGAGCATCAGCGCCAGCAAAGGCGCGAGCAAAACCAGTGCCAGGCCGGAAAAAGCCCAGTGTGCCAGCACCTTGGCCAAAACCAGAAGAGCCAGGGGGTGCGGCGAAAGGACCCACTGTTCGAGGGATCCATCCTCGAAATCACTGCGGAAAAGCCCGTCCAGCGAGAGCAAAACCGATAAAAGCGCCGCGACCCAGACCAGTCCCGGAGACAAGGTTTGCAACAATTGAGACTCAGGTCCGACCGCCAGCGGGAACAGCGAAACGACAATGGCGAAGAACACCAGTGGATTGGCCAGTTCCGCCGGGCGGCGGAACAACAGACGGGCCTCACGGGCGACCAGCAGGCCGAAAACACTCATACGGCCCAGCTCCCCAGATCGATGTCGCGATAACCGGCCGGCATCCGGCTCAGCGTGTGGTGGGTGGTCAACACCACCATGCCGCCGCGTTCGCAGTGGCCGGCCAGATGAGATTCAAGCTGTGCCACGCCCTGCTTGTCGAGGGCGGTAAAGGGTTCATCGAGGATCCACAGCGGCGGACTGTCCAGGTAAAGGCGCGCCAGGGCGACGCGTCGCTGCTGACCGGCAGACAGGGTGTGACAAGGCACATCCTCGAAACCACGCAGGCCGACCGCGGCCAGCGCCTGCCAGATCGCCTCGTGGGTCGCCGGATGATGCAAGGCGCACAGCCAGCTCAGGTTCTCTTCCGGCGTCAGCAAATCCTTGATCCCGGCAGCGTGGCCGATCCACAGCAGGTTGCGCGCCAGCTCACCGCGTTGTTCGTTCAGCGGCTGGCCGTTGAGCAGCACCTGACCGGCGGTCGGCTGCATCAGCCCCGAGAGCAGGCGCAACAGGCTGGTCTTGCCACTGCCGTTGGGGCCGCTGATTTGCATCATTTCGCCACTGGCCAGTCTCAAATCGAGATTTTCGAAGAGCAGCCGAAGGTCTCGCTCACAGGCAAGGGCAACGGTTTGCAGGACAGGACTGGTCAAGGGATCACGGGCCTTATACGGTTCAAGTCGGCTCTGGCGCGGCCGTTAAAGAGATGCAGCATAGATGCAATGACGTCTTGTTCTAGAGAGCTGCGTCAAACAATTGCAAAGTTTTCGCCATTTTTGGATACAACGGCGCGGCATTATACATGCCATGCCTTACTCTAAAGAGTGCATTTTCCTCAGGTTGTGACCGCGTATGACAGGCGAAATGAACATCCTCCCGCTACCGCAAACCCTCCCGGCGACTTCGCGCCCGCAGGTGGTCAGCGGTGAGTTGCTCAAGTTGCTGACGCCGGTGGAGGGGCTGATCAGCGTCGGTCAAACCGCCCAGGCCGAAGTGTTGTCGCTCAAGCAGGCGGACCAGACTTTCCAGATGCTGCTCAAGGTCACCCTCGACAGCGGCCGCCAGACCACGGTCCAGACCACCAGTAATCAACCGCTGGCCCAGGGCACCACGCTGGTCGTCAGCCAGCCCTCGGCCGGCAACCTGGCCGTGACGGTACAACAGGCCATTGCCTCCAACGTCACCACCCTCACCCGCCTCGACACCGCGCAACTGCCCGTTGGCACCCTGCTGCAGGGCAAGGTGCTGACCTCGCAAGTGCTGCCCCAGGTGCCCGGCCAGCCCACGGTGTTTCGCTCGATGGTGGGCCTGCTTAATACCGCACTGAACGGCAGCACCCTGAGCATCGACAGCCCCCGGCCCTTGCGCATTGGCACCTTGTTGAGCGCGCAGGTGCAAGACGCCCAGACCGTGAAATTCGTGCCCCTGGGCAACCGACAGGAACAACTGGCGGTGACCCGGCAACTGGTCGACCAGCAAAGCCGCCAGGGCTCGCTGGATGGCTTGCTCAAGCTGCTGCAGAACCTTGCGCCCTCGGACCAGACATCCGTTGAATTGCGCAGCGCCGCTGCCCGGTTGCTCGCTGGCCTGCCGGATGTTCAACAGCTGAGCACCCCCAAGGGCCTCGCCCAGGCCCTGGCCAGCAGCGGTGTGTTTCTCGAAAGCAAACTGCTCACCGGGCAAAACCCGACGCTCGCGCCGGACATGAAAGGCGACCTGCTCAAACTGGTTGCGCAATTGAGTCAGGGCTTGCCGGCCAACACCAGCCTCGGCGCGGTCATCGCCGCCAACACCCTGGCCCAGGCCATGCCGAATTTTGTCCGCAATGCTTTGGGCATGCTCGGCCAGGTCAGTGCCAAGCCGTCGCCGACCGGCTTCCCGCTGCCCGAACGCCAGTTGCAAGGCGCCGACGGCGAAAACGACCTCGAACACCTGCTGCGCCTGGCCGCCGCCGCGGTTTCACGCCTGCAAAGCCATCAACTGTCGAGCCTGGAACAAACCGGTGTAACTGCCGACGGACGGCTGATGAGCACCTGGCAACTGGAAATCCCGATGCGCAACATGCAGGACATCGTGCCCTTGCAGGTCAAGTTCCAGCGTGAAGACTCACCCGAAAAAGAACAGCCCAAGGAACGTCGCGAAGAACGCGACCCCAAACAACAGCTGTGGCGTGTGGAACTGGCCTTCGCCATGGAGCCTTTGGGGCCGCTGCAAATCCAGGCGCAACTGATCAATGGCAGCCTCTCCAGCCAGCTCTGGGCAGAACGGCCTTACACCGCCAGCCTGATCGAGAGCAACCTGAGCGGGCTGCGTGACCGCTTGCTGTCCGCCGGCCTGAACGTCGGCGACCTCGATTGCCACCTCGGCACGCCCCCCCAAGGCCCGCAAACCCGCCTCGAACAACGCTGGGTCGACGAAACCGCATGAAAAACCCCAACGCCCCACGCCAGGCCATCGCCCTCAAATACGACGGCACCCACGCCCCCACCCTCACCGCCAAGGGCGACGAAGCGCTGGCGGAAGAAATCCTGCGCATTGCCCGCGACTGCGAAGTGCCAATCTACGAAAACGCAGAGCTGGTGAGGCTGCTGGCGAGGATGGAGTTGGGGGATAGCATTGCGCAGGAACTCTATCTGACGATTGCCGAGATCATTGCGTTTGCGTGGAATTTGAAGGGGAAGTTTCCGGCGGGGCAGGAACCGGATGCGCTGATGGTGGAGAAGGATGTTACCGAACGCGGGGAAGACTACTGAGTTTTCAAGGCCGCCATCGCGAGCAAGCTCGCTCCCACATTTGATCTTCAGTGAACACGTATTTTGTGTACGAGATACAACTACTGTGGGAGCGAGCTTGCTCGCGATAGCAATCTCAAGAAACTGTAAAACTCAGTTCTTGCGCAACTTGCTCATCAACTCCGAGGCGTCACGTGTTCAAACCTGAAAAAACGCAATAGCCTGAAACTGCGACCAACAATCAAACCATTGATGAGCCCTGCCCCCAGCGCCGCCCCCGCGACCGCCGACATTTCATTGGCCAGTTCCGGGTACATGGCCGCCTGGTAACCTTCGTAATAACGCCAGGCAAAAAAGCCCCAATACACAATCAGTACCTTGATCGTACCGGGTAGAACCAGATGTTGCCCCTCGCACTGCACATTGTTGTACGAGAAAAAACGCAGTGCCAGCAACCACCCCGCAAGCAATCCCAATGTATAGACTGAAAGCTGGATTGCAATTTCCTGGGAGGGATTGAGCGATGCGAGGGACAACGCCACGAATATCACGGGCGATATCTGCAATGACCTTTTCGATACGTGGCTCCTGAAACAGGCGCTGACACCGTAGTAGCTCAGAATAAAAAACACCGCATAAACCCACAGCGGTGTACCACGCAAAATGTCGATCATAAGCCTTCCTGGCACTGTGTATGTTTGAGCAGATCAAACTACTGATCGCTGTTTGCGATCACAAGACGGTGGGATCTGAGAATGTTATAGGCAGGAGACTACGACAGCGTAATCCCTGTCTGAAGATAGAGAGGAATGAGTCGGATCGCGGGGAAGATTGCTGCGTATTCTAAGACGCCTTCGCGAGCAAGCCCGCTCCCACATTTGGTCTTCTGTGAACACAAATTTTGTGTACGACATTGATCCAGTGTGGGAGCGGGCTTGCTCCGGGCGGCGTTCCGACGAAAGCGATTTCAGCCTGATCGCAACACTCAGTTCTTGTGCAGCTTGCTCATCAACTCCGCTTCAGCCTGGGTCAAGCCGCAGGACTGGGTCAGTTCGTTGACGCTGGCGCCCATCCCGACCAGTCGCGCCGCCTGGGCAAACGACAGGCTTGTGGGGTCGCGTTGTTCCAGCTGAGCGAGTTTGTCCGGCAAGGGCGCCACGATCGCCCGCAGTTCATGCAGGTCTTCGCCCATGCGCACGTTGCCGTTCTGGTAGTCGTCGACGCGCTTGGCCAGGTCCTTGATGCGCTGATCGCGCAGCGCATCAACCTTGGCCTGTTGCGCGACGATCTGCTTCTGACCGCGAATGTACGCCAGGAACATTGCCAGCGTGCCTGCCCAGAACAGGAACAGGACAATGACCGCCACCTCGAGAATCAATCAGATACTCTCCAGTTCCGACCATTCTTCTTCGCTCATCATCTTGTCGAGCTCGACCAGGATGAGTAATTCGTTGTTCTTGTTGCACACGCCTTGAATGAACTTGGCGGACTCTTCGTTACCCACGTTCGGCGCGGTTTCGATTTCCGACTGACGCAGGTAAACAACTTCGGCCACGCTGTCGACCATGATCCCGACCACCTGCTTGTCGGCTTCGATGATGACGATACGGGTGTTGTCGCTGATCTCGGCATTCATCAGGCCGAAGCGCTGGCGGGTGTCGATCACGGTGACGACGTTGCCGCGCAGGTTGATGATGCCCAGCACGTAGCTCGGGGCACCCGGGACCGGGGCGATTTCGGTGTAGCGCAGGACTTCCTGGACACGCATCACGTTGATGCCGTAGGTCTCGTTGTCCAGCTTGAAGGTGACCCATTGCAGGATCGGATCTTCGGAACCCTTTGCCGCCGTTGCCTTGTCATTCATACCCTGCCCCCTCAAGAAACCGCCCTGGCGGTGTGTGTTCTGTGCAACATCATCAGAGTGACGTCGCCTGTTTTGTTTATTTGACTGATGTCGGTTTGTGGCCCGGCTTGCTGCCGGACATGTGCCTGGCGCCGCCACTTGCGATCAACTCGGCCAACGAGGCGACATCGAGCAAGGCGCACATGTGTTCAATCACCGTGCCGGCGAGCCATGGCCGCTGACCTCGGTGACTTCTCCATTTGATTTCATTCGGGTTCAGGCGCAACGAACGGCTGACCTGATGCACCGCCAGCCCCCACTCGTAGCCTTGCACCGAAATCACGTATTGCAGGCCCTGCTTGAAATCGTCGCGATAACGGTCGGGCATGACCCAACGCGCGGTATCGAGCACCTTGAGGTTGCCGGCCTGGCTCGGCAGGATGCCCAGGAACCACTCCGGCTGGCCGAACAACGGCGTCAACTCGTGGCCGGCCAGGGAGTAAATCGACCCCAGGCACACCAGCGGCACCGCCAGGGTCAAGCCGGCAACATCGAACAACAGGCATTCGAAGGGTTCGGCAGCCCAGGACGGCCGACCATCGGTTTCCACCGGTGGCGGCGTATTGCTCGGCGGCAGGTGCACTTCAACGACTGGCGGCACCAGCGCCGCAGGCTCCTCAATGACGGGAACCACCAGGGTTTGCAACAGTGGCGCAAGGGTCGAAACCGGCGCCAGAACGGGTTCCGGGGCTTCGGCCACGGCTACGGGAGTCTTTGCCAAAGGCGCAACAACCGGCGCGGCAGCCACAGCGGTCTTCTGTGCATCCCGGACCTGCTCCTCGAGCACCGCAGCCTGGAACTCGTCCAGCACGGCTTGCTCTTCGATGACTTTCACCGCTTCGACAACTTCGGCCAGCGCCTCAATCTCAGGCGCCATGTCCTCGGTCGCGTCTTGCAGCAGGCTGTCCAGGTACGACTGCAACGCCAGTTGCGGGCGCGATGTGAGCTTCAATGGCCGATTCATCGGCATCCCCCTGTAGGAGCTGCCGCAGGCTGCGATCTTTTAGCGATATCAAGGGCTCCGCCAAGCAAGATCAAAAGATCGCAGCCTGCGGCAGCTCCTACGGGAATTGGGCTCATGTCACGCCACCTGCGCGACAAGTTGCGCCGCCAGCAGATGCTTGAGCAACGCGCGGTAAGCGAGAACGCCACGGCTCTTGCCGTCGAACTGCGAAGGCGTCAGACCGGCGCGGCTGGCATCGCGCAGGCGCGTGTCCACCGGGATGTAGCCTTGCCAGATTTCCTCGGGGAATTTGTCGCGCAGCACGCGCAAGGTTCCGAGGGACGCCTGGGTGCGTCGGTCAAACAGGGTCGGCACGATGGTGAAGGGCAACGCCTGTTTGCGCGAACGGTTAATCATCGCCAGGGTGTTGACCATGCGCTCCAGGCCCTTGACCGCCAGGTGTTCGGTCTGCACCGGGATCACCAGCTGCTGGCTCGCCGCCAAGGCATTGACCATCAGCACGCCAAGCAAGGGCGGGCTGTCGATCACGGCGTAATCGAAGTCCTGCCACAATTGCGCCAGGCTCTTGGCAATCACCAGGCCCAAACCGCTCTGCCCCGGCGACTGGCGCTCAAGGGTGGCCAGCGCGGTGCTGGAGGGCAACAGGGAGATGCGTTCGTCACTGGTCGACAGCAGCAGTTGACCCGGCAGGCCCTGGGGCACGTTGCCCTTGTGCAGGAACAGGTCGTAGCTGCTGTGCTCCAGGGCGTCGGGATCGTAGCCGAAGTAGCTGGTCATCGAGCCGTGGGGGTCGAGATCGACCACGACCACGCGCTTGCCCGCCTCCGCCAGTAAACCGGCTAAAGCGATGGAGGAAGTGGTTTTACCGACACCACCCTTTTGATTGGCGACTGCCCAGACTCTCATTCGGATTGTTCCTCCCGGCCGAACGGATCGACCGAGAAATAGCTCAACGTGTTAATGCGGGTGACGGAGAATTGACGGCGTTCTCTCGTACCGGCGACTTGACCGGGGTCGGTGCAGTTTGTGTGCCAGCACGCTTCAATGCGGCATCCGGTTGCGCATGGGCGGTTCCGGTGCCGGTCAGGCTGCGGCGAACATCGAGGTTGCGCGATACCACCAGCACCACGCGACGATTGCGGGCGCGGCCTTCAGCGGTGGCGTTGTTGGCCACCGGCTGAAACTCGCCGTAACCCACCGAAGCCAGGCGACCGGGGTTCACTCCCTGCATCGCCAGCATGCGCACGATGCTCGCCGAGCGGGCCGAGGACAGCTCCCAGTTGGTCGGGTACTGCGCGGTGCGGATCGGTTGATCGTCGGTGAAACCTTCGACATGGATCGGGTTGTCGAACGGTTTCAGGATCGCCGCGACCTTGTCGATGATGTTGAACGCGATGTCGCTGGGCATGGCGTCACCGCTGCCGAACAACAGGCTGGAATTGAGTTCGATCTCGACCCACAACTCGTTGCCGCGCACGGTCATCTGGTTGGAGCTGATCAGGTCACCGAACGCCGCACTGATGTCGTCGGCAATGCTCTTGAGCGGATCGCTGGCGCCGGAGACGCCGGCATCGACCTGGTCACTGTCCTTGACCAGCGGCTTGGCCGGGGTCACGGTCTTCGGCCGCTCGTCACCGATCGGGATGGGCTTGAGCGAACGATCGGAATCGGTAAAGACCCCGATCAGCGCCTCGGAAATGACCTTGTACTTGCCTTCGTTGATCGACGAGATCGAGTACATCACCACGAAAAAGGCGAACAGCAAGGTGATGAAGTCCGCATAGGACACCAGCCAGCGCTCGTGGTTAACGTGTTCTTCCTGATGCCGACGACGGGCCATGAGTTTATTCCCTTAATCCATGAAGCCCTGAAGCTTCAACTCAATGGAGCGTGGGTTTTCACCTTCGGCGATCGACAGGAGCCCTTCCAGCAGCATTTCGCGATAACGCGACTGGCGCAACGCAATGGATTTGAGTTTGGCGGCGATCGGCAGCAGCACCAGGTTGGCACTGGCCACGCCGTAGATGGTGGCGACGAACGCCACGGCAATACCGCTGCCCAGTTGCGATGGATCAGCGAGGTTGCCCATGACATGAATCAGGCCCATCACCGCACCGATGATGCCGATGGTCGGCGCGTAACCGCCCATGCTTTCGAAGACCTTGGCCGCTTCGATGTCGCGGCTTTCCTGGGTGTAGAAATCCACTTCCAGAATGCTGCGGATCGCTTCCGGCTCGGCGCCGTCAACCAGCAGTTGCAGACCTTTGCGTGCGTAGTTGTCGGGCTCGGCGTCAGCGATGCCTTCGAGGCCCAGCAGGCCTTCCTTGCGGGCGGTCAGGCTCCAGTTCACCACGCGGTCGATGCCACCGGCCAGGTCGACACGGGGCGGGAACAGGATCCAGGCGAGGATCTGCATGGCGCGCTTGAAGGCGCTCATCGGCGATTGCAGCAGCGCGGCGCCAATGGTGCCGCCGAGCACGATCAGCGCTGCCGGGCCGTTGGCCAGGGCGCCGAGGTGACCGCCTTCAAGGTAGTTGCCGCCGATGATGGCGACAAAGGCCATGATGATGCCAATCAGGCTTAGAACATCCATCAGATACAGGCCTCGACCAGGTGCTTGCCAATGTCGTCGAGGCTGTACACCGCGTCGGCGAGTTCAGCTTTGACGATGGCCATCGGCATGCCGTAGATCACGCAACTGGCTTCGTCCTGCGCCCAGATCGAACTGCCGCCCTGCTTGAGCAGGCGCGCGCCTTCGCGGCCGTCGGCGCCCATGCCGGTCAGGACCACCGCCAGAACTTTGTCACCGTAGGTCCTGGCTGCCGAACCGAAGGTGATGTCCACGCACGGCTTGTAGTTGAGACGTTCGTCACCCGGGAGGATTTTCACCGCGCCACGGCCGTCGATCATCATCTGCTTGCCACCCGGCGCCAGTAGCGCCAGGCCCGGACGCAGGATATCGCCATCCTCGGCTTCCTTGACGCTGATGCGGCAGAGCTTGTCCAGGCGCTCGGCGAAGGCCTTGGTGAAGGCGGCCGGCATGTGTTGGACCAGCACGATCGGGGCCGGGAAGTTGGCCGGCAATTGGGTCAAGACCCGCTGCAGCGCGACCGGGCCGCCAGTGGACGTACCGATGGCCACCAGTTTGTAGGCTTTGCGTTTCGGCGCGGGCGACGCCGCCGTGGCCCCATGGGTCCGCGCAGGGATCGGTGCCGGCGCCGGACGCACGGGCGCGCTGCTGCCGTAACTGCCGATACTGGAAGGCGCGGGTGTTGGAGCGGGTGCGGCCACAGGCGCCGGAGCGCTGTAAGTGCTGACGCGACGATTGCTGCGCGAGATGCTCAGGATCTTTTCGCACAGCAGCTGCTTGACCTTCTCGGGGTTGCGCGAGATGTCTTCGAAATTCTTCGGCAGGAAGTCCACCGCGCCGGCATCCAGCGCATCGAGGGTGACCCGGGCGCCTTCGTGGGTCAGCGATGAGAACATCAGGACCGGGGTCGGGCAGCGTTGCATGATGTGCCGCACGGCAGTGATGCCGTCCATCATCGGCATCTCGTAGTCCATGGTGATCACGTCGGGCTTGAGGGCCAGCGCCTGATCAATCGCCTCTTTGCCGTTGGTCGCCGTTCCGACGACCTGGATATTGGAATCCGCTGAAAGAATTTCCGAGACGCGGCGGCGGAAAAACCCCGAATCGTCCACCACCAGGACTTTGACTGCCATAAACACTCCATTAGATGGAGCGAGGCCAGGCGCCCCGCTCCACCAGAATCAAATACGCCGTGTGGCGTAACGCTTGAGCATGCTCGGAACATCGAGAATCAGCGCGATGCGGCCGTCACCGGTAATGGTGGCGCCGGACATGCCCGGAGTTCCCTGGAGCATTTTGCCCAATGGCTTGATGACCACTTCTTCCTGGCCCACCAGTTGATCGACGACAAAGCCGATCCGCTGCGTGCCCACCGAAAGGATCACCACATGGCCCTCGCGCTGCTCTTCATGAGCGGCGGAGCTGACCAGCCAGCGTTTGAGATAGAACAATGGCAGCGCCTTGTCCCGCACGATCACCACTTCCTGGCCGTCCACGACGTTGGTGGTCGACAGGTCGAGGTGGAAGATCTCGTTGACGTTCACCAGCGGGAACGCGAACGCCTGGTTGCCGAGCATGACCATCAGGGTCGGCATGATCGCCAGGGTCAGCGGCACCTTGATGACGATCTTCGAACCCTGGCCCTTGGCCGAGTAGATGTTGATCGAGCCGTTGAGCTGGGAAATCTTGGTTTTCACCACGTCCATGCCCACGCCGCGACCCGACACGTCGGAGATCTCGGTCTTGGTCGAGAAACCCGGGGCGAAGATCAGGTTGTAGCATTCGGTGTCGCTCAGGCGATCGGCGGCATCCTTGTCCATCACACCGCGTTTAACCGCGATGGAACGCAGGACATTCGGGTCCATGCCTTTGCCGTCATCGGAGATCGACAGCAGGATGTGATCGCCCTCCTGCTCGGCCGCCAGGATCACCTTGCCGCCACGGGCCTTGCCCGAGGCTTCGCGCTCTTCCGGAGATTCGATGCCGTGGTCAACTGCGTTGCGCACCAAGTGGACCAACGGATCGGCCAGGGCCTCGACGAGGTTCTTGTCGAGGTCGGTTTCTTCACCGACCAGTTCCAGGTTGATCTCTTTCTTGAGCTGGCGAGCCAGGTCGCGGACCAGGCGCGGGAAGCGTCCGAAGACTTTCTTGATCGGTTGCATCCGGGTCTTCATGACCGCGGTTTGCAGGTCGGCGGTGACCACGTCGAGGTTCGACACGGCCTTGGACATGGCTTCGTCGCCGCTGTTGAGACCCAGGCGGACCAGGCGGTTACGCACCAGCACCAACTCGCCGACCATGTTCATGATCTCGTCGAGACGCGCGGTATCGACACGCACGGTGGTCTCGGCTTCGCTCGCCGGTTTTTCCGCAGCAGGCGCGGCCGGGGCGCGGGCAGCAGCCGGTGCGGCGGCGGCCACAGGGGCCGGTGTTTCGGCTTTTGGCTCAGGAGCCCTGACCACGGGTTTCGGCGCGGCTGCCTTGGCGGCAGGTGCCACAACCGAGGCGTTGGCGCCGGTTGCGGTTCCAGCCGTTGCGCCCACTTCAGTGAACTTGCCTTTGCCGTGCAATTCGTCGAGCAGCGCTTCGAACTCGTGATCGGAAATCAGATCGCTGCCGGCCGCCACCGCGCTTGGTGCCGCAGGTGCAGGCACCGAAGCAATGGCCGACTCCAAAGCCTCGACAGCAAAGTTACCCTTGCCGTGCAGCTGGTCGAGCAGTGCTTCGAATTCGTCGTCAGTAATATCGGAACTGTCGCCAGCCGCTTTCGGCACTTCTGGCGCAGCGGTCGCCGGGACAACCGCGTCAACGGCGAACTGGCCTTTACCGTGCAGTTGATCGAGCAACGACTCGAACTCGGCATCGGTGATTTCGTCGCTGCCAGCGGCATTGCCGGCGGGCGCTGGAGCAACCGTCGGGGCCTCGGCCTGGGCCTTGACGGCGTTCAGCGAGTCCAGCAGTTGTTCGAATTCGGTGTCGGTGATGTCGTCGGAACCGGATTCGGCCACCGGTTCTTCAATCACCTCGGCGACGGGCGCAGGCGCCACTTCGTCAGCCGATTGCGGCTCGGCCAGCCGGGCCAGCGCCGCGAGCAGTTGCGGTGTCGCGGCCGTGATCGGGCTGCGTTCGCGGACTTCGCTGAACATGCTGTTCACCGCGTCCAGGGCTTCGAGAACCACGTCCATCAGTTCCGAGTCGACGCGACGCTCACCCTTGCGCAGGATGTCGAACACGTTCTCGGCGATGTGGCAGCACTCCACCAGTTCGTTGAGCTGGAGGAAGCCGGCGCCCCCTTTTACAGTGTGAAAACCGCGAAAAATTGCATTGAGCAGATCCGCATCATCCGGACGGCTTTCCAGCTCGACCAGTTGCTCGGACAGTTGCTCTAGAATCTCGCCGGCCTCAACCAGGAAATCCTGAAGGATCTCTTCATCGGCGCCGAAGCTCATTAAGGGGGTGCTCCTACAGGTCTAAAAACCCAAAAAACCTAAAATTCTAAAACTCTAAAATCCCAGGCTGGATAACAAATCGTCCACATCGTCCTGACCGGACACAACGTCTTCTCTTTTATCGGCATGAATCTGCGGACCTTCACCCTGAGAGAGATGTTTTTGTGGATCTTTTTCAGCAAGCATCGCTTCACGGTCATGTTCGATGCCCGCAAAGCGGTCCACCTGGCTGGCCATCAGCACGAGCTTGAGCAGGTTGCTTTCGACTTCGGTGACCAACTGGGTCACACGCTTGATCACCTGGCCTGTGAGGTCCTGGTAATCCTGGGCGAGCAGGATGTCGTTGAGGTTGCCCGACACCGCGCGATTGTCCGTGCCGCTGCGCGTCAGGAAGCCGTCGACCCGCCGGGCCAGTTCACGAAACTCTTCGGCGCCGACTTCGCGGCGCATGAAGCGCCCCCAGTCCGCGCTCAACACCTTGGCTTCATCGGCCAGGCCATTGACCAGCGGCGTGGCACTTTCCACCAGATCCATGGTGCGGTTGGCCGCCGCCTCGGTCAGCTTGACCACATACCCCAGGCGCTCGGTGGCGTCGGTGATCTGCGACACTTCTTCGGCTTGCGGCATGTGCGGGTCAATCTGGAAATTGACGATCGCGCTATGCAGCTCGCGAGTGAGCTTGCCCACTTCCTGATACAGGCCGCGGTCACGGGTCTGGTTGAGCTCATGGATCAATTGCACCGCGTCGCCGAACTTGCCTTTCTCAAGGCTCTCGACCAATTCGACGGCGTGTTTTTTCAGGGTCGATTCAAAATCGCCCAATGAAGTTTCGTTATTGCCCATAGCTCCCCCGTGGCGCACTCATCAACCGATGCGTTCGAAAATCTTCTCGATTTTTTCTTTCAACGCCTGGGCCGTGAAGGGCTTGACCACATAGCCGTTAACGCCGGCCTGGGCCGCTTCGATGATCTGCTCGCGCTTGGCTTCAGCGGTCACCATCAGCACCGGCAGGTGCTTGAGCTTTTCATCGGCACGCACGTGACGCAGCAGATCGATACCGGTCATGCCAGGCATGTTCCAGTCCGTTACCAGAAAGTCGATGCTTCCGCTGTTGAGCACCGGAATGGCGGTAGTGCCATCGTCGGCCTCGACGGTGTTGGTGAACCCAAGGTCACGCAGCAGGTTCTTGATGATCCGCCGCATCGTTGAGAAGTCATCAACGATGAGGATTTTCATGTTCTTGTCCAATTCGACCTCCAAGCAGTCTTAAACGCGCCCAGCACCTGGACGCGCCATTTCAATCAATCCGGCAAAGCACTCAATGACTGTCTGGAGCACAACAGATCGCGACCGGCGCAGTTCAACACCACACCAGCCTCGTTCGCAGTGTCCCCACACTGCCTTCAGCGCGCTCGCCACTCCCCCAAACGCCCCCGCAAACGGGCCGCGCACTGGCTGTGTAACTGACTGACCCGCGATTCGCTGACCCCCAGGACCTCACCGATTTCCTTGAGGTTCAACTCTTCGTCGTAGTACAGCGCCAACACCAGTCGCTCACGCTCCGGCAAATTGGCAATCGCATCCGCCAGCGCCGCCTGGAAGCGTTCATCCTCCAGGTCGCGTGACGGCTCGAGATGAGCACTCGCGCCATCCTCGTGCAGCCCTTCGTGTTCGCCGTCCTGCAACAGATCGTCGAAACTGAACAGCCGGCTGCCCAGGGTGTCGTTCAAAATCCCGTAGTAATCGTCGAGACTCAATTGGAGTTCGGCCGCAACTTCGTGATCTTTAGCGTCACGGCCGGTTTTCGCTTCAATCGAGCGAATGGCATCGCTGACCATGCGCGTATTGCGGTGAACCGAACGTGGCGCCCAGTCCCCCTTGCGCACTTCATCGAGCATGGCGCCGCGGATTCGAATGCCCGCGTACGTCTCGAAACTGGCGCCTTTGCTGGCGTCATATTTGGTCGACACTTCAAGCAGGCCGATCATCCCGGCCTGGATCAGGTCTTCGACCTGGACACTGGCCGGCAAACGCGCCAGCAAGTGGTAGGCAATGCGTTTAACCAGCGGCGCGTAACGCTCGATCAGCTCGTACTGCGCATCGCGTGCCGACTTCTTGTAGAGGTTGTAGCCGCTGGCTGTCATAGAACAGGTCCTGCTGTCTGCTGCACGAGCCGCTCGACGAAAAACTCCAGGTGCCCGCGCGGGTTGGCCGGCAGCGGCCAGGTATCGACCTTCTGCGCGATGGCCTTGAACGCCAGCGAGCACTTGGAACGCGGGAAGGCCTCGTAGACGGCGCGCTGCTTCTGCACGGCCTTGCGCACGCTTTCGTCGTAAGGCACCGCACCGACGTATTGTAGGGCGACGTCGAGGAAGCGATCCGTGACCTTGGTCAACTTGGCGAACAGGTTGCGTCCTTCCTGCGGGCTCTGGGCCATGTTGGCCAGGACGCGGAAGCGGTTCATGCCGTAGTCGCGGTTCAGCAACTTGATCAAGGCGTAGGCATCGGTGATCGAGGTCGGCTCGTCGCACACCACCAGCAGCACTTCCTGGGCTGCTCGGACGAAACTGACTACCGAGTCACCAATGCCCGCAGCGGTGTCGATCACCAGTACGTCGAGGTTGTCGCCGATATCACTGAAGGCCTGGATCAGGCCGGCGTGTTGCGCGGGGCTCAGATGCACCATGCTCTGAGTGCCGGATGCGGCCGGAACGATACGGATGCCGCCGGGTCCCTGCAGCAGTACATCGCGCAGTTCGCAGCGGCCTTCGATCACGTCGGCCAGGGTACGTTTGGGTGTCAGGCCCAGCAGAACGTCGACGTTCGCCAGTCCAAGGTCGGCGTCCAACAGCATGACGCGCCGGCCAAGCTCGGCCAAAGCCAGGGACAAGTTCACTGACACATTAGTTTTCCCGACGCCACCTTTGCCGCCGGTCACCGCGATCACCTGTACGGGATGCATGCTGCCCATGTTATTTCTTTACCTTGTCTTGCATAGACGGAGGCCACATTACTGGCTGCGCGTTCACAAACGGAACAATGCATGGCAGACCATCGATGTAGGTACAAAAACTGTTCATTTTTACCTCAGCCAACCTGCTTGGTCGGACTGTGGTAGATGTCAGCGAACATGTCAGCCATGGCTTCTTCGCTGGGTTCTTCCTGCATTTGTACGCTCACGGCGCGGCTGACCAACTGGTGACGACGCGGCAGATGCAAATCATCCGGGATCCGCGGGCCATCGGTCAGGTAAGCCACCGGCAGTTCATGACTGATGGCAAGGCTCAACACCTCGCCCAGACTTGCCGTTTCATCCAGTTTAGTCAGGATGCAGCCTGCGAGCCCACAACGCTTGTAACTGTGATAAGCGGCCGTTAGAACCTGTTTCTGGCTGGTGGTTGCCAGGACCAGATAATTTTTCGAGCGGATGCCGCGACCGGCCAGGCTTTCGAGCTGCATGCGCAGGGCCGGATCGCTGGCCTGAAGGCCCGCGGTATCGATCAGCACCACGCGCTTGCGCAGCAATGGCTCCAGCGCCTGCACCAGGGACTGGCCCGGATCGACGTGGGTCACCGACACATTGAGAATGCGCCCCAGGGTCTTGAGCTGCTCCTGGGCACCGATGCGGAAGCTGTCCATGCTCACCAGCGCAATGTTCTGCGCGCCGTACTTGAGCACGTAGCGGGCAGCCAGCTTGGCCAGGGTGGTGGTCTTGCCCATGCCGGCAGGGCCGACCATGGCAATCACACCGCCCTCTTCCAGCGGCTCGACTTCCGGGGTAACGATCATGCGCGCCAGGTGCGCGAGCAACATGCGCCAGGCCTGACGGGGTTCTTCGATTTCGGTGATCATCGCCAAAAGGTCACGCGACAGCGGGCCGGACAGGCCGATGCGTTGCAGGCGACGCCAGAGGTTGGCCTGGTCCGGACGGCTGCCTTGCAGCTGATTCCAGGCCAGGGAGCCGAGTTGTACTTCCATGAGTTCGCGCAGGCTGTTGAGTTCGAAACGCATCGAGTCGAACGCCCGCGGGTCCACGCCAGCGGACGCTGGCGCAACGGCCGGTACAGGACGACGGGGTTCGGCGTAGGTCGGTTCGATCAGCGGCTCGGCGGCGGTCAACGGCAAGCCGGCGAACAACTGGCGATTGGTTGCATTGTCGCTCTCGCCATCGCCACGCAGACTCAATTCGGCCTGGGCGGTGACGATCCGCGACTGAGTCTTGCGCAGCTCGTCTTCGAGTTCCATGTTCGGAACCCGCGGCGCCAGCGCCGACAGCTTGTAATCCAGCGCAGCCGTCAGCTCGACACCCCCGGCGATCCGGCGGTTGCCAATAATGGCCGCATCAGCGCCCAGCTCATCGCGAACCAGCTTCATGGCCTGACGCATATCGGCGGCGAAAAAACGCTTAACTTGCATAAACCACTACCTCAGCCGTTGGGCCCTACTGTCGCAACGATGGTCACTTGCTTGTTGTCAGGGATTTCCTGGTAAGCCAACACATGCAAACCCGGGACTGCGAGCCGGCCAAATCGCGAGAGCATCGCGCGAACCGGACCGGCCACCAGCAGAATCACCGGCTGACCTTGCATCTCCTGACGCTGCGCCGCGTCAATCAACGAACGTTGCAGCTTCTCAGCCATGCTTGGCTCCAGCAGAACGCCCTCTTCCGAGCCTTGTCCTGCCTTCTGCAGACTATTGAGCAATATTTGTTCCAACCTGGGCTCCAGCGTGATGACTGGCAGCTCCGACTCAGTGCCTACAATGCTTTGGACGATTGCGCGGGATACGCCAACCCGCACGGCAGCCACCAGCGCGGCGGTATCTTGACTCTTGGCGGCATTGTTGGCGATCGCCTCGGCAATGCTGCGGATGTCGCGCACCGGCACTTGTTCGGCCAGCAGCGCTTGCAGCACCTTGAGCAGCTGCGACAGCGAAACCACGCCCGGCACCAGCTCCTCGGCCAGCTTCGGCGAGCTTTTGGCCAGCAATTGCATGAGTTGCTGCACTTCTTCGTGACCGATCAGTTCACTGGAATGCTTGTAGAGTATCTGGTTCAAGTGGGTAGCCACTACTGTACTGGCATCGACCACCGTATAACCGAGGGATTGCGCCTGGGCGCGCTGGCTGATTTCGATCCAGACCGCCTCCAGGCCGAAAGCCGGATCTTTGGCGGTAATGCCGTTGAGCGTGCCGTAGACCTGCCCCGGGTTGATCGCCAGTTCGCGATCCGGGTAAATCTCCGCTTCGGCCAGGATCACCCCCATGAGGGTCAGGCGATAGGCACTTGGGGCCAGGTCGAGGTTGTCGCGGATATGCACCGTGGGCATCAGGAAGCCCAGGTCCTGGGACAGTTTCTTGCGTACGCCCTTGATTCGCGCCAGCAACTGGCCGCCCTGGTTGCGGTCCACCAACGGAATCAGGCGATAACCCACCTCCAGGCCGATCATATCGATCGGCGTCACGTCATCCCAGCCAAGCTCCTTGGTTTCCTGGGCGCGGGCCGGCGACGGCAGCAACTCCTGCTGGCGCTTGACCTCTTGCAGGGCCTGCACCTTGGCGACGTTCTGCTTTTTCCAGAACAGGTAAGCGCCACCGGCCGCCAGCGCCGCCATGCTCAGGAACGAGAAATGCGGCATGCCGGGCACCAGACCCATGACCGCCATCAAGCCCGCTGCCACCGCCAGCGCCTTGGGCGAGGCGAACATCTGGCGATTGATTTGCTTGCCCATGTCTTCCGAACCGGAAGCACGGGTCACCATGATCGCCGCTGCTGTCGATAACAACAGTGATGGCAATTGCGCCACCAAACCGTCACCGATGGTCAGCAGCGCATACACCTTGCCGGCGTCGCCGAAGGTCATGCCGTGCTGGAAGATACCGACCGCCATGCCGCCGATCAGGTTGATGAACAGGATCAACAGGCCGGCGATAGCGTCACCGCGAACGAATTTGCTGGCACCGTCCATGGAACCGTAGAACTCGGCTTCCTGGGCCACTTCCATCCGACGCAGCTTGGCCTGGTTCTGGTCGATCAAACCGGCATTGAGGTCGGCGTCGATCGCCATTTGTTTGCCGGGCATCGCATCGAGGGTGAAACGCGCGCTCACCTCGGAAATCCGCCCGGCACCCTTGGTCACCACGACGAAGTTGATGATCATCAGGATCGCGAAGACCACGATACCGACCACGTAGTTACCGCCGATCACCACCTCACCAAAGGCCTGGATCACCTTACCGGCGGCGGCATGGCCGTCCTGACCGTGGAGCATCACCACCCGCGTGGAGGCCACGTTCAACGCCAGGCGCAACAGTGTCGCCACCAGCAGAATGGTCGGAAACACCGCGAAATCCAGCGGCCGCAAGGCGTAGACGCACACCAGCAGCACGACGATGGACAGGGCTATGTTGAAGGTGAAGAACACGTCCAGCAGGAACGGCGGCACCGGCAACATCATCATCGCCAGCATGACCAGCAGCAACAGCGGCACGCCCAGATTGCCCCGACTGAGGTCGGCAACGTTTGTGCGGGCACTGTTGATTAACTGAGAGCGATCCACCGGTTTTCCCCGTTCCTTTAAAGCAAACTTTTGACGCCTGAAGCAGGCTCGGGGCGGCTACTGCAAGAAGCCTTCCAACTTTTGCGAAGGGGGAAATAGAGCGTTTTTTCAGGGGAATATGGATAGCCTGGACGGACGTCATCAGGTGCGACGCTCGCGGACTATCAGTTCTGCTAGTACCCGACCTCGGCACCTGCGCAGATACTCAAGCTCTCCATTTTTGCCCCTGCGGAGTAAGCCAATGACCGCCCTACCCACGACCTTGCTTTGCCAATATCGCTACGACCCACTGGATCGACTGGTCCACCAGACACAACCCGATACCCCCGTGCATCAGCGCTTCTACTGCAAAAACCGCCTGGCGACCGAAATTCAAGGCACAACGAAGCATTCGATCATTCAGCACGACGACCTTCTGCTGGCTCAGCAGAAACACGAAGGTAATGCACTCGATACCACGCTGCTGGCCACCGACCTGCAACGCTCGGTACTGCATACCCTCAAGAAAGGCACTCAGCCACAACCCATCGCCTATTCCCCCTATGGCCATCGTTCCCCACTCGGTGGTTTGCTCAGCTTGTTGGGTTTCAATGGCGAACGGCCGGACCCGGTGACCGAGTGTTACTTGTTGGGGAACGGGTATCGGGCGTTTAATCCGGTGTTAATGCGGTTTAATAGCCCGGATAGTTTGAGTCCGTTTGGGAAAGGGGGATTCAACGCGTATGCGTATTGTGGCGGAGATCCTCGAAACCGTACTGATCCAACAGGACACAATTTCCTTGCTCCGCTCTTAAAAAAGATCCTTATCAAAGTTCCGAACATGATTGACGACTTTGACATCCAACTTATGCAAAGAGAATTAACCAAAACTGCAAAAGAAGGATTCAAACTCCCCGGAGCATCGGAGGGCATTGTCCCATCATCTGAAAGAGAGCTAATCAATCAAACAGTTATCATTCAGAACAATAAAATCTCGAAATTACATAAGAACACTAAGACTTTATCCGACAAGCCAGATCATCCCGGAAAAATAGAAAACTTAGAAAAAATGATGGCCAAGGGAGACAGAAGAATCAGAACACTTCAACTTTTCAAAGAATACGCCACCTCGAAAAATGACTTACTTAAACCAATGATTAACAACCGCATCACTAAACAAACCGAATTAAAGCAATTGTTACTCCGCGACCAACCTCCCTCGTATGAAAGCCTCTTTCCAAACACAAATAAAATCTCCGATTCAATAAAAACGATTAGAAATTAACTACATAAACTTACGCAAATTATTGACGCCACGCCAGATGAAAATCAGGCGTAAATTCCAGACTTCAAGAATCCCGTCTCAAATCCGGCGGAATCGGCAAATCATCCTTAAGCGGCTCCGGCCGCTTTCCTTTGCCCGCGCGGTGCTGGCGAATCTGATAGACATAAGCCAACACCTGCGCCACCGCCAGATACAGCCCGCCAGGAATTTCCTGCTCAAGATCGGTGAGTAATAGATCGACCGCGCCAGCGCCGGGGACTCCAGCAGCAAAATCTCGTTGGCCGCGATCTTCAGGGCCAGGAAGTCGCTACCCTTGGCCAGCAGTACCGGCGCATTACCCTTTTCCGGGTCGTACTTGAGGGCCACCGCGTAGTGGGTCGGGTTGGTGATGACCATGTCGGCCTCGGGAGTTTCAAAAAAAGGCTAGATTTCAAAACAATGGAGAACCCCGTGGGAGCGAGCTTGCTCGCGATGACGTCGGCACAACAAACATACCTGGTGGCTGCCCCACCGCTATCGCGAGCAAGCTCGCTCCCACAGGGATTGCGGCGCTCCGGACTGCTCCCCCTTCGCAAAGACTGCCGAACCTATCAGTTCTGCTAGTACCCACCTGCGACTGATCGACCGATACTCAATCGCCCTCCCTTTGAGAATCTGGAGCGACCTCCATGGAATCCACACAACCCATCCTGCGTTGCCGCTACAGCTATGACCCGCTTGATCGGCTGATCAGCCAACTTCAACCGGATGCACCCGCTCACCAGCGTTTTTACTGCAAAAGCCGTTTGGCCACCGAAATACAGGGGGCGATCGGATTCAGTGTCTTTCAGAATAACGACCTCCTGCTGGCGCAATGCAAAAACCAGGGCGGTGCCGTTGAAAGCACGCTGCTGGCGACTGACCTGCAACGCTCGGTGCTGCACACCCTCACTACCGACCAACAGCAACACCCCATCGCCTACTCGCCTTACGGCCATCGCCAGGCCGAAAGCGGATTGACGAGTCTTCTGGGCTTTAACGGCGAACGGCCGGATCCAGTGACTGGGCATTATTTATTGGGGAATGGGTATCGGGGGTTTAATCCGGTGTTGATGAGATTTAATAGCCCGGATAGTTTGAGTCCTTTTGGTAGCGGAGGATTGAACTCATATGCATATTGCTGGGGAGACCCCGTTAACCTGAGCGACCCGCTAGGACACACTCCGTTCGTACAATTATTTAAGAAAACGGCCTCGCACCATGTATTCAACGCAATATCTAAAAAAATAAAAAACACAATATCGAAAATACCAGGCCACCAACACCCAAAAATGAAACCTAAAACCCAAATCAAAGCTGAAAAACTTAAAGAAATTGAAATCCAGAAGACAATAACGCTATTAAAAGAAAGCACCACACTAGAGCAAAATGGAAAAATATCTGGCGATATAAACCCTTTAACACTCCACACATTCAAGTCGGAAGCCAGCAAACGATATTTCCGTCATCAAAAAGAAGGAATTTCATTCGACGACTCTGGCATCCCCTCTCCCAGCACCCCCATAACAACAACCAACAATGCAGGCCAAGAAGTGCTACGCACCGATTTTTTTGATGATTCCATATCCTTCTTTCACCATCAATCCAACAGCCCTGCATCCCAGAAATACAAAGACATAATGAGTCAAAGTGCAGGCGAAACGATTATCAAAAGAGCAGAATATATTCGACAGCATGCACTTCGAAACTACAAAGACTAGTAATTTCAACAAACCTGAATCCGACGCTCAGACATATATTGCGCACGCCAAGTCACACGACAACAAGAGCAATCAGGAATTACCCGATGGTTAATTATCCCGGCGCAAATCCGGCGGAATCGGCAAATCATCCTTAAGCGGATCAGGTCGCTTGCCCTTGCCCGCCCGGTACTGTCGAATCTGATAAACGTAAGCCAGCACCTGAGCAACCGCGAGATACAGCCCACCCGGAATTTCCTGCTCAAGCTCGGTGGAGTAGTAAATCGACCGCGCCAGCGCTGGCGATTCCAGCAGCAGGATCTCGTTGGCCGCCGCGATCTCGCGGATCTTCAGGGCCAGGAAGTCGCTACCCTTGGCCAGCAGTACCGGCGCATTACCCTTTTCCGGGTCGTATTTGAGGGCCACCGCGTAGTGGGTCGGGTTGGTGATGACCACGTCGGCCTCGGGAATGGCGGCCATCATCCGTCGCTGGGACATCTCGCGTTGCAGCTGTCGAATCCGCTGCTTGACCTCCGGCCGCCCCTCCTGGTCCTTGTGCTCGTCACGCACTTCCTGCTTGGTCATCAGCAGTTTCTTGTGGCTCTCCCAGAGCTGCACCGGCACGTCCACCACCGCGATCAGGATCAGCCCGCACGCCATCCACAGGGTGCTCCAGCCCACGACTTGCAGGCTGTGAATGATCGCCATGTCCAGGGGCTCATGGGCGATGCGCAGCAGGTCGTCGATGTCCGATGACAGTACCGCCAGCGCCACGAACAGGATAATGATGAACTTGGCCAGGGCCTTGAGCAGTTCGACCAGCGACTTGGTGGAGAACATGCGTTTGAGGCCGGGGCCGGGGTTCAAGCGGCTGAACTTGGGCGCCATGGAACTCGCCGCGAACAGCCAGCCCCCCAGGGAAATCGGACCGATGATGGCGGCCAGTACCAAGGTGATCATCACCGGCTGGATCGACCACAGGGCAATTTGCCCCGAGCGCATCAGGTAGGTGGCCATGGAGCGCTGATCCAGGATTACTTCCCGCGGCAGCGAGAAGTTGATGCGCATCAGCTCCATCATGTCCTGCGCCATGGCGCCGCCAAAAATCAGCAGCGCCGAGGCACCGACCAGCATGATCGCCAGGGTGTTGAGTTCCTTGGACCGCGCTATCTCACCCTTTTCACGGGAGTCCTGTTTGCGCTTCTCCGTGGGGTCTTCTGTTTTGTCCTGACCGCTTTCGCTCTCGGCCATGGCTCAGCTCGCCCGCGCCATTTCACGTAACAACTGCAAGGCCTCGGTGGCCAGCGGTTGATACTGGTTGAGAATGTCCGCCAGACCGACCCAGACAATGAACAGCCCAAGTACCAGGATCAGCGGGAAGCCGACAGAGAAAATATTGAGTTGCGGCGCCGCCCGGGTCATGACGCCAAACGCGATGTTGACCACCAGCAACGCGGTGATCGCCGGCAGCACCAGCAATAACGCCGCACCGAGCACCCAGCCGAGCTTGCCGGCCAGCTCCCAGTAGTGATTGACCATCAGGCCACCTCCCACCGGCAACGTGGTGAAACTCTCGGTGAGGATCTCGAACACCACCAGATGACCGTTCATGGACAGGAACAGCAGCGTCACCAGCATCGTGAAAAACTGCCCGATCACCGCCGTCGATACGCCGTTGGCCGGGTCGATCATGGAGGCGAAGCCCATGCCCATCTGGATGGCGACGATTTGCCCGGCAACCACAAATGCCTGGAAGAACAGCTGCAAGGAAAACCCCATCACGGCACCGATGAGAATCTGCTCGGCAATCAGCAACAGCCCGCTTAAATCCAGAGGGTTGACCGGCGGCATCGGCGGCAGGCCCGGCACGATGACCACGGTAATGGCCAGCGCGAAATACAGACGGATGCGCCGAGGCAGCAGGGTTGTGCCGAACACCGGCATGACCATCAGCAAGGAGCCGACGCGAAACAGCGGCAACATGAATGTCGCCACCCAGGTGCTGATCTGGGTATCGGTCAGCGCTAGCAGTGACATGGTTTAGCCGATGACCTGAGGAATACTGCCGTACAGCTGCAGGATGTAATCCATGAAAGTCTGCACCAGCCACGGGCCAGCCACGATCAGCGTCACCAGCATCACCAGCAGGCGCGGCAGGAAGCTCAGGGTCTGTTCGTTGATCTGGGTGGCGGCCTGGAACATCGCCACCAGCAGGCCGATCAGCAGACTCGGAATCACCAGCACCGCCACCATCATGGTGGTCAGCCACAGCGCTTCCCGGAAGATATCGACCGCTACTTCCGGGGTCATGGCGAGACACCACCGAAGCTGCTGGCCAGCGTGCCGATGATCAACGCCCAGCCATCGACCAGCACGAACAACATGATCTTGAACGGCAGGGAAATGATCAGCGGCGACAGCATCATCATCCCCATGGCCATCAACACACTGGCCACGACCAGGTCGATGATCAGGAACGGGATGAAGATCATGAAGCCGATCTGGAATGCCGTTTTCAGCTCGGAGGTCACGAAAGCGGGCACCAGGATGGTCAACGGCGCCTGATCCGGCGTCGCGATGTCAGTGCGCTTGGACAGGCGCATGAACAGCTCCAGATCGCTGGTGCGAGTCTGGGCGAGCATGAAGTTCTTGATCGGCACCTGCGCCTTGGCGACCGCATCCTGGGCCGTCAGCTTTTCCGCCAGGTACGGCTGCAGGGCATCCTGATTCACCCGGTCGAACACCGGCGCCATGATGAACAGGGTCAGGAACAGCGCCATGCCGGTGAGGATCTGGTTCGACGGTGTCTGCTGCAGGCCCAGGGCCTGGCGCAGGATCGAGAAGACAATGATGATCCGGGTGAAACTGGTCATCAGCATGACAAACGCCGGGATAAAACTCAGCGCGGTCATGATCAGCAGGATTTGCAGGCTGACCGAGTATTCCTGCGCACCCTGCGCATTGGTGCCCAGGGTGATTGCCGGGATCGACAGCGGATCGGCGGCGAATGCCAGCGGCGCGGCCAGCATCAGGGTCAGCGTCAAGACGATGCGCAGCGCACCCATTACTTCTTATCCTTGTGATCTTTACCCAGCATTTCCAACAGGCGCTGGGCAAATTCCGGCGTCGGCTTCTCGGTGCTCGGCACTTGCACCGGCTCCTTGAGGACGTGCAGCGCAGTGATGTTGCCGGGGCTCAGGCCCAACAGGATCTGCTCGTTGCCGACCTGCACCAGCATCAGGCGATCGCGAGGCCCCAGCGCGCGGGAGCCGACAATCTCGATGACCTGCCCCTTGCCGGCCGGGCCGGCCTGCTGGACCCGACGCAGCAACCAGGCAAGGAAGAAGATCAACCCCAGCACCAGCAGCAAGCCGAACACCAACTGCGTCAACTGGCCGGCCACACCGCTGCTCACCGCCGGCGCAGCGGCCGTGGTCGCCGTTGCGACAGGTTCGGCCGCCAGCACGCTGAACGGCATCGCCAATACAAACCCGAGAACCTTTTTCACTCAGCGCAGCTTCTTGATGCGTTCGCTTGGGCTGATCACGTCCGTCAGGCGGATGCCGAACTTCTCGTTGACCACCACCACTTCGCCGTGGGCGATGAGCGTGCCATTGACCAGCACGTCCAGCGGCTCGCCGGCCAGGCGATCAAGCTCGATCACCGACCCCTGGTTCAGTTGAAGCAGGTTACGGATGTTGATGTCGGTGCTGCCCACTTCCATGGAAATCGACACCGGGATATCGAGGATCACATCCAGGTTCGGGCCGTCGAGAGTGACCGGCTCGTTGTTTTTCGGCACGCTGCCGAACTCTTCCATTGGCAGGCGGCCGGATGCGGAATTGCCGGAGTCGGCGGCCAGCAGGGCGTCGATATCGGCCTGCCCGGCATCACCGGTTTCTTCCAGGGCTGCTGCCCACTCATCGGCCAGGGCCTGGTCGTCTTGCGTGTTCATTTGTCTGTGTCCTCGGCGAGCAAAAAATCAGAATTCGGTTAGTCGCAAACGGGTACAAGCGCCGGTCAACGGCGCTCGATCGGCTCGATCACTTGCAACGCCAGGTTGCCCTTGTGCGAGCCCATCTTGACCTTGAAGGCCGGCACGCCGTTGGCGCGCATGATCATTTCTTCCGGCATGTCGACCGGGATCACATCCCCCGGCTGCATGTGCAGGATGTCGCGCAGGCGCAACTGACGACGAGCCACCGTCGCACCGATCGGCACGTCGACGTCCAGCACGTCCTGGCGCAGGGCGTTGACCCAGCGCTCGTCCTGGTCGTCGAGGTCCGACTGGAAGCCGGCATCGAGCATTTCGCGCACCGGCTCGATCATCGAGTACGGCATGGTCACGTGCAGGTCGCCGCCACCGCCATCGAGTTCGATATGGAAGGTCGACACCACAATGGCTTCGCTCGGGCCGACGATGTTGGCCATGGCCGGGTTCACTTCCGAGTTGATGTACTCGAAGTTGACTTCCATGATCGCCTGCCAGGCTTCCTTCAAGTCGACGAACGCCTGTTCCAGCACCATGCGTACCACGCGCAGTTCGGTCGGCGTGAACTCACGCCCTTCGATCTTGGCGTGCCGGCCGTCGCCACCGAAGAAGTTGTCCACCAGCTTGAACACCAGTTTGGCGTCGAGGATGAACAACGCAGTGCCGCGCAGGGGTTTGATCTTGACCAGGTTGAGACTGGTCGGCACGTACAGCGAGTGCACGTATTCGCCGAACTTCATCACCTGCACGCCGCCGACCGCCACGTCCGCCGAGCGCCGCAGCATATTGAACATGCTGATGCGGGTATAGCGGGCGAAACGCTCGTTGATCATTTCCAGGGTCGGCATGCGTCCACGGACGATGCGATCCTGGCTGGTCAGGTCATAGCTTTTGACGGCGCCGGGTTCGGCAGCGTTTTCGGTCTGTACCAGACCATCGTCGACGCCATGCAACAGCGCGTCGATCTCATCCTGGGACAGCAGGTCCTGCACGGCCATGTCGTGTTCCTACTGCAGTACGAAATTAGTGAAAAGCAACTGTTCGATCACCACTTTGCCGAGCTCTTTCTGCGCCACTTCCTGGACACTGGCGGTGGCTTTCTGTCGCAGCATTTCCTGGCCGACCGGCGAGGCGAGGGTCGCGAAGTCCTGCCCGGAGAACAGCATCACCAGGTTATTGCGGATCACCGGCATGTGGACCTTGAGCGCATCCAGATCCGCCTGGTTACGACCGAGCATGGTGATGCTCACTTGCATGTAGCGCTGGCGACCGTTCTGGTTGAAGTTGGCCACGAAAGCCGGCGCCATCGATTCGAAAATCGCTGGCTGCTTGCCGGCGGGAGCCTGCTCCACTGCGGCGGCAGGCTTGCTCTGGGCGCCGTGCATGAAGTACCAGGTCGCCCCCACGGACAAACCGATCGCCAGCAGCAGGGCCGCCACGATCACGATGATCAGCTTGAGTTTGCCTTTGGTTGCGGGGTCTTTTACTACTGCTGCGTCGCTCTTCGCCATGCCAATAATCCGTCACTATTCGGGTTTTCACAGTCGCACGGCAAGGCAGGAGCAAGTGTTATGCCAGAACGGCTGGGAGCGGGGATGGGTGGGCTTGGCACAATTTGAAGACGGCGCAAAACCACTGTGGGAGCGGGCTTGCTCGCGAAGGGGCAGTGTCAGTCGACAGAGATTTTAAATGACTGACCGCATTCGCGAGCAAGCCCGCTCCCACAGGGTTTGGTGTATGGCCTGATCAGGCGTAGTAATCGACCGCGCTGGAGCCGATCACGCTGCTGGTATTGGCCGCTACTTCAGCGACGCTCGGGGTGATGTCGTCATCCATCGAGTCGAGGCGACCGCCGCTGGCACTGGTTCGTCCGCTCTGGCTTTGCCCGGCCTGTTCCTGCCCTTGCTGCGAACCACGGGACTGGTCCGAAACGTTGACATCGACCTGGCCCATTCCCTGCTGCGCGAACATGTCGCGCAAGCGATGGACCTGGCCATCCAGCGCCTCACGCACTCCCGGATGCGCACTCATGAAGGTGACCTGGGTCTGTTGATCGGGAACCATGCTCACCCGAATGTCCAGGCGTCCGAGTTCAGCGGGCTGCAACTGGATGTCCGCCGCTTTGAGATTGGCGCTGGACAGGTACATGACCCGATTCACCACCTCTTCGGTCCAGCCGCTCTGGTGCATGGCAATCGGCTGGTTCACCGGCAAGGCATTGGCAGTCTTCGGTGTGGCGGCCTGGGTCAGCGCTGCCAGACGGTTGGCGAAATCATCGACACGGGTGTCGCTGCTGGCGGACTTGAGGTCCTTCAGGCCGTCGTCGATCAAGCCGCTGAAAGCCTTGTCGTCACCCTGGCCGGTGCTGCTCTTGTCGCCCTGAACATCCAGCATGGTCGCCATGCCGGCGGCAAAGTTTTGCGCCGACGTCTGCTCAACGTCAGCCTGGGCTTGCGCCTGTGTCGGTGCAGCCTTGGGCTGCGCCTGGCTGGAGGCCGATACGTGACCACCCTGCTCCATCGCCAGGCGCACCGCCGGCAAGGCGTCTAGGGGATCGGTCGAGGGATCGAAATCACCGTCGGCAGTGGCCAGCACTGGAGCCGCCGTAGCCGTAGCAGTGGCGGCTACCGGCGCGTCAACGACAGGTTGCACAGCGTCGACCACGGCGAAGGCCACCGGTGCCTGTACGACGGATTGCAATGAAGGATCAAGCGCCGGATCGAGCGGTGCGGCATCGACGACAGGAGCCGGGGCGGCATCTGACGCATCATCGCCGGCGGTCTTGTCTTCAGTCTGCGCCGAATGGTCGGCAGGCAAGGATTTGCCGCCACCGGCAACCACCGGTTCCTCGACGGCAGACTTGTCGTCATTGGCGTCTTTTTTTCCGGCAACATCGCAGGTTGTGTCGCGACCCGGCTTGACCGGAGCATCCGCCAATGCATTGGGCTTGCCCTGGGCCTGGCTGGCATAGACATGAGCGAAGCTTGCGGCCTTGCCCCCGGGCTCAGCGGTCAGCGCCGCAGGATTGGCGGAGCCAGCCTGAGTCTTGGCTTGCCTGGAGGCCGGAAGCAGAATATCGGGGGTAACGGGCATGAAACGGTCTCCGCTGCACGGGGCTCGTAAGTACAGTTGGATGAGTTGACTGCAAAGGTCGAGCCAGTTTCACTTGAAGAAGACCCAATGCAGCGGATGCTCAGATTTTCGCCGGGCAACGCTGTCGTTCAGCTTCGTACAGAGGTCGGATACCGGCGAACTCGCGATCGATTTCGCCGACCAGCTCCTGAACGGCGGCCCATGGCAAATCTTTAGCCCGCTGTTCAAGTTGATGGCAGAGCTCTGTCAGCCGGAAGGCGCCCATATTGCTGCTGCTGCCCTTGAAGCTATGGGCGGTTTCTACGAGCCGTGCGGCACTGTCAGCTGTTCTCAAGACTTTCAGGCGCTCTTCGGAGTCCGCAAGAAAGATATCCAGCAGATCCGGATAGCCCCCTTCCATCACTTCCTGCAATGCACTCAGCACGTCGCGATCCACATGTGTGTCGTCCACTTGCTCACTCCTTGATCAAGAATGCGCGGATTATGCCAGAGCCTCCCAGATAAACTCCACGCGTGCACTTCGACCATTGTCGCTCCAGCGGGCATTACGCCCCAACTGGCGGATCAGACTGACCCCTCGCCCCGACAGGCGGACGTCTTCCAAAGGTCTTGCCATCACCCGCTCGACATCGAAACCCTTGCCGCTGTCTTCGATGTGAATGGCCAGGCAACCGCCGTCGTCCGTTGGCGTCACCTGCAAATGTAACCGTACATAGCCATCCTGCAGTTCGTCCAGCCGGGTATTACGCTCTTGATAATACCGCGCAAATCCCGAGGCATCGCGCTTGAGGCTCGAATCCAGCCCCAGCACGCCATGCTCCAGCGCATTGGAATAGAGCTCCGCCAGCACACTGTAGAGCGCACCGCTCTGAGCCCGAAGACCATGCACCTCAAGCAGCAGTTGCAACAGATAGGGCAACGGATTGAAACGCTTGAGCGTGGCGGCGCGAAACTCGAAACTCACCGACCAGTCCAGCGGGCAGGACTGGCCGCTGTCGGAGTAGACCAACGCCGGCGGCGTGATCTGCGCCTTCTCCAGCAGGCTGATTTCTACCATGCTGACATCATCGCGTGCTTCTCCGCCGAAATGACGCAGCGCCTGCTCGATCTCTTCGAACAGTGCATCCGGCTGGCGATTGGCGGCAAACACCCACTGCAATCGCTGCACGCCAAACAACTGATCATTGGCGTCGCAGGTATCGATCACGCCATCGGACAGGAGAAATACCCGGTCCCCGATGGCCATGGGATACACGTCGGTTCGCTCGTCGAAGGAGTCCGGGCTCAGCACCCCCAAAGGCAGGTGCCGCGCCGGCAGAGGCGTTCGCTCGCCACTGGCAACGCGATGCAGGTAACCGTCGGGCATGCCGCCGTTCCAGACTTCCACCGAACGGCGCTGAAAACTCAGGCACAGCAAGGTGGCACAGCAGAACATGTCCACCGGCAGGATGCGCTTGAGCTTGGCATTCATCTCGCGCAGGGTTTCCGCCAGGCCGTAGCCCTTGGCGGTCATCCCGTAGAAAACTTCGGCCAGGGGCATGGCGCCCACCGCCGCCGGCAGACCGTGGCCGGTGAAGTCGCCCAGCAGCACGTGCATGTCTCCGGCCGGGGTGAACGCGGCCAGCAACAGGTCGCCGTTGAACAGCGCATAGGGCGATTGCAGATAACGGATATTCGGCGCTGCATTCAGGCAGCCGGAGTGCGCCACCTTGTCGAAAACGGCCTTGGCCACGCGCTGTTCGTTGAGCAGGTAGTCGTGGTGCCGGGCGATCTGGTCACGCTGTTGCAGCACGGTGTCCTGCAAGCGCCGCAAGCGATCCATCGCCTTGATCTTGGCAGCGAGAATCACCTGGTTGTAGGGCTTGGCCAGAAAGTCGTCACCGCCGACTTCCAGGCAACGGGCCAGGGCTTCGCTTTCGGACAACGACGTGAGGAAGATGATCGGCACCAGGGTTTCCCCGGCCAGGGCCTTGATCTGCCGGGCCGCCTCGAAGCCGTCCAGGACCGGCATCATTGCATCCATCAACACCATGTGCGGTTGTTGTTGGCCAAACACCTCGACCGCTTCGGCGCCGTTGGCCGCCGTCAGCACGTCGTGCCCCTGGCGGCGCAGGATGCTCGACAGCAGCAGGCGATCGGCGGCGCTGTCCTCGGCAATCAGGATTGTCAGCGGCTCCAGTGGCTGCATGGCAATCAACTGATGTCGAACAGTTTGTCGAAGTTGGAGATGGCGAGGATTTTGCGCACGTCGGTACTGCTGTTGACGACGCGCACATCGGAGTCGTCGCCACCGGCGTGATCGCGCAGCAAAAGCAGCATGCCCAGGGCCGAGCTGTCGAGGTAGGTGGCATCCTTCAGGTCGACCACGACCGCCGATAGCTGTTTATCTTCGTAGGACTGACGAAATTCCTGATGCTTGGCGAAATCGAATCGTCCCCTGATCGAGATCGTCAGCCTTTGTCCATCCTCGGACACTTCTGTAATCACCGACATTTAATGGCTTCCTTGTCATTGGCAAACGTTTAGAAGGTTTAGCATCTGGAGAGGATGGGGGCAAGCCAGCCTGTTTTTTGAAAGCACGTTCAATAGGGGTTATCACGCGGCAGGCGCTGGGACAATTCATCCAGCAGTTTCTGTTCGCGCCGGTCTTCAAGCGCCCGCGCCTCGTCGGCATAGCGCTGAACCAGCTTGCGCAAGCCTTCGACCCGGGCAAACGCCTGCTGCCAGGTCTCCCGCGCCTTGTTCAGGTTGTTCTGATGCCAGGCCAGGCTTTGCCGCTGCTGGTCGATGGCCGTGCCCAGTTGCGCGAGAAAGCCCTGATAACCCAGTAACCATTGGCCCGAGACGCCGCCGCTGCCGCGCACGATCCATTGTTCCTGATAGTCGAGACGGAAGGCTTCGAGGTCGGCGAGCTTGCTTTGTGCCAGGCGAACCTGCCCTTGAAAGTGCCCCAGGCGCTGGACCGCGGTTTTCTCGGTCTTTTCGGCCATTTCCACCACCGGCGCCAGCCGTCCCGCCCGACTCAGAGCCATGACCGCTTAACCGCCTGCCGCGGGCGCGAAGATCGAGGCCAGATACGCTTCGCTTTCGCCCAGGCTGATGCTGTCGTTGAGGCCCTGACGCAGGTATTTGACCAGTTGCGGTTGCAGGGAAATCGCCAGGTCGGTCTCGCGATCACCACCGGCGACGTAGGCGCCAACGCTGATCAGGTCGCGACTCTGCTGATAGCGCGACCACAATTGCTTGAAGTACTGCGCGCGCATCATGTGCTCCGGCGACACCACCGCCGGCATGACCCGGCTGATGGAGGCCTCGATATCGATGGCCGGGTAATGCCCTTCCTCGGCCAGGCGCCGCGACAGCACGATGTGCCCGTCGAGCACGCCCCGCGCTGAGTCGGCAATCGGGTCCTGCTGGTCATCGCCTTCGGACAGCACGGTGTAGAACGCAGTGATCGAACCACCACCTTTCTCCGCGTTGCCGGCCCGTTCCACCAGTTTCGGCAGCTTGGCGAATACCGACGGCGGATAGCCCTTGGTCGCTGGCGGCTCACCGATGGCCAGGGCGATTTCCCGCTGAGCCTGGGCGAAACGGGTCAGCGAATCCATGAGCAACAGGACGTTCTTGCCCTTGTCGCGGAAATATTCGGCGATGCGCGTGCAGTACATGGCCGCGCGCAGACGCATCAGCGGCGCATCGTCCGCCGGAGACGCTACCACCACTGAGCGCTTGAGCCCTTCTTCACCGAGGATGTGCTCGATGAACTCTTTAACTTCACGCCCCCGCTCACCGATCAGCCCGACGACGATGATGTCGGCCTCGGTGAAGCGGGTCATCATGCCCAACAGCACGGATTTACCGACACCGGTACCGGCGAACAGCCCGAGACGCTGGCCGCGCCCCACCGTCAACATGCCGTTGATGCAACGGATGCCCACGTCCAGCGGCTCGCTGATCGGTTCGCGCTTGAGCGGGTTGATGGTCGGGCCATCCATCGGCACCCAGTCCTCGGCCTTCATCCCGCCCTTGCCGTCCAGCGCCCGACCGGCGCCATCGAGCACCCGCCCGAGCATGCTCATGCCCATGGGCAGGCGACCGGTATCGGACAGGGGAACAACGCGGGCGCCGGGTGCAATACCGGCAACGCTGCCGACCGGCATCAGAAAGATTTTGCTGCCGGAGAAGCCCATGACTTCGGCTTCGACCTGCACCGGGTGATAGCTGTCGTTGTTGATCACCATGCAGCGGCTACCCATGGCGGCGCGCAGACCTTCGGCTTCGAGGGTCAGGCCGACCATGCGCAACAAGCGGCCCTCAAGGATCGGCGCGCCGGCCAATTCAGTCGCCTCGGCGTAACTGCCCAGGCGCTTGGCGAAGCTGGTGCGTTCAAGGCGCATCAGGTGCATCCGCTTCTGGCGCGGCCGCAGGCTTGCTGTCGATCGGCAGTTCCAGGCTCAGGTCCGGCGCGGCCGGGTGCAAGGCCTGCTCGTGCAATTGATCGAACAGTTTGTCCATCACCTGCACGACACGGGTTTCGACCGTGGCGTCGATGCGGCTGTGTTCGGTCTCGACCCGGCAACCGCCGGGCAACAGCGATTCGTCCTCGACGATGCGCCAGGTTTCCTCATGACGCTCGCGCAGGGCTTTGACCTGTGCGAAGTCCTGGGGATTGATGTACAGCCGCACATTGCCCACGCCCAACGGCAAGAGCTTGAGTGCTTCGCGCATGACGTGTTCGATCTGCGTCGAGTCGATGGCCAGTTCGCGCTGGATCACTTGCCTGGTGATGTGCTGCACGAGCTCGACCAGGGACTTTTCAATCTGGGTGTCCTGCCCGGCGATGGGCTCGAACAAGTGCGCCATCAACTGTTCCAGCCCGGCAAGCTTCGGTGCCAGCGCCTGTTCGGCTTCCTGGCGGACCTTGAGCGTGGTGCTGTGGAAGCCCTCCTTCTCACCCACCGCGAAGCCTTCGTTGTAGGCCTCCTGGCGAATGCTTTCGAGTTCTTCCAGGGTCAGTGGCTGGACCTCCTCCAGCGGCACCTCTTCCATTTCCGGCGGTTCGGGTTCAGGCGCAGGTTCTGGCTCGGGTTCCGGCGGGTCGAAACTGGGCAGCGCCCAGGACTCGAAGCCACTGACATCCCTGGCCCGGATCAGGTCAGTGGGTGCATCATCATTCTTGACCATGGTGTTAGATCATTTCCTCGCCGCCTTTGCCGCCGAGAACGATTTCCCCGGCTTCGGCCATACGGCGGGCAATGGTGAGGATTTCCTTCTGCGCGGTTTCCACGTCGCTGACGCGCACCGGGCCCTTGGCTTCCAGGTCGTCGCGCAACAGTTCGGCCGCACGCTTGGACATGTTCTTGAAGATCTTTTCCTTGACGCCTTCGTCCGACCCTTTGAGGGCCAGTACCAGCACGTCGGAGGACACTTCGCGCAACAGTGCCTGGATACCTCGGTCGTCGACGTCGGCCAGGTTGTTGAATACGAACATGAGGTCTTCGATCTGGCCGGACAGGTCTTCGTCGACTTCGCGGATCGAGTCCATGAGCTGGCCTTCGATCGAGCTGTCGAGGAAGTTCATGATGTCCGCCGCGCGCTTGATGCCACCCAGGGTGGTGCGCGAGGCATTCGAGTTGCCGGAGAACTGCTTCTCGAGAATCTGGTTGAGCTCTTTCAGGGCCGCTGGCTGTACGGTGTTCAGCGAGGACACCCGCAAAATGATGTCCAGCCGCACCTTGTGGTCGAAGTTGCCGAGCACTTCACCGGCCTGGTCCGGATCGAGATACGCCACCACGATCGCCTGGATCTGCGGGTGCTCATAACGGATCACGTCGGCGACGGCGCGCGGCTCCATCCATTTCAGGCTGTCGAGGCCGCTGGTGTTGCCACCGAGCAGGATGCGGTCGATCAGGCCGTTGGCCTTGTCTTCGCCCAGGGCCTGGGTGAGCATCTTGCGCACATAGTCGTCGGAGCCGACGCCCAGGCTGGTCTGGTCGCCGACGATATCGACGAACTCGCTCATCACCTGTTCGACCTGCTCGCGGTGCACATTCCCCATCTGGGCCATCGCCACGCCCACGCGCTGGACTTCTTTGGGGCCCATGTGACGCAGCACCTGGGCGGCGTCGGTGGAGCCCAGGGACAGCAACAGGATTGCGGCTTTGTCGACCTTGGACAGTTTGGCGGCAACGGCTCGGTTATCACTCATCTGCGTTAATCCACTCTTTCACGACCTGGGCCACACGACCCGGATCTTCTGCCACCAGGCTCTTGATTGCGTTCAACTGAGCGTCATAGCCTTCGCTCGGACTCGGCAGCAGGATGCTGGTCGGGCCACCGAGGCTGACACGGTCGTTGGCCAGTTCGCCGTCCAGGCCGCCCATGCCGCCCAACTCGACGTCGCTACCCAAACCAACAAGCTGCTTGCCCTTGCCGCCACCGGTGATGTTGTTGAGCACCGGACGCAGCACACCGAACACCAGCACCAGAATGAACAGCACGCCCAGCACTTGCTTGACGATGTCCCAGAACCACGGCTGGGAGTAGAACGGAATTTCGGCAATCACCTCACCGCGCTCGGCGGAGAACGGCATGTTGATCACGCTGACACTGTCGCCACGGCTGGCATCGAAGCCGACCGCGTCCTGCACCAGGCGAGTGAAGCGCGCCAATTCATCGGCGGTCCACGGCGCACGGGTGGTTTCGCCGTTGGCCGGGTTGATCTTGACCTGATCATCAACGACTACCGACACCGACAGGCGATTCAACCGGCCCTGCTGCTGCTTGGTGTGGCTGATGGAGCGATCGAGTTCGAAGTTCCTGGTCGATTGTTGACGCTTGTCCGCCGGGTACGGCGCGAGCATCGGCTGACCGGTGGCCGGGTCCATGATTTGCTGGCCGTTGGCATCAACCAGTGGCTGGCCCGGTTGCACCATGCCTGCTGCCCCCGGAGTGCCGCCGGTGGTCTGCGGCGCGGAGGCCGGCGCTGGCGGCTGGTTGCTCAGGGCACCCGGCACGCCTTGCGGGCCATTGCTGGCGGTACGCTGTTCGTTGACCGACTGTTCGCTGCGCAATGCCGGTTGATCCGGGTTGAATTGCTCGGAAGTCGATTCGACCGCACTGAAATCCACGTCAGCCGAGACTTCGGCCTTGTAACGGTCGTTGCCCAGCACCGGCTGCAGGATGTTGTGCACGCGCTGGGTGAGCATGCTTTCCATGCGACGACTGTAGTCGAACTGCTTGCCGGCCATGGTCAGCTCGGAGTTTTCCGCCTGATCGGAAAGCAGGTTGCCCTTCTGGTCGACCACGGTGATCTGCGACTTGCCGAGTTCGGGAACACTGGTTGCCACCAGGTTGATGATGGCTACGACCTGGCCGGGTTCCAGGGAGCGACCGGAATAGAGTTCAACCAGAACCGATGCGCTCGGCTTGCGCTCGTCGCGCACGAACACCGAACTTTTCGGGATCGCCAGGTGCACGCGGGCACCCTTGACGTTGTTCAGGCTGGAGATGGTGCGGGCCAGTTCGCCTTCGAGGCCGCGACGGTAGCGGGTCGCTTCCATGAACTGGCTGGTGCCCAGTCCCTGTTCCTTGTCGAGGATTTCAAAACCGATGTTGCCATCGCTGGGAGTGACACCAGCGGCCGCGAGCTTGAGCCGCGCACGGGACAGGTCATCGGCCTTGACCAGCAAGGCTCCGGAATTGGGTTCGACGGTGTACGGGATATCGGCGGAGGCCAGGGTATCCATGACCTGCTTGGCATCCATGCCGGCAAGGCTGCCGTACAGAGGCCGATAGTCCGGTTGCTGGGACCACAACACCACGGCAAAACCAATCGCCACGCTTGCCGCCAGGCCGACCAACAGGCCCACCTGACGCAACATGGTCATCTCGGAGAGGTTTTCCAGGAAGGACAACCCGAACAGCGGCGGTTTGCCGTCTATTGGAGCGGCCTTGGCCGGAACGTTATCGGCGACTGCTTCTGCCATGACTCAATCTCGTCCTTTAAACCGGCATCTGCATGATGTCTTGGTAGGCCTGGACCACTTTGTTGCGCACCTGGGTCAACGCCTGGAACGACACACTGGCCTTCTGCGAGGAAATCATTACGTCCGTGAGATCGACGCCGCTTTTGCCGATTTCGAACGCACTGGCCAACTGCGTGGAAGCCTGCTGGGTGTCGTTCACTTTATTGATAGCCTGACCGAACATGTCGGAAAAGCTGCTGCCCGTCATTTCAGGGACGGCAGTCGATTTCGGCGCAGACATTGCATCCATTTGCATGGCGCGCATATCCAGCATCAACCGATTGAATTCAATACCTTGGCTCATGGTTTCTCTCTTTGACGACCCGCAATTTTTTGACACTCACTCGGCGGGTAGTGAGGTGTTAGCAACAAGGGTGCCAGCTCCATGGCCACTCTGAACAAAAGCCCTCCTGACTACCAAACCCACATTCAGGTCGCGAACAAAAAGGCTTCCACATCCATGCCGGCATCGCGCATCTGCGCCAGCTTGTAGCGCAGGGTTCGCGGGCTGATACCCAGGCGCTCGGCCGCCTCTTTGCGACGACCGCGCTCGGCGCGCAGGGTATCGATGATCATCTGGAATTCACGGCGACGCAGGTCATCGCCCAGCGCACCGGCCGACTCGGATCCGACTTCCACAGAACACACCGGCGCCTGCGCCAACGCAGGCAGTGGCGCACAAGCCACCGGCCCGGCCAGGCAGAAGTCCTGCGGCTGGATCAAGCCGCCCTGCTGCAAGATCAGCGCACGCTGAATCGCGTTGTCCAGCTCACGCACGTTACCCGGCCACGGATAACCGATCAGGCACGCCTGGGCTTCGGGGGACAACCTGGCAGCCGAATGCTTCATTTTATTGATGTGCCGGGCCAGCAGACGCTCGGCCAGTGGCAGGATGTCGGCGGTGCGCTCGCGCAATGGGCGCCAGGCCAGGGGAAACACCGACAGGCGATAGTAAAGATCTTCGCGAAAACGCCCTGCTGCCACTTCACCCGCCAGGTCGCGATTGGTGGTGGCGACCACGCGAATATCCAGGGTGATCGGCTTGCGCGCCCCCACCCTTTCGACCTCGCGCTCTTGCAGCACGCGCAGCAGCTTGGCCTGAAGCCCCAGGGGCATTTCGGAAATTTCGTCGAGCAGAATGGTGCCGCCGTCGGCCTGCTCGAACTTGCCGGCTTGCGCGGCAATGGCGCCGGTGAAGGAACCCTTCTCGTGCCCGAACAAGGTCGCTTCGAGCATGTTGTCCGGGATCGCTGCGCAGTTGATCGCAATGAACGGCTGACGGGCGCGATGAGAATGCTGATGGATGTAGCGCGCCAGCACTTCCTTGCCCGTGCCCGACTCACCCGAGATCAACACCGTGGAATCGCTGCGTGCGACCCGCGCTGCCAATTCGAGCAACTGCGCGCTCGCCGGCTCGAATGCTATCGGCCCTTCACCCTCGACCAGGCCGAGACTGCCCAGGGCATGACGCCCCACCAGATCGAGCAACGCCTTGGGCTCGAATGGCTTGACCAGATAGTCCGCCGCCCCTTGGCGCATCGCGTCGACCGCACGCTCGACCGCACCGTGAGCCGTCATCAGCAACACCGGCAACTGCGGCTGCCGCGCTCGCAGCAGGCCCAGCAACTGGTGGCCGTCCATGCCCGGCATGTTGACGTCGCTGATCACCAGGCTGAAGGCTTCGCCACCGACGGCAAGCAACGCCTCCTCTGCCGAGCCCACCGCCTTGTAATCGTGGCCCGCGAGCAACAGCGTATCGGCCAGCGCCTCGCGCAATGCGCGATCATCTTCGACCAACAGAACCTTGATACCCATCTGTGTCACTCCGCTCCTTGAGCGCTGCTGAACAACGGCAGGATCACCTGCGCGCAGGTGCCGCGACCGAGCCGCGAGCGCAACTGCAATTGTCCCTGATGAGCACGCGCCACTGCCTTGACCACGGTCAGGCCAAGACCCGTGCCGGTGGCCTTGGTGGTAAAAAAGGGCTCGCCCAATCGCGCCAGGACGGCGACATCGATACCGGAGCCACTGTCACTGACGCACAGACGCAGGTTGTTGCCGCGGGTGTAGAGGTGAATCTTGAGGCGCACTTGACCGGCACTGGCCTGAATGGCGTTCTCGATCAGATTGAGGATCGCGCCGACCAGGGTATCGCGATTGCACAGCAACTCCCCCGAATGACTGTCGCACTGCCAGCGGATCGGCAGATCCTGTACGTGGGTCAACGCCGCCGCTTGCAACGATTGCATCAATTGGCCTGGCGTCACGCGGTCGGTCAGCGGCAACTCGCCCCGGGCGAAGACCAGCATGTCGCGCACCTGGTGCTCCAGTTCGTGCAGGCGCTCCTTGAGACGCCCGGCAAAGCGTTGCTGGGTAGCGACCGGTAGCTCCTGCTCGGTCAAGTGACTGGCATACAGCAACGCGGCGGACAACGGCGTGCGTATCTGATGCGCCAACGAAGCGACCATGCGCCCCAGCGACGACAGCCGCTCATGACGGGCCAGTTGATCCTGCAGGTGGCGGGTTTCGGTCAGGTCGTTGAGCAACACCAACTGGCCAGGCTCGGCGTCCAGCGAGCGCGTGGCGATCGACAGGCGCCGACCATCCTTGAGGGAGACTTCATGACCATCGTCTTCGCGCGGCGCAAAACAGCGGGCAATGACGTGGCGCCACAATTCACCCTCCAGCGGCAGCCCCAGCAACTCGCACGCCGCCGGATTGGCTTCGCGCACGATGCCCTGGGCGTCAATGACGATGACACCGCCGGGTAACAGATCGAGGAGGTTTTGCAGGCGGTTGGCCAGGCGTTCTTTTTCTGCGAGCTCCTGCATGCGCTGGGCGCTGACCACCGCCAATTCACCCTTGAGCTCGGTGACCCGGGCTTCAAGCATGCTGTAGGAATCGGTCAACTGACTGGACATCTGATTGAACTGCGCGAATGCCTGCTCAAGGCCAAGCCGGCTCGCCTGCTCCGCGGAGGACGGTTGCCGCGAAGCATCAGGGACAGGAGACATCTGGGCGGCTTGGGGCATCGTGCTCTCTCGCTTGGCTGACCGTCAGTGAAACGGAACGTTGCGAGGGACGTAGCAATACCCGTGCCTAAAAAAAACTGCTTATAAATGAATGAGTTGAAAAACAGGCGTCAATCATCCGCCTGTTCGTCTCCATCACGACGGCTCATGCCGTACTTGCGCATCTTTTCCACCAGCGTGGTACGACGAATGCGCAGGCGCTCGGCTGCGCGGGCCACAATACCGTTGGCATCATCCAGCGCTTGCTGGATCAGCCCCTGCTCCAGGCCACCGAGGTAGTCCTTCAGGTCCAGGCCTTCCGGCGGCAGCATGGCATTGGCGGTGAAGTCCTGGGTATGGCCGTTGATGGCCACGCGCTCCTCCAGATCGCTGCGCAGGCTGTCGACCATTTGCTCATCTTCATCGTCGACGTAGCGGAATTTCTTCGGCAACTCGACTACGCCGATCACGCCGTATGGATGCATGATCGCCATGCGCTCCACCAGGTTGGCCAGTTCGCGGACGTTGCCCGGCCAGCCATGGCGGCACAGCGACATGATCGCCGCCGAGTTGAAACGGATCGAACCGCGCTTCTCGTGCTCCATGCGCGAGATCAGCTCGTTCATCAGCAGCGGAATGTCTTCGACGCGCTCACGCAGCGGCGCCATTTCGATCGGGAACACGTTCAGGCGGTAGTACAGGTCTTCGCGGAAGGTACCGATCTCGATCATGCTTTCGAGATTCTTGTGGGTCGCGGCAATGATGCGCACGTCGACGCTCTGGGTCTTGTTGCTGCCCACGCGCTCGAAGGTGCGCTCCTGCAACACGCGCAGCAACTTGACCTGCATCGGCAGCGGCATGTCGCCGATTTCATCGAGGAACAGGGTGCCGCCGTTGGCCAGTTCGAATCGACCGGCGCGGCTGGTGATCGCCCCGGTGAAGGCGCCCTTCTCGTGGCCGAACAATTCGCTTTCCAGCAACTCGGCAGGGATCGCCCCGCAGTTGACCGGCACAAACGGCGCTTCGCGGCGCTTGGAATGGTAATGCAGGTTGCGCGCAACCACTTCCTTGCCGGTGCCGGACTCACCGAGGATCAGCACGCTGGCATCGGTGTCGGCGACTTGCTGCATCATCTGGCGCACGTGTTGAATCGCCCGGCTGGTGCCGACAAGACTGCGGAAAAGATTGGGTTCGCGATGACGACCGCGCTCGCGGGCCTGGTCGTACATCTCGCGATAGACCTGGGCACGGTGCAGCGAATCGAGCAACTTGCTGTAGCTGGGCGGCATTTCAAGGGTCGAAAGCACCCGCCGACGCTGGTCTTCCGGCAGGTCAATGGAAGAATTATCGCCCATTAACAAAACCGGAAGGAACTCATCCCATGTCGACAGTGTCTTAAGCAAGCCCAGAAGTGCACCAGGAGCATTGACCGTCCCGATGAGGACACAGATCACTTCACGACTTGACGACAAAGAGCCGACAGCCTGCTGCCAGTCATGGCTACCGCAGGGTAAATTTTCTTCGCCAAGAAAATTTAAAATCACCGCCAGGTCGCGGCGGCGGACGCTATCGTCATCAATCAGCAGAATTTTGGTTTCACGCCACATGCAATAGCAACTTCCCTAGTCAACTCGATGCCCAAAATGCTGGGGCAAGCTAAACGCTTGCAGGCACAAATATGCCTGAAGACGACTGAAATCTGGAACAGCCACTAGTTAAGTCAAAAAACCGTGCACAGTCAAATTTATGGCGCACATGTCTGGATTAACTTGGGGTTAATTAACCGAACAGATGGTAAACCTTTGCTGCGTTTTGTGCTTGGTGGATCTGCGACATCTCATCGACTATTGCCTGGCGCTCTCCCGTTGCCGCCTCAAGCAGCTGCTTGTAGACACCCAGCAACTCTTCAAGGTTATCGCGCAACGCCGCCTCGTCCACCGAAGGTTCACTCAAGACGTCTTCCATGCAGGAACGGCAAGACTGGTCCAACTCACCGATGGCTTCCCAGTTACGCTCGGCCAGAGCGCCTACCAGACCTTCTCGGGTTTGTTCGATTCGCTGCAATACAAGACTCATGGTGATCTCCTTAAAACTGAGGAGCCGGCGCGGCAATACCGTCCCAGCCGTCCTTGACGGTGCGAAGCAGATCGGCGACTTCGTCGAGAATCTTTGGATCGCCCTTCACATTGGCTTCGGTCAGACGCTTCATCATGTAGGTGTACAGATTGTCCAGCTCACCTACGGTGTCGAGGGCGTTTTCCAGATCCAGCCCTTCACGCAAGCCACCGATGATGCCGATAGCCTTGCTGATGAAAATGCCCCGATTGGGAATATCCTTGCGCTCCATCGCGCCCCTGGCTTGAGCGATCCGGTCAAGTCCGCCTTCCATCAGCATCTGTACGAGGCGATGAGGACTGGCTTCGGAAGTTTGCGCCTGGGCGCCAATCTTCTGGTATTGGCGAAGGGCTAACATTGGATTCATGTTGTACCTCATCAGAAATCTGTGGATCGTATAACCAGTGTATCGACGATGCGTCAAAAAACTTTAACCACGACACGCAAAAGCCCGGGGCGTTGATCGACGCTGCCGGGCTTTTGGCGTTCATGGGCTATCAGCTGTTCTTCCGCTGCGCGGCCATCGCGTCAAACATTGAAGTGATGTTACTGGCGGTTGCTTTGAGCTTACCTACCAAAGTATCCATGTCGTTGTACTTTTTGGTCAGTACCGCCGTCAGCGTTTCAATACGACGATCAAGGGCCGCCTGATCGGCAGCCAGTTTGGCCGAAGTCTTGCTCAAGCTGGTGCTGCGCTGATCAAGAATGCCACCGGTTTCCGTGAACGGAGTAATCGCCTTGGTCATCCGCTCCAGCAGTCCGTTACTACCCGTGAACAACTCCTGGACTTCACCGCCCAGCTTTTTGTCATTCATCGCGATGGTGAATTTGGTGCTATCGAAATCCAGTGCGCCGGTCTTCTGATTGGTGGTAATCCCCAACTGAGCGAGCACCGTGAGCTGATTTCCGGCACCTGTTTCCGCTAATGGGCCGCGAACTGTGGACAGAATTGAACGAGGCAACGCGTCACCAGTCAATGCCGCGGAAACCGGATTACCATCAGCACCGACCGAAGGTGTAGTCAACTTCGAGATACCGTTGGCGAGGGCATTATAGGAATCGACGAATTTTTGAATTGATGCCTTCAGACCATCATTGTTAGCGGCCACCGTTACACTGGTGGCACCTTTCGCGACCAGATTCAACGTCAAACCTGAGATGGCTTTATCGACCGTATTAGTCTTGCTGGTCAACGCCATGCCGTCGACCGTGAAATTGGCATCAACAGCGGCAGCGCCAATAATACCAGCGGAATCCTTGGTCATCGGTGCGTCGGTGGTACCCACAACTTCACTGCCGATCGTCAACTCCGGAATGCCGCCGACCCTGATATCAGAACCTGAGCCGGTAGTGGTCGACCCCAGCACCAGGCGCGAACCGAAAGAGTCGGTCACGATGTTGGCACTGATACCTGCTGCCTTGAGCGACGCATCGGCGTTGATCGAGTCCCGCACCGATTGCAATGTAGCCCCACTATCGATGGTGAGGTTATACGTCGAGGTGCCTTGCTGGATGGTGAGAGGGCCAGCCGTTATCGAACTGGTCACGCCATTCTTAAAAGCCGCACTGGTGACTTTCGAGGAAGTCGCCATATTCTGGACATCAATGGCGTAACTACCACCCACAGCGGTATTACTCGCGGTAGCCGTGACGATTTTCACATCCGAGGAAGTGGCAGCAAAACCCGGAAACTGTGGACTGGTGGTGCTTCCCAAGTCAGTCATGGACTTTGCAAAGGCGGCCATCAAGGATTTCAAGGTACCAATACCAGAGAGACTTGCAGTATTAGCCTTGGCCCCTCGGTCAATCTGACTTTGCTTGGCCGCCTTGTCAGAATCGACCAGTGCCTTGACAATAGCAGAGGTATCAAGGCCGGACCCTAAGCCAAGACCCGGTAGAATTGGACTCGCCATGTGAAACTCCCTTCAGTGTCTCGCCGGTCTTTTGACCACTACAACGCCCAAAAGAACATAGCAACAATATTTGTGCCAACTGTCAGACTTTAACGCTGAACAACAGGCTGCTTGCATCATTCAAACTACTGGCCAACTTCAGGACTTCTTCGTTGGGGATTTGACGAACCACCTCACCGGAGTCACTGGCAATGACCTTTACAACAACCTTGCCTGAAGGCTCGTCAATCGAGAATTCAAGGTTCCGTTTGACCGACTGAACAAATTTTTCAATTTCCTGAACGGCCATCTTCAGTTTTTCCTGTTCGGACCGGTCGTTTTTACCTTCATCCTTGACGGTAACCACTGGTGCAGTTTCCGCGAGAGGTTTCCGTGCAGGCTTATCGGCAACGGTCGTCGTCGCCTGCTGGGACGCAGGATAAGACAAGTTCAGCTTGACGTTCATATCCATGTCCATCACCTCTTAAAGTAAAAAGCGAGAGAGCGCGACATTCGCACTCCCCCGCCAAAACTCACCGGGCTATTACTGAAGCAGTTTCAGTACAGCGGATGGCAGTTGGTTGGCCTGAGCCAGAACTGCGGTGGAAGCTTGTTGCAGGGTTTGTTGCTTGGTCAGCTGTGCAGTTTCAGCAGCGAAGTCGGTATCTTGTACGCGACCCAGTGCAGCACTGGCGTTTTCGTTGATGTTCTGCAGGTTGGAGATGGTGCTGGTCAGACGGTTTTGTGCAGCACCGAGGTCAGCACGGGAGCTGTTGATGGTTTGCAGGGCACTATCAATCGCGTCAACAGCAGCCGAGAAGTTAGCCTGGATGTCGCTGTCTGCACCAGAGATCGCAATTGTGCCGCTGTCAACACCCAGAGTGGTGGCCTTCAGATCACCCAGAGTAATCGAAATTTGGTTATCGGAGCTCGTTTCAGAACCAACCTGGAAGGTCATAGTGTTGCTAGCGGTGTTCAGCAGATTCTTGCCGTTGAGCTGGGTGCTGTCAGCAATACGAGTCAGCTCTTCCGACATTTGCGAGAATTCTTTGTTCAGCGCATCACGGTCGTCGGAACTGTTGGAGCTGTTACGCGACTGGATGGCCAATTCACGCATACGCTGCAGAATGTTGGTTTGCTCCTGCATCGCACCTTCAGCAGTCTGGGCGATGGAAATCCCGTCGTTGGCGTTTTTGATCGCCATGGTCTGACCACGGATCTGCGAAGTCATGCGGGTAGCGATCTGCAGACCGGCGGCGTCGTCTTTGGCGCTGTTGATTTTCAGACCGGAAGACAGACGGGTCATCGAAGTCGACAGTGCATCGGAAGCCTTGTTCAGGTTCTTCTGAACGTTCAACGATGTAACGTTAGTGTTTACTGTTAAAGCCATGACGAATTCCTCGTTGGTTGGGTACTGCGGCTTCCGGCCCTGGCAACCGCCGGGTGTGGCCTAGAGAACCTTCGTAATAGTTATCGTCGTCAAGGCAGGTTGCTTGAGGGGTTTTTTAAAAAAAATTACTAGCAGACTGCCACCCCCTGTAAAACAAGGGCTTAGCGATCTTGCGCCATAAAAAATGACGTCAAAAAAGCCACCAGCAAAAGCGCCAGACAAAAAAATAGCGCTACCGAAAAGCCGGTAGCGCTATTTGTGACAGCCTGAACGATTCAGCCACGATAAAGAATCGCCGACCCCCAGGACAAGCCTACGCCGAACCCACTGATAGCAACGCGCCTCCATGTCGAGGTCAATACATGTTTCTCCAGCAGAAGCGGAATGCTCGAAGACACGGTATTGCCGGTCTCGACCATGTCCTTGATGAATTTCTCTGGCTCGCCTTCAAAGCGTCGGGCGACTGCATCGACAATGGCCGCACTGCCCTGGTGGATGCAGAATGCATCGATTTCACTGGCTTGCAACTGCGACTCGTCCAACAGTTCGTGCAGATGCGCAGGCACCTTCAACAGGGCAAAGTTAAACACCTGGCGACCATTCATGAAAAACACGCCGTCGCTGACCTTCAGGTGCGGAGCACCCGAACCGTCGGTGCCGAACTTGGACTTGCCCAACTGCCACGGCGCGCCCTCGGTCATCCACGTTGCGGTAGCGGCATCACCGAACAGCATGGTGGTATTACGGTCTTCCGGATCGACAATTTTCGAGTAAGGGTCTGCAGTGATCAGCAAACCATTCTTTAATCCTGCCGCTTCCATGAAGCCTTTCATGGCGTAGATGCCGTAAACGTAGCCCGAGCACCCCAGGGAAATATCGAACGCGGCCACATGGGTCGGCAGACCCAGCTTGTCCTGAACAATGGCGGCAGTATGCGGCAGCCCTTCTTCATCACCGTTCTGCGTGACAACGATCAGTGCATCAATGGACTCGCGTTTGAGGTCCGGGTTATTGGCGAACAATGCGTTGACCGCTTCAACGCACAGGTCCGAGGTTTCCTGCTCAACGCCTTTGCGCGGCAGGAACGCCGAACCGATCTTGCCGAGGATGAATTCTTCATCTTTGGCGAATTTGGCACCCTGAGCGTAGTTATCGATACCGACGGTCGGTACGTAACTCGCTATGCTTTTTATGCCAATCATTGTGGCTTCCCGATAGATATGGCGGATTTTCACGAACGTCCAAGGCTAGACAGCAGCAGGCGGCCACCTCTGCGATCACACCCGACGCCGGTGCGGCGGCTGATTAGAGTAAAGATGCACGTTTCGACTGCCAAGTCACGATTTCGCATATTTTACTCATCACCCGGTGTTCGTTGCTCCTGTTGATCTATACCGCCTACATCGGGCTGCTACCGGCAGAAGGTGTATTTACAACACCGGATTGGTGAAAAAGCTGCCTGTCCAGTCATAAAAGACCTTGCGGAATTCTTCGTTCTCCGGCTCGACAATCAATGCCTGGCGCAAGAACTCAACCGCCTCATGCATATCTCCCAACTCTCGACTGAGATGGGCGGCAAGATGCAATTTTACCGCATCGAAAAACTCATAGGACAAGGATACCTTTAGCATCGCCAAAGCCTCACCCAACTGCCCGGCCTCCCACAGACGACTGAACTCATTGGCAAACGCCGTCTCCTCAGGCCAACGGGATCCGGCGAGTCCTTCGAATTTGCGCAATACAATAGTATGCCCATTGCCGACCTTGCTGTCGGTTTCCTCCACACATTCGATGTACCAGCTGCCCAAACCGCTATTGTTGAGGTGGTTGATCACCCGCAACATGCTTTGCAACGAGAACACTTGATAGTGCTCTCGCCAGTCGTTCTCAGGCATCGAATGAACATCGATGCCCATCTGGAACGCCTCTATCATCGCAGGCAATGTGCTCAATGCGCGTGTGGCATCACTTTTTGCCGCCACTCGCTTGGGAAAAATACAAAAGAACACACCAAAGTCTTTCAATACTCGCTGCGACTCAACATAGGCAGCCAGCACATTGGGCGCATGCTCGATCACATGGGAGCTAATGAGATAGTCGAAAGCCTGATCACTACAGTGAATGGACTGAAAGTCACCCACCAGGTCCACATTGATCATCTCTCCAGTCCGATCAACCTGAGCCTGCTTGTACTTGAGATAGTCCGCCAAGTCGCGCTCATGCACATAATTGACACCGTCACTCGGCGCAACATTCAGGCACTGCGGCAAATAGAATGCGTTGTGTGCCGCTGCGCCGAGTTCTATCCCACTGCCTACACAATACTTGTGAGCCAGTGCCATTCCTCGTTCGCTGCTGATGGCAGGCGCAGCCTTGCCCTGCCGAGACCGGCCGTATCGTGCAAGGATATTCTGCAGGCCTGCAATAAACTCCTCGGTTGTGGCCAATGGCAAAGCCACTGGTACAACGCCGTGTTTTTCCTGGAAGTAGGCGGTTGCGTTACGGGCAATCAGGTCACGATCGACCCTGGATGAAATGGTCGACTGTTCGACACTCCAGGCTTCATCCCCCAGATAGCTGGCCGAAGCGGGGATGTCTGCAAAATACCAGAACGCTGGATGCTGCCCGGACTGAATGATCCTGAGCGTGTGCTCGACATGCTCGAAGGCGTTGTAAAAACCCTCATCCATTCCTCCTGCGTCCAACAGACAACGCTTGGAATAATAAGAGAACGCTCCTACACAATGGGGATAAAACGGAACCTGCAAGCCTCCCTCGTACGTGATGGTGACACGTGGATTCGGGCTACCGTCCGATGCCTTGTTCATCAATCCATGCTGGCTGAAGTTGAGGTGCTGAATACCCGTGGCGCGAGACACCTCGATGTAACGCTCGAACACTGTCGAGTCTTGAACGAATATATCGTCCTCAATCAAAAAAATATGCTCGGCCCCCACCTTGAGCAGATGTTCAATGGCTTTATTCTTTGATTTGGCCACACCCAGGTTCTGTTCATTCTGAATGAAGATATAAGCTTCATCGCCAAAATCGGGCTCATAGGGTCGGCCATCGTTGACCACAACCACATGATCAATGATTCCCGACGGTAACGACCGGTACAACCGTTGCAACTGCTCTGGACGATTGAACGTGGTGATGCCACAGCCAACTACTTTGCCATCGATCACTGGCCATCCTCCAGGGCTGCAAGCCAAGTCAATTCGGGCGATTGTCGATCTGATACGGTTCTCGAAACATCGATACCATACTTCCCCTCGACCTCCGTACGAGCCGTAAAAGCGCCGGGCCAGCGCTCGGACACAACGGCTGCGCGTGCCAGTTCATCGGCCAGTACACCCGGATTAATCACCTGCGCCTGCGGAGCCCAAACTGTGGACCAGCCCGCCTGAGCCACTTTCAGACAGAAATCCAAATCACCGGCGACGGAGCTGCGCTCAAAGTACTCAAGGCCTCCCACCTGCTTGAATATGGATTTACGTACCATCAGGCAGTCGCTCGAAACCGCCTGGCAACTACGCTCACTACCGACTCCCAGAGCTGGTTCCAATGCCGTGTGCGAAAGCCCGACCCACGGGGAGACGACCCTTGTCGTGGCAACGAGATCGTATCCGGCATGACTGATGAATCCATCGACATCCTGCATCTTGCACCCGACAATCCCGACTTCCGGGCGCAGAGCCTGTTTCAACATCCATTCGATCCAAGCCGGTGTCGCGATATGACTACGACTGGACAACAGCACCAGATATTCGCCCGACGCGTACTGGCAAGCTTGGTTGAAGAGCTCGGCCCGTGACAGAACTTGCGGGCTCCAAAGCACTTTGATCCGTCCACCATTACCTTCGAATCTGGACAAATAGCTGCGGATTTCCTCGGGGCAGGCGGAATCTGCGACGACAATGACTTCGTAATGCTGGTAGCGGGTGCGCTGGGTTACACGCCCAAGACACTCTTTGAGTGCCTGGAGATCATTCTCCGCAGCCAACAAAATGCTGACTTGCGGAGTCTGGTAGTGACGATAATCGATATTTAACGTTTTGCCCGCCACGAGATCGACCTGCGCGCTATAACCCAAAATTGCCAGATGGCGCTTCAATGTCTCGATCGCCTCTGCATTCATCGAGTCGCCGGGGCTGTCGCTGATAACCAGGTATTCGTCCATATGGGCCAAGCCGGCCAAGCCCTGACGTTCAATCATTCTAAGCAACAGGTCGAACTCAAACGTCTCCGGACAGGCATTGCTGTAACCGCCAAGATTCATAACTTCCTGACGACGAACCAGCCAATGTTTAGACATCAAATCCGGACGGCTTCGTAGCAGTTCAAGATTGGTTCCCGGGCGCACCAGACTGACCAGCCGACCATCAACATCGCGATGAATTTCATTCGCCGAGATCGCCCGACACTCGCTCGCGCCAGGCAGCTCGGTATGCAGGCGCAGAAGACCGCCACGGGCCAGAACATCCCCTGCATCAAGTACCATCAGCCATTCAGTGCAAAGCTGGCCAACCAACTGGTTCAAACGTGCAATCAGGTTGTCTTCGGAGACTTTTACAAAATGCACCGTATCTTCGATCGTGGTAATTGTCGCTAGCTTACCGTCGCGCAAAACCACGATCTTGAACGTACGTAAACCGCTGGCAATCAAACTATCGAAGGTTCTTTGCAGGGCCTCGTCATTGCCCTGTAGATCAATGAGCAGAAATGTAACTTGAGGCGATGGATGCTTTTCCAGATGTTTGAGAACCCGCGCTGTGCTGGCATCGTCAGGTGCTGCGCATTGGATAGCTTCAAGTATCTGACCGGATGGGGTTTGCTCAAGCAGATGCTCAACGTGCACAGCACCTGATGCGATCAACCGCTGGTGCCAAGTGTTGATCTGCTGTGCCTGTAACGTGTCCTGTACTGCATCAAGTGATGCGATTAATCGCTCGATGACTTGCCTGTTAAACATACCGAGCGAGAACGCCTGCTGATAACGCAGCCGCAGACTATCGGGCGTATCGTTCAGGTGTACGGCCATTAGCTCACGCTGGCGCACCCATACGCCTTCCAGAGCATGGATGTGTTGCGACCCGGCTGGCCTGGCGTGGACAATGCACTCCAACTGCTCCAGCGAATTGAACAACCCCAAGTCGTAATAAGGCATCTCGACGAACTGGCGGCTTTCAAAACTCCACTGTGGCTTTTGCGACACACTGGTCCAACGGGAAGTAAACAGCAGCGGCGCAGTGCGAACGCTCAGAAAAACCCTGACGAATCCTTCGAGGACTTTGCTTCCCGCTTCCGTATTGCACAATTGCCAACGATCTGCGTCCCATTGACGGACAACCGGTGTGAGGCGAGCACGCTCAACATCAAGGTTATCGGCAATTGTTGCGTCGGCGGTGTATTCAACCAGGCCATGGGTCACAGGCAGGATCGCGGCGCTGTGCTCGGCCAGCAGCCCGAACGACAGAGCTGCCATTGCCCCTTCAAATGCAAGCTCGTTCGGCAGATCCTGAGCGACCTGTAACAAGACTTGTGTTCTGACGACTGCTCGCCAGGCTTCGATCCCGCATGCCGTGAACCGGCTGATCCGATCAAGTGAGGACTGCGCGTCGTTATACTTCACAAGTGCCGCGCCCTGCTTGTAAAAGCCAGTGCAGCCATTATCAGGTCGATAACCAAGCACATAGCCTTGGCTAAGCGAATACTGCAGATGCGTATTCAAAAAACCTATGTTTTCCTCTAGTGCATCGAACAACAGAAAGTCGCTTTCTGAAGCCAGTACGACATACGGCGTAACAACAGCCCGCAAGCTGGCAATAAGCGCAGGCTTCCAATTTTTTGCGGTTGATCGGGATGTTGGCTTACCCGCCACATCCATACTCACCGTCATCACATTGGAGATTCGGGAACGATAATACCCGTCTGCTCTTTGCAAATAATTTGATCCGGAACGTCCCAGCAGGATGATTGTGACGTCATTTAGCGTCGACGCAGCTGCCATTGACTCTTCACCCATAGCAGAACCCTTAATTCAGAAATTCAATGTCGAACCTGACAGATCGCCAAGTTGAACTGATGATCAGTTAACCAGCCAGGCATTAACCCATGGCTGAAGATTGTTTTGACTAAGTACAAAGTCACGCAGAACAACAGTCCGCAACTCATCTCCCATGCGGTAGCTGCCCTGGGGATCATTCAAATGCATGCGAATAGCTTCAAGCCATTCCTGAGTACTGTTGGTGCGCACGCGCGTGCACGGCAGATAACCGCGGTAAGCTTCTGTATCGGAGCAGACAACGGGGTAACCGCACGCGCCGTACTCCAACAAGCGCAGATTGCTCTTGCAGTCATTGAACAAATGGAACTCCAACGGAGCAAGCGCCAGATCGAGATTCAGACTGGCCAGCTTCTGCGGATAGGCATCAAGGCGTACGCAAGGATGGAATTCATGAATGTAAGGTCGTAACGCGTCGGGGCACATACCAAAAAACACCCACTCGACTTCATCTGCCAGCTCTCGCACCACTTCAGCGATGATTTCCAGATCTCCGGTATGGCTGGTGCCTCCTCCCCAGCCGACTCGTGGCTTGCTCGACGTTCCGCGCATACTGCGCACGCCGCTCCAGAGATGCTGCGCGAGCATATTGGGAACGACCCGGATATCGTGATGCATGTCGCTCAATGCATTGGCCAAAGCATTAGTGGTAACGATGACTCGCTCACATTGCGCAATACCTCGCTGCAACTGTTCCCGGACATCAGCGGGCTTGTCCCTTGCGTGAATATTCTTCTTCGGCACATCAAGGATGTAATCGTCAATTTCGAAGATACTCCTGGCATCGGAAAATCTTTTTAACCGCGCCATATCATCCACGGCTGACGCCGTGTGACGCAGTTGAAAGATCACGATATCCGGTTTCATCCGCTCAAAACCCATGACACCCGGAGTCTCATAGCTACAGCGCCCGGTTATGTGACCTGCCGACTCAAGCTGTAAAAATGGCTGCACGACGCGATAATGCCCTACAGCAGAAGCGTTCACTGGCAACCCAAGAACGAAGGGAAGTGAACGTGAGCGAAACGGGGCCCAACCACTTATCACCCCAGGATCCAGTGCAAAATTGGCTTTGGCAGGATTCAGAACGGGGCTGTAGGCGGGATCTTTGACAAATGTGGGAAGCCATCGGCGATAAAGCGCATCCCGTTCCTCCAGGTCCTTCGCAGAGTTCCCAGTGATCGTAAGATATGAAGCAGGGGAACCAAGCACCGTTGCATAGGGGGTGCTGACCACCAGATAACCCTGAGAACCGACTTTCAGACAAAAGTCGACGCCAGCAAGGGCGACACCAAACGAGTGTTCATCCAGTCCACCGACACTCTGAAAAACCTCTTTGCGAACCATCAGGCAGGCGCAGCTGACAGCACTCCAGTTTTGCACTACCTGCAAGCGCTGCATGTAACCAGGGCTGTGCGCGTCGATGCCTTCAAACGCCGCCGTTGCGCATGAGTCCAATGCCAATACAGCCCCCATGCCGACAGTTTTTCCCTCGACACTGACCACCTTGGGCCCGACAACACCGACTTCGGGGCGTACTGTATGATTCAACAATTCATTCAGCCAGTTGCCATTGAGTACACGTAATGTGGGCGACAGCAGCAAAATAAAATCACCCCGCGCCTGCCCGGCAGCAAAGTTAACGGCACCCGCGAATGTATCCGGTCCGGGAGTGTGCAGCACCCTGAGCATGGAAGGCGCCAGATGCGACATGGCCTCGAGCCAGTTATGCATTTCAATCGTGGACTTTTGCCCGCTGACGATCAGTATTTCGTAGCGGGTATAAGCTGTATGTTCAATGAGCCCTTCGACACAGACCTGCAAGGTTTCGAGATCCTCACCACTGGAGACAATAATCGAAACCATGGGTTGTTGATCAAGCAGATAGTCGACCCGATTGAGCCAAGGCTGCCCTTCCCTGTTGAGCTGATAGGCGACACCCAGTCGTTGAAGGTGTGCAGATAACACTCGTGAGTTTTGTTCGGTGACTTCAGAAGATGAAACCCACTGGGCGAAAGTAAATATTGATTCGACCTGAACCTCGGCGATGTGTTCGATGGCCGCCAGCCCAGCTGTCTCCACAATTCGCCAAAGCAGATCATGGGGCGCAAGCTCACCAAAATCGGTATTAAAACCGCCAAGCTCCACGAGTGTTTGGCAAGAGAACGCGAGGGATCGCCCTACGTAAGGGTAGCTTCGAAGCAAGTCCAGATTGAAATCGGGCTTGAACACCGGCTCGAAAGAGCGCCCCTCCTTTAGCTCGCCCTCATCGCTGTACACACAGGCCAGATTCGGTATGGTTGCAATACGCTCCGCCAGTACCAGCAATGCCGATTCGCTCAAGACGTCGCCAGCTCGCAGCAGATAGATCCAATCGCCAGCTAACTGAGCTGGCAATTCATTGACCTGAGAGGGCCAATCTTTTTGAAATTTGCCAGTGATCAGGTGTCCGTTATGTTCGACAAAGGTATTGGAAAACACCACAACGGTTGATGCTGTATACAGTTGGCCGGCTAGACTAGCCAGGGTAGACCGCACATCGCTGTCGTTTCCCTCAGGGTCAAGCACGACCAAAATGATTCGTGGCCTGGCAGGCCAGGCGGCGATGGTCTGTGGCAACAAGCGGCGCTGAACGTCAGAAAGCTTCCGGCAGGAGAGCCATTGCTGATAAAGCTCATCGTAACTCTCACAATCACTGCCGACCCTTGAAGACAGTCGGGTTTGCCACGTACCCAATATTCTCTGGATCGGTAACTCTTTCCATTGCCGGGGTGAAATTTGGGTGTCGATGAGATCGACAAAGCGTACCCAGCCGTCTGCAGGTGCGTCTTCCCCCGTACGCGACGAAAGCATCTGCATGAGCCAACTCCATTCGTTTTTTGCTTGAAGCAGGGTATCAACCTGCCTGCTCAAACGATTTGGATGCAATCGCTCTACGGAGCCAGTCCTATGGAGCATGATCAAATCAGCCCGACGTAGCAGGCAAACAAACATCACCAGATCCAGGATTGCCAGGAAACCCTGGCCTGGCTGAGTCAGCGCTGGTAGCAGGTCTCGTAAATCACTAGTACGCATCAAGGCGGATGAAAAGTTACCGAGAAAACTGACAGCTTGGCCGTCCAGGAATGCCAGAATGTCCTGTCCCTTGAGTAAACTGTCACCAAGTGGTAGCGCGATGTTCTGCAATCGATGCGGCAGGATGTAATTATTTTCATCAGAGAACAAACGCGGAGAAATTACAAGTTTAGACTCCGCGCAGCTATTCAGAGCAAGGGCCTGATCGCTCACGCAATGCGCGAGCAGTAGATCATCGTCACACAACACCTTGATGAACTCACCCTGGGCATTGTCCACGCACCGCTGAAGATTGTCGGCGAATCCAAGACGTTGCGAATTACGCAGATAACGTATGCCAGACTGGCCCGCATGAATCCTGGCCATGACCATCTGCTCGATCTCATCATCATCACTATCATCGCAGACGATGATCTCCAGGTTTTCATAAGTCTGATCTACCGCACTCTGTATCGCCATCTCAAAAAAACGCGAGTAGAAAGCAGGTATGACGATAGTGACGAGTGGATATAACTTCACGACTTATGTCCTTGACAAAAAAGCTCGCCAATTTCAAGCGAACATAAACTAGAGCACACCGAGTTAGTGGTACGACCTCAAATATCCTCAAACCTTATTAAACAGCCCCAACTGGGAGATTTTGCTGAACGCCAACTGCGATGCTTGCAACATGGTCTGCTGCAAGGTGAGCCGCGTCATCACTTCCGCCGAATCGGAATCACGAATCGCCGATTGCGTCTGAGAGTTTGCCAACACCAATGCCTGATTAGTGTCGCTTTGAGTATCCAGCGCCGAACCGCGACCACCGACCGAACTCAAACCGACGGACACCTGGTCAATACCACTGGCCAGGTTGGCCATACCCGACGTCATTGCCGACAATTGCTTTTGGGTGGCAACGGCATCACCGTCGGTTGGAGTATTCAGTGCGTTTTTCAGCTGGTTCACGGTATCCAGAATGTTCTGGGTTTCGTGGGTATTGACCGCCACGTTGAACTGATCGCCAGCTTCCAATGGGTCAGTCGCGGTGTCGTTCAACGTGAAACTCACACCCGACGCGGTCGCCACGTTGCCGACCATCGTGCCGCTGGAGACTGGGCTGCTGTCCGCGGCAATCGGTGCCGCGTACAAGTCGAAATCGGTGGCGCTGGTGAACTTCAGAACGGCCGAACCACTCGGAAAGCTGGCTTTATAGGCAGCCGGATCCGTCACGTTGGTGCCGGTCACCTGGGTTTGTGACGGGTTGCCCGGGCTGCGTGCCACGTTGAAGGTGTCTGGTTTGGCCGCCAGTTTGAACGTACGACCGATGAGTGCCGAAGAGCTGGTACCGGCCGGCAGGTTGACGCTCAGGGTCAGATCCACGCCGCGGAAGCTCACGGTCTGGTTCACGCCAGTGCCGACCACTCCGCCATTCGAAAGCTCGGAAGTTCTGTCGTTACCAGCCCCATCGGTAATTTTCAGTTGGGTACCGCTGACATATTCAATGGTGTAAGGCTCGCCGCCACGGAATTTATTGTTGTACGCCACGTTCGACGTCACTTGCCCGTTGGACAGATTCGCCAGACCATCATTCACCGAGGGAGTAACCTGGCTGCGGCTGGTGTTGATCGCCTGTTGGAACACATCCCAACCCGTGATATTACTGGCCATCGACATGCCATCACCCACCGGCAGATCCAGGGTCACCTGATCACCGTTGTAGCTGTAGGTGCCATCCGAGTTGTGGGTAAACGGTACGGTATTGCCCTTGGAACCGGCAAAAATGTATTTGCCGTTTTCGTCCTGGCTGTTCATCAGGCTCAGCAATTGCGCTTCAATCTGACCCAGCTCCGAGGCATTGGCCTGGCGGTCCGCATCGGTGTAGCTGGCATTATTGGCACCGATTGCCAGCTCCTTGGCACGTTGCAACACGTTGTTGATGCTGGTCATCACCGATTCGGCCTGACCCAGCGTCGCCTTGATGGTACTGGTGTTGGTCTTGTACTGATCAAGCATCGAAGCTTGCTGCCCCAATTGCAGCAAACGCGATGCGCCAACCGGATCGTCAGCGGCGGTATTTACACGAACGAGGCTGCTGACCTCTTCGCTGCTTTTAACGACGTTGGCAAAGTTCTTTTGATAGTTTGCTGCCGAGGACTCGTAAAACTGGGCGGTAGAAATGCGCATTAGCTACGACTCCTTAAAGACTGTTGATCAGTACGCTGAAGGTTTCCTGCGCAGCCTTGATGATCTGCGAAGAGGCGGTGTAATACTGTTGATACTTGACCAGGTTGCCGGTTTCCTCGTCGAGATCGACACCTGAAAGCGAGTCACGAGCGCCCTTGGCATTGGCCAGGATGGCGCCGGTCGCAGCACTGTCCAGCTTGCCTTGGGCTGCCTTGGAGCCGACACCCTCAACCAGTTTGCCGTAAGCATCGTTCAGGGAAATGCCCTTGCTCGCCGACCCTGTGTCCACGGTTTGCTTGGTCTGCAAATTCGCCAGCGCCGTGCCGCTACGGTTGTCCAGCGTGCCTGGCTGGCTGAGCGAGACGTTGATGGCGGTGCCTTTGCCCGGGGAGCCGGCAACGGCCATGTCGAAGCTGACGGTGTACTGAGTGGCAGGTGCAGGCGGGATCGGTGCACCGGTAGCGTCCTTGAGCGGTACCGTCAGACTCAGGGTGTTGTTTTCACCCGGCTTGATAGTGCCGCTGCTGATAACGCCACCTTTGGCATCCAGGAACTGGTAAGTCTGGCTGGTGCCGTCGGCGGAAACATCGCCAAACACGACCTTGGTCGGCATGGAGTTTTTCAGGCCGTTCTGCATCGCAGTGGTGGTGGCCGAGTCGTAGATATCAAATTTCGTGGTCAGGGTCGGCTGACCACTGGCCGGAATGGTCAACGTACCGCTACCACCCGCCGCGATCGCTGCGCCCAATGGCGCGGCGATCGCCAGACGCTTGGAGTCCGTCATCTCGGTCTTGATGCTGGTTGCCGCATTACGTGTCGGGGTGAATTTGAAGGTATCGCCCTTGGCCGCGCCACCGTTGAACGACATCGAGAACCCATCTATCACCGGCGCAGGCGTGGTCGCCGCGCTGAAGCTACCCATCGATGTGTTATCCGGCAGACGCTGAACGGTGAAGTCGGTAGCGCTCGTGAACGTGACCTTGTAATCATTGATGGTCAGCTTGCCGGTGTCCTCGATGCTCACATCGAAGTTACCGGAACCGGCACTGTTGCCGGTAGAAGCGATACTGCGCTGAGACATCTGCGCGGCACTGTTGATGCTGTTGAACAGGTTCGAACCGAAATCACCGTTCTTGTCGATGCCCTGAGCCTGGACACTGTTCATCTGATCGGCGACGACCAGCGCCACGCGCCCCAACTCGTTCATGGCCGGATCGAGTACTTCGCTGCGATAACGCAGCAGGCCGCCGATTTCACCACCGGTCATGATCGAGGTGATGTCGATGGTGCTCGAACCACGATTGAGCTGCAACGACAAACGTCCCGGATCATCTTTACCTGGGACAGCCTCCAGCTTGTTAACCGTATCGCCAATCACCAGCGGCTGACCGCTGCCCAGATAGATATCTACGTTGCCCTCGCGCTCAACATATTGTGCACCGGTGAAGGTCGAAAGCTGGCGCATGGTTTCGTTGCGAGCGTCGAGCAGTTCGTTCGGCGAGCCGCCGGTGCTGGAAATTTCGCTGATCTTCTTGTTCAACTGCGCCACGGTAGTAGCCAGTTTGTTGACCTGATCAGCCATGTTCGTCAGGTTGCCGTTGATGTTCGCGTTCTGCGACTTCAACTGACTGGACACTGAATTGAAACGATTGCTCAGGGCTTGGGCATCGCTGAGCAACAACTGGCGGGAGGCGTCGTCGCCCGGTTTGGCATTGACGTTCTGTACCGAGGCGAAGAATTTGGTCAAGGCACCATTGAGACCGGTGCCACTGTCAGACAGCAAGGTATCGAGTGGCGTGACTTGCCCAAGGTACGCCGCCGAATCACTGTTGAGCGACGTTGTGGTCTGCAACTGTGCATCGAGGTAGCTGTTGTATACCCGGCGCACATCGGCCAGCGTCGTGCCGGTGCCGACGTAGACATTGCCGTACTGAATCGCCCCCTTGGTGCCCTGCACGGTTTGCTGGCGCGAGTAACCGGCGGTGTCGGCGTTGGCAATGTTGTTGCCGGTAGTCGCCAAGGCGTTATGACTGGCACTCAGCCCCGACATCCCGATATTGAGCAAACTCATGATTCAGACCTTATACCTTGTGCCTATAAAGGCGTAGTGGAAACGCCCGCCGCAGCGTAGTTCTGGTAACTCGTCATCTGCCTGGCTATCTGCGAAATCTTGCTCGCGTAGTTCGGATCGGTTGCGTAACCGGCTCTCTGCAACTCGCGTACAAACTGTTCTGGGTTATCGGCCGACTTCACGACATCTTGATAGCGATTGTTGGTCTGCAACAAAGTTACAAGGTCGTGGAAACTGTCCTTGTAGGAGTCGTAGGAGCGGAACTCGGCCGTCTCCTTGACCATCTGCCCGTTCCTGAATTCGCTGGTGATCGCCCGCGCCGAATTGCCCTGCCAACTATTGCCGGCCTTGATGCCGAACAGGTTGTGGCTGCTGCTGCCGTCCTGGGCACGCATTACCGACTTGCCCCAGCCGGTTTCCAGGGCCGCCTGAGCCACCAGGTAACGTGGATCGACCCCAATCCGTGCGGCGGCCTCCTTGGCCATCGGCAACATGGTGTTGACGAACTGGTCGGCGGAACTGAAGGCTTTCTTCGCCGGCGCCAGCGGAATCTGCGCCATGGCGCGACCGTAGATCTGCATGCCTCCAGAGGAGGATTGTTGCGCGGTCGCCAGCCAGTCGCCGTTGTACAGCGGCCCCGTGCCGGTGTTCGTCGTGCGCTCTGGCAAGGCTGTCCGGTTGAGCATCGTGGTGGCAGCGGTCGTCGCCGAAGGCACCAGCCCGGCCAACAGCCGGTCAGCCAGTTTCGGTGGCAGTGCCAGGCGTCGCTGATTGATCAGCGCCATGTCATTGCGATGAGCACCCTCGCCCGCCTCTTGTGGCGTATGGATTGAGCGCGAAGCCCACAACGGACGCTGGCCATTGACCCGCGACAACGGGCCATTGATTGCCACCGTGCCGGCCGCCACCGGTGTCTGCACGGCGGCCTTGGCAGCCTCTTGCTTGGCCAGCGATGCAGCGGCCGCCTCGCCCGGCGCCAACGGCTTGTTCTTCGACATCTGGCGCATCAGCACGTCCGCCAAACCAATACCACCGCCCTCGCGGGACATGGAAACGGCCAGCTGCTGATCGTACATTTCCTGGTACTGCTTGGCCGCCGGCGTGTTCATCGGATTGTCCTGCCCCAGCGCTTCGGTTGCCGAGCGCATGGACTTGAGCATCTCACCGAGGAACAGCGATTCGAACTCCTGCGCCACCTTGCGCATATTGCCGTCGCTGTTCTTGTCGCCGACCTTGAGCTGATTCAGGCGATTGAGGTCCGAATAGGAGCCCGAATCGCTGCTGCTGACCAGACCGCTCTTGCGCATATCCACGATGGCCGTCCTCAGATCACGATCAGATCGGCTTGCAGGGCGCCGGCCTGCTTCAGCGCTTCGAGGATCGCCATCAAGTCACCCGGTGCCGCGCCAACCTGGTTCACCGCCCGCACGATTTCGTCGAGGGTGGTGCCGGGGCCAAACTTGAACATCGGCTTGGCTTCCTGCTGGGCGTTGACCTTCGAACGGGGTACCACCGCCGTCGTGCCATTGGACAGAGGGCCGGGCTGGCTGACGATCGGGTCTTCGGTAATGGTCACGGTCAGGCTGCCGTGGGTCACGGCGGCCGGGGAAACCTTGACGTTCTGGCCGATCACGATGGTGCCGGTACGGGAGTTGATGATGACTTTGGCCACCGCCTGGCCCGGATCGACTTCGAGATTTTCCAGGATCGACAGGTAATCGACGCGCTGGCTCGGATCGAGCGGCGCGGTCACGCGAATCGAACCGCCGTCGATGGCCTGGGCCACGCCAGGGCCGAGCATGTTGTTGATCTTGTCGACGATGCGCTTGGCGGTGGTGAAGTCAGAACGGTTGAGGTTCAGCGTCAGGCTGTTGCCCTGGTTGAAACCGCTCGGCACCGAACGCTCCACCGACGCACCACCGGGGATGCGACCGGCCGACGGAACGTTGACGGTAATCTTCGAGCCGTCTCGCCCTTCCGCATCGAAACCGCCGACCACCAGGTTGCCCTGGGCTACCGCATAGACGTTACCGTCGATACCCTTGAGTGGCGTCAACAGCAAGGTGCCGCCACGCAGGCTCTTGGAGTTACCGATGGATGAAACAGTGATATCGACCTGCTGACCCGGCTTGGCGAACGCCGGCAAATCGGCACTGATCGACACCGCCGCGACGTTCTTCAACTGCACGTTGCCCGAACCCGGCGGCACCTTGATGCCGAACTGCGAGAGCATGTTGTTGAAGGTCTGCAGGGTGAACGGGGTCTGCGTCGTCTGGTCGCCAGTGCCGTTTAGCCCGACCACCAGGCCGTAGCCGATCAATTGGTTGGAACGCACGCCGGAAATGCTGGCGATGTCCTTCAGGCGCTCGGCTTGAACGTTGAACGCTGCGGACATCAGGAACGCAGCCATCATGAGACTTCTGAAATTCAACGTAGCCACCTAGAAAGGGAACAGCGGGCTGAGGAAGAAACGGTCGAACCAGCCCGGCTGACTCGCATCGGCAAACGAACCGGTGCCCGAGTAGGTGATGCGCGCATCGGCGACACGGGTCGACGGCACGGTATTGTCGGTGGCGATGTCATCGGCGCGAACCAGGCCGGCAATCCGCACCAGCTCATCGCCGGTGTTGAGGGTCATCCACTTTTCGCCGCGTACCGCGATGATGCCGTTGGGCAACACATCGGCGACGGTAACCGTGATCGAACCGGTCAGGGTGTTGCCCTGAGCCGCCTTGCTGTCACCCTTGGTCGCGCGGTCACCTTCGTAGCTGGCACTCAGGCTCAGGTCGCCATCGCCGAACGGGTTGTTGGTGGTGGCGCTGCTGCCGAACAGCGAACTCAGGCCGATGTTGGCCTTGCTGTTCTTGCCAATTTGCGAGTTGGCGTTTTTGCTGGCCTGGGTCCTTTCGTTCAGGGTGATGGTGATGATGTCACCGATCCGGAACGCCTTGCGGTCGGTGTACAGATTCTGTTCGAAACCGGCCTGATAGATCGAGCCATTGTTCGCGGCCGCCGGCAACGGCGTGCGCGGCAACACCGGAGCGTAGTAAGGGTCATTGGGCTTGGGCGTCGCAGGCACGCAACCTGCGAGCGCGGTGATCCCACTCAGTGCCAGAACAGATACATAGCGATTCATGACCCTACCTCACGGTGTTGCAGGCGGCCCAATGGCCGCCACATAGACTTGATTACAGATTCTGCGTTACGAACGAGAGCATCTGGTCGGCGGTGGAGATCACCTTGGAGTTCATCTCGTAGGCGCGCTGGGTGGTGATCATGTTGACCATCTCCTCAACGGTGCTGACGTTGGACGTTTCCAGGGTGTTCTGCAGCGTGGAGCCGAAACCGTTCAGGCCCGGAGTGCCAACTTGCGGCGCGCCGCTGGCGGCGGTTTCCAGGAACAGGTTGTTGCCCACGGCCTGCAGGCCGGCCGGGTTGATGAAGTCGGCGGTTTGCAGGTTGCCGATCACCTGGGCTGCCGGGTTGCCGGCAACGGTGATGGACACGGTGCCGTCGCGGCCGACCGTGAAGGTCTGCGCTTCGTTCGGAATGACAATGGCCGGCTCCAGGGCAAAGCCGCTGGCATTGACGATCTGGCCGTTGGAGTCCAGGTGGAACGTACCGTCACGGGTATAGGACGTGGTGCCGTCCGGTTGCAGGATCTGGAAGAAACCGCGACCGTCGATGGCCATGTCCAGCGGCTGCTCGGTGGTTTGCAGGCTACCGGCGGTGAAGTTTTTCTGGGTGCCGACGATGCGCACACCGGTACCCAGTTGCAGGCCCGACGGCAGTTCGCTGTCCTGGGTCGACTGGGCGCCAGGCTGGCGCTTGATCTGGTAGAGCAGATCCTGGAACTCGGCGCGGTCACGTTTGAAACCCGTGGTCGACACGTTGGCCAGGTTGTTGGAAATGGTCGTCAGGTTGGTGTCCTGGGCGGACAGACCTGTCTTGGCAACCCATAGAGCCGGAAGCATTCGATTCTCCTCGTGCGCCTGTTTTACGGCGCGACGTTCTGGTAATTAGCTGATCTGCAAGACCCGAGCCATGGCCTGGTCATCGTCTTTGGCGGTGTTCATCATCTTGATGTGCAGCTCGAACTGCTTGGCCAAGGCCAGTACCGAGGTCATCTCTTCCACGGCATTGACGTTGCTCGACTCGAGGAACCCGGACACCAGCTTGACGTTGGCATCGGCCTGCGCCGGTTGGCCGTCCTTGGTATGGATCGAACCATCCAGACCCTTGGTCATGTTCTTGAGGTCCGGGTTGACCAGCTTGATGCGGTCGACTTCCGCCATCACCCGGGGACCTTCGCCCAACGCACGGATGCTGATGGTGCCATCCTCGCCGACTTCGATCTGCTGCTCCGGCGGTACGGCAATCGGCCCGCCATTGCCTATGACCGGCATGCCGTTGCCGGCGCGCAACACGCCCAGGGCGTCAACGTTCAGGCTGCCGGTGCGCACGTAGCTTTCAGTGCCATCGGGCGTCTGCACGGCAATCCAGCCGTTGCCTTGCACGGCAACGTCGAGGTCGCGACCGGTTTCCACCAGTGAACCAGGGGAGAAATCCGTGCCCGGGCGCTCGGACATGGCAAACGCACGCGCCGGAAAGCTGTCACCGAACACCGGCATCGAACGGGCTTGCTCCAGGTCTTTCTGGAAACCGTTGGTGGAGATGTTCGCGAGGTTGTTGGCATGAGCCTTTTGCGCCAGTGCATTCTGGCTGGCGCCGGTCATTGCCACATAAAGGTACTTGTCCACACTCTTTCCTCTGCCTGCCGGACGTTTGCCGCCCACTGCTGTACTGCTGAGCCATAAGCAATTTGCAGACCAACTTGTTTTTGGCAGCGCGAGGCCCGGCAAACAGGGGACTTTGAGGAATCAGAAGGGAATGGTGATTTGTATCAGAGACGAAAAACCGGCGGTGTCATGCCGCTTCGCGGCAACGGATCAAAAGATCGCAGCCTTCGGCAGCTCCTACAGGGTTCGACGTAGGAGCTGCCGAAGGCTGCGATCTTTTGATCTTAAATGCTGTTGTCCTTACCCACCTCATACTCACGCAACTTGTTGGCAATGGTGGTATGCGAAACCCCCAGGCGCTTGCCCAACTGCCGACTGCTCGGATGCTCGGAATACAGCCGCTCCAGCACCGCCTTCTCGAAACGCCCAACGATCTCGTCCAGCCCTCCTTCCAGCGAAAAGTCGCCAAGAGGCTGACGCACGCCATAGTCCGGCAAACGAATGTGCTCGGCCTTGACCGTGCCTCCGTCGCACAGGGAAACCGCCTGGAACAGCACGTTCTCCAGTTGCCGTACGTTACCCGGCCAATGGTAATGACTGAGCCGCTCCATGGCCGCCGGGGCCAGTTTCGGCAGCGGGCAACCAATCTGCCGGCTGGCCTGGTCGAGGAAGTGCTCCACCAGCGGCGTCAAACCGTCGAGGCATTCGCGCAACGGCGGGATGTGCAGCGACAACACATTCAAGCGGTGATAGAGGTCCTGGCGGAACTCGCCGCGAGCGCACAATTCGGACAGGTCGACCTGGGTCGCGCAGATCACTCGCACGTCGAGGTAGACCTCTTCATCACTGCCTACACGGCGGAAGCAGCCGTCCTGCAGGAAGCGCAGCAATTTCACCTGCAAGCGCGGGCTCATCTCCCCGACGCCATCGAGAAACAGCGTACCGCCCGCCGTCAGTTCCAGCAGCCCGAGCTTGCCTTCGGCCCGCGCCCCTTCGAATGCACCGGGGCCGTAACCGAACAATTCCGTCTCGGCCATGGATTCCGGCAGACCGGCGCAGTTGAGCGCCATCAACGGCGATTGCCCACGAGGACTGGCCAGATGGCAGGCCCGCGCCAGCAACTCCTTGCCGGTGCCAGTCTCCCCTTCTATTAACAGCGGCGCATCCAGCGGCGCCATGCGCCGGGCTTCGCGCACCACGGCGGCCATGACTTTCGAGCTTTGGAAGATGCTGTCGAAACCACGCAGCTCCTGCTTGCGCACGTTGTAGATGCGCTCGCCCACCCGGTCGGCGCGGTGCAGCGTCAGCACCGCGCCAGCCATGGCCTCGCTGTCGTCATGCTCCGATTGCAGCGGCGCGATGTCGGCCAGGAACACATCGCCCTTGACCTTGACCCGCAACCCGTTGATCCGCGACTTGTTGGCACGCACCAGTTCCGGCAAATCGAAATCCTCGGCGTAGCGCGACAGGGGAATCCCCGGCACTTCGTCGACCCGCACCCCGAGCAACTGCGCCGCTGCCCGGTTGGCCGCGACGATGGAACCGCCCATGTCGATCGACAGCACAGGGAATTCCAGCGCACCGAGCAGTGCATTGAGCTCCATGTGCCGACGCTCGCTGGGCATCAGTCCTACACGCTTGACGCCAAACACCCCGGCAATCGCTTCAAATTTCGGACGCAAGGCCTGGAACTGAATGTTGATCAGGTTCGGGCAATGCAGGTAGATGGCGTTGCCATGCTCACCGCCCACCTCACCGCGGGCCACGTTGATCCCGTACTCCACCAACAGGTTGAGAATGTCGCGCAGGATGCCGATGCGGTTCTGGCAGTGGACTTTGATACGCATATAAAGACCCGAAAAGCGATGAATAAGGTTGGTATCAACGCAAACCCTATGGGAGTGGCGGTGCGACGATTCGACTTGCTCGCGAAGGCGGCCTGCCTGATACATCAATGTTGGACGTGCCAGCGCTTTCGCGAGCAAGCCCGCTCCCACAGGGGTATTGCGGTGCGCGCTCGATCGCATTTTTCTTTCGAGTCGCTCAGATAGTCGTCAAGATTATGTGACAGGTAAAGCGTTTTTCAAACCGGGAAATCTCAATAGCTGCGCGATCGCGACCAATTCGTAACGAAAACTTTACGAAATTTACGGTTTTTTCCTACGCGTGTCGCTGCTCACCTGCTGCAACAGTGCAATCCTTGGGGTATTTCTAGGTCCATAGCAGTACATAACAAGAACGAAATCCCCTAGCAGGAGAGCAGCATGAAGCAGACGCAATACGTGGCTCGCGAGCCCGATGCGCAAGGTTTTATCGACTACCCCGCCGAAGAACACGCGGTGTGGAACACGCTGATCACCCGTCAACTGAAAGTGATCGAAGGGCGTGCGTGCCAGGAGTACCTGGACGGTATCGAAAAACTCGGACTGCCCCACGACCGCATTCCTCAACTCGGCGAAATCAACAAGGTCCTCGGTGAAACCACCGGCTGGCAGGTTGCCCGGGTTCCCGCACTGATTCCCTTCCAGACCTTTTTCGAATTGCTGGCCAGCAAGCAGTTTCCAGTGGCGACCTTTATTCGCACCCGCGAAGAACTGGACTACCTGCAAGAGCCGGACATTTTCCACGAGATCTTCGGTCACTGCCCGCTGCTGACCAACCCGTGGTTCGCTGAATTCACCCACACCTACGGCAAGCTCGGCCTCGAGGCGACCAAGGAAGAACGCGTGTACCTGGCGCGCCTGTACTGGATGACCATCGAGTTCGGTCTGGTCGACACCCCGCAAGGCCAGCGCATCTACGGCGGCGGCATTCTGTCTTCTCCGAAAGAGACCGTGTATTGCCTGTCGGACGAGCCTGAGCATCAGGCGTTCGATCCGCTGGAATGCATGCGCACGCCCTACCGCATCGACATCCTGCAGCCAGTGTACTTCGCATTGCCAAATCTCAAGCGTCTGTTCGACCTCGCTCATGAAGACATCATGGGCATGGTCAAGCAAGCGATGCAGATGGGTCTGCACGCACCGAAATTTCCGCCAAAACCAAAAGCCGCGTGATCCGCCGCTTTTAAAATCAAGTGAGCCTGTCAGAAACCATCGCTTTGGATTAGCGTGGTAGCACTGAGGGCCGATTTTCCAACATTCGATTTCAGGAACACATCATGACCGCATTAACTCAAGCCCATTGCGAAGCCTGCCGCGCCGACGCCCCACAAGTCAGCGACGAAGAATTGCCGATCCTGATCAAGCAGATCCCGGACTGGAACATCGAAGTACGCGACAGCATCATGCAGCTGGAAAAGGTCTTCCTGTTCAAGAACTTCAAGCACGCCCTGGCGTTCACCAACGCCGTCGGTGAAATCTCCGAGGCCGAAGGCCACCACCCAGGCCTGCTGACCGAGTGGGGCAAAGTGACCGTGACCTGGTGGAGCCACTCGATCAAGGGCCTGCACCGCAACGACTTCATCATGGCCGCGCGCACTGACGAAGTGGCGAAGAATGCCGAGGGGCGCAAGTAATGCATTTCGACGCCATCGGTCGAGTGCCTGGCGACCCGATCCTGGGCCTGATGGAGGCCTATGCGCAGGACCCGAATCCACGCAAGTTCGATCTGGGCGTGGGGGTCTACAAGGACGCCCAGGGCCTGACGCCGATTCTCCAGTCGGTGAAGCTGGCCGAGCAGCGCCTGGTGGATCGCCAGTCCACCAAGACCTACATCGGTGGTCACGGCGAACCGGCGTTCGGCAAAGCGATCAATGAGCTGGTGCTGGGTGCCGACTCGAAACTGATCAGCGCACAACGCGCCGGCGCCACCCAGACGCCGGGCGGCACTGGGGCTTTGCGCCTGAGCGCGGACTTCATCGCCCAATGCCTGCCGGGGCGCGGCGTATGGTTGAGCAACCCGACCTGGCCAATCCACGAAACGATTTTCGCGGCAGCCAAGGTCAAGGTCAGCCACTACCCGTACGTGGGCAGTGACAACCGTCTCGATGTCGACGGCATGCTGGCGGCGCTCAATGAAGCGCCCAAGGGTGACGTGGTGTTGCTGCACGCCTGCTGCCACAACCCGACCGGTTTCGACCTGTCCCGGGATGACTGGCAGCGGGTGCTGGAGGTCGTACGCAAGCGCGAACTGCTGCCACTGATCGACTTCGCCTATCAAGGATTCGGCGACGGGCTGGAACAGGATGCCTGGTCGACCCGGTTGTTCGCCGCCGAGTTGCCGGAACTGTTGATCACCAGTTCGTGCTCGAAGAACTTCGGCCTGTACCGCGACCGTACCGGCGCGCTGATTGTCTGCGCGAAAACCGCCGACAAGCTCACCGACATCCGCAGCCAGCTGGCCAACATCGCCCGCAACCTGTGGTCGACGCCGCCGGATCACGGCGCTGCCGTGGTCGCGACCATCCTCGGTGACACAGAGTTGAAAAACCTCTGGGCTGACGAAGTGGAAGCCATGCGCCTGCGTATCGCCCAACTGCGCAGCGGTCTGGTGGAAGCACTGGAGCCTCACGGTTTGCGCGAGCGTTTTGCGCACATTGGCATGCAACGCGGGATGTTCTCCTACACCGGCCTGTCGCCTGAGCAAGTGAAGAACCTGCGGGATCATCACAGCGTGTACATGGTCAGTTCGGGCCGGGCCAACGTGGCGGGGATTGATGCCACGCGCCTGGATCTGCTGGCCGAGGCGATTGCCAAAGTCTGCGCATGACCCTTGTGGGAGCGGGCTTGCTCGCGAAAGCGGCGGATCAGTCGACTTAAATGCTGGCTGTTAAAACGCTTTCGCGAGCAAGTCGAATCGTCGCACCGCCGCTCCCACATTTTGCTGTGTGTTGCCCCCTCCTCCAGTCATGTCTAGACAATCCCATCCGTCGAAACAAATGGATATAAAAGTCCGTTTGTCATTTTCAGTGCTGTATCCTGCCCAAGCTTTTTAAAAAGCGCGGATCTACCAGATCTATCAACAGACTTAGCGAGGAGCGCAACCATGCACGAGATTCCTAATCTCCCCTTCCCAAGCCTGCACGAACCTGAGCAGACGACCACGCAGCAAGCCGGAGCCCAACAGCCCGAGCCGAAAGAAGCCACTGACAGCCGCCAGGCTGACAGAGAAGACTGAAACACCCGCCGCACAGACCGTGTGGAAAGCGCTACCATGCGCTTTCCACACTGCCTGAAATGAGCCTGACCATGACCGATGAATTCAGTGAAGCGCAGGCCAGCGTCCTGATCGGCACCGCCGAGAAAATGATCGAGATCTGGAACCGCCTCTCCCCCGAGAAACAAGCCACCTTGCTCGCCCGCTTCGGCACCCAGGAAAATGCGCTGGCCGCCCTGGTCACCACGCAATTGGTCGCTCCCGCCAAACCTGAGTGACGCCGCCCGGCAAATAGTTTTACTTTTTCACGACCTGTGACCGTCCACACCGCTATCATAAGCAGCCTATCTATCCTGCTTTACCGTGGACCTTTACCCATGCCCGAAAACCAGCGCCCCCTGGCGGTCACGCTGCAAGTTGTCTCCATCGTCCTTTTCACCTTCATCGGCTACCTGAACATCGGCATCCCCCTGGCCGTATTGCCCGGTTACGTCCACAGCGACCTGGGCTTCGGCGCGGTGATCGCGGGGCTGGTGATCAGCGTGCAATACCTGGCCACCCTGCTCAGCCGCCCCTATGCCGGGAAGATCATCGACAACAAGGGCAGCAAGCTGGCTGTGATGTATGGCCTGGCCGGTTGCGGCTTGAGCGGGGTGTTCATGTTGCTCTCGGCCTGGACCCAGAGCCTGCCGACCTTGAGCCTGATCTGCCTGTTGATCGGCCGCCTGGTACTCGGCAGTGCCGAAAGCCTTGTGGGCTCGGGCTCGATTGGCTGGGGCATCGGCCGGGTCGGCGCGGCGAACACGGCCAAGGTCATCTCCTGGAACGGTATCGCCAGCTATGGAGCACTGGCTGTCGGCGCGCCCCTGGGCGTATTGCTCGTCCATCAACTGGGTTTGTGGAGCATGGGGGTGAGCATTGTTTTGCTGGCCGTGCTCGGTCTGCTGCTGGCCTGGCCGAAAACAGCCGCGCCGATCGTTGCCGGTGAGCGCCTGCCGTTCATGCACGTACTCGGGCGGGTTTTCCCCCACGGCTGCGGCCTGGCCCTGGGCTCCATCGGTTTTGGCACAATCGCCACCTTCATCACCCTGTATTACGCCACTCAACACTGGGACAACGCGGTGCTGTGCCTGAGCCTGTTCGGCGCCAGCTTCATCGGCGCGCGCCTGCTGTTCGGCAACCTGATCAACCGCCTCGGCGGCTTTCGCGTGGCCATTGCCTGCCTGTCAGTGGAAACCCTGGGATTGCTGTTGCTGTGGTTGGCACCGGATGCCCATTGGGCTCTGGCGGGCGCGGCGCTAAGCGGCTTCGGCTTTTCCCTGGTATTTCCGGCACTGGGCGTGGAGGCGGTCAACCTTGTCCCCGCATCCAGCCGAGGCGCAGCCGTCGGCGCCTATTCGCTGTTCATCGACTTGTCGCTGGGGATCACCGGACCGCTCGCCGGTGCGATTGCGGCAGGATTTGGTTTTGCATCGATCTTCCTGTTCGCCGCCCTCGCTGCACTCAGCGGTTTGCTGCTGAGCCTTTACCTGTACCGACAGGCACCGAAGCAACGCGAAGCGCGGGACGCCCGCTAGAAATCGACCTTGCCACGTCCGGCCTTGATGTTGCCACGCTTGGACTTTGACTCGAGTCGGCGGGTCTTCGAGCCGAGGGTCGGCTTGGTCGGGCGACGCTTTTTCTCGACCTTGGTGGCACTCTGGATCAACTCGGTCAGCCGCAACAGCGCATCGGCGCGGTTCTGCTCCTGCGTCCGGTACTGCTGGGCCTTGATGATCAACACACCGTCGCTGGTGATGCGGCTGTCGCGCAGCGCCAGCAGCCGTTCCTTGTAGAACTCGGGCAAGGACGACGCAGGTATGTCGAAGCGCAGGTGCACGGCACTTGAGACCTTGTTGACATTCTGCCCACCGGCACCCTGGGCGCGAATGGCCGTCAACTCGATCTCGGCATCCGGCAGCTGCACGTTGTTGGAAATCACCAGCATGGAAAAGCGTCCGTATTCAGAACGTGCAGGATACCGCGAATGTGTGTCAGGAACGCAGCAGATCCAATGTGGGAGCGGGCTTGCTCCGGGTGGCGCTCCGACAAATGCGGAGTGTCAGTCGACTTGAATGCTGACGGTTAAACCGCTTTCGCGAGCAAGCCCGCTCCCACAAAGGGTTTTGTGTGAACCTTGAAAACAACAAACCCGGCACTTGGCCGGGTTTTTTGTTTCTGCGCGGAGTTACTCCACTACGGCCTGCAAGGCACGCTGAGCACTGCGCTTGTTCTTGATGCCGTAGCAGACCCACATGAACACCAGCCACACCGGAATCGCATACACCGATGTCTGGATCCCCGGAATCAACAGCATCACGCCAAGGACGAACACTACGAACGCCAGGCAGATGTAGTTGCCGTACGGGTACCACAGAGCCTTGAACAGCGGCGTCTGTTTGGTCTTGTTCATGTGCTGGCGGAACTTGAAGTGCGAGTAGCTGATCATCGCCCAGTTGATCACCAAGGTAGCAACCACCAACGACATCAGCAGTTCCAGCGCGTTCTGCGGGATCAGGTAGTTCAGCAGTACCGCGATCAGGGTCACGGCGGCCGAGGCCAGGATCGAACGCACTGGCACGCCGCGCTTGTCGATCTTCGCCAGGCCCTTCGGCGCGTCGCCCTGCTCGGCCATGCCCAGCAGCATGCGGCTGTTGCAGTAGGTGCCGCTGTTGTACACCGACAACGCCGCGGTCAGGACCACGAAGTTGAGGATGTGCGCGGCGGTGTTGCTGCCCAGCATCGAGAACACTTGCACGAACGGGCTGCCGCTATAGGAATCACCGGAGGCGTTCAGGGTGGTCAGCAAGCTGTCCCACGGCGTCAACGACAGCAGGATCACCAGGGCACCGATGTAGAAAATCAGGATCCGGTAGATCACCTGGTTGATGGCTTTCGGGATCACGGTTTTCGGCTTGTCGGCTTCGGCAGCGGTGAAACCGAGCATTTCCAGGCCACCGAAGGAAAACATGATGAACGCCATGGCCATCACCAGACCGCTGACGCCGTTCGGGAAGAAGCCACCGTGGGACCACAGGTTGCTGACCGCTGCTTGCGGGCCGCCATTACCGCTGACCAGCAGGTAGCTGCCCAGGGCAATCATGCCGACGATCGCCACGACCTTGATGATCGCGAACCAGAACTCAGCCTCGCCGAACACTTTGACGTTGGCCAGGTTGATGGCGTTGATCAGCACGAAGAAGGCAGCTGCGGAGGCCCAGGTCGGGATGTCCGGTGCCCAGTAGTGGATGTATTTGCCGACCGCGGTCAGCTCCGACATGCCCACCAGAATGTACAGGATCCAGCAGTTCCAGCCCGACAGGAAGCCGGCAAAGCCGCCCCAGTACTTGTGCGCGAAGTGGCTGAAGGAACCGGCCACCGGGTCCTCGACGATCATTTCACCCAGTTGGCGCATGATCATGAAGGCGATGAAGCCGCAGATGGCGTAGCCGAGGATCATCGACGGACCGGCGGATTTCAGTACCCCGGCCGAACCGAGGAACAAGCCGGTACCGATCGCGCCACCGAGGGCGATCAATTGAATGTGGCGATTTTTCAGGCCGCGTTTCAGCTCGCCTGATTGCGGGTTTTGTCCACTCATGAAAAGGGTCTCACGCAAGGTTTGATGATGTTCAGTAGACGTTGCTGCTCAAGAAAGGCGTTAAGCGGCACCGATCAAACCCCAGCGCAGGCACCAGGAGTTCAGCGTAATTACAACGGTCATGCGTCACCTGTTTGTTTTTATCTGTGACGAAATCGAACCCGACACGCTCGTGACGCGACGGAGTGAACAAGGCGGATAGCCTTGAGGTTTGCGCAGATGCGCAGGAGGTCACAGGTAAAACGCGGCGCATTGTACACCTGTAACCCCCTGCTGCCAGACCCGCTGGACAAGCGTGTCTATGGCCGGGATTGCCTGTGTCCGCCCCGAGAGGCTCGGGCGGCTGCAAAAAATGGGTCAGACCCTTGCGGATCATCGACGGGAAAGGCAGGAAAACCGCCCCTCGCAGAGAGATGGAGATGGAATACGGCGTTCATTGCGCCTCCTTTTTGTTATGCACCTGCACGACAGGCATGGCGCGCATAACACCCTGCATGGAGCAGTGAAACAAGCGGGCCAGAGGGCTGGAAGGAGGAAGGAAGACGCTGTTGCGTAAGCGTTTTCTTACGGCATTCGGGGAATGGCGATTCCACGGGGTTAATCCGTGATTTTTGTCAGGATTTCTTTACAGGCCGTAACATCGGGTTTCCATTCGGGAGAGTGTGGTGTTGCCGCTATCGTCTTCGCGGGCAAGCCCGCTCCCACAATGGATCGCATTTCGACCAAACAACTCCGCCCCCCCCTGTGGGAGCAGGCTTGCCCGCAAAGAGGCCATTGAAAACACCTCACCACTGAAGCCTGACCCAAAAAAAACGCCAACCCGAAGGTTGGCGTTTTTTTATGAAGCGCTTACCGATTACTCAGGCTTGCGACGACCAAAGCCTGGACGCTGGCCCGAACCGGCCGGTGCGCCACGGCGCTTGCCCGATGGGGTATCGCCGTCGACCAGTTTGATCCCCGGACGCTTCGGCGCTGGCTTGGCCGGGCGCTTGGTATCGGCCGGGCGATCGGCTACCGGCGTACCACGACCTTCGCCCCGCTCGGTACGGCCATTGGCCGGACGGGGCGTGCGCGGCCCGCGTTCGCCGTCCTGGCGGGCGGCTGGCTTGCGCCCTGGGCGCTCGCCTTCGATCTGCGGCTCACGGCTTGCCCGTGGAGCAACAGGAGCGGCAGGAGCCCCAGCGGCTGGACGCAGGGTACGCACGCGCTCGGTCTTGGCCATTGGACGCGACGATTTGCGCTGCATCCGGTCAAGCTTGTCCTTGCTCTTGGCGTTCATCTGCGGCATCGCGACCGGCGTCAGGCCAACCTCGGCACTCAGGATGTCGACTTCGTACTGGCTCATTTCGCGCCAGCGGCCCATCGGCAGGTCGGAGTTGAGGAACACCGGACCGAAACGCACGCGCTTCAGACGGCTGACCACCAGGCCCTGGGATTCCCACAGGCGACGAACTTCGCGGTTGCGACCTTCCATCACCACGCAGTGATACCAGTGGTTGAAACCTTCACCGCCTGGCGCCTGCTTGATGTCGGTGAACTTTGCCGGGCCGTCTTCGAGGACAACACCAGCCTTCAGGCGCTCGATCATTTCGTCATCGACTTCGCCGCGCACACGTACCGCGTATTCACGGTCCATTTCGTAGGAAGGGTGCATCAGGCGGTTGGCCAGTTCACCGTCGGTGGTGAACATCAGCAAACCGGTGGTGTTGATGTCCAGACGACCGATGTTGATCCAGCGTCCCTCTTTAGGGCGCGGCATCTTGTCGAACACGGTCGGACGGCCTTCCGGGTCGACACGGGTGCAGATCTCGCCGTCGGGCTTGTTGTACATGATCACGCGACGCACCGACTCGGCGGCCTCTTCGCGCTTGATCACCTTGCCATCGATGGTGATAGCGTCGTGCATGTCGACGCGCTGGCCAAGGGTGGCGTCTTTACCGTTGACCTTGATGCGGCCGTGGCTGATCCAGGCTTCCACGTCACGGCGCGAGCCGACGCCGATACGGGCGAGGACTTTCTGCAGTTTTTCGCCTGCTGGGCCGATTGGCTGGTCGTCTTGCTGGTCTTTGATACTCATCTGGGCACCTCCCGGTGTGGTCTGAAAACTGGGTACTTGGGCGAAGGGATCGCCGAAGGGTCGCGAATCATACGCGCATGAGGGCGTTTGCGCATCAGAGACTAGCTGATCAAGGCAAGGTTATTTGTTTTTCCGCCGACCGGTGGTTCGCTGTTTTGCTATGAACACAATCCCCCTGTGGGAGCGGCGGTGCGGCGATCCGACTTGCTCGCGAATGCGTCAGGTCAGCCAACAAAAATGTCGTCTGACACGCCCTCTTCGCGAGCAAGCCCGCTCCCACAATGGATCTTCACAGCTCTCAAGAATCGTATCAATCTTCGAATTGGCGGCGTTCGGCTTCGATGGCTTCAGCCAGGGCCTGGGCTTCGGCCTCTTCGTCCGACAGCTCCGGCTCGGGTTTCGGCTGTTCAAGGGCGGCAACGGCGGCCAGGAGTTTTTCCCGGGCTTCGGCAACGCCGAGGATATCGTCGTCCTGCTCCGGCTCAGTCTCCGGCCCAGGCTCGGGTTGTGCCGCTTCGACTTCTGGCTCGATGACCGACTGTTCCGGATCGAACTCAGGCGGCGCACCATCACGCAGCAAATCGTCGAAGTCGGTCTTGATCCCCTCCTCCATGCTGTCCAGTTCCAGCAACAGCGTGTGGAAACTGGTTTCTTCCTTGGGTTCTTCCGGCTCGGCGCTGGCATCGGCCAACTCTTGCAACCCGGCGGGTACGGGGGCGTCGTCGAAGTCGAGCACCGGGTCCGGTTCCAGCTCGCGCAGTTCCGCCAGCGGCGGCAGGTCGTCGAGGTTCTTCAGGTTGAAGTGGTCGAGGAACGCCTTGGTGGTGGCGAACATCGCCGGTTTACCGGGCACGTCGCGGTAGCCGACGATGCGGATCCACTCGCGCTCCATCAAGGTCTTGACGATGTTGCTGTTGACCGCCACGCCCCGCACGTCTTCGATTTCGCCACGGGTGATCGGCTGGCGATAGGCAATCAGCGCCATGGTTTCCAGCATCGCCCGAGAGTAACGCTGCGGGCGCTCTTCCCACAGGCGCCCGACCCACGGCGCAAACTTCTCGCGAATCTGCAGGCGATACCCCGAGGCCACTTCCTTCAATTCAAAGGCGCGGCCATCGCAGGACTTGGCGAGAATCGTCAGGGCCTTCTTGAAGACCGGTGGTTCCGGGCGCTCACCCTCCTCGAAGAGTTCGAACAGGCTTTCCAAAGATTGCGGCTTTCCCGAGGCCAACAGAAAGGCTTCAAGCAAGGGTGCCAGATCACGGGGTTCAGTCAGGTTCATGTTTCGACTCGTTATTCGGCTCGGGCTCGCACGTGGATCGCGGCAAATGGCTCATTCTGCACCAGCTCGACCAGGGATTCCTTGACCAATTCAAGGATCGCCATAAAGGTCACCACCACCCCCAGGCGCCCTTCTTCAGCGGTGAACAGCTCGACAAACGGCACGAACCCGCCGCCCTTGAGGCGTTCCAGCACATCACTCATGCGTTCGCGGGTCGACAACGCCTCGCGGCTGACCTGGTGGCTTTCAAACATGTCGCCACGGCGCAAGACTTCGGCCATGGACAACAGCAGCTCTGACAAGCGCACGTCCGGCAACAGCTTGCGTGCCCGGGCTTCAGGGGCGTCCAGCTTGGGCACCACCACATCACGACCGACGCGGCTCAGGCCATCGATGCCTTCGGCCGCGGCCTTGAAGCGTTCATACTCCTGCAAGCGGCGGATCAGTTCGGCGCGGGGGTCGTCCTCTTCGTCTTCGACGGTTTCGGCCCGTGGCAGCAGCATCCGCGACTTGATCTCGGCCAGCATCGCGGCCATCACCAAATACTCGGCGGCCAGTTCCAGGCGCACCGACTGCATCAACTCGACGTAGCCCATGTACTGGCGAGTGATCTCCGCCACAGGGATGTCGAGAATGTTGATGTTCTGTTTGCGGATCAGGTACAGCAGCAGGTCGAGCGGGCCTTCGAACGCCTCAAGAAAGACCTCGAGGGCATCCGGCGGGATGTACAGGTCCAGCGGCATTTCCATGACCGCCTGGCCATAGACCATGGCGAAAGGCAGCTCTTGCTGGGCCCCGGCCTGACTGTCGACGGGTTCTACTGCAGACATCTAGGCCTCGACCATGAACGGCGCAGGGTCGCCGCAACCAACGCGAATGACTTCCGGCTCGCCGTCGGCAAGGCTGATCACCGTGGACGCCTTGATCCCGCCGAAGCCGCCATCGATGATCAGATCGACCTGGTGTTCAAGCAACTGGCGCATTTCGTGCGGATCGGTCAACGGGTCTTCATCGCCGGGCATGATCAGGGTCACGCTCATCAACGGTTCACCCAGTTCAGCCAGCAGCGCCAGGGCAATCGGGTGGCTCGGCACGCGCAGGCCGATGGTACGTTTCTTCGGGTGCAACAACAGCCGCGGCACTTCGCGGGTGGCGTTGAGAATGAAGGTATAGGGCCCCGGCAGATGGGCTTTGAGAATGCGGAACGTGCCGGTGTCTATCTTGGCGAACAGGCCTAGTTGCGACAGGTCGCTGCAGATCAGTGCGAAGTTGTGCTTCTCATCCAGCTGTCGCAGGCGTCGAACGCGCTCCACGGCCACCTTGTCGCCGATCTGGCAACCTATGGCGTAGGAGGAGTCCGTGGGATAAATCACCACCCCGCCCTTGCGGATGATTTCGACAGCCTGTTTGATCAGGCGCGCCTGCGGGTTTTCCGGATGAATCTGGAAAAATTGACTCACATTCTCTACCTGTTCAGACGGCGGCAATAACTGGGTCATGTTTGAATCGACACCATAGCGGCGGCAGATCCTCCGGGAGCGGCCGGTATTCACCGATCTCCGACCAGCCTCCAGGGCCATGAAAATCACTGCCGGCGCTGACCAGCAGACCGAACTCGCGGGCCAGGATGGCCAGGCTGCCCACTTGCTCGGCAGGCTGGTAACCATTGACCACTTCGATGGCGTGGCCCCCCGCTTGAATATAGTCGGCAATCAGACGACGGCGCTTGCTGCGTGTGAATTCATAGTGCCATGGGTGTGCCAGACTGACCCAGGCCTTGGCCGCGCGCAGGGTTTCGACGGTGTCCTCCAGAGTCGGCCAGTGTTGCTTGACGTCGCCCAGCTTGCCGGCACCCAGCCATTTGCGAAACGCCTCGGCGCGGTCCTTGACGAAACCTTCACGCACCATCCAGTCGGCGAAATGCGGGCGGGCCGGCGCGTTACCGCTGTCGCCCAGCTCCTGCTGGATCTCCCGAGCGCCATCCAGCGCCCCTGGCATGCCTTTGAGCGCCAGTTTGCGGCTGATTTCCTCGGAGCGTAGCCAGCGGCCATCATGCAATCTGGCGATGGCCTCGACCAACGGCGCGGCATTCACGTCAAAACCGTAGCCCAGGACATGAATGGTCGCGCCGCCCCAGGTGCAGGACAATTCGACGCCGTTGACCAGTTGCATCCCCAGCGCGGTAGCCGCGTGCCGGGCCTCGTCGAGGCCCTCGAGGGTGTCGTGATCGGTCAAGGCCAGGACTCGCACGCCTTTCTCGAACGCCCGCGCCACCAGAACCGCAGGCGCCAGGGCGCCATCGGAGGCCGTGCTATGGCAGTGCAAATCAACATTCACAGGGCTTTGTAACCTCAAATCAGCTGGCGCTATCGCGCGCCCATATGTTTGTTATTATGCCGCCACATCCTGCTTCTGGCTGCCACTGTGAAACAATTCATCGATTTCATCCCGCTCCTGCTGTTTTTCATCGTCTTCAAAATCGACCCACGGGTTGTCGACATCGCCGGTCATGAGTTCACTGTAGGCGGTATTTACAGCGCCACCGCAATGCTGATCGTCAGTTCCCTGGTGGTCTACGGCACACTGTTCATCAAGCAGCGCAAGCTGGAGAAGAGCCAGTGGCTGACCCTGATCGCCTGCCTGGTCTTCGGCAGCCTGACGCTCGCGTTCCACAGCGAGACGTTCCTGAAATGGAAGGCCCCGGTGGTCAACTGGCTGTTCGCCCTGGCGTTCATCGGCAGCCACTTCGTCGGTGACAGCCTGCTGATCAAGCGCATCATGGGCCACGCGCTGACCCTGCCGGAGCCGGTCTGGACGCGCCTGAACATCGCCTGGATCGCCTTCTTCCTGTTTTGCGGTGCCGCCAACCTGTTTGTCGCGTTCACCTTCCAGAGCTACTGGGTCGACTTCAAGGTCTTCGGCAGCCTGGGCATGACTCTGCTGTTCCTGGTCGGCCAGGGCATTTACCTGTCCCGCCATCTGCACGATGCCGACACCACAACGCCAAAAACCGAGGACTGACATGCTTTACGCAATCATTGCCACTGACGTCACCAACTCCCTGGAAGCCCGCCTGGCCGCACGGCCTGCACACCTGGAGCGCCTGCAAGTGCTCAAGGGCGAAGGTCGCATCGTATTGGCCGGCCCACACCCGGCGATCGACAGCAATGATCCGGGCGCGGCGGGTTTCAGCGGCAGCCTGATCGTTGCCGAATTCGACTCCCTGAGCGCCGCCCAGGCCTGGGCCGACGCCGATCCGTACATCGCCGCGGGCGTCTACGCCAACGTTCTGGTCAAACCGTTCAAGCAAGTCCTTCCGTAACTTTCTTCTTTCAACTGCCCCACGCGGTGAACCATATCGGTTCATCGCGTTCTCAATCGCTCATTATTCTCGTTTGCCGGCCGACAACGTCCCCAATACCCGTATTGGAACCAGGAGTCGCCATGCGCAAGGGTCCGTTGTGCCTGATGTTGGTCACGTTGTCGATCGGGGCGCCTGCCCACGGTGAGGAAAGTGTCGAGGGCGGTAATTCGACGCCGTTTTCCTTGAGCGCCGGCAGCCAGATCACCGAGTTGCAGCAACGCTTGAAAGAAAGCGAACGGCAACGGGAAGAACTGAACAAGCAATTGCAAACTGCCGATAGCGAACGCGAAAGCCCGCTGCTGGCCCGGTTGCGCCAGGAGAACCAGCGATTGAAGCTGCAACTCAAGGAAGCCCAGGCCAGCAGTCCCCTGCCGCGCCTGCTGACCGACCAGCAACAATGGTTCGTCATTGGCGCCGGGGTAGCGCTATTGGCTCTGCTCTGCGGTATCTTCGCCAGTGGAGCAAGTCGAAAACGTCGACAATGGCTAAATTGAGTGAGTCATGAGCGAGCTGTTACTTATTGATGATGACCAGGAGCTGTGTGAGCTCCTGAGCAGTTGGCTGAGCCAGGAAGGGTTTCAGGTACGTGCCTGTCACGACGGCCAGAGCGCACGTCGTGCGCTGGCCGAAACCGCTCCGGCGGCCGTGGTGCTGGATGTGATGCTGCCCGATGGCAGCGGCCTGGAACTGCTCAAGCAGTTGCGCAGCGATCACCCGGATTTGCCGGTGCTGATGCTCTCGGCCCGGGGCGAGCCCCTGGACCGTATCCTCGGCCTGGAGCTCGGCGCCGACGACTACCTGGCCAAGCCCTGCGACCCACGGGAACTGACCGCCCGCCTGCGCGCAGTCCTGCGTCGTAGCCACCCGGCGGCGGTGTCCAGCCAGATCGAACTGGGCGACCTGTGTTTCAGCCCGGTCCGCGGCGTGGTCAGCATTGACGAACAGGAATTTACCCTCACTGTCTCCGAAAGCCGCCTGCTGGAAGCCTTGCTCAAGCAACCCGGCGAGCCCCTGGACAAGCAGGAACTGGCGCAGATCGCCCTCGGCCGCAAGCTGACCCTGTACGACCGCAGCCTGGACATGCACGTCAGCAACCTGCGCAAGAAGATCGGTCCACACCCCGATGGCCGACCGCGCATCGTCGCCCTGCGCAGCCGCGGCTACTACTACAGCCTCTGACCCCTACGGGTTTGTCAGGGCGGCGCAAAACCATCTTTACCCAAGCTTTACCCTCCGCTGACCGCCGCTGACCTTGATCTGCGTAATCTGCACTCATCCGGAACGTACCGGGAACGAGACAAGGAGATACACCATGCGCAAGACTCTTATCGCCCTGATGTTCGCTGCTGCCCTGCCGACCGTTGCCATGGCCATGCCGGAAGGCGCGGGCCCCATGGATGGGTCGATGGACGGTTCGCGCCACGGCGGCCAGATGCACGGCATGCACGGCAAAGGCCCGTACAGTGAACTGGACCTGAGCCGCGAACAGCGCGAGCAGATCCGCAAGATCATGGGCGAGCAGATGCACGAGCGTAAGCAACTGGTCGACAAGTACCTGGAGAAGCTCTCGCCAGCCGACCAGAAAGCCATGAAGGACGAAATGGCCGCCAACCACAAGAAGGCTGAAGCGGACGTGCGCGCCTTGCTGAAACCGGATCAACAGAAGAAATTCGACGAGATCCAGAAAAAACAGGCTGAACGTCGCGCCGAGTGGGCCGAGTACAAGGCCTGGAAAGCGCAACAACCGCAAAAAGCGCAATAATGCGCTAACCCCGGACCCAACGGCTCAACCCCGTTGGGCCTGACACTGACACCACGCAATTTAAATGTGGGAGCGGGCTTGCTCCCACATGGCTTGACGTTTGTTCGAGGATTTCCTGTGCGTTCATTGTTCTGGCGTATCCTGGCCAGCTTCTGGCTGGCCATCGCTCTGGTTGCAGGGCTTTCCATCCTGCTCGGACACATGCTCAACCAGGACGCCTGGATTCTCAGCCGCCACCCGGGTCTCAACACGCTGGCCGAAGAGTGGACGCAAACCTATGAAAGCCAGGGCGAAGACGCCGCCCAGGACATTCTCCAGCAACGCAAACGCCAGTATCACATCGACGTTCAGGTGCTTAACGAAAGCGGCGATCCGGTGGTGCGCGGTACCTTCCCGAAACGCGCGGCGGCCTTTGAGGCGCGCCAGAACAACGAGGACCGACGCCTGCCGTGGCGGCGCCTGACCGATGAATTCACCAGCGAAAAAACCGGTGACACCTTCCTGTTCATCTACCGCATCCCGCACCCGGAACTGGATGCCTGGCACCGAGAGAGCCTGCTCTGGCCGCTCAGTGCCCTGGGAATCGCCCTGGTGGTGCTGACCCTGTTCAGCCTGCTGGTGACCTTTTCCATCACTCGCCCGCTCAGCCGTCTACGCGGAGCGGTGCATGACCTGGGACAAACCACCTATCAACAAAACAGCCTGGTCAAGCTGGCCAACCGCCGCGATGAGTTCGGCGTCCTGGCCAACGACTTCAATCGCATGGGCGCGCGCCTGCAAAGCCTGATTGGCAGTCAGCGGCAACTGCTGCGGGATGTGTCCCACGAACTGCGTTCACCCCTCGCCCGCCTGCGTATCGCGCTGGCACTGGCCGAACGGGCCACCCCGCAGGAACGGGAACAGCTGTGGCCGCGCCTGACCCGCGAGTGCGACCGGCTGGAAGCGCTGATCAGCGAAATCCTGGTACTGGCGAGGGTCGACTCCGATAACGCCAGTGCCGAAGAGGTGGACCTGAACGCCTTGCTCAATAGCCTGCAAAAGGATGCGCAACTCGGTTCACCCGAGCAACTCGTCCACCTCGAAGCCGAGTCGCAACTGAATCTGAAGGGCTGGCCGACCATGATCGAACGGGCCGTGGACAATCTGCTGCGCAACGCCCAGCGTTTCAATCCGGTGGATGGCCTGCCGATCGAAATGCAGGCCCTGCGTCAGGGTGAACGGATCGTCGTGACCGTACGCGATCACGGACCGGGGGTCAGTGCCGAATATTTGAGCCAGCTCGGTGAGCCGTTCTATCGGGCGCCAGGGCAAACAGCGGCCGGACACGGCCTGGGCCTGGCCATCGCCCGCCGCGCGGCGGAGCGACATGGCGGCAGCCTGGTGCTGGCCAATCACCCTGAGGGCGGGTTCATTGCCAGCCTGGAATTGCCGTTGGTGCCGGGGGCTGTCGTGCAGCCCTGAGCCTGGACCGACACGACAGGATCAAACGATACAAAACCAATGTGGGAGCGGGCTTGCTCGCGAAAGCGGCTAACTATTCAACATGTATGTTGGATGACAGACTGCTTTCGCGAGCAAGCCCGCTCCCACACTGATGTGTGGTGTCAGGCCTTGCCGGGCCAGGCGCTGACGAATTCGGCGAGATCGACTTTCTCCGCCACTCGCGGTTCTTTCTGCGGCGTGCCCAGATACAGGAAGGCAATCACCTCTTCCCCTTCTGCCAGGCCCAAGCCCTTGGCCACATGGGCCGAGTAAGCCAGGTCACCGGTACGCCACACCGCGCCAATGCCCTGCGCATAGGCCGCGAGCAAAATCCCGTGGGCCGCGCAGCCCGCCGCCAGCAATTGCTCGGACTTCGGATATTTGACGTGATCCTGCACGCGAGCAATCACAACCACCACCAACGGTGCCCGCAACGGACCACTGCGCGCCTTGTCGATGGCAGCTTCGCCGACTTCGCTGTCTGAAAGTTTCGCAGCTTCAGCCAGCAGCTCGCCCATCTGCTCACGCGCCGCGCCTTCCACCGTCAGGAAACGCCAAGGCTGCAAGTGACCGTGATCCGGAGCGCGCATGGCGGCGCCAAACAGCACCTCGCGCTGCTCGGCGGTAGGTGCCGGGTCAATCAGTCGCGGAACGGAAACACGGTTGAGCAAAGCGTCGAGAGCCTGCATCGGCCACCTCCTGAAAAATATGTGCGGCTATTCTAGCGGTAACTGCTGCAGCAGTGCCGGTTTACATGCCCTGCCCCGCAGGTAGAATGGCGCCCTTCCACTATCAGCCGAGCGGACCTCATGGCGTTGCCGACCTTACGGATCATTGGTTTCATCATCGGCATCTTCCTGATCACGCTGGCGATCTCCATGGTCGTGCCCATGGCCACGCTGGTCGTTTTCGACCGCACCAGCGATCTGCCGTCGTTCCTCTGGGCCAGCATGATTACCTTTGTCGCCGGTTTGGCGCTGGTGATTCCGGGGCGCCCGGAACACATTCACCTGCGCCCCCGGGACATGTACCTGCTCACCGTCAGCAGTTGGCTGGTGGTGTGCATCTTCGCCGCGCTGCCGTTCCTGCTGACCCAGCACATCAGCTACACCGACTCATTCTTCGAAAGCATGTCCGGCATCACCGCCACTGGTGCAACCGTACTCAGCGGCCTGGACACTATGTCCCCGGGCATCCTGATGTGGCGCTCGTTGCTGCACTGGCTCGGCGGCATCGGCTTCATCGGCATGGCGGTGGCGATCCTGCCGCTGTTGCGCATCGGTGGCATGCGACTGTTCCAGACCGAATCTTCGGACCGCTCCGAAAAGGTCATGCCCCGTTCGCACATGGTGGCGCGCCTGATTGTTGCGACTTACGTCGGCATCACTATTGTCGGCAGCCTGGCGTTCTGGTGGGCCGGGATGAGCCTGTTCGACGCCATCAACCATGCGATGTCGGCGATCTCCACCGGCGGTTTCTCCACCTCCGACCAGTCCTTGGCCAAGTGGCCGGAGCCTGCGGTGCATTGGGTCGCGATCGTCATCATGATTCTCGGTGCCCTGCCGTTCACCCTGTATGTCTCCACGTTGCGTGGTAACCGTCGTGCGCTGATCAAGGATGAACAGGTTCAAGGCCTGCTCGGCATGCTGCTGGTGACCTGGCTGGTGCTCGGCACCTGGTATTGGTGGACTACCCAGCTGCATTGGCTGGAGGCATTGCGGCATGTGGCGCTGAACGTGACGTCGGTAGTGACCACCACCGGTTTTGCACTGGGGGACTACAGCCTGTGGGGCAATTTCTCGCTGATGCTGTTCTTCTACCTGGGGTTTGTCGGCGGTTGCTCCGGATCGACCGCCGGCGGGATCAAGATTTTCCGCTTCCAGGTGGCCTATATCCTGCTCAAGGCCAACCTTAACCAGCTGATTCACCCGCGGGCGGTGATCAAGCAGAAGTACAACGGTCACCGCCTCGACGAAGAAATCGTGCGGTCGATCCTGACCTTTTCGTTCTTCTTTGCGATCACCATCTGTGTGATTGCGCTGCTGCTGTCGCTGCTCGGCGTGGACTGGATGACCGCCCTCACTGGCGCAGCCAGTACGGTGTCCGGTGTCGGCCCGGGGCTCGGCGAAACCATCGGCCCGGCGGGCAACTTCGCCACCCTGCCGGATGCCGCCAAGTGGATTCTCTCGTTCGGCATGCTACTGGGCCGGCTGGAGATCATTACGGTGTTTGTGCTTTGTATTCCGGCATTTTGGCGTCATTGATCGCGTCAGCCGATTGCATCAGCCGCATCCGGTACTCACCGGGTGTGGCATCGAACCAGCGCCGAAATGCACGGAAGAAGTTGCTCGGATCGGCAAACCCCAGCAAGTAGGCAATTTCCAGCAAGGTCATGTTCGGTTGCGCCAGGTACTGCTCGGCCAGTTCACGCCGGGTATCGTCCAGCAGCGCCTGAAAACTCGTGCCCTCTTCCTGCAAGCGCCGTTGCAAGGTGCGCTGGGACAGATGCAGCGTCTGCGCCACGGTGTCGCGCTTGGGCTCGCCTTGGGGCAACAGGCGGCACAACACCTGCCGCGCCTTGTGGGTTACGCGACTTTCGGAAAATCGCGCCAGGTACTCACCGGCAAAGCGGTCATGCAGCAGCGCCATGGCCTCGTTGGCCGTTGGCAGCGGCGCTTCCATATCGGCGCGCTCGAAAATCAGCGCATCGTAAGGCGCGTTGAACACCAGCGGTGCATGGAAGGCTTGCTTATAGGGCTCCAGGTTGGCCGGCTCGGCACCCTGCAGCAACACTTTGCGTGGTTGCAACGTACGCCCGGTCAACCAGCTGCACAGCGCCAAGGCACAGGCCAGCGAAGCTTCGGCGCTTTGCCGGGTCGGCGGCAGATGATCGCCATGGACCGTCAGAATCAGCGCGTAGCCTTCTTCCAGCAGCTTGAAACTCAGGTCGGCACTTTCGGCAATGATCCGCTGATAGCGCACCAGACGCTGAAAGCCTTCGGCGAGAGTCTGGCTGGACATCAAAGCGTAACCGGCCACATGAAACTGCGCCGGTCGCACCACCTTGCCCATGTTCAGGCCGATGGCCGGATTGCCGGACAGCTCGACCGCGCGCTGCCACAGCCGTGTCATGGAATCTTGCGGGAAGCGTGCGTCCGGATCGTCCAGTGCCGCGTAGTCGAGCCCCAGCTGCTTGAACAGGGCCCGGCAATCCAGGCCGTCCATCTCCAGCGCTTTGACAATCCCCATCGCCCAGCTTGCAGAAGTCGTTCGTTCGCTCATGGCGTTTTCTTACATGGTGGCCGCATGCTACGGCTATTGACCGAAGGATACTAAAGTGGCGCCTATTGTCAGTGGCTGATGCCATTGATCACTCTAGACTCAAATAAACTACCCGCAGAACAACTTGCAGCAAGAACAATAACCACAGAGATCGCTGTCGTGGAAAACGTCAAACGATTCAACAGCTTCGCTGAGTTCTATCCTTACTACCTCAGTGAGCACAGCAACAGCACCTGTCGCCGTTTACATTTTATCGGCACGACCCTGGTTATCTTGATTCTGACGCTGACCATTGGTCGCGGAGCCTGGATGCTGTTGTGGGCCCTGCCACTGGCAGGCTACAGCTTTGCCTGGGTCGGGCATTTCTTCTTCGAGAAGAACCGCCCGGCCACGTTTCAACACCCCTTCTATAGCCTGCTCGGCGATTTTGTCATGTACCGGGACATGGTCCTGGGGCGCGTTCCGTTCTAGCTGACATCCGTCACAAGAGAGTTGCCGATGAATGCCAATGCCCGCTTCACCCACATGAAGGACGGCACTCAGGAGGACTGGGCGATCATCGCCGCGGACTTCAGTGCCTACGCAAGACAATTGCCTGTACGGATCGTGGCGCACCTGAAGTTGCTGGAGGGTGATTTTGGCGGCTTCCCGGTGGATCGCCTGACCCACTCCCTGCAAACCGCCACCCGCGCCTGGCGCGATGGTCGCGACGAAGAGTACGTGGTCTGCGCCCTGCTCCACGATATCGGCGACACCCTGGGCTCCTACAATCACCCGGACATCGCGGCGGCGATCCTCAAGCCGTTCGTCAGCGCCGAGAACTTGTGGATGGTGGAAAAGCACGGGATTTTCCAGGGCTACTACTTCTTCCATCACCTGGGCATGGACCGGCATCTGCGCGAGCAATTCCAGGAGCATCCGCAGTACCAGGCGACCGTCGAATTCTGCGCCAGATACGATGCAGCGGCGTTTGATCCGGTGTACGACACGCTGCCGTTGAGCTTTTTCGAGCCGATGATGGAGCGCTTGTTTGCGCACCCCAGGAACTCGATCTACAAGGCGGCGATGGAAGAACATTCGCCAACCTCATGACCTATGGCGACCGTTGTGGCGAGGGGGCTTGCCCCCGTTGGGCTGCGCAGCAGCCCTAAAGCCATTCACCGCAGAACGCCAGATAGATCGCACTCCTAGGTTCACGGCGGCTTCGCCACCGAACGGGGGCAAGCCCCCTCGCCACAAAAAACAAATCAATCAAGCCAACTCCGTAACCCTGGCCGCCTTCAACTGCGCCTCGCGCGCCTGGGCATCCGCCAGGCGATACAACTCGATCGAACCATCCCAGTGCTCGATCAGGGCGGTGCACGATTCCACCCAGTCGCCGCAATTGAGGTAGTCCACCTCGCCGACCTTGCGAATCTCGGCATGGTGAATGTGCCCGCACACCACACCGTGCAGCTCGCGCTTGACGCATTCATGGGCGATGGCTTCTTCGAAGTCGCTGATAAAGCTGACCGCGGTTTTCACCTTGTGCTTGAGGTAGGCCGACAGCGACCAGTAGCCGTAGCCATATCGCGCGCGCCAATGATTGAGCCAGCGGTTGAGGGTCAGGGTGAATTCGTAGGCCGAGTCACCGAGAAACGCCAGCCAGCGATGATAACGGGTGATCACATCGAACTGGTCGCCATGGATCACCAGCAGGTGCCGGCCGTCGGCGGTGACGTGCACGACTTCGTCGACCAACTGGATATTGCCCAGGATCAGCTTCGAATAGCGGCGCAGGAATTCGTCGTGGTTGCCGGTGACGTAGATCACCTCCGTGCCGCGCTTGCTCATGGTCAGCAGGCGACGGATGACGTTGGTGTGCGCTTGCGGCCAGTACATGCCGCCGCGCAGTTTCCAGCCGTCGATGATGTCGCCGACCAGATAGATCTTGTCTGCGTGGTAGCCCTTGAGAAACCGCGACAGGTGTTCAGCCTGGCAATCCCGGGTGCCCAAATGCACGTCGGAAATCCATAAAGTCCGTACGCGTTGCTTACGGGTGGGTTTGGCGAGCTCGGCGCTGGTCATGGGCAACCCTCTGGCAAGTTTTGCCAAGTCTGCCCCGAGCCGGTTAATGGTCCATGACAGCGTCAAGTCAGTCCTGTGACAGCGCTTACAGGCCCGCTCGGTGTAGACTGACGCCCTGAGCCGGGAGACCCGCGATGAGACCGATCCTCACGCTTCGCCAATACAGCCACGACCTGATCGTCCACAGCCACGAACACGCGCAACTGGTGTTCGGGCTTTCTGGCGCCCTGGATTTCGAGGTCGACGGGCGTGGCAGCCAGGTGGTCCGGCAGAGTTTCGTGGTGGTGCCCTCCGGAGCGCATCACGCCTGTGGCAGCGCCAATGGCAGCCGCTGCCTGGTGCTGGATGTGCCAAGCGAACAATGGGTTGCCCAGTCGTTGGGCGATCACGCCGAGCCCAGCCGACGCCTGCTCGACAACGCCGGGCGCCTGCCCCTGAATGCCGGGCAAAGCCAATTGGTCAGTTGGCTGGCGAACAGTCCGGTGGATGATCCGCTGATCGCTCAACAAGGCGCGGTGCTGTTGCTGGCCAGTCTCAACAACGCCAGGCCCGAAGCCGTCGGCGGTCGGCGTCTGCCCTATGCGGCGCTGGACGCGCACATCGATCAGTACGCGGCATACCCGCTGCAAGTGGCCGACCTGGCCCGGGTGGCCGGTCTTTCCAGTGCCCGTCTGCATGCACGGTTCGTGGCCGAATGCGGGCAGACGCCCATGGACTACATCCGCAGCCGACGCCTGCACATCGCGGTGGGCTTGCTGCGCAACTCGGCACTGCCCATCGGCGAAATTGCCAGCCGTGTCGGCTACAGCTCCCAGAGTGCCTTCGCGGCGGCGGTACTGCGCGAGTTCGGGGCATCGCCCGGAAAACTGCGGCGCGAGACTGGCGACAAATAACGCGAGTTTGCCGACAGACACAACGGGGCAACACGGCTCAATGTAGGAGCTGCCGAAGGCTGCGATCTCTTGACGTTGTTTTTCAAGATCAAGATCAAAGATCGTCCGAACGCGGCCCGAGCCTTCGGCAGCTCCTACATGATTTTACTGTTAAGGATTGCAATGACTCCCCGTACCGCCCTTGGCGCCTTGCATATCGGCGCATTGATGTTCGGCCTGACTGGCGTGTTCGGCAAACTGGCCGCCGCGTCCCCGGCGATCATCGTGTTCGGCCGTGCCGCCTTTGCGGTGCTCGCGCTGGCGTTTTTTGCACGGTTCGCCAGCCAGACGCGCTGGCAGAAACTCGAGGCCGTGGACTGGCGTCGACTGCTGCTCAGCGGCTTGTTGCTGGCCGGACACTGGGTGAGCTTCTTCATTGCCGTGAAAGTCGCAGGCGTGGCGATAGCGACGCTCGGTTTCGCCAGCTTCCCGGCCTTTACCGTGATCCTCGAAGGGCTGATCTTCCGCGAGCGCATTCGCGCCAATGAGATTGTGCTGGTGCTGCTGGTGAGTGTCGGCCTGGTGTTGGTCACGCCCGACTTTGACTTGGCCAGCGGCGCCACCACCGGCTTGCTGTGGGCCGTGGGTTCCGGTTTGTTGTTCGCCCTGCTGTCACTGACCAACCGTGCCAGTTCCGGTCGAGTCCCGCCGGTCCAGGCGGCGCTGTGCCAGAACGTGGTGGTTGCCCTGTGCCTGCTGCCGGTGGCGGCGCCTCAATTGAGCGAAGTGCGCGCCATCGACTGGCTGTGGATCGGCCTGCTTGGTGTGTTCTGTACCGGTGTAGCCCACAGCCTGTTCGTCGCCAGCCTCGCGGTGATCAAGGCTCGCACTGCCGCCGTAGTGTTCGCCCTGGAGCCGGTCTACGGCATCACCGTCGCCTGGTTGCTGTTCAACGAAAACCCGACCCTGCGCATGTTGCTGGGGGGCGCGCTGATCATTGTGGCGATTGTGGTGTCCAGCCGGTTCTCAAGTGGCACAAGCAAGAAGGCCGTTGCAGCCGAGGCCGCGTCTCACTGAATGCGGTCGTTGTGCCCCAGGTCGCGGTCCGGGTCGATCTGGTCACGGACCCGCTGCTTGAGTACCTTGGCCTCGGGGAAGCCTCCGTCCGCCTTGCGCTCCCAGATCTGTACGGCGTCACAGTAGATATGAAAGACCCCGCCGGTGCCCGGCACCAGAGAGACTTTGCCCAAATCATCACCAAAGGTGCTGAGCAGTTCCTGGGCCAGCCAGGCCGCACGCAACAGCCATTGGCATTGCGTGCAATAGGTGATGATGATTTCCGGTTTGCTGACGGTCATGATGGGGCCTGACTCCAGAGTTTGACGACGCCGCTATGATAGCCCGACCGGTGACTGTCGAGACGGCGGAGCGAATGGCGTTTCCAACTCGAACTCTGGCTCGATCATGGCCGGAGCAGCCGGCTGCGGGTTCCCGCTGGGGCTGATCAGGTCCCAACTCGACGCCAAGGAAAACTCCTCCAGGTTGAGCCGGTACTCATCATCAATGGTGGATTCACCGGACATCGCCAAACCCGGAACCACCGCCACGGCAGCAGCGACCGAGGTGGAACGACTGCTGTCGACCCACTCAAGCTCATCGTTGGCCGGTACCGCGACGGGTTGCCTGACGGTGGGCCACGTCACTGGCTCGGCATAAAGCTCCGCCAGCGGTTCCGGCTGCAACGGCAGCGCCTCTGAAGCTGCGGCCTGATGTTGCTGGCGCCGGCGGCGAACAAACCAGCCCAGCGCCAGCAACGCTATCAGGGCCGACATACCGGCAATCGGCAGCCAGCCAAACCCGGTTTTTTCAGCAATGGCGGGGGCTGGCGGCACTGCGTCGGAGGCAATGGGTTGAGCCTTTACCTTCTTGAGCTCCGCCAGTTGGGTGTGCAGTTCGGCCAACTGTTTTTTCTGGCTGGCGATCAACTCATCCTGGCCTTGAAGCTTCGCGTTGAGCTCATCGACCGTGGTTTGCAACTCGTGGTTTTGCAGGGTGCTGGCGGCCAGTTGTTCGATAGCGGGATCAACAACGGCGACGTCCGTTTCTGGCGGTGCCTTGACCACGGGTGACGGCGCCAGGACCGGTTGAACACGGGGAAATGCGGACGCCGGGGAGATGGAAACCGCTTCATCGGCGGCGGGAACAACCCCTGGCGCACCCGGCGGATCGATCAAAACCGTGTACTCGCGCAACAATCGCCCATTCGGCTGATTGAGCTGCACAAGGAAATTCAGGAAGGGTTCATTGACCGGCTTGGCGGAGGTCACCTGGATCACGCGGCGATTACCGCGCAGCACCGGAGTGAACTTCAGGTCGTTGAGGAAAAATGCCCGGTCGACCCCGGCACGGCTGAACTCGTCTGCCGTTGCCAGGCTCACCGACAGCTGGTTTTCCTCCAGGCCGGCGGTATCCACCAGTGTGATATCGGCACGCAGCGGTTGATTCAGCGCCGAATGCAGGGTGATTTCACCCAGGCCCAGCGCAGGCGCCCATGCTGAGTATGTGACAGCAGCCCCGGCCAGCAACCACTGAGAACCACCGCGTAAAACCAATCGCCAACACTTGAGCATGAGCATCCTTGAGATCTACAGAAACCATCCGCACGGGTTCGTACATCCGTTACGAACACGATATTGCCGAGTAGTTCTTATAGTCTGCCCGATGCGGTCTCTCATAAACCTGGCGTTCGGTTATGCCTCAAGACTTTTCAAGGTTACCCAGGATGTGCCCGTGAACCCGCATGCACACCTTCAAATCCGCCTCATCAACGCCTTCGAACAGTTCGTGACGCAGTTGCGTGGCAATGGTTTCAATTTGTTCGATCAGGGGACGCGCCGGCGCGCAGAGCACGATTTTCTTCGCCCGACGGTCTTCCAGCACTGCCTGGCGTTGCACCAGGCCCTGGCTTTCCAGGCTGTCGAGCAAGCGGGCCAGGGTCGGGCCTTCGACGCCGACGCTTTGTGCCAGCTCACGCTGGGTCGGTGCTTCTTCGAAACGGGCCAGGTGCAGCAGCACCAGCCAGCGTGCCTGGGACAAGCCCATGCCCGCCAGTCGGCGGTCCAGTTCGGCACGCCAGCCACGGGACATCTGGGCCAATTGCATGCCAAAGCGGTGTTGATCGGTTAACGGCATAAAACACTCATGATTAGACTGAAATAAATAAAAACTAATTATTAGTCAGCTAAGCATGAGCCTCGATTTGAGGCAAGGCTTGATCTGTAGTGAATCGTTACATCAGCACGCAGATGTCTCAAATCTCGAATTCCGACTGCAAGGCCGCCCGAACGCAGTACAACACCCCTTCCGGCACCCTGCCTGCGAACAGTGCGGCGATCTCGGAAACCGGCGGCAACTCGCCTTCGCCGTCGAGGAAGGCGTCCTGCACTTCACCCATCAGGTCTTCAGGCAGATCCAGCGCCTGCTCCAACGACAACTGCTGCTTGCCGATCGCTTCGGCCAGCATGGTGTAGACATTCTTTTCCGAGCACTGCAACTGACCGGCGATCTGTACCGGTGTCATGCCGGCCCGCGCCAACGTAATCAGTTCGTGACGTACATCGGCCACCGGTTTCGGCGCCTCGACCTGCCCGCCGAGCACTTCGAGGAAAGCCTCGCCGTAACGCTCCAGCTTGCGCGCGCCGACACCGCTGACAGTGGCCATTTCCGCCAGCGAGGTCGGCTGGCTGCGCAGCATCTCCAACAAGGTCGAGTCGGGGAAGATGACGTACGGCGGCACGCCATGTTCTTCGGCGAGCTTGCGACGCAGGGCGCGCAAGGCTTCCCATTGTTCGCGCTCTTCGCCACGGACCAGCTGGCTCGCCTGGCTCTTGCTGCTTTTCGCCACGGTTTGCGCCTTGAGATCGCGGCGCAGCTCCAGGGTCACTTCGCCCTTGAGCAGCGGCCGGCAACTGTCGCTCAGGCGCAAGCCGCCGTAGCCTTCGAGGTCGATGTCCGCCAGACCACGGGCCACCAGTTGGCGGAACAGCGAGCGCCATTCGCCCTCCGCCATCGTCTTGCCAACTCCATACACCGACAGGTGCTGATGGCCGAAGCTGCGGACTTTTTCGTTGTCCTTGCCCAGCAATACATCCACCAGGTGCCCGACGCCGTAGCGCTGACCGGTGCGGTAGATCGCCGACAGCGCCTGACGCGCCGGCTCGGTGGCATCCCAGGTCTGCACGCCGTCGACGCAGTTGTCGCAATGACCGCAAGGCTCGGGCATGTCTTCGTCGAAGTAGGCCAGCAGCGTTTGCCGACGGCAGCGGGTTTCTTCGCAGAGCGAGAGCATGGCGTCGAGCTTGTGCTGTTCCAGGCGCTTGTGACGCTCGTCGCCTTCGGAGTTCTGCAACATCTGCTTGAGCATCACCACGTCTTGCAGGCCATAGGCCATCCAGGCATCCGCCGGCAGGCCGTCACGGCCGCCACGACCGGTTTCCTGGTAATAGGCCTCAAGGGATTTCGGCAAATCGAGATGCGCGACGAAACGCACATTGGGCTTGTCGATACCCATGCCGAACGCCACGGTGGCGACCATGATCAGGCCTTCCTCGTTGAGGAAGCGTTTCTGATGGTAGGCCCGCAGATCGTTGGGCAGGCCGGCGTGGTATGGCAACGCCGGGAAGCCTTGCTCGCTGAGGAACGCGGCGACTTCCTCGACTTTCTTGCGCGACAGGCAATACACGATGCCCGCATCGCTACGACGCTCGGCGAGGAATGCCAGCAACTGCTTGCGCGGTTGTTCCTTGGGCACGATGCGATAAAAGATGTTCGGCCGGTCGAAGCTCGACAGGAAGCGCTCGGCGTCTTGCAGGTGCAGGCGGGTGACGATTTCTTCCCGGGTGCGCTTGTCGGCCGTGGCGGTCAGGGCGATGCGCGGCACGTCGGGAAACATTTCCGCCAACTGGCCCAGCTGCAGGTATTCCGGGCGGAAATCGTGGCCCCATTGCGATACGCAGTGTGCTTCGTCGATGGCGAACAGGGCGATGTCCAGCCCCTGCAGGAAGGACAGCATGCGCGGCTGGACCAGACGTTCCGGCGCCAGGTAGAGCATTTTCACTTCACCGCGGCGGATGCGGACGGCGAGGTCGCGCTGCTGCTCGGCACTGAGGGTGGAGTTCAACGCGGCGGCGGCCACGCCCAGCTCTTCGAGAGTGGCGACCTGATCGTCCATCAGTGCGATCAGCGGCGAGACCACCACGGCCAGGCCTTCGCGCAACAACGCCGGGACCTGGAAGCACAGGGACTTGCCGCCACCGGTAGGCATCAGGACCAGGGCATCGCCGCCACTGGCCACGCGCTCAATGATTGCACCCTGGCGGCCACGGAAACTGTCGTAGCCGAAGATGTCCTTGAGGACGCGTTGAGCCTGTTCGAGCATAGAAACTCCAAAAATCACCGAAACATCCCTGCAAGGCTGGTTCAGAACCTGCGACGCTGCACCGATAAATCGTAAGTGCGCATTGCATGACGCTTCACATTTCAGCCGTGACGCCAGCAGGGCATCACAAAACGCGCGAGTATACCCGAGCCCCGTCCGGCAAAGGGCACCGCTGATAAGAGGGAATGGACATGATTCTCTGTAGGAGCTGCCGAAGGCTGCGATCTTTTGATTTTGTTTTTTAAAGCCAGGATCAAAAGATCGCAGCCTTCGGCAGTTCCTACCGGGAAAGGCGGTGGAGTCGGGAGGCAAATATGCCGTGCGGCTGGCCCAAGTGCTCAAGAAGGCCTAGAATTCCCGCATCGAACATTCCCCAAGGTAGTCCTTTAATGTCCTTCGCTGAGCAACTAACCCGCCTGCAAGTCTTCCTCGACGCTGATGAACTGCATGACGAGGCGCTGGACTACGTGGCCGCCCACGGCTACCTCACCGCGCTGTCGATCTGTTCCGAAACCGTTCCTGACCGTGAGTGGATCGACGCGCTGTTCGCCGAAGAACCGCATTACAGTGGCGAAGCCCAGCGTGAAGAGATCGAAGCCACGCTGATCGGCCTCAAGGCCCACATCGCTCGCCAGCTGGCCTCCGATGAAGAGTTCGAGCTGCCATGCGACCTGGACCTGGGCGACGACCCGGATGATTCCGACCTGCGCGGCTGGTGCATCGGCTTCATGGAAGGTGTATTCCTGCGCGAAGCGGCCTGGTTCGAAAGCGCCGAAGAAGAAGTCAGCGAAATGCTGTTGCCGATCATGGTCGGTTCGGGCCTGTTCGACGAGCAGCCGGAGTTCGAAGACATCGCCAAAGATGCCAACCTGATGGACGACATGATCGTACAGATCCCGGAAGCCCTGACCGCGCTGTATCTACTGTGCAACGCACCAGACGAAAAACCGGCGATTCTCAAGCCTCGCCACCACTAAGGTCCTGCCTATGGACAACCCCATAGGCAACCGCCCCCTGATGTTGCGCTACGTGCTGCTGGCCATCGGCTGGCTGAGCGTAGCGCTGGGGGTGATCGGGATTTTCCTGCCGGTATTGCCCACCACCCCTTTCCTGCTACTGGCGGCCGCCTGCTTCGCCCGCAGTTCCCCGCGCTTTTATCAATGGCTGGTCGAGCATCCACGGCTTGGCCCGTGGATCCGCGACTACCTCGATGGCAACGGCATTCCGCTCAGGGGCAAGGTCTACGCCATTGGCCTGATGTGGGCGAGCATCCTGCTCTCCTGCTACCTGGTACCGCAGCCTTGGGCACGGTGCTTCATGCTGACCAGTGCAGTACTCGTGACCATCTACATCCTCAAGCAGAAAACCCTGCATAAATCCTGAAGTCGCCCTTGGCCCTTTGTGGCGAGCCCCGTCCGACGACCTGCCCTCCCGCGCCCAAAACACCACCTAAACTTCACCCACCTACACTCGAGCAGCCAGACATGGCCCGCAGTCTGCGTAGTCCAGGATGGCCAACGCTCCGACTTCGGCTCGGCGGCGGGTTGCTGCTGGCTGGTTTGCTACTGACCGTATTCAACGGGGTCCGGGCTGACTGGGATTTTGCGCGGATTCTGCAAACCGTTGAAAAACAATACGGCCCGCTCGGAGCGGCACGAAGTCGGATCGAGGCCTGGAGTCAAATGCTGCAAAGTACACGCGGCGCTCCCGAACGCGAGCAGCTCAACGCGGTGAACCGCTTCTTCGATCAGCAGTTGGACTTCCAGGACGACATGCGCATCTGGCAACAGACCGATTACTGGGCCACGCCCGTCGAAGCCCTGATCAAGGGCGCCGCCGATTGCGAGGACTACGCCCTGGCGAAGTATTTCAGCCTGCGCCGGCTCGGTATTCCCAGTGAAAAACTGCGCATCACCTACGTCAAGGCCTTGAGCCAGAACCAGGCGCACATGGTGCTGACGTTCTACAGCACTCCCACGAGTGACCCACTGGTGCTGGACAACCTGATCGGCGATATCCGCCCCGCCTCCCAACGCAAAGACTTGCTACCGGTATACGCCTTCAACGCCGAAGGCCTGTACCTGCCGGGCAAGAATGGCGGCCAGCGCAGCGGCGACTCGAAAAAGCTGTCGCGCTGGCAGGAAGTGTTGAAAAAGATGCAGGCCGAAGGGTTCGACATCGGCGACGGCTAACCGCCTTGGCAAGGAGCGAAGCATGACACTGCGTAAACAGTTGTTCCTGGCCATCTGTCTGTTCCTGCTGGTGGCGTTCAGCGGCAGTTTTTTTGCCAGCCTGGAAAGCTCCCGCGAACAAACGCTCAGCCAACTGCGTGCCCACGCCCAGGACGCGGCCACCGCGCTGGGGCTGTCGCTGACGGCACAGGTCGATGACCCGGCAATGATGGAACTGATGGTCAGTTCGATTTTCGACAGCGGCTATTTCAGCAGCATTCGCGTCATCAGGCTCAAGGATCAGCAAACCCTGGTGGAACGCACTGCACCGACGAAAATCAAGGGTGTGCCTGACTGGTTCGTCAACCTGGTCGACCTGCGCCCGGAAGGTGGCGATGCCTTGATCATGCGCGGCTGGGAACAACTGGCACGGGTCGAAGTGCTGAGCAATCCGCAATTCGCCCTGGCCAAGCTCTGGGACGGCACCCTCGGCAGCCTGATCTGGTTGCTGTTGTGCGGGCTGTTCAGCGCCGTGATTGGAGGATGGATGCTGCGCCGGCAATTTCGCCCACTCGACAGCATGGTCCGACAAGCCGAGGCCATCAGCAAACGCGAGTTTATCAGCCTGCCGAAACTGCCACGCACACCGGAACTGAAACGGGTGGTGCTGGCGATGAACCAGATGGTCGAGAAGCTCAAGGCGCTGTTCGTCGAGGAGGCTGCGCGCAGCGAAAAACTGCGGGCCGAATCCTATCTGGACAGCCTCACCGGCCTGGCCAACCGACGCCTGCTCGACGAGCAACTGGCCGACCATTTACGCGTGTGCGAACAGAGCCGAGATGGCCATTTGCTGATGTTGCGAATCAACGACCTGAACGGCCTCAATCAACGCCTGGGTGGCCAACGGACTGACGCGCTGATCACTGCCGTCGGCGAATTGCTCAAGCGCCTGACTCAATTGCCGGAGCGTCGAACCTGGCTGGCGGCGCGCAATCGTGGCGGCGAATTCAGCCTGCTGACACCGGGCCTGGATGCTGAAAGTGCCGCGCGCCTGGCCGCCGATGTCAGCGTCAGCCTGGAGAACCTGCGCCTGACCGGTGCCAGCGATTGCATGCCGGTCGCCCATCTGGGCGTTGTCGCCTACCGCCCCGGTGAGCCGATCAGCACCGTACTCCTGCGCCTTGATCAGGCGCTGACGGAGTCGCGGCAACATCCCGAACGCCCCTGGGTCCATTTGAGTCATCGTGACACGGCACCGAATCACTCCCAGCACGACTGGCGCACCTGGATCGACGATGCCTTGACCGAAGGCAAAATGCAGTTGTACTTCCAGCCCGTCGTGCAATGCACCGACACCCGCCAGGTGCTGCATCACAAAGTGCTCGCACGCCTGCTCGACCCGCAGGGCGAGGCGATTGCCGCCGGGCATTTCCTGCCGTGGATCGAGCGTCTCGGCTGGTCGGGACGGTTCGACCTGGCGATGCTCGAAGCCACGCTGGACGACCTGGTGGTCAACCGCAGGCCTTTGGCACTGAGCCTGTACGGGAGCACCCTGCGCGATCCGGTGCAATGGCGAACAATCCTCGATCTGCTCGACTCCCTGCCGGAACTGGCGCCGTTGCTGATCCTGGAAATCGACGAACGCCAGTTACCTTCCCCCGAAGTGCTGCAAAACCTTTGCAGCTCATTGCTCAAGACCGGTTACCGAATCGGCCTGCAACACTTTGGCGGGCGCTTCAGTCAGATCGGCAACCTGACCCAATTGGGCCTGGCGTACCTGAAAATCGATGGGGCCTACATTCGCAACATCGACGAGCAGCCTGACAAGCGGCTGTTCATCGACGCGATCTTCCGCGCGACCCACAGCATTGATTTGCCGCTGATTGCGGAAATGGTCGAGACCCGTGGGGAACTGGAGGTAATCAGGGAGTTGGGAATATTCGGGGCCATGGGTCGATTGATCGGGGCGCCAGAGCCGATGTGATAATGGGTACATCGAGGGTCAGTAACCCCTGACCGGACATCGACCTTTGTCCCGGGCAAAAAAACCCGCCCCCTTCCCGGGGTGGCGGGTTTTTTGGCAGGTTTCAGGTCACACCGTATCCACCTTCAACGAATGATCATTGAGCATGCCGTTGATAATGGTCGCTGTGTCATGCCCGCCCGCGATCACCCCACCCGCCCCCGGCGTAACACCGTAGTGGCTGGCCAGGTCGACGCCGGCCAGGTCGATGGTCTGGTTCGGCGCGGCGCCGGCCATGGCGCTGACGTCGATGCTGGTCACTGTCGACGGCCCACTGCCGATGACGGTGAAGTGCAGGTAGTCATCCAGCGAAGCCGTGGTGCCGTTTTCCCCTTGCAGCAGTTGCGACAGGTCGAGCTTGTCGGTGCCGGGCGTGAAATCGGTGATCACGTCATGGCCACTGTTGCCCTTGAGCCACTGGAAGGTATCGGTCCCCGCCCCGCCGGTGAGGGTGTTGTTGCCCAGGCCACCGATCAGCAAGTCATCCCCGCCTCCGCCGTTGAGGATATCGTTGCCCAGGCCGCCGTTGATCACGTTGTTGGTGTTGCCTCCAGTCAGGGTGTCGTTGAAGTTCGAGCCGGTGAGGTTTTCGATACCGGTCAGGGTGTCCGAGCCCGCGCCCAGGGTGTTCTGCGCAGTGAGCAGGCTGAGGTCGACAGTCACCCCGGCGCTGGCATGGGCGTAACTGGCCGTGTCGATGCCCGTGCCGCCATCGAGGATGTCATTGCCCTGGCCGCTGAAGAGCAGATCGTTGCCGGCGCCGCCATGCAGCTCGTTGTTGCCGGAACCGGCAGTGAGCACATCGTTGCCGTCGCCGGCATTGATAATGTTGTTGCCCGTGCCCGCCACCAGTACGTCATCCCCACTGGTGCCGGTAAGGGTGTGGCCTTCCTGATAGCTGATGGTCAGGTTGGCCGAGTCGCTGCCGCCGTGGTTGTCGTTGGCGGTGTAGGTGCCGTGGTAGTCCGTGATGACGGCCTGTGCTCCGGCGTAGTTTACGGTCATGGTCAACTGATAGTTTTCCGCCGAATTCGTATCGCTGCCACTGGTGTTGGTGATGTTGGTCAGGTGGATCTGGTAAGTGCCATCCGCACTTGCGGTGATGGTGCCGCCATCGGCGATGCTGACGAACCCCCCACCGTTGAGCGAATACTCCATCGTGATGTGCCCAGGGTCCAGGTTGTGATCGAGGTTGAGCGTCTCACCCTGTTTCAGCTTGACCGTGATGAGGTCTTCATTGTTGCCATTGGAGTTGTTCGCCGCGCCAAGATAGCCACTGACCACCAGCAGCGCCGTCATGGTCGCCGCGTTGGCCTCAAAGGCGCTGCGCACGTTGGCCAGACTCTTGTTGGCGGGATTGTTGTTTTGACCGGCGAAGCTGATCGCGCCGGTTCCAGTGAAGTCCGCGTCCCCGGCGATCCAGCCGGTGTTGAACGAAGTCGGTGTCGCCGAGAGTTGATCGCCGTTGGGGTCGGTGTCGTTGGCCAGCAACAGTTCGCCCGGCACCACGACAGTGCCCGAGAGCACGTTGGTGATGACGTTATCATCAGCCGCCACTGGCGGTGCGTTCGGTATGACTTTGACCGTCAGGGTGGAGCTGGCCAGGTCGCCATCGTTGTCGCTGGCGGTGAATCCGATGTTTTCGGTAATCAACACCGACGTGGTTTTCTGCGAAATGTAGGCGTATTCACCGGTATCGAGATTGATCTGCAGGGTGCCGCTGTTGTTGGTGGAAATGCTCAACGTGTTGTCCACGGTGTTGAACGTGCCGTGGTTGAGCCCGCCGCTGAAGCTCAGCAAGCCCTGATTGCTGTTGCCGCTTGGATCGTAGGTGTAGGTGGTGCCATCCACCGTGATGGTCTTGATGAAGCCGCCATCGGCGCCGAATGTGCCACCTTCGCCCAGCAGTGAACCGGTCACCGGTGCGCCGATCACCGTGCCGGACAGCACCGAGTTGAGCTGGTTGAGGTCGGTCACCACCACCGCATTGGTGTCGGTATGGCTGCTGCCGTCATAGGCCAGTGGATTGAGGTTGGCGTTGCTCACGCCGCTGCCCAGGCCGATCGCGTAGTTCTTGATGTTGTTGGCATCGAGGAAGGTTTTCAGCGCGGTCTCGTCGGCGGTGCCGATTTCCTGGTCGGTGGTGGGCTTGCCGTCGGAGAAGAAGTAGCCGACGTTTTGCGCACCGGTGAGTTTGCCCGAGGTGTTGAACGCAGTCTGCATGGTCGCCACGGCCGCGTCGTAGTTGGTGCCGCCGTTCGCGGTGAGGCCGGCCAGCAGTGTCTTGGCGGTCGCGACATCCACCCACACCGAGGTCATGTCGGTGGCGCTGCTGCTGAAGGTGACGAGCTGCACTTTCACATCGCCCAGGTCGTCGTATTTATCCAGCAAGGCACTGATGGCCTGCTTGGCCAGGGCCAGCCGTGACAGGCTCGCGCCCGACGCGTCCAACACGCCGGAAGGGTCGGCCATGCTGCCGGAGACGTCGAGCACGATCAGCAGGTTGGAATCAATCTCCACCGCCGCCACCGAGCGATCCGTTGCCACCGCCTTGGGAACGTCATCGACGATGCTGACCACGATGGTGCTGGTGCTGCTGTTGCCCAGCGCATCGGTGGCTTTGTAGGTGAAGCTTTCACTCAGGCTGTTCGGCCCGTCGTTGGCGTTCGGCGAGGTTTTCGGTGCCGAGGTCAGGGTGTAGGTGTAGCTACCGTCGGGGTTGATCAGGATCTGCCCGTAGGTGCCGATGGCGCTGCCAACCAGGGTGTAGGTGAGCGCGCCACTGGCACCCGAGACCGAACCGACCAGGGTCCCGGACGCGGTTTCGCCCGTATTGCCCGGGTCACTGCCGGTGACCGTACCAGCGGCCAGGTCCTGCGCGCCCTGACTCAGGTCGAGGGCTTTTTCATAGACCGTCACGTCGCTGTCGGGGTTGGCCTTGATCGTGCTGTTGGCGACGTCGATGGTGATGGTGGTGGTGCTTTCATCGCCATCGGAATCACGCACGGTGTAGGTGAACGTATCCGTGGCCCCAAGATCGCCGACGGAATTCTGGTTGCTGTGATACACCGCGTTGCCGTTGGCATCGAGGGTCAGGTAACCATAGGTACCGTTGATCTGGCTACCCAGCCCACCAATGGCCGAGGTCAAGGTATTGCCGCCGGCACGTACGCCGACCACTGTCGCCGGACCATCGGCGCCGCTGACGTCGTTGCCCAGCACACTGATGTTGACGCTGCCGCCCTCCACTACCGACGACGAGTCAGGTTTGGCGCTTGGCAGGTCATCGACGATGCTGACGTCGAGGTTGCCCGTGGCAGTGGTGCCGTTGTCATCCACCACGGTCACGGCGAACTGCTCGGGCAAGGTGTTGGCGCCGTTGGCGGTCGGGTGGGCTTCGTTGTCATTGAGGGTGTAGCTGTAGCTCACGACGCCGGTCGCCGCGTTGAAGCCGGTGATGGTCAGGGTGCTGCCCAGCGGG
>NZ_CATKPU010000013.1:0-238176 GCF_949767825.1 Pseudomonas sp. IT-P258 | reverse complement strand
ATTCTTTTGACCACCGAATCAGCCTCAATCGATGCGCATCAATGACTAATCAGTACAAGGGAGACGGTTAAGCACCTTGCGCAGATAGCTCGCCGATGCGGGGCACAAATGCTTGAATTGAACGGTCCGGGTGATCACCGCAGGCGCCTCGTCCCTGCCAAGCAGTTCGTACCCATTGGCAGTGAAAAAACCAGCAGCGCCCTGGGTCAACAGGTGCAACCGGATTACACCTTGAGAGACCGCCAAGCGTTCCAGTTCAGACAACACCGCTTTACCCAGCCCCTCCCCACGATGCGTCTCACAAACGACTATCGAGCGCAGCAACAGATCGGAACCCGCACCTTCGAGCCCTCCATAAGCCACCCATTGCCCATCCACTTCAAACCGGTAAAACTGTCGATCCGGTTCGCTGACATCACTGAAGGGCAGCCCTGCCTGGCTTAATGATTTGCGCAGATGGTCCATTTCATTCAGCGCTACTTTTCTTGTCTCCATGGTCCACCCTTGTTTGGCTCGCTGACATCCAATGCTAGCAGGCTCAATGAAGTGGCCAGGCAGCTCAATAGCCGCCCTCACGAAAGACCGCGCGCCGTTACTTCTTCCGAACCCACGAACATCTCAGCAAACGGAGTCACCTACATGGACGTTATCAATCAGTTGCAGCCCGAAGAGTGTGCAGGCATGGAGGATATCCGACGCGAAATCGATGCCCTTGACCAGGTTGTCATCAAGTTGTTGGGCAAGCGCTTTCACTACGTACTGGCTGCCTCGAAGTACAAGACCTCAGTGACTTCGGTGCGTGCTCCGGAGCGTTTCAAGGCCATGTTGGCGACACGACGCGAGTGGGCCGAGGCTGAGGGCCTGAGCCCTGATGTAATCGAGAAGATGTACAGTGACCTGGTGAACCACTTCATTGCAGAAGAAATGAAACACTGGGCGGCTCATCAATCCGACACCTGACTCTAGTGTCCGGACTGTTCGCCATGGGTCGGTCGCGAGCCCGGCGACGGCAGAATTGAAGGGGGGCAATAGAGCGCTCGAACGAGCGCCCTGTTCAAGCTAACGACGACGCGCTACCTGGCGCCGTTATCGGGCACCGTTACCGGGCACCGTTACCGGGCGCCGTAGACGTCAAAGTCGAAGTACTTGTTGTTGATCCGCGCGTAAGTACCGTTGGCGAGAATGGTTGCCAGGGCTTTGTTCAAGTCTTCGCGCAACGCGACATCCTCCTTGCGCAGACCAAGGCCATCACCGACGCCGAAGAAGCCCGGGGCATCCAGAGTGGCACCGGCAAATTCATAGTCCTTACCCGCCGCTGTCTTCAAGAAACCGTAACTGGCTTGAATGGCACCCTGCAACGAGGCATCAAGTCGCCCCACGACCAGGTCGGCGTACACCTGATCCTGATTTTGATAGGAAAGAACGTCCACGCCTTTGGCACCCCAAACCGCTTTGGCGTAGTGCTCCTGGGTCGAACCCTGCTCCACACCAATGCGCTTGCCCTTGAGCGATTCGAGGGTCGGCTGTAATCCCGATCCACGTTTGGCCACTAACCGTGCCGGAGCATTGGAGACCTTGTCGGTAAACGCAATCTGCTCCAGGCGTTTGGGTGTGATGGTCATCGACGACGCCACCGCATCGAACTTGCGCGCCAGCAGTCCCGGGATCATCCCGTCCCAACTGCTTTCCACCCAGACGCATCGGGCTTTCAGTTCGGCGCACAACGCCTCGGCGATGTCGACCCCAAAGCCGGTCAGCGTGCCATCCTGGTTCTTGTATTCCAGCGGTGGATACGTCGGGTCCACCCCCAATTTCAACACTTTGCCAGACCAGTCGGCCGCCCCCGCCAGGCTCGAGGCCGTCAGGAACACCTGGGAAACGGCTGCAATCATCTTGTTCATTTTTATTCCTCTTCAGGCCGCAGATTTTTTACCGGCACAACGGGCGAAAATGCGCTGTCTCAACACAGAAAACGTTCGACCAACTTGACCCAATAGCTGGCGCCCACCGGCAGGCAGTCGTCATTAAAGTCGTAGCCGGGGTTGTGCAGCAGGCACCCGCCCTCTCCCTCGCCATTGCCGATCACCAGATAGCTGCCGGGGCATTTTTCCAGGACAAAAGCAAAGTCCTCGCTGGCCGTGAACGGTCGCAAGTCATCGATCAGGTGTTCCTCTCCCAGCCAGTCGCGGGCGACTTCATGGGCAAATGCTGTCTGTTCGGGATCGTTGATCAACACCGGATGGCAATGCTGGTAATCGATGTCGACCCGGGCGCCAAAACTCTCGGCCTGGCCCTTGACCAATTCAGTGATTCTGACCTCCAGCAAGTGGCGAATCCCGGGGGTCAGAGCGCGTACGCTCAGGCTCAGGTCGGCGCTGGACGGGATGACATTCGAGGCGCTCCCGGCATGCAGGGAGCCCACCGTGATAATCGCCATCTCCTGCGGGTTGACGTTGCGCGAGACGATACTTTGCAGGGCCATCACGATCGAGGCAGCGACCACCACCGGGTCGACGGCTTTGTGCGGCACCGCGCCATGGCCACCGTTGCCGATGATTTTGATGTTCACCGTGTCGGCGGACGCCATGAATGGTCCGCTGTAAAAACCCAAATGCCCGACGGGATAACCCGGCACGTTATGCATGGCGAAGATCGCGTCGCACGGAAACCGTTCGAGCAGCCCGTCCTCCAGCATTTTCCTGGCACCGCCCAGCCCTTCTTCCGCCGGTTGGAAAATCAGGTGCACGGTGCCTTTGAACGCCCGTGTCCGGGCCAGATACTGACCGGCTGCCAGCAGGACTGCTGTATGACCGTCGTGACCGCAGGCATGCATGACACCGTCGAGCCGGCTGGCATAGGGCAAACCGGTGGTTTCCTGTATCGGCAACGCATCCATGTCAGCGCGCAAGCCAATGGACCGACCCTCGCCATTTTCCAGGGTGGCAACGACCCCGGTCTTGCCCACCCCGGTGCTGACCTCAAAGCCCCACTGAGTCAAACACGTTGCAACCAGTTCACTGGTGGCGAATTCTTCAAAACCCAGTTCAGGGTGCGCGTGAATGCTCTGGCGTATCGCGATCATTTCATCTTGCATCGCGGCAATACCAGGCAGGACCAGGCCGGCATCCATGGGTGTTCTCCTTCGACAGGGGCTGTGCAGCAGCGAATGCGCTGTTGGGGTCGATCTTAGGGAACGGACGCTGGGCTGGGGAGGCGCAGTTTGGTTATGATGACAACCATGAGTTGTCACCAGGGTGAGCAGATGAAACTGCATCAATTGCAGGCGCTGATTGCCAGCGCCGAAACCGGCAGTATCCGCGCGGCCGCTCGTTCGCTGCAGATTTCCCAGGCCGCTGTGACCAAAGCGTTGCGCGAATTGGAAACCAGCCAGCAGCTACCGCTGTTTACCCGAACCGCCAGCGGTCTGAACTTCACCGAATACGGCAAAGTGCTGCTGACTCACGCCCGGCTGGTGATCAAGCAACTGGAGCACGCACAGACCGAGCTTGATCACATGCGTGGCAAGGCTCAAGGCCGGCTCTGCGTCGGGATCACCCCATGGGTCGCCCTGACCTTCCTGCCCGAAGTCGTGTCGGTGTTTCGCGAACGTATGCCACAAATCAAGCTGGAACTGTTCGAAAGCCTGATGGCCGTTGCCCAACCGCTGCTGCGCGACGGCAGCATGGACTTCGCGATTGGCCAACTCCATCCCACACAATCGAGTCAGGAGTTCGCCTGCGAAACCTTGCTCGATTACCAGACCTCGGTGTTGGTCCGCGAAGGTCACGCCCGACAGCATGCGCGATCGATCCACGAGTTACTGGAAGAAAACTGGACCCTGAACTACGCGCCGGACGGGCACGATGGGCTGATGCAGGAACTGTTCTGGAAACACGGCGCGCAAATTGATGAGAATCGAATCGTGCGTGCTCATTCACTGGCCATTTTGCAGATGATGGTCGAGCGGGCCGACATGTGCACCTGGGGGCCGTCCATCGTAAGCACAGCCCCGCCATTTCTGGGGCGTGTGGTATCACTGGGGCTGACTGAGCAGTTCGAGCCCCGACAGCTGAGCATCGTGACTCGCCGCAATGGCGCACTGAGCAATCCGGCGGTCTGCTTCACCGAATGCCTGTTACAGGTCATTCGGCGCCATGCGCGCTCGGCCAAAAAGGAAGACCGCGCGCTGTTTGAAACCTTACGGCTGCGGCTGTGAGGTGACCCGACAGTTTTATGTCTGATACGTCAGGACGTCTTTGGGCCGAATCTGGCCGCAGGTACCGGCGACAAGCGTTCTCTTCTGACTGATTCCTGCACGTGGCGACAGGCGGCTCTCGGCCAAATGCGGACCTTGCGGATGGTTGCCAGAGGACGACTTTCGCTTCTACCGCTCGCTACTTCAGCACCATCACGACAGGCAGCGCGCCAAATTACCCAGAAAAGGCATTTTTGTCATATTGATTAATATTAATGCCCATGCCGAAAATATGACAATTGCTGTAATAAATTTTGGGGGCTTATGAAACCGTGCGCAAAAAACCTGGTGCTCGATCTGCTTGTTGCAAAAAGTGGCGCCCCCTTGCATGTAAGGGAGGCCATCACCGCCTGTAACCTATTTGGAATCAGTGCAAATAATGTCCGGGTTACCTTGGCGAGGCTGACGACCGAAGCGCTGCTTGAAGGCGCCGGCCGCGGCAGTTATCAGCTGGGATCCCGGGCCATCGAGCTTTCAACGCAGTTGTTTGAGTGGCGCAATCTGGATCAACAGCTTCGTCCCTGGTCTGGCGGCTATCTGATGGTCGCTTGCAATGCTCTGGGGCGCAGTGACCGCAGGGTATTGCGCCAGCGTGAACGCGCGCTGCACATGCTCGGCTTCGCCGAGCTGGAAAAAGATCTCTACGTACGTCCAAACAATCTCGAACCCGGCGTCGAAATTTTGCAGCGGCGACTGATAGAGCTCGGAATGGAGCCTGCCGCACTGGTCTTTCAGGCCATGGGTTTTGATGATGAACAAACCCGTCGCATCCAAGGCCTGTGGGATGGGATGGCGCTGAATGACAGCTATCGTCGCCACTGCGAAACATTAAATAACTGGTCATCACACGCCAAACAACTGGGTCTGGATCAAGCCGCTCGCGAGTCTTTCCACCTTGGTCGCGAAGCGATTCGCCAGGTGGTGTTCGACCCTTTGCTGCCACCCCCCTTGGTCGATGTTGCACTGCGTGACGAGTTCTTTGCCTGCGTCAGGCATTTCGTCGATCGCGGCCACCGGATTTGGCGTGCCTTTCTACAACAAGCCCCAACGCTCAACTAACCCATCAACGGCCCCCTGCCAGCGAGGATAGATATGCGCAACAAAACCAAAATCAGCGACATTCTCAGCCGCGACGAAATCAAATCCTTCAGCGAGCGTTCGGATGTGTGGGGCACCTGGGCAGTGGCGTCTACCTGGGCCGTAGTCGCCATAACCTTTGCGAGCCTGGCGTGGGCACGCACCGTCCTGCCTTGGTGGGGCCTGGTCCTTGCCCTGATTATTGGCATGGTCATCATTGCCGGGCGTCAGTTGTGCTTCGGCATTTTGCAGCATGACGCCGCCCACGGAACATTGTTCAAGACCAAGTGGTGCAACGATGTGCTGGTGGACTGGCTGTGCGCGCGACCGGTCTGGAATGAACTGCACAAGTATCGTCCATACCACCTGACCCACCACGCCAAGACCTCCACGGCAGAAGACCCCGATCTGTGCCTGGTGGCCGGGTTACCCACGACTCGATCATCAATATTGCGTAAATGCCTGCGCGATCTCTCGGGGGTCACCGGGTTGAAGTTCTTGCTGGGTCGTTTCCTGATGGATGCCGGCGTGCTGCAGTGGTCGTTGACCAGCGACATCCGTCGTTTGCCCCAACAGGAGCGGCGCTGGTGGGACTATCCACTTTGTTTCCTGAAAAACGCCAGCGGCATGCTGATCACCAATGGCTTGCTGCTAGCCGTGCTCTGGGGTTGTGGCAATGCCTGGTTGTATGGCGTTTGGGTGCTGGCCTACATCACCCCATTCCCACTGTTCATTCGCATCCGTTCAATGGCAGAGCATGCCTGTCTGGAGCCGGGCCCGGATGTACTGCGCAACACGCGCAGCACCCACGCCGGCTGGATCGCGCGGGCATGCGTAGCGCCAATCCGGGTCAACTATCATATCGAGCATCATTTGATGGCATCCGTGCCGTACTTCCGGCTACCGCAACTGCACGCGTTGCTACGTCAACGCGGCATTGTGCCCGAGCCCCCTTCTTATCTGGAGGTACTCAGGCTGGTGAGTTCTCGGAGCAAGAGTGAAAGGTGGGTAAATTAAATTCAGGATCAGATTGTCTGAACAGTTACCAAGCGGTTTGAGGTAACCGTCTGCTTTGGGTGATCCCGGGCTGCGAACTGCCGAATGCCGACCGATGACCTACGTTTTTCCGGTATCGGCCATCAGGAATAATGAATGCCATACCACGAAGGCGGAGCTGCAGATTGAACATCGACACCCGAATCAAATTCCGTCATCTGGTGTGTTTTCTCGAGGTGGCGCGCCAGGGCAGCCTGGCACGTGCCTGCGACAAGTTGGCCATCAGCCAGCCGGCGCTTTCAAAGACGCTCAAGGAACTGGAATCCCTGCTGGATGCCAGGCTGTTCGAGCGCAGCAAAAAGGGCTCGACGCTGACCGAGGCCGGGGTGGCCTTTTTGCGTTATGCGGGGCCGAGCGTGCAATCGCTGCGTGAAGGGGTCAACAGTTTGCGCTCCGGCGTGCATGAGCCGATTGCCATACGCCTGGGCGTACTCTCCACCGTCGAAAGCCTGTTGGTGCCTGAGGTTGTCTGCCGTTTACATGACCGGCATCCCGCCCTGGCGGTCAGTGTCGTGACCGGGCCGAGCGCCTACCTGCTGTCCCAACTGCGTGTCGGCGAACTGGACCTGGTGGTCGGCAGGATGACCGATAGCCCATCGATTCACGGGTTGACGTTCGAGCACCTTTACAGCGAATCCATGACCCTGGTGGTACGTAAAGACCATCCAGTGGTGAGTGATCCACCGGGGCATAACAACCTTGAAGACTATCCGGTGGTACTACCGCTGGCCGGGACGACGATCCGCAAATTCGCCGACAGCCTGTTTGTGCAGCACGGGATCACCCCCTCGCGCCAACGCCTGGAAACCCTGTCGATTGCCCTGAGCCGGCGCTACGTCCAATGCAGCCAGGCCATCTGGGTCGCACCTTTTGACGCGGTCAGGCAGGACTTGAAGCTAGGTGAGCTGGTGGAGTTGGGTATGCGTGAGGCCGGTGGTTCCGTGGGGCTCTGCACAAATCCTGTGTTGCCGGTGACACCCGCGGTCCAGTGGTGCGTGGAGGCACTGCGCGAGGTCGGACAAGAATATTGCGAAGGGAAATATCCATAACCATTTGGACATGCAACAAGTCGGTTTTTTCAATTTTGGGTTGGGCCGCACAAGAGGAGACTGGGCTGCAAGTCGCTGCCATCGCAGTGCTTGCCTCTGACCAACCATAACAATAGGAAAAACGACATGTCTGATGCGCATGAAAGCCGCTTCGCCATTCGTGACCGTAATTGGCATCCCAAAGCCCTGACACCTGACTACAAGACTTCGATCCTGCGCTCCCCCCGCCAGGCACTGGTGAGCATTCCCCAGTCTGTCTCGGAAACCAGCGGCCCGGATTTTTCCCATCTGAAGATGGGCCGGCACGATAACGACCTGCTGCTGAATTTCAATCACGGTGGCCTGCCCGTCGGCGAACGCATCATCGTCGCGGGCCGGGTTTGCGATCAGTACGGCAAGCCGATTCCCCACACCTTGGTGGAGATGTGGCAGGCCAATGCCGGTGGTCGTTACCGCCACAAAAAAGACAGCTACCTGGCGCCTCTCGATCCGAATTTCGGTGGCGTCGGCCGTGCCTTGACCGACCGCGATGGCAACTACAGCTTCCGTACGGTCAAACCCGGCCCCTACCCATGGCGCAACGGCCCCAACGACTGGCGGCCCGCCCATATCCATGTCTCCATCAGTGGCCCGTCCATTGCCACGCGCCTGATTACCCAGCTGTATTTCGAAGGCGATCCGTTGATTCCCATGTGCCCGATCGTCAAGTCGATCGCCAATCCGGACGCGGTACAGAGCCTGATCGCCAGGCTCGACATGAGCATGGCCAATCCCATGGATTGCCTGGCGTATCGCTTTGATATCGTCCTGCGCGGCCAGCGCAAGACCCACTTCGAAAACTGCTGAGGAGGCCTGCACATGCCCGTTCAACTTCTGCCTGAAACCCCATCGCAAACAGCCGGCCCCTATGTCCATATCGGACTGGCGCTGGAAGCGGCCGGCAACCCGCCGCGGGAACAGGAAATCTGGAATGTGATGGCAAAACCTGGCGCGCCCGGTGAGCACATTCTATTGCTGGGTCACGTTTATGACGGTAACGGCCACTTGGTTCGTGACGCGTTCCTGGAGCTCTGGCAGGCCAATCACGAAGGCCACTACGACAGCGCTTTCGATCTGGAAAAACCTTTCAACGGCTTTGGCCGTACCGCCACTACCGATGCCGGCGAATGGACGATCGAAACCGTCAAGCCTGGCCCGGTGAACAATGCCTCGGGGGTGCCCATGGCAGCGCATGTCAATGTGTCGCTGTTCGCCCGAGGCATCAACATTCACCTGCAGACGCGGCTGTATTTCGACGACGAATCCGAGGCGAATGCCGTGGACCCCGTCTTGAATCTGATCGAACAGCCACATCGGCGTGAATCCCTGATTGCCAGGCGCTGCACGGTTGACGGGAAGCTGGCCTATCGCTTCGACATTCACCTTCAAGGCGAAGCGGAAACGGTGTTCTTCGACTTCTGACGATGTCAGCCTCCCCCTGCGGGGAGTGAGTTTTATAGTTCCGCAGAAGAAACCAGCGGACGCTCCCCACATTGACGAGGCTCACGCGGTAAAACCATAACTGTTGAGAGTTCATAGCTAATCTGCGGCGGTGTGAGTAGCCCCTGATTTCGAAAACACATCTGACTGACTACTCAGCCGATTCTTACCTTCATCACCCTCAACTGCGGGTCGATTGCGGCCCGTCTGGACTGACCTCAATGGGGTGCCTGTGGCTGTTGGCGCTGATTGAGAGTTGATCAGTACCGATAGGTTGCCTGCACTGAAACGCCATTCGCACTATTGTCGTACCTGGCACTGTATTCAGGCTGAAGACCGGAGTTGTTCGACTGCTTTACCGAAACCTTGGAATCCCAGAGATAACCATAAGCAAAGTCTATCGTCAGATCGGAACTCGGCGAATAAGCACCGCCCAAGGTCACGGCCTGGCGATTCCCAACCGGGACACGTACGCTGCGATCGGCATTCCTGATGGGCGACGGATCATAGGCGTAGCCTGCGCGCAGTAGCCATTGTTGGTTCAATTGCCAGGAGGCGCCAACTGCGGTGGCCCAAGTGTCGCGCCAGTTCATTTCTTCGGTCACACGTCCCAGGCCAGCTGCCTGACCCAGGGGGGAAAGACCGCTGTTGATTGCCTCGACCTTCTGGATCCGGCTCCAACGTTTCCAGGTGGTCCCCAGGTATCCCGTCCAGCGACTATTGAAATGATGGGTGATGGACGTGTCCACTGATTCGGGCATAGTAATGTCTATCTTGTTGTCATAATTTCCGTCCAGCGGGATAACGCTCGGGGAGCCGGAAACCTCAGTATGCCCTTCGAGCTCATAGTCCACCTTCGAGTGGTAGTTAATCCCCCAACGGGTAGCCTCGGTAAAGTCAACCAGGATGCCGACGTTGTAGCCAAGTGCCGTGTCATCGCCTTTGATGGTAACCAGTGTGTCCTCGCCGTTGTTCAGGGCGCCGGTGGCCAGGTAATTCTGAAGCTTTGCATTGAAACGGTTTATGGTCGGCCCGCCACCAATGGACACGTAATCATTGATCCGATAGGCAATGGTGGGCTGCAGGGTTATTTCCTTTGTCGTGCTATAGGAACCATGGTAGCGGCCCTGGAAAGAGCCCTCGTAATCATTGATCAGGCCACTCGGTGCATAGAAGCCCAGCCCCATCGAAAAACGATCGTCAAGCGGCGTCGACATATAGGCGAAGGGCACGCCCCCCAAAGGTACCGAGTCTCCTTTATTCGTTCCTGAGGCACTGCTCTGTGCATCACTAATGTCGTCGCTCACCGAGACGACCGCGGCTCCGCCGGAAATCTCACTACGCTTCAACTTGGTCAAGCCCGCTGGATTTCCAAAGATGGTGCTGGCGTCCAACGCGGAAGATGACCGTCCCGCATAAGCAGTTCCCGCACTGCTTGCGCTTTGTTCGTTTAGAGCAATGCCATTGGCACCTGCAATAGAAGAGGCGCTGAGTAGTACCATGGCACTGGTGAACTTAATCCAGACAGCACACTTTCGCTGAGCAGAGAGACACGGGATCACACGGCTATTCAAGTTCATTTTCCACCTCTTGTTTATTGTTTTTGTTGATTGCACGCAGGCAAGGCTTCGCCTTCCTGTGCACTTTTCAGTGCCGGTTGGAGTTGATCGAAGTTGTGTTAAACGCCCTGGCCGAACAGCGCCAGGGCACGACTGCTGGACTTACGGATGTGAATCAGAAACTCAATCAAGCCACTCGACTTGAAAGCTATAGCGACCCAAGAGCGGAGCCAGGACTTCCTGGTCAGTTCCTGCCCTGACGCAGGCGACATGCCCACGGCGATTGTCCTGCACGACCTCGACAGCAATATCCAAAAGCCCCAGGCGCTCCACTTCCTCCTGGACTACTTTGGCAATTTCCCGCTGTTGCAAGGCGGGCTTGAATATCTTGCCCACGGCAGTCAGTGGCAACGCCTCGAGGATTTCAATGCGCTTGGGAACTGCAGCCCGCTCGCTGATGTTGAGTTGAGCGAACGACTCAAGTTCTCCGGCGTTGCAATGTTGCCCGGGGCGCAGTTGAACGTAGGCGACCGGCACCTCGCCCGAATAGGCGTCGGGGCTGCCGATCGCAGCGGCCAGGGCGACGGCGGGATGCGCCTGCAGCGCCTCCTCGATTTGCTTGGGATCAATATTGTGACCGCCGCGGATGATCAACTCTTTCTTGCGTCCGGTCAGCCAGAAGTAACCCTGCGCATCCTGACGACCCAGATCGCCCGTATTCAGCCAGCGTTGACCGTCGATATCGATCCACAGGCCCTGGTTATGACGTTCCTCCAGATAGCCACTGAAGATGTTCGGTCCACTGATCGTGATGAGGCCGATCTCATCCACGTCAGCGTCGCGCAGGTAAGCTCCAGAGTCATCGAGCAGGACCGCGCGCATATTCTGGTAGGCGATCCGTATTCCGATGGAGCCGATGCGGCGCTCGCCATGGGGCGGATTGATCGAGGAGACGCAGGCGCCCTCGGTCAGACCGTAACCTTCAAGGATCTTTACCCCGGTCCGGCGCTCGAACTCCCGAAAAAGCTCAGCCGGCATGGGGGCGGCGCCACACATTGCATAGCGAAGGCTGGACAGGTCGCGGCCCTCACATTCATTTTGCAGAAGTGCGGCATAGACCGTTGGCACGCCGGAAAAAAAGTTGATACCGAAGTGCTCGACCATCTCCCAGAATCGCGGGATCACCCCCTCGCCACGATACCCATGAGGCGTCCCGAGAATCACATGGTCGCCTTGAGTCCAAGGCATCAGTCCCGTCACCAGTTGTCCATTGACATGAAACAGCGGCAGGCCACAAAAGATCACCTGGCCACCGCTGCGTGGCTGCATATGAGCTGCCATGGCCCATGCATTGAATACTTCCGAGCCATGGGTACGCGCGGCGATCTTGGGGAGCCCGGTGGTGCCGCCCGTGCAGATGTAGGAGGAGCACTCATCCTGGCGGATTTGCCGTCCACTCTTGAGGTGTGTGTGCGGCTGAGTATTCATCAGCGATTGCCAATCGTGGATCGCGATACCCTTGTGCAAGTCTCGCTCCTTCAGTGCCACGGCCTTTAGAGCCCCACGCACAGGTTCGGCGACATAGGGCTCCATGCTGACCCAAACGACAGACCTGACCGTAGGCAACTGATCCAGCTGCGAAGCCAGTTTGGGCCAAAGATCGCTGCCCGCCGTCGGCGCGAGCGTCACCACCACGGATGCCTTCGCGGCATTCATCAAGCCGGCCATCTGCCTGGCCTCGAGCAGAGGATTGATCGCCATGACGATGCCCGCCGCCTCCCCGCCCCATATCGTGAAATGGGTTTCCGGAAGATTAGGCAAGACAAAGGCAAGCACCTCGCCCGGTTTTATGCCCAGGTCATCGAAGGCATTCGCTGCGCGGGTGATATCCCCGAAGAGCTGGGAGTAGTTCCACTTGTAGGTGCGCCTGAAATCCGCGGCATCGGCGAAGAAGCTGAGCGCCGGTGCCTGGGGGGAGCACCGGGCCGCCTGTCGCAGTGCTTCATAAGTACTGGAAGCCAGGCCACGTGCCGACAGCGGGACTTGTTCGAGGCTTTCAATGTCACTCAGGGTCTGCACAACCATCAGGCTTCCCCCACGACTCGGTTGCGTTGCACGCCGAGGTCGATCACGCCATCAGCACTGCGAATGCGCGCCTCGACTACGTCGCCGGGCTTGAGATATTGCGTCCGACCTTCCTGCGCCTTGAGGAAAAGCTTCCACTTGGTCGCTTCTGGCATCAGGGCCGCAATGCGCTGTTTGGCAGGCGACGGTACCGTCAGAGCGCAGCCGGCAGGCGTACCGGTGGCGATCAAGTCTCCAGCGGCGAAATCTTGCAGGGCGCAAAGTTCGGTAAGGGTTTCAGCGGGGCCATAAACCAGGTTGGCCGTGCTGTCGTTCTGTCGCACCTGGTCGTTGACGGTCAGGCGCAGTTGCAGCTCCTTCAGGTAATGAATGCTCGTGGCATCCAGTAGGCAGAGGTACGGGCCGACCGGACCGAAAGTGCGGAAGCTCTTGCCCTTGTAGAACTGCATCTGGGGAATCTGAATGTCACGAGCCGAGTAGTCATTGACGATGACGACGCCTGCAATGAACTCATGCAGATTGGCGTCGGTGACAGCAACAGCGCCGGTAATCGCGCGTTTCATCACCAGCCCCAATTCAATTTCGTAGTCGAGGAAGCGCACAGTGCGCGGCTTGATCAGGTCGCTGTCAGCCGCCACCAGGCAACTCGTCGCCTTGGTGAAGATCATGTTGAATTTCTTCGCATCCGGGTCCATGCCCGACTCGATCATGTGCTGACGGTAATTGGCGCCCTGGCAGACGAACTGCTGGTTACGGGTCACCGGCGACAGCAGTTTCACTTCGCCCTCGGCAAGCTCCGTACCTTTCAATTGAGCGAGGTCGTCGATACTGTTCTGGCGAATGAAATCACCGGTGGTTTCAAAAGCACCGGGAACCACCGTGATACGGCCCTGGCGTAGCACGCCCCAGTGGATACCGTTCTGAAATTCGAAGCGGACTACGTGTACAGCAGACATTGAAGGTACTCCTGGAGCGGCGTTTGTCCCGGGCTCGGCGGCACGAGAACTGAGGTTTTGTTCTGAGGGTGGGCTGGCGATGCTGTAGATCAACGAGCCGCCGGCGATCAAGGCGCCGGCCTTGAGCACGTCTCGCCGGCCATACCTTGTTGCATTGCCCGACATGGCGGCTTTACCCAAACATCCGCATGAGCGTTATCAACTTACGAATGGTTATGTCCGGGCTGCGTCGCAGGTTACGGATCAGCACACGCAATTTGGCCAAACTCATCTTGGGTTTTGTAAAACTCTTGGGCATGCGCTGCCCCCACTGCGCCATTGCCTCGGGACTCACCGGATGTATGCCTGTAGGCTGCCTGGCCGTAAAAATATCCCCGTCGCAGTAATGCTCGTGCTTATCACCCCAAGGGTCTTGCCAGTAATCGAAGATCTGACTGCCCAGGATGTGCCGACCGATTCCCCATGAATGCTCCCACCCCCGCTCTCGCAGGACGCGCTGCCCCATGCCCACCGCGTCGGCATCGACGACCTCATAGGCGCTATGGCTATAGGTCGCCATGAACCCTTGCGCGATCGCGAGCGTATGGTGATCCGCTGGCGTTTCACCAAGATCAAGGCGCATGAAGGCGACGATGGGGGCGCCATCGGGAAGTACTTGAACATCGCTGGGAATAAACCCGAAATGCTGCGTATACCAGGCACAGGTCGCCTGGTAGTCAGCCACTTCGATCACGATGTGGCCAAGCCTGAGCACTTCAGGGGGGGCAATCGGCGGACGCTGCGTGGCGTTGATCCGCGGTTGCTCGTGCGCCAGATTCCAGGCAAGCGGTGCCCGGTGTGCCAGCGTTTTACCTGCTGTCTGGTCGCAAACAGCTTCCACAATGAACCCGGAAGGATCGGTCAGTCTGACGTAATACCCACCACCTGGATGTTCCGATTTCTCGACCAACGACGCGCCTGGGATTCGCGCCAGTTTTTCCAGGTCCTTGAGCGACTGGACTGCCAGTCCGAAGCCGACAAAACGTGCCTGTTCTGCACGATGGACACGGTAACAGTATGCAGTGGGGTCGGTGGCGCGCAGGTAAAGCGTATCGGCGTCCTGCTGACTGACCGTCAGGCCGAAGTCCGTCAGGAAACGCGCCGCCTCGTTCAAGTCCGGCCGTTGAAAGATCAGGTGAGTCAGATCCCGGGCCTTCACCGTCGGTTGCGGATGCCGGGCAGGTTGTAGTGTCGCTAACCGGGGCATTTCATTTTTGTGGGTCATTGTTCTTGTTTTCCGGGTTTTTAGAGCAAAGCCGTCCCCGCACCCCTGAAAATCAGGGGTGTCTGGTTGGGTCAGTTAACTAACTCAGTCGAGGGAAGGAAGTGCTGGCAACTCTGTGGTCGCCAGCGCACGAGCCTCCTCTGGTGATACACCCAATGCCCGCAGCACCAGCTCGGCCGTGTCAGAGCCCGATTCGCGCCACGTTCTGTGCCCTTCCAGTACCAGGAAAATCGAGCCGAGGACGCTGCTCGATATCAGCGTCAGTACAGAGAGCAATTGCGCCTTCTCAAACGTGTACCGCCCACTGGACAGTCCGCTCAGAAGATCCGTCGTCGCTTGGCTGCTGAACATTTCGCGCAACGAAGAATTGCTCATGGCGAATTTGTGGATGAACGCCCCCCACTGGGAGTCCTCGTGAGCCCGACGAATAAACAATCGAATGCCATTGGCAAGACGCTGAGCCGGATCGGTGAGGGAATTGAAGCTCTTGTTGACGCGCTCATGCATCTCCTTCGCGAGATGACTGGCGACCGCCTCGAACAGGCTTTCCATGTTGTCGATGTTGCTATAGACCGTTCCGCGCGCCACTCCGGCCTCTTGGGCGAGGTCGAGAATGTTCACTTGTGAGGTGCCTCTTTCAGCGAACAGGCGAAAGGCAGCTTGATGAATACGGCGCTGTGTTGGATTCAGGGATTCCACGGTTCTCTCTCCAGGATTACCTCATGGAGCAATTGAACACCTGTGTTCAGTATGAGTCAACCCTGTTTTTCTGAACCAGCTCCGATCACTACCATGCGAAGCGTTTTATCCCTCGTATTAACCTGGTTTATGAGGGGTTCGGTAAGGTCTATGGAGGGGATTCGGATTTCTCCACACTGAAATTATTGAACGAGCGCGTTCAATATAATTCTCAGCAAGGCCGTCAAACCGGCCCCATGTAAACCTTGGCGGGCCGAGATGACATCGGTACTAGGGTAGCGGTTTGCTGGCGATTCTCTTGGCCCTGGCAGGTGTTACACCCAGAGCCAGGAGAATCATCTCGGCGACCCGCTGGTCGTGCTCCGCCACTGCACGTCCTTCGACAACCGAGCGCATGGCTCCGGTTGTGCACGATACGACCATGTCCAGGGCAATGCCTTCGTTCTCGTAGGCGAAAATGCCCTCGCGCAGACCTTCACGCAGGTCGCCCAGCACATGGTCAGCCAAACGCGAGCGCATCGCCTGATCGAAATTGATGATGCGCAGCAGTGCGTTGGCCCATTCGTAGTCTTCGGCGGCCCGGCATACGAACATGCGCACACCTATCGAAAGCCGCCGTGCACCGCAGTGCACGTCCGAACTCAGGGCGGAAATGGCATCGGAGAACTCACTCGCCATGGCGATGCCAACCGCCTCGAGTACTTCGTCGCGCGTTCGAAAATAGTTGTAGATGGTGCCGTTGGATACCGCGGCTTCCGAGGCGACATCAAGCAGTGCAATCTCCCCCACCTCCTTGCGTGCGACAAGACGCAATGCCGCATCCACCAGGCCGCGACGGGTGCGTTCACGCTTCTTGTGGCCCCGAGTGAGAGGCTCTTGCTCAGTTACTTCTGAAGGAAAAGTGGGGGAAGGCATCTTCAGGCTCTTAATCGAGGGGGCTCGTTTATGGTAATGGAAGCGCTATCGGCTGTGGCGTCGGCGCTAGCCAACAGGCCCATACAATCTCGAACGAGACTGCCCGCCTCTACGCCTGGGGCGTGGTGCATGATGATACGGTCGGGGCGAACCGCAACCAGCGTGCCTTTGGCAGCCAGTGGCAGGATGTCATGGTTCAGGTCTTCGATGAAGTCGCAACCGCCGCCGGAGCGCTGGCCGCAGGGTCCGATCTGCAAGAAGTGACCGCCCATTTTGTCCCAGGCAACGACCTCGGCAGCGGTCAGCAGTGACAACGGGTCAACACCGAACCCAACCAGGGTCAGGTTGGCTCCAAGAGCATCGTCGCTCAGTTGGATCTGCTGTTGCATGTTGCGAACCCAGGCTTGGGGAAACAGACTGCCACGAACCAGCTTGTCGCCACGACGATGCTGAACGAACAGCCCCTGTTTGAAAATGTTCTTTGGCTTTATGTCCAACTGCTCGAAGTACTTTCTGGTAGCGGGAGTCAACGCCAGCGTACGCATCAGGCCGTGAATGAAGAAAGCTGCGACCTTGTTTCTCGGCATCACCATGCGGCCCATGAGTTTCGCCAGGTTGATCATCGCCTGGGCATGGGGGCGACGCTCCAGGTCATAGGTTTCGAGCACTGAAGGCGCGGCTTGGCCGCGAAGGACCCAGGCCAGTTTCCAGGCAAGATTGGCCGCATCGCGCAGTCCCGCTACGAGACCTTGCCCGACAAATGGGGGGGTGATGTGGGCTGCATCTCCCGCGAGAAAGATGCGTCCCTTGCTGAATCTGTTGCAGCAGCGCGCGTGGAACCGATACACCGCCTTTCGCTCGATTTCCAGCTCCTGCGGATTGATCCATGGCGCGATCAGTCGGGCTATGCTTTCGGGGCTTTCCAGCTCCTCCCGGGATTCGCCTGGTTGCAGCATGAACTCCCAACGCTCCCTTCCGCCGGGAGCGGGCATGTGCGGCGTTGGACGCCGTGGATCACAGATAAACTCAACGTGATCAATGGCTGACGTATGCCGGTTCCTGGCATCGACAATCAGCCAATCCTCACCATAGGTCTGCCCTTCGAATTCCTGGCCAATCAGTGACCTGACCCTGGAGCTTGCACCATCCACACCTACCAGGTATTGGGCGCGAACGGGAAACGCCTGGCCATCATCGCCCCGTACGGTGGCGACGACACAATCTGATTCCTCGACCAGGTTCTCGAGCTCGAACCCTCCCAGACTGGTCACTGTCTTCAGCCGGGAAACCTGGCTGCGCATCGCGTGTTCGAGGTCGGGTTGATAGAAAGTCACCAGTTTGGGATGGCCGTCGATGCACCCCGCAGTATTGGCCCGACCGAATTGCCCGAGGACCGGGGAGTGCATCCTCACTTCAGGGATAGCGATCTTCTCAAAAGCGTCTTCCGACAATCCGGCCAGTTGCAGGATGCGCAGCGCCTCGTTGTCCAGGGCAATGGCGCGGGGCATCAGCAGGACCTCATGGGTCTTGTCCACTACCAGTGTCTTTACCCCATAGCGGCCGAGCAGCGCCGCGATTGTCGCCCCTACCGGACCGTTACCGACGACCAGCACATCGACAGCGGTGGGAGGCAGTTCGGTACCTTTATTGTTGTTGTTCATCTCGAGCCCTTGTTGTGATTGAAGTCGTGAGACATGGAGATCTCATCGTCAGGCAAGGGTGAAGGTAAGTAATATTGAGATATTTTTCAATATTGATATTTTTGTCATTTATTTTCCGGGATCATTACCGCACCACGATGAGGCAATGCGGGGCTGTGCCGAAGGCCAGTTTCCGACCGGTGAGGCTTGGCTTCTGAGCCGATCAGCGTTGTTATTGGAGTGACCACGTGCCATGCCTCACGAGGGCACACCCATGTTTTAGACTTCAGGAATCCAACGTGGCGCGTCCGCAGTCCCATCCGAACCCAGTCCAGCTCTGTTTCGTCGATTTCGAGCTCGACGAGGCCAACGCCTGCTTGTTGCGTAACGGAGAAACCGTGGCGCTGGCGCCAACACCCTTCACTCTGCTGTGCGTACTTGCGCGCCAGCCTGGATCGCTGGTGACCAAAGATGCCTTGCTTGATGCCGTATGGGGGCATCGGTTCGTCAGTGATTCAGTGCTGAAGACGGCCATCAGCGATCTGCGCAAGGTGCTGGGCGACGACCCCAGGCAGCCTCGCTTCATTGAGACAGTGTCGAGACGCGGCTATCGCTTCATCGCCACGCCCTCCCCTGCACCATCGATGCCATCGGCACCCGCGACGGTGTCAGCGGCGGATACATATCCATCGCCGCCATTCATTGGTCGCACCGACAAGCTCTCAAGACTGCAACAGGCGTGGGAGCGCGCTTACAACGGGCAACGTGCAGTGGTCTGGCTTGCCGGAGAACCGGGGATTGGCAAGACCACGTTGATCGAGCACTTCCTCGCCAGCCTTGTCGGCATCGCCTGCGCACGCGGTCATTGCGTGGAGCACCACGGCACCGGCGAACCGTACCTGCCGGTGCTGGAGGCATTGGCCGATCTGTGCCGCAGTGACCCCGCCCTGCCGGCGCTGCTGCGCGCCGTGGCGCCGACCTGGTTGCTGCAGCTGCCGTGGCTGAGTACCGCGCAAGAGCGAGACGCGTTGCGGCGCGAGCTTGCCGGCATCGGTCCGGACCGCATGTTGCGGGAAATGGGTGAACTGCTCGACCGCTACACCGAGCAGCGGCCACTGTTGCTGATAACCGAAGACCTGCACTGGAGCGATCGGGCGACGGTCCAACTCATCGACTATGTGGCACGACGACGTGGCCGCTCGCGGCTTATGTGGCTGGCGAGCTTCCGCGTCGCCGAGGTGGTGGCGCTCGATCATCCGCTCAACTCGTTGCGCCACGAACTGCGCCTGCAACGTTTGTGCGAGGAAGTGGTGCTCGATCCATTCTCGGAAACCGAAGTCGCTGACTATGTCGCGCTGCGTTCGACCTCTCTGGCCCGCGATGAAGCCTTCGTGCGTGCCCTGCACGAGCGTACCGACGGTGTACCGCTGTTCGTGTCGTCAGTCATCAGTGAAGTGATGGACACCACGGACGACGACGCCACCATCGAGGCCCGGCTGGCGGGGATGGCGGTTCCCGAAAACCTCGCGGCGATCATTGATCACTACATCACCAGGCTCGGGCCGGAGCAGCATGCGCTGCTCTCGGCGGCGGCGGTATGCGGAGTCGAATTCCGGGTTGAGACGGTTTCGCTGGCCCTCGAACGCGACCTCGCTTCTGTGGCCCACACCTGCGAGGAACTGGTGCGCGAGCAGGTGTGGCTCACGCGGTCACGGGCCGCCGTACCTGAGGAGACGGTGGAGCTACCCTACTCGTTTCGACATGCCCTCTTCCGCCAGGTACTGTACGAACGCACGCCGCGCTCATTGCGCACCCACCTCCATCGCCAGGTTGGCACTGCCCTCGAACGCGAGCGCATGGCCAGCGTGCCGGTTGCTGCCTCGGAACTGGCGACGCACTTCGACCGGGCCCGGCAGCCGATGATCGCGCTGCGCTATTACGCCGAGGCCGCAGAAGCCGCGCTGCTGCACTTCAGCCCGGACTTGTGCATCGGCCTCACTGAACGCGCATTGGTCCTGCTGCGGCAGGCACCAGAAGGGATGGAGCGCGATGCGCTCGAAATTACCCTGGCCACACTGCGGGGGGTGTCGGCTTTCCACACGTTTGGTGTCGGCAGCGAAGCCAGGAACGCGTTCGAACGCGCCTACACGCTGTTAACGAATGTACCCGAGCATCCAATGCGCGGTCGCCTGCTGCACGGATTCGGCTATCTGCTCGGTCTGCGCGGCGACTATGCGTTGGCGCTGGAGGTGGCGGAACGCGCCGAAGCCCTCTCGAGCGAGGCGCACGATCCAGTGCTCATGCTGGTGGCGTGCATCGTGCAGGGCGAGGTGCACCATCTCCAGGGTCGCACGCAGACAACCCGCCGTTGGCTGGAGCGCGCCCTCGCGATCGCCGAGCCGCTGGACATCGGGACGAACGAGGTCTTTGCGGTCGATCCTCAGGTCATGCTGCACGGTATGCTGGCCATAGAACTCGTGCGTTCTGGCCTGATTGAGCAAGGCCGGGCCCATATGCAGCAAGCCTGGACCCGCGCGCAAGCGCTTCGCCAGCCTATGACGTGGCTGGTCGCTGCCTGGCAGGAGGTGCTGATCGAGGTGCGGCTGGGGAACCATCCGCGTGTGGCCGCGCTGGCTGACGACATGCAGAAGTTGGTCGATGAGTATTCGCTCGCACTGGGGCGAACGGCTTGCCGCTGGTGGCGCGGCTGGGCCGACGCGCGCAACGGTGCACCGCGCGACGGCTACCATCGCATCCGTGAGGCCTATGAAGAACACACCGGGCTTGGAATGCGCTCCGGTGCCAGCGAGGTGCTCGGCTACGCCGCCGAAGCGTTGCTGCTGGCGGGTGATTGCGACGCTGCGCAAGCCGAGCTAGAGGAAGCACTACACGTTGGGGAAGAGCTGGGCGAGCGCGTGTACCTGCCGCAACTGTTGCTGCTGGAGGCATCGATTGCGCGGATGCAGGATCGGCTTGATGCGGGCAGCAACGCGGTGCGGCGTGCGGTTGAGGAGGCTCGCGCCCAGGAAGCACCGTGGCTGGAGCTGCAGGCGCTGGTAGAGCTGTGTGAGCAATACGACGCCACAACCGAGGACCGCCAGGCCCTGGCGGAGCTGCTTGACCAGTTGCCCGAAACGCAGGGAACCGAGCTGGTGAAACGTGCGCGCTCGCTGCTTCAGGCGGCAAAGTCTGGTTGAAGAGCCAAGGGCACAGACTTGTGGGAGCGCCACGCTCCCGACCGAAGTCTGACCTTTCGCTTACGACTCGTCCCAGGGGACGGCCTACGCTGTCGTCGAACTTTCTTGCCCCCTGGTCTGTGATGAGTCTGAACCCTGAATCCAAGTACCCCAATCGTCGCTCGTACGTCCTGAAGCTGCGCAGCGATGCCACGCCCGGCGCCCTCGTGGGCCGCCTCGAAAACCTGGTCACCGGACGTCAGCGCGAGTTTTCGTCTGCCGAAGAGTTGCTGGAGTCGATCGACTCGGACCTCACGTCGGCGGCCGGTGAGCGCGCGGCCGATGCCGTCGGCGAGTGACGCCTCCACCATGAACGAGCGCTCGACATGGCGACCGAACGGCGACCCTTCGCTGACGACTTCGCGCACCCCGGGCCCTACGCTGATGCCATCTCGAATCCACACGAGTCCAATGCGATGCCGCGACTTCCAGCTTCCTTTCCACTGCCCCTCCTCACCGCCCGGACAACTTTGAAGCGGGCCGAGCGCCCGGCCGGGCTCGTCGTTGCGGCCGCCCTTGCCACTTCGATCGCCCTCACCCTGGCCGGATGCTCCACGCCGGTCGTCAAGCCGTCGGTCGACCTGCCGAGCAACTTCGCTGCGAGCACGGCCTCCGAAATGGAGCCCGAGGCGGCATGGTGGGAGGTCTACCACGACCCGGTCCTGACGGATCTGGTGCACCGGGCAGCGCGCGAGAATCGCGACGTCAAGATTGCCGCCGAGCGCCTGCGCGCCGCGCGTGCCGGCGAAACCGTCAGTCAGTCCTGGCTGCTCCCGAGCGTCGGTGCATCCGTCTCCGGCAGCGATCGCAGCAGCGGCTACAACTCGGCCACGAAACAGGGTTATCCGGATACCAGGACCACCAGTGTGGGTCTGGACGTCTCTTGGGAACTCGACCTGAGCGGCCGACTGCGAGCCGGTGCAGCGGCGGCTGACGCCGATGCGCTGGCCGCGGAACACAGCATGCGTGGAGTGCGCCTGCTGGTGATGAGCGACGTGGTCAGCAACTACTTCACCCTGGTCGGTGCGCAGCGCCAGGTCGCGACGCTTCGCGCAATCTCGGCGATGCAGGACGAGACGCTGCGCCTGGTCACCGCACGTCAACAGGTCGGGCTGGCATCCGCTTTCGACGTCGAACGCGCGCAGACCGACGCCTTGTCGGCGCGGGCACAGATTCCGCCGCTGGAAACCCAAGCGGCGGTGGCGCGTCACCGTATCGCAGTGCTGACCGCAGACCAGTCTTTCAACACCACAAATATCCAGCCTTCAAGCGGTGATTTGATCGACGTGCCCGCGGCCAAGCCCGGTCAGCCCGCCGAGTTGCTGCAACGCCGACCTGACGTACTGGCGCTGATGGCACAACTCGACGCCGCCAATGCTCGTCGCCAGCAAGCGAAAGCTGAGTGGTTCCCGCAGCTCTTTCTCGGCGCTTCCTTCGGCCGCCAGGGTCTCAACCTGAACGGTGCCGATCTCGGCGCTGCGCGCTTCACCAACGTCGCGGGCCTGCTGGCGATGCCGCTCTTCAACGCCGGGCGCACGCAAGCGATCAACGAAGCGGCCGAAAGTGCTCAACAAGAGGCGCTGCTGCGCGCGGAAGACGGCATCGTACGGGCGCTCGAGGATGTGGAAAACGCCCTCGTCACGCTTGCGCAGGAACGCCGCCGGTCAGGGTCGCTGCAATTGGCCGCCGCGTCCTCCGAGGCTGCGCAGAACCGCGCCCAGTCGCTCTATAACCGCGGGCAAATCGACCTGTTGCCACTGCTGGACTCTCAGCGGGCGCGCCTGGCGGCACGCTTGAACTCCAACGAAAGCAACACCCGACTGCTGCTCGACAGCGTGCAGCTCTACAAGGCACTGGGCGGGGGCTGGCAGGTGTTCGAACAACCCTCCAACCCAACCGCATCCGCCGAAGCCGACCGGCCACCACTTTCCTGAGAATCTGTCGTTTTCCAAAGAGGAACCGTCTTGAAACATTCCCTTACTACGGCCGGCGTTTTGGCCGTCGCAGCCATGCTTTGCGCGTGCAGCCCGGATCAGCCGTCCGTGCAGGCCCCACGACCGGTACGTACTGTTGAAATCAGCTACGACAATGCCCGCGAAAGCAATCGCCTCGTGGGCACCGTGCAGTCACGGCATGAAGTCGATCAAGCTTTCCGCGTGGGCGGCAAGGTAGCCCAGCGCAAGGTCGATGTAGGTCAATTTGTGCGCGAAGGCGACGTACTGGCTGTGCTGGACGACAGCGACTACCGCCTCGCTGAGCAAGCGTCGCAACAGCAGTGGGCAGTTGCCGTCGAGCAGACTCGTCAGGCCGATTCGGACCACCAACGCCTTACCGCGCTAAAGGCTGACGGCTCGGTCAGTGCGGCCGACGACGAGCGTGCACATACAAATGCCCAAACCGCGCATGCGACCGCCGAGGCCGAGGCGCGAAAGCTCGAACTCGCGCGCAACCGGCTCAAGTACACCGTGCTGCGCGCCTCGCGCAGCGGCGTCATCACGGCGGTGCGCTTCGAGGCAGGCCAGGTCGTGGCGGAGGGCCAATCGGTGGTCTCGATTGCGAATCCGGATGAATCCGAGATCGTCATCGACGTGCCCGAGGATCAACTGGCCGTCTTCAAGGATGCGCAGTTCAAGGCCTCGCTGGCCAGTGCGCCGAACGAGGTCTTCGATGTCACGCTGCGCGAGCTGTCGCCGCAGGCTGCGGCGCAGACGCGCACCTATCGCGCGCGGCTTAAGCCAATGCAGGCGCTGCCGCTGGGCGCCACCGCCACGGTGATGGCCGAGCGAGTCATGACAAGTGTCTCTGTGGCGGCAGTGCCAGCCACTGCATTGACGCAGAGCGGCGGCCAGCCGGCGCTGTGGGTGGTCACGCCTGAGGGCAAGAATCCGGTCGGCATCGTCGAACTGGAGCGTGTGGCGGTGTGGGGCTACCGCAATGACGAGGTGCTCGTCTCCGGGCCGCAGACCGGCGTTTTGGTCGTCACCGCCGGCGTCCAGAAGATGGCATCCGGCTTGAAGGTCGCGATCCCCGGCACAGAGATCATTGACGCGAACACCACGCAGCAGGCCGCCCGATGAACAACCTGAACCTCACCGACTGGGCGCTGCGCCATCGCGCCATCGTCCTGTTCATGCTCCTCATTGTCGCGGTGGCCGGTGCCTTCAGTTTCACCAGGCTCGGTCAACTCGAGGATCCGAACTTTTCCGTGCCCTCCATGACCGCCATGGTCATCTGGCCGGGTGCCACCGCCCAGCAGTTGCAGGATCAGGTCCTCAACCGCATGGAGAAGAAATTCGAGCAGATCGACAACTTCGAGAAAGTGGTCACCTACGCGCGGCAAGGCTACGCAGGCATGACACTCACCGTGCGCGGCGGCACCTCCAGGGCTGACCAGCACGAGGCCTGGTACCAGGCGCGCAAGAAACTCAACGATCTTAGCCTTGAGATGCCTGACGGCGTGATCGGCCCGATCCTGAACGACGAGTACGGCGACGTGTACGGCCTGATGTACGCCGTCAAGGGCGACGGCGTCGGCCACGCCGATCTGTCGGACGCGGCCGAGGACATCAAGCGCCAGATGCTGAAAGTGCCGATGGTCAAGAAGATCGATGTCATCGGCAAGCAGGCCAAGCGTGTCTACGTCGAGTTCTCGCACGAACGCCTGGCCGCGCTGGGCATCACACCGCTGGCCATCGCCGAAAGCCTCAAGAGCCAGAACGCCATGGCGCCGGCAGGCCAGATCGACACCCGCGGTGACCGCGTCCTGGTGCGCGTAAGCGGCCAGTTCGCCAGCGATGAGGCTATCCGCAACGTACCCATCGCCGCGGGCGGCCGGCTGATCAAGCTCGGCGACATTGCGACCGTCACGCGCGGTTTCGAGGATCCGCCGACCTACACGGTACGCCACAACGGCCAGCCAGTGCTGATGCTCGGTATCACGATGACCAGCGACGGCAACATCGTGGACCTTGGCAAGGCGATGGACACGGCAGTTGCCAGGATCCAGTCGGAACTTGCGCACGGCGTTGAGCTGGAGCTCGTGGCCGACCAACCCACCACGGTGAAGGACGCAATTCACGACTTCGCGCACGCGCTGGCCGAGGCGCTGATCATTGTGATCGCGGTGAGCCTGGCCAGCCTGGGCTGGCGCGCCGGCCTCGTTGTCGCGACCACGGTGCCGCTGGTGCTGGGCGGCGTGGCGCTGGTGATGCTGGCGATGGGCTGGAACCTCGAACGCATCTCGCTCGGATCGTTGATTATCGCCTTGGGACTACTGGTGGATGACGCCATCATCGCCATCGAGATGATGGTGGCGAAGATGGAAACCGGCATGGACCGCGTTAAGGCAGCCGCCTTCTCCTATCAGTCAACTGCCATGCCGCGCCTGACCGGCGCACTCATCACCGTTGTGGGCTTCCTGCCGATCGGCCTCTCGAAGTCCACCACCGGCGAGTACGCGGGCGGCATTTTCTGGATCGTCGGCGCCGCGGTGCTGTTTTCGTGGATCTGCTCCGGCATCTTCACGCCGTACCTGGCGGTCAAGATGCTGCCCAACGACTTGGGCAAGCACCAGCATGGTGATCCGTACGACACGAAGTTCTACCGCAGCCTGCGCCGCCTGATCGACACCGCTATCGAGCGCCGCTGGGTGGTCATTGGTGCGACGTTTGGCGCGCTGGTGCTTGCTCTGGCCTGTATCAAGCTAGTGCCGCAGCAATTCTTCCCCAACAGTTCGCGCCCTGAACTGGTCATTGACCTGCGCGTCAAGGAAGGCGCCTCGTTCGCCGCGACGACCGAGCAGGTCAAGCACATGGAGGAGATTCTGGCGAAAGACGAGGACGTGCGTTTCCATACCGCCTACACCGGCGCCGGCGCACCGCGCTTCTATCTCTCGCTCAACCCCGAGCTGCCGAATCCGGGCTTTGCCCAGTTCGTTGTGATGACCAAGGACCTGGATGCACGTGAACGGGTACGTGAGAGGCTGGTGACCTCGGTTGACCGACAATTCCCGCAGGCGTGGGTGCGCGTGACCCGCCTCGAGTTGGGGCCGCCTGTCGGCTACCCGGTGCAGTTCCGCGTTGTAGGCCCCGATACCCAAGTGGTGCGCCAGATTGCCCGCGACGTGGAGAAGGTGGTTGGGGCCAACCCTAAGGTGCGCGACCTCCAGCTTGACTGGAACGACCCGGTGCGCACGCTGAAAGTGGAGCTCGATCAGGACAAGGCGAGCGCGCTTGGCCTCACGCCGACCGATGTGTCGCTGGCGACCCAGACCGTGCTGAACGGCGCAACCCTGTCGCAGTTGCGTGAGCGCGAGGACCTCATCGACATCGTGGCCCGTGCCGTGCCTGAGGAGCGCTTGAGCCTCGACACACTCAAAGACATCAATCTCTACACGCGACATGGCACGGTTGTGCCGCTGTCGCAAGTCGCACAGGTGCGCTCTGAACTGGAAGAGCCAGTGCTGTGGCGCCGTAACCGCGATATGGCGATCACGGTGCGTGCCGATGTGAGAGATGGCGAGCAAGGTGTTTCGGTGACGCAGGAAATCCAGCCATTGCTCAAGGATATCGAAGCGAAGCTACCGTCGGGCTACCGCATCGACGTGGGCGGTGCGGTGGAGGAAAGTAACAAGGCCAACAAGGCGCTGCTGGCTGTGGCCCCGCTGATGATGATCACCATTCTTCTACTGTTGATGCTGCAACTGCAGAACTTCTCCCGCATGTGGATGGTGGTGCTGACCGCGCCGCTGGGCTTGATCGGTGTAGTGCCGGCGTTGCTGGTGTTCCAGTCGCCGCTGGGTTTCGTCGCGATCCTGGGCATCATCGCACTGGGTGGCATGATCATGCGCAACGCAGTGATCCTGATCGACCAGGTGCAAATCGAGATCGCCGAAGGGCGTGAGCCGTGGAATGCTGTTCTGGATGCTGCCATTCACCGGGCCCGTCCAGTGATGCTGACGGCGCTGGCTACCGTCCTCGCCATGATCCCGCTAACGCGCAGTGTGTTTTGGGGGCCGATGGCAATAGCGATCATGGGCGGCCTGACTGTGGCGACGCTGCTGACGATTTTCTTCGTCCCGGCGTTGTACGCCGCGTGGTTCAAGGTGGGCCGCCAGACGGCCGCTGGCACCCGACAGGTGATGGGGGATGCCGCGCTCGCTTCTGAGGAATGAGTGCCGTGGCACTGTGCTCCCGACCTCACCGCTATTGGAAAGGCTTGCCCAGCGCCGTTTCTGAAAAAACCGAGGTCTGCCGCGAGGCTCTGCGAACGTTACGCTGTTTCGCCCCCTCGCGGCTCACAGGAAATGCTGATGGCCAAAGGAGCTGCTTACGACAGACTGCTATAGGCTGTGGATTCAACCGGTCGATGCAACAGCCTGGCTAACACGCTGACCGGCAACAGCGCGGACAACACCGCCGAGTTCACTATTCAGCTCATCGGGGTTACCGATGTACGTATCAGCGATGCTGAACGCTTCCTCTTCTCCATGTGCAACCTACTTGACAGAGCCCATACTCTCAGTAGTATCGTTTTGATATCATCCAGACCTGGGGACCGCATGAGGAGTAACAGCCGAAAAAATTGCTGCTGATCCATTCTGAACAATGAGGTCAGGGTAGTCAGGCGCAGTGGAATGGCGTCAAAAAGCCCCTACGGCACCAACGTACGGGGCATTTTATTTTCCAAAGCCAATGTGGAAGTCGGGTCGACTTACGCCCCCAACTTGCCATCAGCCATCTGTGAACAGGTGTAGTGATTCCCCCTGGTTTCGTAGATACATCTAATAGTCAACTATTGATCGAACTTGGCTAGTTGCCAGTGTCGACTTTGGATTGTAACCACGCAAGTGGAGCAGGATTGAGAATAGCGCGCCGATTTTTAAACCAAGCAAGATTTTAACATGAGCACGTACGAGGATGGGTTGCACCTCGAGTTACTGCTTGGAGTTTAGCCTGTGGCAGAAGCGCCGCTTTTTTGGCAGTAAAGAAAGGAGAGTCTAAATGGCAACAGTTAATGGAAGGACGGTAACCGGGACCACCATCTATGGAACCACCGGCTATGATATTATTTATGGCGCCAACATCGCCGAAGTTATTTATGGCGGAACGGGTGACGATACCATTTATGGCAATGATGGTAACGATACGATCTATGGTGGCAGTGGGTCGGACGCCCTGAATGGCGGCAACGGCAACGATATCCTGGACGCGGGCACTAGCAGTAATAGCGTCCTTACAGGCGACGCAGGGGCAGATACTTTCGTCATAAATCGTGGAGCCAGTTATATAGGGCAAACCATCACGGATTTTGACGTGTCCGCAGATCGGCTGGATCTTCGTCAGGTCGGCATCTCCGACATCGAGACGCTTAATCGCCTGTTTGAAGTCAATTACGATGACAAGCTTTTATTTACAATCAATACTAACGGTTATTATTCGACGACCACGCTGAACAATCTTTGGGCCACCGGGATCGAGGAGTTGGACGCGTCCAATGTGCTTCTCAATACGACCGTCCAAGACGATACGCTGACCGCAACCTCAAGGAGCGATCTGTTCGCAGGGTTGGGTAATGACAGGCTTACAGGTTCCTCGTCCAGCGACCGCCTTTTTGGCGAAGGCGGCAATGACACCCTCTTCGGCATGGCTGGGAATGACCTTTTGGTCGGTGGTGCCGGCAACGATACCCTGAGCGGTGGCGCTGATGGAGATGTGCTCGAAGGCGGTAGTGGCAACGATATCCTGAACGGTGGCACTGGGAGCGATCAGCTCATCGGCGGGGCTGGTAGCGACGTATTCATCGCTCAGCGGGGGAGCAATTACTACGACTCGACCCGAGTCATCGATTTCAGTCTCGCGGAACAGGACAAGCTCGATGTCCGCACGCTCGGGATCAGTGATATCGATAGCCTCAAGCGCTTGGTCGAGGCGGTGGACGGCAAAGGTGGCGATGTCATCACAAATTGGAACGGCGGCTACTCGGCTGAGCTGGCGCTCACGGGAGTATCGGTCGCCAACCTGACAACGACCAACCTGCTCCTCAATATGAGCACGGCCAACTCTAATCAGTTCGCCACCGACAGAAGCGATTTGTTCGGTGGCCTTGGCAACAACCGTCTCGTTGGCTCCTCGTCCAGCGACCGCCTGTTCGGCGAAGGCGGCGCTGACACCCTGGAGGGAGGCAATGGTTACGACCTACTGGTGGGTGGCAGCGGTAACGATAGTTTGTTCGGTGGCAATGGTAACGACACACTGGAGGGCGGCATTGGCGACGACAAGCTCGATGGTGGCGACAACTATGACATCCTCAAGGGTGGCGTCGGTAACGATACTCTGAATGGCGGCCTGGGAGATGACGTGTTATCGGGCGGCACCGGTAATGACTTGCTGATCAGCAGTCTTGGCGACGACTTTCTGGACGGCGGTGAGGGCATCGATACCCTGTCCTACGCAGCAGAGGGATTGGCGCTCAACGTCGATCTCAACCTCACGGGCGAGCAGCGTGTCCTGGCATCCCGTTACGAGGATGATCGAATTCTCAATATCGAAAACGTTATTGGTGGTTACGCGAACGATCGCCTGGTGGGCAATGCCTATAACAACAGCCTCGATGGAGGCAACGGTGACGATACACTCAGTGGTGGACTTGGTAATGACGTCCTGCGTGGTGCGGCTGGCAATGACACCATAAATGGGGGCGGCGGCGTGGACACGGCTACCTACGAGGGGGCAGCCTCTGCGGTCAAGGTCGACCTCAACATTAAGACTGCCTCCCAGAATACACTCGGTGCAGGTGTCGATCGCCTCCTCTCCATCGAAAATCTCACCGGATCCAGCTACGCCGATACGCTGAAAGGCGATGCGGCAGCCAACGTGTTAACGGGCGGACTAGGCAAGGACACCCTCATCGGCGGCGCTGGCAGCGATATTTTCGACTTCAATTCGTTGTTGGAAATGGGGACGATCAGCTCCACCTGGGATGTCATCAGCGACTTCGTGCGGGGCAGCGACAAGATTGACCTGTCGACGCTTGATGCCAACACGGCGACGACCACCAATGAAGCCTTCACCTCGATCATCGGCAGTACCGCAGCCTTCAGTGCGGCCGGCCAGTTGAAAGTTTCAGCGGGCGTGCTCTACGGCAATACCGATGCCGACAGCGCCGCCGAGTTCGCCATCCAGATAGTCGGTCTCAACAGCGCGACCACGGCGGACTTTATACTTTAACTTGCGGATCTGGCATCTGACAGAGTGACGCGTCGCGAGTCACCCTTGATTTTGCAGACGTATCTGACGCTCTCCTTCTGGCCGATTGCAGCCCTTGGCGACAGGCAGCAATCGGCCAAAAGCGGTCTTTCACGACGGCCATTTAAGACGTGCGGACGACCCATCAATGCCAGAGCTCACGATTGTTCCAGTAAGGCAAACCATCTATTGATAGTGCACCCAAAAATGTTTTGGTCACTTCAACATCACGAGTACCCGGAAATATCAGCTTACGCCTCCGCTTACATCCGGTGATGTTCCAGCAAGAAGTCCACGAACAATCGCACCCGCGCCGGCATTGCCGCCCCGCCGACGAACACCGCATGAATCGGTTCCTGGTCCCCCGGGGTTCCAGGCTTCCAACAGCGGAATCAGGTCGCCGCGCTGCAGATCCTCGCTCACGCTGAACTCACCGATACGTGCAATGCCCGCACCTACTCGCGCGAGTTGTGCCAGCGCTTCACCACTGCTGCATTCGATGTTGCCGCTGACCTTCAGGGAAAACTCTTTTCCATCGCGGATGAACGGCCAGTTGGGTTCGGCACGCCGAAAGTTGAAGCGCAGGCAGTTGTGCTGTAGCAGGTCTTCCGGTTCCTGGGGGATGCCGTGGCTCTGCAGATACTCGGGCGATGCCACCACTACCTGGCCGGTGTCGCCGATCCTGCGCGCGGTCAGCGGGCTGTCGGGCAGATGGCCAAAGCGGACCGCGACGTCGGCCTGCCCGCCGAGAATGTCGACCACTTCGTCGCCGAGGGTGAGGTCGACGACGATGTTCGGGTAACGGGCGCTGAATGCTGCGACCAAAGGAACGATGGCCAGCCGCCCATGGCCAAGGGCGGCACTGACCCGCAATCGCCCCCTGGGTACGCCCTGGTCGGCGATGGCTTCTTCGACCTCGTCCATGTCGGCCAGGATACGCCGGGCGCCGCGCAGGAACGCTTCGCCCTCGGCAGTGAAGGTGATCGCTCGGGTGGTGCGCAACAGCAGGCGGGTGCCAAGACGTTGCTCGGTACGCGCGATGATCCGACTGACTGCCGAGGGTGTCAGGCCCAGTGCACGCGCGGCGGCCGACAGGCTGCCTTCCTGCGCCACGGTGATGAACACGCTCATTTCACCTGACCTGCCGTTGAAATCCACTTGTGCCTCCTGCGCAAAGGTGATTGCCAAAAATGCTATCTACCACCTGAAAAGACTGGATCGTAGCATTAGCGGCATAGATAAGGAGCCTTCCATGCGTATCAATCCACCACTTGTCGCGCTCGCCATCGGTGCCTTTGGCATCGGCGTAACAGAATTCGCCCCCATGGGCATGTTGCCGGGTATCGCTGCGGATCTGGGCGTTTCCATTCCCGCCGCCGGTTTGCTGGTCAGTGCTTATGCGCTGGGCGTATTGCTCGGCGCACCGCTGATGACCCTGACCACCGGCAGGATTCCCCGGCGCTATCTGCTGATCGGGCTCATGGCGATTTTCACCCTGGGCAATCTGATGTCAGCCCTGGCCACCGATTACTACAGCCTCATGGTCGCCAGGGTGGTGACCTCACTGAACCATGGTGCATTTTTTGGCGTTGGCTCCATCGTCGCCGCCAGCGTGGTCGCCCCGCAGAAACGTGCCGGGGCGGTTGCGGCGATGTTCATGGGCCTGACCCTGGCGACCATCGGCGGTGTGCCGCTGGCCGCCTGGTTTGGTGAACTGTTCGGTTGGCGCACCGCTTTCTGGGGAATTACCGGCCTCGGCGTGGTGACCATGGCCGCATTGTGGTTCGCCCTGCCTAACCTGAAGACGCCGCAAAGCGTCGGTGTAATGGCCGAAATTCGGGTACTGGGGCGTGGTCCGGTACTGGGCGCGTTGGCCCTGACCGTAGTCGGATCGAGCGCAATGTTTACCGTCTTCACCTACATCGCGCCGATCCTCAGCAGCGAGACCCATGCGTCCACCGCCTACATCACCGCCATGCTGGTGCTGTTCGGTGTGGGGTTGACGCTGGGCAACATGTGGGGCGGCAAGGCCGCCGACCGCTCGATAGATCGCACCCTGATCGTTTCGCTGAGCGTGCTGATTCTCGTCTTGCTGGCGTTTACCGTTCTGATGCGTTGGCCGCTGCCGGCCGCCGTTGCCATCCTGATATGGGGTATCGCCAGCTTCGCCCTGGTGCCGCCGCTACAGATGCGCGTCATGGAAGCAGCGAAGGACGCGCCCAATCTTGCCTCTGCGGTGAACATTGGCGCCTTCAATTTTGGCAACGCGATTGGCGCAGCACTGGGCGGAGCGGTGATCAACGCCGGTCTGGGTTATCCGGCGATTTCCCTGGCCGGAGCGGCGATGGCTGCTCTGGGGCTGCTGATGGTGTTGGCTTATGCCTGGCGTTCCAGAACGATTGAAGCGGCAGTGGTATGACGAAGATGAGGGGGAGTGGTTCGTTACGATCGATGAGTGGCGGCAATCGGTCAATTTTAGCCTTTGCTGACCGGCAGCTTTGGGTCGGTAGCTGCCCCTCATCAGAGGCAGCAATCGGCCAGCTGGAGTCATTCAAACAAGACCGCCCGGTGGGGGCACTTGCTTCTGATCAGAGGAAGTAAGCCCCCAATGTAGCCGCAGCAACGAGCCAAACCAATACAACGATCACTGCAGAAAACCTGTTCACTGGCCGCTTGAGATGACTTTTCTCCCACTCACTCGCTTTGAGTTGACAGTCCTCGAGCACCTGCGTGGGCATCAGCCGAATAGCGAGCAGAATGCCAAGCGGCAAAATGATCACGTCGTCCAGGTATCCAAGCACAGGAATGAAATCAGGAATGAGGTCGATTGGGCTCAGCGCATACGCCACGACAAAAACCGAAATCCATTTGGGTAACCAGGGTGTTTGTGGATGCCGATAGCAAAACCAGAGAACCATGGTTTGCCGTTTCAGCTTTCTGGCCCAGCCACGTAAACGATCAAGTACGCGTTTCATGTCGTAATTGTCAGCCCCTACGCAGGACGCTTCCCAAGCGTCGCTCAGAAAGGTCTGAGAACCTTGGCGAGCCTGTTTTTCGAGCTCCGGATTTACCGCGTGCCATGTTCATGGAACACCATTCTCCGGCGATGAATCGGGCTTGGCAATCCAGCCGACATAGGTGAGCCAGAGACCGATCAGCACGCCGATGCCAAAGCCGATTTGCACCAGCCACTGCATCCTCGCCGATACAGCCACGCCACGTTCAATCAGTTGCGGCGCGGCCAGGAGTACAACACCGCGAAGCGCCAGGAACCAGCCGAACAGGGAAATCACAAACGCTGCGGCGCTCGACCAATATTGATGGAACGCGATGATCGGCAGGCCACCGGACAACAGTAGAGCGCCGGCAAACCACACGGTGAGCGGACTCGCGAAGAAGTCGGCCGCCAGTGGCCCCATGTCTGGCGCCCGTACGGCGATGATGCCGGGCACGATGACCAGCCAAGGCCCGATGACGCGTGCGAACGCGCGCGTGCGCGCTCTGGATTGTGCTGTGGCGGACATGAGAGTTCCCTCAATCACCTTCGCTCGGTGGTCAGGGGAACTCTAGACTCCATTTGCGGGCCTATCGAATATGGCTAGCAAAATGGAAAAGACAGCAGCTCCCCGGCAGCCGAAGGCGATGTCACGGCGCACGGCCATCACTTATGCAATCGGCCTGCCGCTTGCGCTGCTGGTGTTGATCTTCCTGCCGGCCGGCACCATCGCCTGGCGACCTGGATGGGTATTGCTGTTCGTTCTGATATTGGCTTTTGGCGCGTCAGGCCTTGTCCTGGCGTGGGTCAACCCTGTGATCTATCGCGCGCGCAGCCGGATTCAGCCGGGCACGAAAAGCTGGGACAAATCACTACTGGCGTTCATATTGCCGGCGATGACTGCCGTCCTGCCGGTCGCGGCGCTCGATGCCGGGCGTTTCCATTGGTCGCAGGTACCGGCCTGGTGGGTGCCAGGCGGCTACATCGCTGTGCTGGCGGGCATCGCGGTGACGGGCTGGGCGCAGGCGGTGAACCCCTTCTTCGAGCCAGGTGTGCGCATCCAGGCCGAGCGGCATCAGCGCGTGATCGATAGCGGCCCTTACCGTTTCGTGCGTCACCCCGGGTACATCGCCGCACTGTTCCTGTTCATTGGCATGGCCCTGGCACTGGGCTCGTTCTGGGCACTGGTGCCCGCTGCGCTGGCGTCGGCGTTACTCGTCTTGCGCACCGCATGGGAAGACCGGTTGTTACGGTCCGAGCTTGCGGGTTATGACGACTATGCCCGTCGAGTACGGTGGAGATTGGTCCCCGGCCTCTGGTGAAGACCAGGGTCAGATAGTGGTTGCCGAACGGCTGGAGGGGAACACGCCAAGGTTGGCACCCCTTCACGGCTTCGTTCGCCGGGCTGGCAAAAACAACGCTTTTGCTCGCCTGTAACGTTCATGGTCAGGTCGAGGAGAACAGCATGAAATCCCCAATCATTGGGCTGCGAGTGGCCGGCACCGTCTACGCACTGATGGCCTTGGCACAACTGGGGCGCATGATCATTCGCCCCGAGGTGCTCGTTAATGGGTATCCCATGCCGCTGTGGCCAAGCGTGCTCGCCTTCTTGTTGCTCGCGGTTTTGAGCGTCTGGATGTGGTCGCTTACACTGTCACAAAAACCGCAGCGTTCATGAGTCAACCGGTCGTGGGAGGCAGCTTCCGGCCAAAAATGGCCGGTGGTCGTTGCATTACGATTGTCGCCTGCGTTTGGCTAAGCTTAATAAATCAGGGCGAACTGAAACCTTGAGTGATAGCGGCCATCAACGGATCTGGATCGGCCTCAAGGCGGCACTCCCAAGGGAGACGACTATGTACGCAGTTATAAGAACCTACCTGGGTACTGGAGCAAAGGAGCTTTTCGGGCTGTTGGAACAGCGTAATGCCGACGTCGAAGCGACCCTGCGGACAGTACCTGGCCTCGTCAGCTACACACTGTTGAATACGGGTGATGGTGGCACGTCGGTGACTGTTTGCACGGACAAGGCCGGCAGCGATGCGAGCCTGAAAGTCGCGCGTGAATGGATTCAGAAAAATGCATCGAATATTCACTCGAACCCACCGATCGTAACGGAAGGTCCGGTCATTGTGCAGATCAACTAGCGTCCGGTCCGCATGATGGTGAGTGCTATACTTTTTTTCAGATTGCACGAGGTGTGCAACGTTCCCCCCCACAGTACAGCTACCGACTGCTGCCGGACATCGGAGGTCTACAGCAAACCCGAAACGGGAGGTGTGGCATGAATCGACACTATTACATCAGTGACAATCTCAACGATCTTGAAAACGTTGAATATGAACTGGAAGCCAGCGGCATCAATTCCGAACAGATCCATGTACTCAGTGAAAAAGTTGCTGATGTAGAAGAACATCACCTCCACGAGATCAGTTCGCTAATGGAACAGGATGCTGTTCATTCTGGTGAGATTGGTGCGGTGATCGGCGTGCCACTCGCGGCACTTGTCCTGGGCGGCGCCTATTGGATGGGCTGGACCGAATCCCCCGCAGGCTGGATGCCCTTTATTTTCCTTGCCATTGTTGTATTGGGCTTCTGCATCTGGGAAGGCGGCTTTTTTGGGTTCCAGGTGCCGAACACTCACTTCCGCAATTTCAAACAGGCAGTAAAAGAAGGTAAACATATCTTCTTCGTGGATGTTGAACCGAATCAGGAATCGGTACTGGACCAGGTAATCAAACAGCATCCGAAGCTGAAGATTGCCGGCACCGGAACTGCAGCCCCCCACTGGACAGTGGCCTGGCAGCACAAATGGCATCAGTTCAAGCGAGTGATATCGGGTTAGCCAGGAGACTCAAGGCCATCCGACAGCTGCTTACTGGCCAAAGAAAATGACCCGGCTGAGGAAAACATAGTCTGCCTCGGTGGCCATCAGCCCGATGAGCACCAGTAAACACAAGGGTGGCACCAGTATGGCGTAGACCATGGCCAGGCGCTCCCATGCCATATGCATGAAGATGGAGACAATCAATCCTGCCTTCAACAACATGAACGTGATAATCAGGGACCAGCGAAGGTAACCATGGAAGTGGAAATAGTCGACCAGGTACGACAGCGTGCTGAGGACGAACAGCAGCCCCCAGATCTTAAGGTACAAACTGATCGGATGTTGCTGACCCTGAGCATGTGCCATCACCCGTGCTCCTCTACCATAAATAGAAGAATGCAAAAATAAATACCCACACCAGATCCACGAAGTGCCAGTAAAGCCCGGCTATCTCGACGTTCTGATAATTTCCGGAGCGCTCATAATCTCCGCGCCATACTTTCAGCGCCACAATGCTGAGATAGAGAGCGCCGATCGATACATGCAGTCCGTGAAAACCGGTAATCATGAAAAAGCTGGCGCCAAATTGCGCCGCTCCCATGGGGTTGCCCCAGGGGCGCACCCCTTCTGCGATGAGTTTGCTCCATTCAAATGCCTGCATGCCGACGAAAGTCACCCCCAGGGCAGCGGTCGCCAGCATCAGGGCCGTGGTTTTCGCGCGGTTACGGCGATAGGCGAAATTGACGGCCATGGCCATGGTACCGCTGCTGCTGATCAGCACAAAGGTCATGATGGCAATCAGGATGAGCGGAATTTCCTTGCCACCGATCGTCAACGCGAACACCTCACTGGGGTTCGGCCAGGCGCTGGTGATGGTCATGCGTACCGACATGTAGCCGGTCAGGAAACAGGTGAATATAAACGTGTCGCTGAGCAGGAATATCCACATCATCGCCTTGCCCCAGGGCACCTGCTTGAAGGCCTCCTTATCCGAGGCCCAGTCGCTGGCGATGCCCTGCCATCCCGGTGCAGGGGGCGAGCCTGGCGGATTGGATAAACTGGTCTCGGCTTGGGCTTGGGCTTGTGAGTGCAATGCCATGGCTGTTCACCTCAGGCCGCAGAATCTGGCGATGGCTTCATAGGTTTGCGGCGTGCTGGCCAGCAGCGCGAATAGCACGAACCAAAGGCCCAGCAAGTAATGCCAATAGATGGCACAGAGCTCTACGCTGGCGCCAAGTTGCGCCAGTGGCACATGACGCAAGAATCTGGCGACGATCCAGCACCATGCGATCAGCCCGCCCAGCAGGTGGAGCCCATGCAGGCCCGTCAACAGGTAGAAGAAACTGTTGGCCGGATTGCTGGCGACAAAGTAGCCCCAGGCGACAAATTGCTGCCAGACCCAGAATTGCCCCGCCAGAAAGGCAATGGCAAAGACACCCCCCAACGCAAAACCAATGACCGTTGCGCCCAGCCGAGCCTTGCGGGCGGCCATGCGCGAGCACTGCAGTGCGATGCAACTGATTACCAGAAAAGCCGAATTCAGCCAGAGCGGCCGGAGATTGCCTAACGGCGCCAAAGGCTCTGTCAGGGGTAGCCAGTCGACCATTTGAGAACGGGCGACAAAGGCGATCAGGAAAAGGAAGAATAACGAACTCACCACCACCAGAAACAAGCGCAGGCCTACCCTTGCGGTTTGCCGTCTAACGGCATCCTCGGCGGCCTGATTACCCTCAGGGTCGCGGCTCCAACTGCCGCCGGGGTCAGCGCCGCCGGCGTTTCTCAATAGCAGCCTGTTCATGTCTTGATGTCCGCCCTGGTTCCGGCACTGAACTGCCGCATGTGCTCCAACTCCTCGGCGGAGACCGTTTGCGGCACGAAATCCTGCTCTATCCCCGGCACGCTGTAGTCATAGGCCCAGCGATGCACGACCGGCAATTTTTCTCCCCAGTTACCGTGTTTCGGCGGGGTGTCCGGCGTTTGCCATTCCAGGCTGGCCGAACCCCAGGGATTACTGCCTGCCGGCTTGCCCTTGAATGCACTCCAGGCCATGTTGAACAGGAACAGCAACTGGGAAACGCCGACAGTCAACGCGACCACCGTAATGAAGGCATTCAAGTCTTGCGCGGACTGCGGGATGAACGCGTAGTTTTCATAGGCGTAGTAGCGACGTGGCATGCCCTGGAATCCCAGGTAGTGCATGGGGAAAAAGATGGCGTAGGTACCCAGAAAAGTAATCCAGAAATGCAGCTTGCCCAGGGTGTCGTTCCACATGCGCCCGGTGACTTTCGGGAACCAGTGATAAATGCCGCCGAACACCACCAGTACCGGTGCAACGCCCATGACCATATGAAAATGGGCCACGACGAAATAGGTGTCCGAGAGCGGGATGTCCACGATCACATTGCCGAGAAACAATCCGGTCAGGCCGCCGACCAGGAAGGTGATGATAAAGGCCAGGGCAAACAGCATCGGCACGGTCAAATGGATGTCGCCGCGCCACAGGGTCAGTACCCAGTTATAGACTTTCAGCGCGGTCGGCACCGCGATGATCAAGGTGGTGACGGCGAAGAAAAAACCAAAGTACGGGTTCATTCCGCTGACGTACATGTGGTGTGCCCAGACCACAAAGCTGAGTACGCCAATCGCAATAATGGCCCACACCATCATTCGGTAGCCGAAGATGTTTTTACGCGCATGGGTACTGATCAAGTCGGAGACCAGGCCAAACGCCGGAAGAGCAACGATGTAGACCTCCGGGTGGCCGAAGAACCAGAACAGGTGCTGGAACAATATCGGGCTGCCACCCTGGTGATCGAGCTGCTGCCCCAGCGAGATCATCGCCGGCATGAAGAAGCTGGTGCCCAACAGCTTGTCGAACAGCATCATGACCGCACTGACAAATAACGCCGGGAAGGCCAGCAAGGCCATGATCGAGGCCATGAAGATGCCCCATACTGAGAGCGGCATGCGAAACAGGGTCATGCCGTGCGTGCGCGCCTGCAACACCGTGGTGACGTAGTTCAAGCCGCCCATGGTGGCCGCGACAATGAAAATCGCCAGTGAGACGAGCATCAGGACAATGCCCCACTCGACCCCCGGTGTCCCCTGGGTAATGGACTGAGGCGGATAAAGCGTCCAGCCGGAACCTGTGGGGCCGCCGGGGACAAAAAAACTGCTGAGCAACACAACTACCGCCACCAGGTAAAACCAGTAGCTGAGCATGTTGACGTAGGGGAAGACCATGTCGCGGGCGCCCACCATCAGCGGGATCAGATAGTTGCCGAAGCCCCCCAGAAACAAGGCCGTGAGCAAGTAAATGACCATGATCATGCCGTGCATGGTCATCGCCTGATAGTAAGTACTGGCGTCCATGAACGCCAAACTGCCGGGGAAGCCTATCTGCATGCGCATCAAGCCGGACAACACCAGAGCGATAAGACCCACGAAGATGGCCGTCAACGAATATTGAATGGCTATGACCTTGTGGTCCTGACTCCAGATGTATTTGGTCAGGAAACTTTTGGGCTCGTGCAGTGCTTCTGTTTCGGCTTGCTCCGCATAGGCCATCACGTCATCCTCCTGCCGAAGTTTCAGTGTATTGCTGGCTGCTTTACGGCGACTTCCCTGGCTGCGCGTTGTTCGCATCAGCGTCAGCATTCGCTTTGGATTTGATGAAAGCGATCAGTGCATTGAGCTCCTCGTCACTCGCAGCCAAGGTTGGCATGACGGCGGCATAGCCCTTGACGATTTTGGCATTGGGATGAAGAACCGAATCCTTGAGATAGTCCTCATCGACCTTTACGCTCGTATCGTCGGCAAGGGTTTCCGTCTTGCCATACAGGCCCTGCCAGCCGGGGCCGACGCCCTTGTTGCCATCGACACTATGGCAGGCCAGACAGCCGAGCGACCCGGCCAGCCGCTGCCCCTGCGCCACCAGGTCTTCACCCGGGCTCGACGCTTCGCCGGTCGAAGGTTCACCGTCTTGCCCCGCAGCACCCAGTGATTTGATCAGGGCGATGACGGCACCCAGTTCATCGTCCTTGAGAGTATAGGCCACCATGACCGGCGGGTAGCCCTGTACCAGTCGGGCCTTCGGATCGAGAATCGACTCTTTCAGGTAGGCCTCGTCGACCTGCACACTGGTGCCATCGGCAAGCTGTTCCGTACGGCCGTACAGCCCCTTCCATCCCGGGCCGAGACTGGCACCGCCATCCTGGCTATGGCAGGCCTTGCAGCCGAGTTGCTCGACCAACTGCCGGCCTTTTTCCAGCACGCTGTCTCGACCGGGTTTGGCAGTTGCCGTCAATGTCTGCGCAAACGTCGGTTGGCCTTTGAGCCATTGATCGAAGACGCCCTGCTCTTCCACGATCATATGGCCGCGCATGTTGTAATGACCTACGCCACAGAATTCAGCGCAAAGGACTTCGTACTTTCCGGTTTTAGTTGGCGTAAACCAAAAGTACGACACCATTCCCGGCACCATATCCATCTTGCTGCGAATTTGCGGTACATAGAAATCGTGCAGGACATCTTTAGCCCGCAACAAGACTTTCACCGGCCGATCGAGCGGAAGGCGAACTTCATTATTCATGACCAGCACATCGTCCTGCCCCGCAGGATCCTTGGGATCAACGCCGAGGGGATTGGCGGAGTCGACAAACTTGATATCCGACTTGCCCAACTTCCCGTCCTGGCCGGGAAAACGAAAGGCCCACTGCCACTGCTGGGCGACCACTTCAAGGTCGTAAGCCTCTTTCGGCACCCGGATGAAATCGTTGTAGACAACCAGGCCTGGGGCCAACATCCCGGCGATACCTACCGAAGTGATGATAATCAACCACAGTTCCAGCTTTTTATTTTCTGGCTGGTAGGCCGCCCTGGCACCCTCCTTGTGCCGATACCGCATCACCGCGACCGCCATGAATACCGTGATGGCAATGAAAAATATGCCGCTGATGATCAGCGTGATGAACAGGGTGGTGTCTATGGACCCCCAGTTGGAAGCTGCCGGTGTCGCATGCCAAGGCGCAAGTATGTGGAATAGCACTGATGCAATAACGATTAGTATCAGGACAATTGCTATTACCATTTCCTCTTCATCCTATTCCTGTTGTTCATTGGGTATGCAAAAGCATCGCCGCTGACTTCCAAGCAGGGCAGGCAAATGCCACCCGTCCGGGCGGCAAAGTCAGTAAGAAGTATAGAGCCCATCGGATGTACCGTGAGGTTGGCAGGCGAGGCCCGGCGACCGGCTATACTGAATTTCTGATGACGGACAGCAGGGGCGGCCAGAAGCGGGTCAGAAAATCGAACCCTGCCCTTGTACAGTCATCCAACTTAAGTAATGGCATCGTGCAGCAACGATAGCTACAGATTCCAGCAATCCACATGGGAGGTTTCGTCATGAGTGTCCTGACGATCGAAGGCTGGTGCAAAACCAGCGGCGCCCAAAAATCCACCCCGATGGGGGAGATCCATTTCAACGTCGACGGCCCCTTGCACCTCCGTCTGGAGGAGGCCGAAGAGCGCTTGCAGAAAACCCACGAACAGCAAGCCATGGTCGATGTCGATATGGACTCGATGGAGTTAATCATGCCCGAGGGATACGCCCCCTTGTCCGACTGCCAGATGCGTGTCTATCTGCAACACGAACGCGGACAGTTCCATCTGGTTGGACACCGAGCGAGTGACGGCAGCCTGATCTACACCAACGCAGTGTTGATTGATCAACTGCTTGAGTAGCGGTTACGTGATTCCCGGTATCGGAGTTTCTCCGCGGGATAATGTGCGGTACCGAAAACTCACGGGGCTTTTAAACACAATTCAGTGTGTTGCTTCGACCGGTTGAAACCCCAGACAGAAGCGGCCCTTCCCGTCCCGTTAAATCCACCTCGCCTCAGGGGCAAGTAGCCCCTGGCAAAAGCGATCGGTGAAACAGGGCCGCGACTCTCTCCATAAATGGGGTACTACACCCACCCGACCAGGTGTTTGCCACCAAAATTGAGGGATATTCCCCCCCTTCCCCGTTCTCTCGCTTGAAGACCTCGCAATCAGCCTGTTAATTCATTTGAGTTTTTTCTTCGCCCTATTGAAATGGCTCATTAGTTGCACCACCCCTGATACCCGCAACAGCTGTCGTCCCGGACATCACGGAGGCGGCGGGGCTCGCCGGATCAGGCATGACGCGAGGGGTGAAAAAATGAATCGAGCGACACCACCATGCAGTTCCATCGCCTTGTTGCCCAGGTCCAGCCTGTGGTGCGTATTCCACGCAAACGTGAGGACGGGTGATGGCTTCCACTAATAGATCAATCGCTCGAATCACCAAGCGACCAATGGCCCTTTATAAGCAGCTCGCTGAGTTAGGCCTGATGTTTATTGCGTTGGCGATGACGCTGGCGTTGTCCGTTGTACTGGCGATGGAGTTCACCCTTGGAGTGTTTTGACAAGTTATTGCCCCTACGACGAGCGCCCGTTTTACCAGGCACCCATGTAAATGAAGCGACTATGGGAGGTGTGTCATGTGGAATCAGCCTCTGATGATGGTGGCGATCTACTTTGCCATCACCCTCTGCTTCGGCTGGTTGTGGTCCGCAGCTACCTTGTATTGGTTTTGACCCAATGGAAAAAATGAGTCACCACCTGATTTTATAAACACACATGGCCGGCAGCCATGCGTCGGCCAGGTGGAAACCGAAGGTCAAGCGGTCAAATGGCCCATGGGGGCGCAGGGGAAAACTTTGACTCGATCCATTGTTTGAACGCGACAACCACCGCGCCCGGAAACCTGGCCGATGGCCTGACCAGATAGACCCCACCGGCGGAATCCAATTGCCAGTCCGGAAGGACCTGCAACAGCCTCCCGGCAGCAATATCGCGACTCATCAACCAGTCACCTGCCCCCAATATTCCGGCATCGGCGCGGGCCGCTGCCAGTAATGAATCGCTGTCATTGGCCGTCAGGTTTCCTTTGGGAGAAACCGTCTGCAACTCATTGCCGCGATGGAGTCTCCACTGGGGAAAAGACGCCAGGCCGCTGAAGCGAAGGCAGTTGTGCCGGATCAGGTCCTGTGGCGTTTCGGGCATGCCGTGTTGCCTGATGTAAGCAGGCGAGGCACAGAGTATCCGGCGATGGTCACTCAGTTTCCTGGCGATCAACCGGCTGTCTTCCAACTCTCCGATTCGGATCGCCGCATCAAAACCTTCATCGATGATGTCGACCAGACGCTCGCTGTAGTCTGCGAGGATCGAGACATGCGGATGAGCCTCGAGAAACTCCGGCAGCATCGGGCCAAGCCAACGCCTGCCCATGGCTGCCGGCAATGCAAGGCGCAAAGTACCGCGGATTTCGCTGGCGCACTCGGACGCCTGCTGCTGCGCTTCATTCAGCAATTCGATGGCTGAGCGAAGGCGCTGCTCCAGCCTGGCACCTGTTTCAGTAATTCGAACCTGGCGGGTGGAGCGCTCCACGAGCCGAACGCCAAGGCGCTTTTCCATTGCGGCGAGGCGTTTCGAGACGACGGTTGGGTGTCGCTGCAATAGCCGGCCAGCCCCGACAAATGAGCCTTGCGAGGCCACGGCCAGAAACGCAGCGATTTCATCACTGTGCTGATTGTTCAGAACATCAAGATTCATGGTTTTAGAATGATCGCCCCCGATGAACGCCCCGACTCCAGGTCGGCATGCGCCAATGCTGCGTCCGCCAGAGAGTAGCTTGCCCGGACCGAAGGTTTGATAATACCCGCACCGATGGCCGCCAACACATCCTGCGCTCGTTCCTGGTACTCGGAGGCACTCGCGGTATGGGCTGCCAACGAAGGACGTGTGAGGAACAGCGAGCCTTTGGCATTGAGTGTCGACAACTCCACGGCTGACGGCGCACCTGATGAAGCGCCAAACGACACCATCAGCCCCCGTGGTCGCAAGCAATCCAGGGATGCCTGGAAAGAAACACGCCCTATCGGGTCATAGACGACGTCGACCATTTTACCGTCGGTGATTCGAGCGACCTGGGAGGCCAGGCTGGCAGCATCGAACACCAGGACTTCATTGCACCCCGACGCCAGGGCTTTCTCGACACTGGCCTGCTTTGAAACCACGCCAATCACGGTGGCACCCAAGTGCTTGGCCCACGGCACCATGATTTCCCCCAGCCCTCCCGCCACACCGTAGAGCACAATGGTGGTGCCGGGCCCTACGGGATAGGTGGCTTTCAACAGGTACTGCGCAGTGATGCCCTTGAACATGACGGCTGCGGCATCTTCAAATGACAGCGAATCCGGAATTTTGACCAGCCGCTCCGCCGGATAAAGCCGGGCCGAAGCGTAGGAGCCGATCGGACCGGTGGCATAAGCCACGCGATCCCCTGTTCGTACGTTGCTGACACCCGCGCCCACAGCGGCAACACGCCCCGCGCCTTCCAGCCCCAGCCCGGACGGCAAGGGAATGGGCACCGCTCCCTTGCGCTGGGTAACGTCGAGAAAGTTGACACCCACAGCCTCTTGCTCAAGCCATACCTCGCCCTGGCCTGGTGATTGTTCGCTCAGTGCCTCCAGGTTCAGTACTTCAGGGTTGCCGAACTGGTTAAACCGGATCGCAGATACCATGGTCATTTCTCCATCAGTCAGAAGCCGTAATCAAATGAGTGGGCTCAGTGTGAGAACTGATCTGCTGATGAACAAGACTGGAAAATTGCAGGACATTAATGCACTGATTGCAGCAATGTAACCACCGATAGCGGGCTATGCTCTGGGGACATCAACGCCAGTCGGGCTGGGTCTGGTTCTGCGACATGTCGGCGCAGCAGATCCAGTTCACAACGGTAATCAATTCTCCGGTCGGTTCGACAACGCTTCATTCATGCCATGAAGGGAAACATGACTTGGCGTTTCTATTTTTCAGTTGACTGAGCACGACTAAATCGTGGAGTGAACCCACCATGACCCTGGACCGTAAACTGTTTGTTGGCGTCGCACTGACATACCTGCTGCTCAGCGGTTGCACCTCCCAAGTCACTGAACGCGAGCAATATTCGGGCTTCCTGTCCAACTACAACAACCTGCAAGAAGTGACCACCGCCACGGGTGGGAAGGCAATGCGCTGGGTGAGCCCGTCGTGGAACCCGAATGCGTATGACACCATCGCGTTCAGAACGCTGGAGTTTTATCCCTCGCCCAAACCCAACGAACAGGTCAATCAACAAACGCTGGCCGACTTGCAGGACTTCATGTCCAGGAAGGCCAAAATCGTACTGGGCCAGAAATACCAGAGGGTGTCTAACGCCGCCGCCGCACCAGCCAGGTCACGCCCCCTGATTCTTCGTGCGGCAATCACTGGCGTCAGCGCCTCGAACGAAGGCATGAAGTGGTATGAAGTGATGCCGATTGCGGCCGTTGTCGGAGCGACACAGGCAGCTACCGGTCACCGGGATCAAGACACTAATCTATTCATTGAAGCCGAGTTCATTGACGCAAGAACCAATCAAACAATGGCCAAAGTGGTGCGTAAGGTATTCGGCAACCCGTTAGAGAACGAAAGTCAGAAAATCACCACCAAGGACTTTAAAGACGCTATCGAAAAACTGAATACCGATCTCTGGACGTTCATCCACAGCTGACCGCGAATAAACTTTCAGCTTCTTTCTCCCCTTGCGCCCTGCCAGCCGATGCGCGCCCCTGTATATGTTAAGGCGGCGATCCGACTTGCCCGCGAACACGACGACACACTGGCCGCTTTGGGCCGGCAGTTGACGTTGATGACAGGCAACAATCGGCCAACAGCGGCCTCTGACCACCGTGGGGAGTATAATTTCACCACGGTGGATTATTCCCCCCTTGGAATTTAACTAAGTCACTCGTAACTGATGATTCCGAGTTGCTTTGCCATAAACAGTTCGTTCCGCTCAACGATCTCCTCGATCACTTTCCCCTCTTTGTTAAACCGAAAATACGTCAGAGCGGTCCAAGTCAAGCTCTTGCCTTCTACGTTAAAGCCGTGCCATGTATTCGAGCCAGTAGCACAGTGCGTCAACGCGACTACAACAACGTCATCCGTGACAACTTCCTTGCTGAACGTAGTTTCAATTGTCTTATATCGTTCGAGAACATTTTCGCTCAAGGCTCGCTTAAAGTTTTCCAAACCACCTATCGGAGCATCGCAGTCCGGTCGATGCACAACCACATTGACATCGAAATACTCGGAAACCCGCTCAACATCCTTACCATCCACGCAGTATTTAAAGTAGTTCTTCACCGTATCTAGATTTTTGACACCCATACGACACTTACTCCTCTCAGATTGATAACAAGCAATACATCCCAAAGCTTTATAAAAGGCCGCCCCGCTCAAAAGGAGCCGTATACCAGAAGCGTTACATCAATTCGAATAAGACCTTTTGCACACTTCACGAGTGATTAACTGGAACGACCCAGCGCGCCAGGTACATTCTAGGAGGGGTTATGGTATTCGTAAATCTAGAATATATTAGACCTGATATCGAATATTGGAATACCACATGAGTCTGGAACGGTTGGAAAAATGGGCAACAGTCAGGCATTTCCGCCTGGCGATTGCATTGTTTGAATATGGCAGTGTTTTGCACGCCTCACGCTCGCTGAACCTCTCACAGCCTACAGCGAGCAAGCTACTACAGGATCTGGAAGAGGCTGTAGGGGCTCAGCTCTACACCCGAAATCGTAGGGGGGTTACGCCTACGGAGCTTGGTCGGGACTTTGTACAGCGCAGCCGGATGATCCTTGCCCAACTGGATCATGTATCCCAAGCAATCGACGCGCTTGGAAAAGGGCATGCCGGGCGTGTTGCTATAGGAAGCGTGTTAACAGGGTCAAGTTATCTTGTGCCAGCAGCCATCGCACGACTCTGGGCAAGCCGACCAAGCATCCGCATCAAAATCATCGATGGTGTAAGCGGAGAACTAATACCTCGGCTCATCTCGGGCGAATTGGACTTCTTGATTGGGAGACTTTCCGATGTCAGCTCAAGCGTCGTTGTCGCTCAGGAGGCACTTATTAGCGAAAACGCGGTCATCGTTGCGCGCCGTGACCACCCTCTTGCCCAGCAAACAGAGGTTAAACTGGAAGAGCTCGCGCGCGAAGCATGGATACTGCCCCCAATAGAAACTACTTTACGGAAGCAGTTCGATAATATCTTTCATCGAAATGACATCAATCCACCACATGCAACGATAGAAACCGCATCATTCTTTAATATACTTTGGTTATTAAAGCAGACCGATTTTCTTGGGATATTACCACAATCAGTTATTTCTGACCCAGCACACAGTAAGGAACTAATCCGCCTCCCGGCTTTTGAACCTCTAATTCTGGAACAAATTGGTGTTTCCCGACTAGCAGACGCTACATTGTCACCTGCCGCTTCCGCTTTATTGGACTCACTAAGAGAGATTATGCACAACACCCAAAAAATGGGCGGATACCTTCCGTGAGAGAAGGAGTTCTAATCGTTGCAATAGCCCATCGAATTGACGGGCAGCCTTGAGAACAGGCAGCAATCGGCCAGAAGGAAACATTCGTTTGCGTCGGGATGCCCCCTATCCAGTCGTCAGGCATTAAGCACTGTCGAGATGGTCGCGTATGAACTCGATGAACCGCTGGGTCTTCGCAGGAAGCAGCGGTTTTTCGGTCAGTGCGTAGACCGAGGTGCCAGTGCGACTACGACCAGATGTGCCACATCCTCGAAGGCAGCCTGCGCCTGACCGATGCGGACGGCGTGGCGAAGACCTTCGGGCCTGCGCCTCGCCTGGGAACGCCGCCACCCCATACGTCAACGCAAGTTCCAAAGCCGGTTACAAGGGGTATAACTATCAGAACAAAAGGCGGGTCACGCAGAATGGGCCCTCCGAAGGTAGCGCCCGGGCCAGGTGCCCCAGGCCCGATCGGCGCCTGCGGCGCGGAGCGATGTGATGAGATCCAGAACATGGCGATGGGCTCGCAAGAGCCTTCTTGGCTGCATCGAGCTGGCCTTGCTGGTCGCTCCTCTGTGCGCCAGCGCCATGTTCAAGTGCCAAGCCAGGGACGGCGCCATCAGCTACACCAGCCAAGCCATCGCCAGCGCCCGTTGCACTCGCCTCAATGGCATGGCGGGCGCCGGTGTCGGCGCCAAGGCAATGGCCCTGCCACGGGTTGTGCGGGACGACGACTCAGGCGCGGTGCGGATTCGGGTGTTCACCTTCATCCACAAGGGTACTCGTCAATATGTGAGCCGGCGCCCCGTCGGTATCTCCGCACGGGTCGATGTCCTTGAGCTCTATTACATCAAGGGCTGCTATCTGTGCATGGCGCCGAAGGATTTCAAGGTCGCCTCACTGCGCCTGGACACCCTTTCCTATCGGCGGGAGATCGAAGCCGCTTCGGGTCATTATGGTGTCGACAGGGCGCTGGTCCGCGCAGTGATACATGCCGAATCGGCGTTTCGCCCCAACGCCATTTCCGAAGCCGGCGCCCAGGGGCTGATGCAGTTGATGCCCGCCACCGCCCAGCGCTTCGCCGTGGACGATCCGTTCGACGCACGACAGAACATTCGTGGCGGCGTGCGCTACCTGGCCTGGCTGCTCAAGCGCTTCAACGGCAACCAGGTGCTGGCTTTGGCAGGTTACAACGCCGGCGAAGCGTCCGTGGTCGAGTACAACGGGGTGCCTCCCTACGCCGAGACGCAATCCTACGTCACCCTCGTGCAATCCTTGACCGAACGCTATCGCAACCATCGCTAGGTAAGTATCGACAAGCTGATTTTCGTCCCGCATGTAGCTTGTAGTCTCAGCCCTCGACTAGCTGGGTCAATATCTCCAGAAAACTGGAGTTACGAGTACCAACACAGTCAGGATTTCCAACCTTCCTAGAAGCATTCCAACCGTGAGCAGCCATTTGGCGGCATCCGGTAATGATGAGAAATTACCGGCCGGCCCAATGATTGTGCCAAGACCCGGTCCGACGTTACACACCGCCGTAGCGGCACCGCTCAACGCGGTTGTCCAATCAAGCCCAATGAGAGCCAGGCCCAAAGCGATGGCGGCAATCGTGATGGTGAAGAAAAACGAGAAGGTCAAAAGCGAGCGCACGATCTCCTCATCGATGGGATGGCCGTTGTATTTTTTCTGAATCACGGCTCGAGGATGGATCAACTGCTTCAAGCTGCTGACCAGTAGAGCGCCAGCCACCTGAAAACGGAAGATTTTAAGACCGCCTGCCGTTGAGCCGGAACAGCCACCGACGAAGGTCAGATAGAAAAACAGCAAGACAGCGAAGCTGCCCCACAAGGTGTAGTCGCCAACCGCAATTCCGGTGGTCGTGACGACCGAGGTCACATTGACCGCCACGATACGAAACGCATCCCACCATCCGTAATCGCTGTGAAAACATAACCAGGTACCCACGGCCAGCGATGTGACGAGCAAGAATCCAATGAATCCGCGGACCTGGTGGTCCTTGATCAGCGCACGCCGATTGCCCCGCAATGTCGCGACGTACAAGGTGAACGGCAGGCTGCCCAGAATCATGATGACTACCGCCACCCAGTGAATCGCTGGTTGCGTCCAATGCCCAAGGGAAGCGTCCGAAGTTGAGAACCCTCCGGTAGAGATTAACGACATTGCATGGTTGACCGCTTCAAATGGTGTCATTCCAGCGAGCCAGAGCGCCAGAGCTCCAAACCCGGTAAGCCCCAGATAGAGCAAAAGAATGTACTTGGCTGCCACATGGGAACGCGGTGTCACTTTCTCCGACCAATCGGAGGACTCTGTCTGGAACAGACGCATGCCGCCTACTCGCAACAGTGGAAGGATCGCCACAGCCATGCCGATAAAACCGATGCCGCCCAACCAATGCAGCATGGAGCGCCATATCAACAAGCCGGGAGATGAGGTATCCAGACCGGTGAGTACCGTCGAACCAGTGGTTGTGATGCCAGACATCGTTTCGAAGAATGCGTCGGTGTAGCTGATTTGGCTAATGAACACCATTGGTAACGCTGCGAAGGTGCACACGACAACCCAGCTTCCGGTAGTCAGCAAGTACATGTCCCTGGGACGAAGTTGGCCAGTATCCGGGCGTCCCCGCACGATCAACAGGAGGCCACAGACGAAGGTAATCAAACTCGACCAGAGAAAGGCCGACAGATCGTCGCTACGCTCATAGGCCACCAGTGTGATCATGGGAATAGCCATGCTTATGGCCAGCGTGATCAGAAAAATGCCCAGGATGAAGCCGATAAGCCGAATTGCTGCGAGGGACATGACAATAGCGTTCCAAATTAACACCGCGCAGTATTAGATACCCAACCTGAAGCCCCCGTAAATTTTGCGTAAAGCTTCTACGGGCAACCCCATAGGCTGCGTGCGTGAACGGGCTATATCGGGTCGAGTTCTGCCGGTCAGGACAGGCAGAAACCGGCCAGAAGCACTCGCTGACGACTGAGCCGATCACCCCTAGCGTCCGTTCAGGGCACAGTAGTCATTTCAGATGGCCACGCTGGTTTACCGGCCCGGTATGACATGAAAGTCCCGGTCTAGTGCTGGTTTTTAGATTATGTGCGGGACTCGGAAGGAATGAGGAGGACCAGATCAGTATCGCCTACGTCGACACCACCTTGTGACAGCAAAGTAGTAACTTGGCCTCGGTGATGAGTCTGATGGTTGAAGAAATGCGTGACCAAGCCATAAAAACTCTTGTCAGCGGGGGTTCCTTTCATGCTCGTGTAATTGAGGGTGTAATCTAAATCCGACTCTGTAATCGAGCGAGACCACTCGACAATTACCTGATCGAGCCAAACGCGATGCGTCGAAAGTTCTCGGATATTTGAGAGCAGTAACTGGTCGAGGCTTTGGGCGGCAGGGAGCTGTCGAATCGGCTCCAGAGCCAAGTGATTCGCCGGGTGCTTGGCAAATCGCTTTAGCCAGATAGTGTCCCCGGCCACCAGGTGGTTCAACGTCCCGAGAATAGAACCAAAGAATGCTTTCCTATCCACGGACAGCTCTTCATCTGTCAGACTTCTGGCCGCCTCATAAACCTTTACGTTCATCCAATCGTTATAGATCGCCATCAGGCAGATATGGTTGGTGCGGCCCATCGTGTTCATCCTTTGAGTGAATACTAGACAAGCGTTCCACGCTCATCTGGGGGCCATTCTAGAGCAAGGCTTTTTGAATCGCGCCTGATTTCGTAGACACGTGACCGGCTGCTTTGGGTCGTTTTCTGCCGGTCACCACTGGCAGAGAACGGCCAGGAGCAGGCAGTGACGTATAACCATGAAACCAGTAACGTTCCACTCAGTTTCAATAACAGCTCTCAGACCAACAAATCGACGGTCTGCAACATGCGCCGATAAGGAGATTGCGTATGCCCCATCTCCAGGTGAATGGTTTCGATCAGACACTCCAGAAACCGCTCGGCCGCCGGCCGCAGGGGCTGCCCGCTTCGGCTGATGGCGCCCACCGAGGCACTGCCGACCGGCTCGCGCAGAGGCAAGGTGCACAAGCCTTCGCGCTGAGCACATATCTCCACCAGCGGCCAGGGAAAGATGCTTAACATGTCGGTTTCACGCAGCAAGCTCAAGATGATCGAGAGCGAATGGGCGAAATGCACATGCCCCTGCGTCGAAATCGTTCCATCTTGTTGCGAGGCCAGTATCCAGTCAGCCGACGCCAGGTCCTCCATGGTCCTGCTGTTCGACAGCGGGTGTTGGTGACGGGCGACCACCGCACAATCGGCCGTGAACAGCGGCAGATAGGTCAGGTCGGTGCTGGAAGACCGGGTATCAAGCCGTCCGATAAACAGATCGACGCTCGCATCCCGCAGCAACGGACACGCGACTGATGAAAGCCCCTCATGCAATTCAAGTTGTACCTTTGGAAACAGCTGGCGAAAACGCACGACGGCTTTTGGCATGAGCGTCATCGCCAACCAGGGTGTCACGGCGACCGACAAGCACCCCACCAGTTCCCCCTTGCAATCAGGCAATACCTGACGGGCACAGACCATCTGTGCCACCAGCAGACGTGCCTGAATCAACAGCTTCTTGCCGAGCTCGGTAAACACAATCCCTGAGGTATTGCGGATCAGCAATTGTGTGGCGGTGTCTGCCTCCAGCTTCTGGATGGCCTTGGTGACCGCTGCCGGCGAAGTGTCGAGTCTTTTTGCAGCGCCGCGGATACTGCCCGCGTCGGCTACCGCCACGAGTGCATTGAGTTGATAGAACTTCATAGTGTCCGCCGGTGTTAACCCAGGGTTGCCTTGTTAACTTTCGATTGCCTGTCAGCTGCTGCCTTGGCCCACTACTCTCGGACCAACACCAACTGAGCTTCGAACCTCAGCAAAAGACCGTACCAGAAAAAGCCCAGGCACTTTGATGAAACGCATGATGCCGTAAGCCATCGTCGATTGTGGCCCTTGCGACAGATTGGTTTCTCCTCTTGATCACCAAGGAAAAACACTGCCAATGACACAATCCATCACGCTGTTAAAAGAGATTGAGCAGGAAATGCGCGAACTGCGCCACCAGATCCATGCCAACCCTGAACTCGGGTATCAGGAGGTCGAGACGAGTGAGCTGGTAGCCGAACGTTTGATCAAGTGGGGTTATGACGTGACGCGCGGCTTCGCCGAAACCGCGGTCATCGCCACGCTGAAAAAAGGCACCGGTTCGCGTGTGATCGGCATACGGGCTGACATGGACGCACTGCCTATTCTGGAAAAGACCGGGCTGCCCTATGCCAGCCGGATACCGGGCAAGATGCACGCGTGTGGCCATGACGGGCATACGGTCATGCTCCTCGCCGCCGCCTACGCCCTCGCCCATGGCCATCCGTTCGATGGCACCATCCGCCTGATTTTCCAGCCGGCCGAAGAAGGTCTGGCCGGCGCCCGACGAATGATTCAGGAAGGCGTGTTGCAACAGTTCCCCTGCGATGCAGTGTTCGCTGCACACAACATGCCTGGCTACCCAGTCGGAAAACTCGGGTTCCGGGCCGGCCCCTTCATGGCCTCTGCCGATCAGGTCAATGTCACGATTCACGGAAAAGGCGGTCATGGCGCGATGCCGCATCTGAGCGTCGACCCCGTGGTGGTCTGCGCAAGCATCATCATGGCTTTGCAGACAATCGTCTCGCGTAACATTTCACCTCAGGAAATGAGCGTTATCACAGTCGGGTCCATTAACGCAGGCAAGGCGTCCAACGTGATCCCGGACAGCGCGCACATGCTGATTTCCGTCCGCTCACTGAACAACGCCGTCCGGGACCGCCTGGAGAGCCAGATAAAACACCTCATTCACGCCCAGGCGCAGGCATTCGGCGCGACCGCCGACATCGACTACAGTGCCGATTACCCTCTGCTGGTAAATGACGAAGAAATGACCCGGTTTGCCAGTCAGGTGGCCATCGACTGGCTCGGTGAGGACGAGGTGATGAACGACATCGTGCCCTTCAATGGCAGCGAGGATTTCGCCTACTTCCTGCAGCAATGCCCTGGCAGCTATCTGATCATCGGCAATGGCGACGGTGAAAAGAGCTGCATGGCTCACGACCCTCGCTACGACTTCAATGACGACATCCTGATTCGGGGCGCTGGCTATTGGGTCAAGTTGACTGAGGCCTTCTTGCCACTCAACGCTTGAGCAAAGACCTGTCAGAACGAGAAAACCAATAAAAACGAGGTCATCATGCAACTACGCAAACTTCAATACATCACCCTGCTGTTCGGGCTGATCATCACCCCGTTATCTCAGGCAGAACCGGTAATCAAGTTCGGCGTCGACCCTAGCTACCCGCCTTTCGAGCAAAAGCAGCCAGATGGCTCATTGAGTGGTTTCGATATCGATCTGGGCAATGCCCTTTGTGCCGAGTTGCGGGTCAAGTGTGTTTGGGTCGAGCAGCCCTTCGACAGCATGATCCCGGCGTTGAAGGCGAAAAAATTTGACGCCATCCTGTCTGCATTCAGCGCCACCGAGCCACGTCGCCAGCAGGTCGATTTCAGCCATAAGATCTACACCGCGCCGTCTTCTCTCGTTGCCAGAAAAGACTCCGGATTGCTGCCGACGGCAGAATCATTGAAGGGCAAGTCGGTCGGGGTGGTTCAAGGCTCGCTGCACGAAAGTTATGCCAAGTCGCAATGGGGCCGCCAAGGCATCAGTATCCTTTCCTACCAAACCCAGGACCAGGTGTTTTCAGACCTCATCAACGGACGCCTGGATGCATCGTTCCAGGCCTCGGTACAAGCCGACATCGGATTACTGCAAAAGCCTCAGGGCCAGGGCTTTGCCTTCGCCGGTGAGCCCATCACCGACAAAAGCATCATTGGCGATGGCGTCGCTATCGGTGTCCGAAAAAACGAGCCTGATCTCAGAGAGCAGTTGAACACGGCCATTGCCAGAATTCGCCAATCAGGCCAATACGACCAGATCGCGAAGCAGTACTTCAACTTCGATATTTACGGCGATTGAGGCAATCCCCATGAACGAAATGACACAACGCGGTGAATCTCGTTATGCCATCCCCGTCAGCGACGAGACTGTACGTGCCTTTCAAACTGATGGTGCGGTGTGCATCCGTAATGCGTTTACTGCGCAGCAAATCAGCGAACTGACGCTAGGCATCGAGCGCAACCTTGCCCATCCCAGCCCTCGCGCAAAAGTGGCGAGCAGCCCTACGGATCCGGGATGGTTCTTCGAGGACTTTTGTAACTGGCAAGAGAATGCATACTATCGCGACTTCATCTTCAACTCCGCCATCGCCCCCATCGCGGCCACCCTGCTGAACAGCCTACAGGTGCGCCTGCACCATGATCACTTGCTGGTGAAAGAGCCCAATACGCGCCAACGCACACCTTGGCACCAGGACCAGCCTTACTACAACATCACGGGTTCGGACACCGTGAGTTTCTGGATTCCTGTTGACCCCGTGCCCAGGGAATCGACCCTCGAATTCATCGCCGGCTCACACAAAGGCCCCTGGTTGATGCCCCGGTCCTTCATGGACAGCCAGGCCAAATGGTTTTCCGAGGGAACACTGGGCGAGCTACCGGATATTGAAAGCCATCGCGAGGACTTTCCCATTCTGGGATGGACGTTGTCGCCAGGGGACATGGTGTGTTTCAACATGTTGACCTTGCATGCCTCTGCTGGCGTGGGCGGGCATAACCGTCGTCGCGCGTTTTCAGTGAGGGTCATAGGCGATGATGTGCGGCATGCGCCGAGACCTTGGGCCACCTCACCCGACTTTCCTGGGCTTAAAGATGCTCTGGCATCAGGTGAACCTATGGAACACGAGCTTTTTCCGACACTCTGGCATCGAGAAAGTAGAATGTCCGAGTGATAGATTGACGATGCAGGATGGCTCAGAAAAAGCAGATGATGGGTACGGGTCAGTTGTTTCACGGAACGGGAAAACCGGGTCATGTGCCCGGTTAACCAAGGTATGTGGTTTCCTCTTACAATCTCGACATCTTGCGATATGTTTTGGATGCCTGGATCGCTACCATTTCAAAGGAAGACACTTCTGACCGTCTGCAATGGGTCGATTCTGTTGAAAACAGTCGACCCGCCCCGGCTAGCCATGCATCGAGCGGTGAAAGCGCATTTTTTGCACGCAGCTACGTCAAATCTGAATCTTGGACCTTCTGCGCAAAACACAGATTTCAATCTCAGACGCGCACTTTCCTGCAATGGAAACCGAAGCCGACTTTTTCAACAGAATCGGTCGAAAACGTTCGCTCGTGAGCGGCTGCTTCTGGCCGAACTCTGCCAAAAGCAGACGTATTGACACTTGTTACTCTCATTGGAAGTTGTCAACCGACCACGACGCTGGGAAGCTACAGTGACGTTTACCATAAGGACATGCTGAAAATGAACGCGCGAAAAATTTTAATCACAGGTGCTGCGGGCCGAATCGGCAGCGCTTTTTGGAAAGCGTATTACGATAAATCAGATTTGCGTTTAGCCGACATAGATGTATCAACACTTCCGCAATCGGCACAACGTTTCGCTCTCGACATCAGCGTTCAAGCCAGTTGCCTTGAAGCTTGCGAAGGCATACATACAGTGATTCATCTAGCTGCTGACCCTCGCCCAGACGCCGATTTCATGACCTCCCTGCTCCCTGTGAATATTGTGGGCACCTACAACATGCTATTCGCCGCAAAGGCTCAAGGCTGCGAGCGCTTTATATTTGCGAGCAGCGCTCAGGCTATCGAAGGTTATCCAGAGGATGTCCAGATACATGAATGTATGGCACCTAAGCCAGGCAATCTATACGGGGTCAGCAAAGCGTTCGGGGAAGCTCTGGCTTCGATGTATGCAAACGATGGTCAAATGACAACAATCGCAGTCCGTATTGCAAACGTAGCTATATTTCACCAAGGGGAAAACCACAGTCACAGGGATGTAGCTGCTTTTATTAGTGTCAGGGATGTTGTTGCACTACTTAAAAATTGCGTCGAGGCCGAGCTGAGCGGATTTCATGTTATCCACGGGGTCTCAGATAACAGATATAAGCGACTTTCTATCGAGAAGACCAGAAAAGTTGTGGGATACGCCCCCCTTGATGATGGATTTGAGATTCTGGAAGGACACGCTCAACCTGACTGAACTACTTCATTATCAGCTGTCTCTTCGACTGTCCGCTTCGGGTCGAAAGTGACCACTCTGCGACAGGGAGTCTCCCGGGCCATCAAGCTACAAAATCAAGTGCGATTCAGATAGCCCTGACGGGATTGGAAATTCTTTTTTGCACCTGCGTCCTGGACAGGTTTTGCTCGATGATGGTCAAGATGACCGCGCAGCAGATGAGCTAATGCGCGTATACATGGGAGCTGGCCCAGAGATTTTCGCTGCGGAAGACGCCCGCTACCTGACTTTTCGCAAAACACGTGCTGATCTTGACACACCATAACTATTAGCCCACCTGTTTTACGTCCAGGGTCCCTAGACACCCTGACGTGAGCGCCATGGGACGAATGCGGCCATCCGGCAAACGGTCATTCAACGTAGACAAAACCAGGGGCGATTCAGAAGATGTCCCGACCAACCTCGCTCACCCCGCAGCCCTGCCATACTGTTCAACATGACCAGTGCAACTTTCCGCTTCTTTGATGAGCTCAACGATTTCCTGCCGGCCGAACGGCGGCGGCAACCCTTCACCTGCCAGTGCGCGCAAGGGGCGACGGTCAAGCACATGATCGAGGCGCTCGGGGTGCCGCACACCGAGGTCGAACTGGTGCTGCTCAACGGCGAGTCGGTGGGCCTGGAGCGGGTGATCCTCGACAGTGACCGGCTGGCGGTGTATCCCAAGTTCGAAGCGCTGGACATCAGCCCCCTGCTGAAAATTCGTGCGCAACCTTTAAGGGTGCTGCGTTTCGTCGCGGATGCGCACCTTGGCGGGCTGGCCAGCCTGCTGCGCATGAGCGGCTTCGACACCCTCTACGACAATGGCTTCGAGGATGGCGAGATCGCCGAGATCGCTGCGCAACAAGGACGCATCGTGCTGACCCGCGACCGCGAACTGCTCAAGCGGCGAATCATCAGCCACGGCTGTTATGTGCATGCCCTGAAACCCTCGCTGCAGTTGCGCGAATTGTACGAGCGCCTCGACCTGGCGCGTAGTGCGCGGCCATTCAGCCTGTGCCTTCATTGCAACCTGCCGCTGCACGAGATCAGCCTGGAACTGGCCCGGACGCAGGTGCCGCCACGCATCGGCGCCCTCTATTCGCACTTCCTGCGCTGCGACGCCTGCCAGCGGGTTTACTGGGAGGGTTCGCACTGGCGCGGTATGTGTGCATTGCTGGCACCGCTGCTGAACCGATAACCGCCAGCCCTTGGCGGAAATAAAATAACAAAATTGCCATGTGCTCCCTTCGTACCTTCTTGCGTCGCACTGTTCATTGCCCGTTCCCGTACGTCTGGAGTTTTCCCAATGCCCTCGCCTCATTCCTTGCCCGCTGCGCTGCTGGGCCTGGCCCTTGTTTGTCCGGCCATGACCGAGGCGCAGGGCCTGGAGCTGGGCCAAGTGCTGATTGGCGCCGAGGACCAGAGCGATGAAGACCTGGGAATCGAGGACGCCAGGGCCCGGCTGGCCCAGGTGCCCGGAGGCACCAACGTGGTCGACATGCGCCGTCCGTTGCAGGGCCGCGTGGCCAGCAACCAGGATGTGCTGGCTTACCAGCCGGGGATCTATGCCCAGTCGGCGGGTAACGAAGGGGTGAAGATCTCCATCCGCGGGTCGGGCATCAACCGTGCCCCGGGCGCCCACGCCTCGGGGCTGTACACCCTGCTCGACGGTCTGCCGCTGACCGGTCCCGGCGGCACGCCCTATGAATTGCTGGAACCGCTGTGGCTCGACCATGTGGAAGTGCTGCGCGGCGCCAACGGGTTCGACCGGGGCGCCCTGGCCCTGGGCGGAGCCATCGATTACGTCAGCCATACCGGCTACGACGCGCCGAAGTTGCAGGTACGCTACGCAACGGGCAGTCACGGCTATCAGCAGCGTCAGGTCAGCTCCGGACAGGTGCTGGGTGACTTCGATTACTACGTGGCCATGACCGACGCCAACGCCGACGGCTACCAGGACCACACGGCCAGTGAGAGCCAGGGGGTCATCGCCAACTTCGGTTACCGCTTCAACCCCAACCTGCAAACGCGCTTCTACCTGCGCCACCGCCAGACCGACAACGACCTCGCGGGACGGGTGACCAAGCACTCCATCGAACACGACCCACGGGCGGCCAACCCGGCCTACGTGGCGCGGGATGACCGCCGCGACGAGCCGGGCAGCACCTTTATCGGCAACAAGACCACTTGGTACATCGATGACGATTCGAGTATCCAGACCGGCCTTGTCTACCACGACTACCCCATGGACTTGCGCGAGGGCCCCAACCGCCTGAAGGTGGCGTACACCGATGTCAGCGGCACGTTCGACTACAAGCGTCGCGACACGCTCTGGGGGCTGGAAAGCCAAAGCACCCTGGGCCTGCGAATGACCAAACACCTGCCCAACGCCGGTGCCAGCGAGTTCGTGCGCATCCCCACCGGCAATACCGCCGGTTATGCACCGGGCACGCTGATCCGCAACTTCACCTACCAGGGCTCGGACACGGTCCTGCATGCCGGCAATGACCTGGAGATCGCCGACGACCTGTGGCTGACCACCGGCCTCGCCGCGATCTACACCCGCCGTGAAAGCGATGTCACCTACCCGCTGGAAGGTGGCAAGACCAGCCTGCACGACTGGGACTACGCCCCACGCTTGGGCCTGCGCTACCAACTGGCACCGGACCTGCAACTGTTCGGCAATCTCAGCCGCTCGGTCGAGGCACCGCACCCGTGGTCGCTGATCTATAGCTCGAACATCCGATTCCCCGCAGGCAGCGGCGTCGCCACGGGCGCCCAGCGCCAACCGGTCACGCTGCAAAACCAGACCGCCACCACCCTGGAAATCGGCGGTCGCGGGGACAGCACGCTGGGGCAATGGAGCCTGGCCTGGTACTACGCCCAGGTGCGCCACGAACTTCTTTCGGTGCTGCCGGACGCCAACGCCACCACGCCCTACGAACTCAACGCCAGCCCCACCGTGCACCAGGGTGTGGAAGCCAGCCTGCTGAGCCCCCTCTGGTCGCCCGACGATGGCGGCCAGTTGAGCCTGCGCCAGAGCTATACCTTCAGTGACTTCCACTACCGCGACGATGAACGCTTCGGCGACAACCGCCTGCCGGGCCTGCCGATGCACTATTACCAGGGCGAACTGCGCTACGACTGGCCACAAGGCTTTTTCGCCACGGTCAACACGCAATGGGTGTCCAAAGTGGCAGTCGATTACGCCAACAGCTACTACGCCGATCCCTACGCCCTATTCGGCGCGACGCTGGGCTACAACGCACCCAAGGGTGACTGGCAGACCTGGCTGGACCTGCGCAACCTGACCGACAAGCACTATGCCGCCACGGTCACGCCGGGCTACGACGACAAAGGGCTGGACGCGGCACGCTCCACCCCCGGCGAAGGCATGGCGATGTACCTCGGGGTGTCGTGGAGCCTGCTCTGAGGCCGCTTGCCTGTCTTCGCAAACGTACGCAATCGCACGCGACGACTAAGCTTTTGTAACGCCACTTCGTCTCTCAAGGAGCTATCCATGAGCGCCGCCCTGTCCGAACTCGATGCCGCCCTGCCCGGCCTGACCCGCAAGATCCGCGTGCTGGATGCCCTGTCCTGGCCGGACGGCGTCGAGGAAGACTTCCTGGCGAAATGGCGCGGCGGGCGGGCCGAGTTACCCAGGGTCGAGTTGCAGCCCCGCGACCACAGCGCCGACATCGCCGCCCTGGAAACTTTTATCGGCCATTGCGATGTGGGGCATCCGGCCGGGAATTACCTGGCCATGACCGCCCGTAGCTATGCCACGGCCGGGCACATGCTGGGGGCCATTGGCACTCCCGCCTTTACCCAATATTCGTCAGCGCTGTACCGGCGTCCGGACTTCTATTACACACGCCTGCAACTGAGCATGCTCGATGCGGCCCGGTTCTTCCTCAAGACCACCGACGCCCTGCTGGGCGGTGCGCGGATTCCACCCTGCCCGGCCGAGATCCCGGCCAAGGCGTTCGCCGCCTGGATTCAACCGGAGCTTGACCGCTTCTTCGGCGCCGGACAGATCACAGTCGTGCTCGATCCGAACCTGGCCGCCAAGGCTATCGCCGGATCGAGCCGCATCCGCCTGCGGGCCAGCGCGCTGTTCTCGGAACTGGACAAGCATCAGCTGTTGCAACACGAAGCCTTCGTGCATGTCGCCACGGCACAGAACGGCGCGCGCCAGCCCAACCTCACAAGCCTGGGCCTGGGAGCGCCCCGCACCACCCAGACCCAGGAAGGCATTGCCACCCTGGCCGAACTGTTCACCGGCAGCATGGACATCAACCGCCTGCGTCGCCTGGCCCTGCGCGTGCTCGCCGTCCAGCAGGCACTGGAGGGTGCCGACTTCATCCAGGTGTTCGAAGGTTTTCTGGCGGCCGGGCAGACAGAAGAGGAATCCTTCCGCTCGACCCAAAGGGTATTGCGCGGCACCGACCTGCGGGGTGGTTCGGCGTTCACCAAGGATGCCGCTTACCTGACCGGCTTGCTCGGTGTCCACACCCTGCTGCGTATCGCAATTCGCGATAACCGGCCGGAACTGGTGGGGCATCTGTTTGCCGGGCGCCTCAGCCTGGGTGACACCGTGCGCCTGGCGCCCCTGTTCGATTCCGGCTGGCTCAAGGGGCCGGTCTATCTTCCTGCCTGGGCCACCGACCTGCGCCTGCTGGCCGCCAACCTGGCCTTCTCGGCGTTCATCGCCCAGATCAAGCTGGATGTGCTGGACCTGGATGTGTTCATGGCATTCGCCGAAGAACACGAAAGCGATGCCAGCGCCCAGTGATCGACGCGCAATTTTACAGGCAGCCTTGACTCTCCAAATCAACTGCTACCATTAGGAAGCGGTGTCGAGGCCAGGCTCTGTGGCTTGCAAAGTCGGCTTCACCTGCCAGGGATTGGTCCACCCACTTCAAGCCTGCCTGACCCCATGGGGGGTGCAATGCACAATCCATTACTTTACGCGTTGTCGGCTGTACTGTTCTTGAGCGGATCGTCCTGCCTGGCACTGGATACGAATGGGACCGCCGCCACACCGACAGCCGCCGCTGCCCCCGCTCCGGCAAGCGCGACCACGGCAGCGCCCGCCGCCCCGGTGGCCAAGGATCCGGTGTTTACCCAGGAACAGCTGGATCAGATGCTGGCGCCCATTGCGCTTTACCCGGACCCACTGTTTGCACAGGTGCTGATGGCCTCCACCTACCCCGGGGAAGTCGGCGAGGCGGTCAGTTGGTCCAAGGCGCACCCCGACGCCAAGGGTGACGATGCGGTCAGACAGGTGGCGAACCAGCCCTGGGATCCGAGCGTGCAGGCGCTGGTCGCCTTCCCGCAGGTTCTGGTAATGCTGGGGCAGGACCCCGTCTGGGTCCAGCGCCTGGGTGATGCCTTCCTGGCGCAGCCCGACGATCTCATGGAAAGCGCCCAACGCTTGCGTCGCCAGGCACAGGCCGCCGGCAATCTGCAGAGCAACCAGTATCAGAACGTGACGATCCAGAATGTCGCGCCGTCGGCACCGGCGACCACGAACGCGGCACCGGCCCCTGAAGCGGCCCCGGCCAGCAACTCCACCATCATCATTCAGCCTGCCGATCCGCAGGTGGTGTACGTCCCCACCTATAACCCGACAACCACCTACGGCACCTGGGCCTACCCGGCATCGCCGCCCGCGTACTATCCACCGCCACCGGCCTATTACCCCGGTCAGGCGCTGATGGCCGGACTCGCGTTTGGCGCCGGTGTGGCGATCGTTGGATCCTTGTGGGGTGAATGTGACTGGGGCAATAACGACGTCGACATCGACGTCAATCGCTACAACAACATCAATGCCAACAACCGGATCAACAACAACAAATGGCAGCACAACCCGGTGCATCGCAATGGCGTGCCCTATCGGGACAATGCGAGCCGCGCACAGTACGGTCGCCAACTCAATGGTGCCAATCAGCGGGAAGCCTATCGCGGAGACAATGCCCAACGCGCCCAGGCCCGTGAAAATGCCCGCACCTCAATGGACAAGCACGGTATCGAACGACCTGCCACCAGCAACCGCGAAGCCCGTGATCAAACGCGCAAACTCCAGTCCGCAACTGCGGGCGGCGATCGACGGCAGGCCGGTGCAGACAGGCCCAAGGCAGCGGACAGAAGCCAGGGCACGACCAGAAACACCCGGGAGAACCAGCAGCCCAGGAGAGAGACCCAGCAGGCCAGGAACCAGAGTTCCCAGTTGAATCAGCGCCGGGAAGGCTCCGCGCAGACGCGGCAAGCGACGAACAAACGGCCCGCCGCCAGTGCCGGCAGTGCCCGCAACAATGCGTTCGCCGGCGCACGGTCACCGTCCCAGGCCAACGTCCAGGCCAATCGAGGCCGGGCCAGCCAGGCATCCGCCCAACGCCCCAGTGCCTCGCGATCAGCCGGTCACCAGGTCAGCCGGCCGTCCAATCCACCAGCGCGTCAAAGGGGGGGCCGCCGTTGAAAAACCATCCTCGATTGAAGGGACTCACGGGCTTGCTCCCTCATGTCCTGGTTATAGCCGCCGGCTTGTTGTGGTCGTGCATGGCGACGGCACAGCAGGCCTTTCCAACCCCGGAAAAGGCCGCCGAAGCCTTCGTCGAGGCACTGGGCACGGAGCACTCCGACCAGGTACGCCTGACCGAACTGCTAGGCAGCGACTGGCACAGCTACATCCCCCGCGAAGGCGTGCAGCGCGAAGATGTGGATGCATTTTTGCAGCAATACCGCGAGCAACACCACATTGAAAACACCAGCGATCGCAAGGCCATCCTGGCGGTTGGCAGCAACAACTGGACACTGCCCATCCCCATGACCAAAGCCGCGGACGGTTGGCGCTTCGACATGAAGGCCGGCAGTGCCGAGATCCGTGCTCGTCAAATCGGCCGCAATGAACTTGCCGCGGTGCAATCGGTGCTGGCCTATCACGATGCCCAGATGGACTATGCGTCAGTGGATCGGGACCATGACGGCGCACTCGAGTATGCGCAGAAAATCTTCAGCACCCCCGGCAAGCACGACGGACTCTATTGGGCCGAAGACGACAGCGACCAGATCAGCCCGTTGGGGCCATCGTTCGGCAAAGCCATTGCCGATGAAGAGTGGCACGGCTACCGCTTCCGCATCCTTAATGGCCAGGGTCCTTCGGCACCTGGCGGCGCCTACAGTTACCTCATCGGTGACAAGATGAGCCGGGGCTTTGCGCTGATCGCCTGGCCGGTGAAGTACTACGACACCGGCGTGATGAGTTTCATGATCAGTCATGAAGGCCAGGTGTTCGAGAAAGACCTGGGGCCCGAGAGTGAAAAACTGGCTCTGGCGATGAAGCGCTTTGATCCGGATGACAGCTGGAAAGAGGTGGCTGAGGACCAGGAGTAGCAGGCGCGACCTGCTGCAAGCCTTCAGAACGGCTCAAGGCAGTTATCTGATCGACAGGACGAATCGGTCTTCGCCCCCCGTGTTGTCGTTACAGGAGGGTTGCTCAAGCTTGAATCCGCACCGATCCAGAACTTTTCTGGAACCGGCATTCTCCCTGAAAGCATACGCAACCAGTTGCACCAGTCCCCAGCGCATCCGTGCCTCCTGGATCAGGTGTCTCAACGCCAGTGTTGCCAGCCCCTGGCCGCATACGCGCTGATCAATCCGATAGCCCACCTGCGCAGAACCCGTCGATGAATCGATGCTTTTCAGATTGGCTCGACCGACGATTCTCTGACTGCAATCCTCGATGACAAAGGGGTGCCAGGCACCGATGGCGAAATCGGACAAATAGCTTTCGATATGATCGGCGACACCCTGCAACGAGTAAAAAGCAGGATCGCGCGCATCGATATGGGATTCGAACCATTCACGGTTGTGGATTTCGAAAGCCAGCAACGCTTGAGCGTCAGTCATTTTCAGCTCGCGTACGCTAAACGATTCCATTCACCACCTCTCCTTTGTCTTGTGCCGAATTGGCTCGAGTCTATCCCATACCTGAACATCCTGGCCGGACCGAGCCTTACCTTCTCAGTCAGAGCGGCTTGCATAAAACATATGGAAAATCGTATATTCGAATAACCATATGTATCGAGCCACGCCAATGCTCAATCCTGCCGCCGTATTCAAATGCCTGTCCGACGAAACCCGCGCCCGGGCCACCTTGCTCATCACCCGTGAAGGCGAGTTATGCGTGTGTGAGCTGGTCTGCGCCCTGGACGACAGCCAACCCAAGATTTCCCGCCATCTTGCCCAGCTTCGCGGCTGCGGCCTGCTTCTCGACCGCCGCCAGGGACAGTGGGTGTATTACCGACTGAACCCCGAACTGCCCGCGTGGGTTCGCGACGTTCTCGAGACAACCTTGCTGGCAAACGCCGACTGGCTTGCGAACGACAGTACTCGCCTTGCCGCGATGGGCGACCGTCCGCTCAACACTTCCGCCTGCTGCTAACCCTTCATTCATCGAGACTGTGCATGTTTACTGCGTTTACCATTTTCCTGCTCACCATGGTGTTGGTCATCTGGCAACCCAGGGGCCTGGGCGTCGGCTGGAGCGCCTCCCTGGGGGCCGTCCTGGCGCTGCTGGCAGGCGTCGTGACGCTGGGCGATATCCCACTGGTGTGGGGCATTGTCTGGAACGCCACCGCGACCTTCATCTCGCTCATCATCATCAGTCTGCTGCTCGATGAGGCCGGGTTTTTCCAATGGGCGGCATTGCATGTGGCGCGCTGGGCCAAGGGTGACGGGCGGCGGCTGTTCATCTTCACGATACTGCTGGGGGCCGGCGTATCCGCCCTGTTTGCCAACGACGGTGCCGCCCTGATCCTGACCCCCATCGTCGTTTCAATACTGCTCGCACTGCGCTTTTCGCCAGCCTCTACCCTGGCGTTCGTCATGGCGGCCGGTTTCATTGCCGACACGGCGAGCTTGCCCCTGGTGGTGTCCAACCTCGTCAACATCGTTTCGGCCGACTACTTCAACCTGGGCTTCAGCGAATACGCCGCCATCATGGTGCCGGTCAACTTCGTTGCCGTGGCGACCACGCTCGTGGTGCTGTACTGGTTTTTCCGGCGTGACATTCCCAGGCACTACGCTCTCGATGACGTGATGGATCCGCGACGCGCCGTGCGTGATCCCCTGACCTTCCGCGTCGGCTGGATTGTCCTGGCGCTGCTGCTGATCGGGCTGTTTGCCCTGGAACCCTTGGGCATTCCCATCAGCGCCATCTCAGCGGTCTGTGCCGCGATGCTGTTCGCCGTGGCGGCGCGTGGGCATGTGATTTCAACGCGACGGGTACTGCGTGAAGCGCCCTGGCAGGTCGTGATCTTTTCACTGGGCATGTACCTGGTGGTGTACGGGCTGAAAAACGCCGGACTGACCACCTACATGACCATGGCCCTGAACTACTTGGCCGAATTCGGTATCTGGGGCGCCGCGCTCGGCACTGGCCTGCTCACGGCCTTGCTGTCATCGGGCATGAACAACATGCCCACGGTGCTGGTGGGTGCCCTGTCGATCCAGGCCAGCGACGCCACCGGTGTGGTGCGCGAGGCCATGATCTACGCCAATGTCATCGGTTCCGACCTGGGCCCCAAGATCACCCCTATCGGCAGCCTGGCCACCCTGCTCTGGCTGCATGTCCTGGAGCGCAAGGGCATCCGCATTACCTGGGGTTACTACTTCAAGGTCGGCGTGGTCCTGACCCTGCCGATCCTGTTCATCACCTTGTCTGCCCTGGCCCTGCGCCTGAGCGTCTAGCCTTGTGCGACTGCAAAGAGGAATCACCATGCGCGTTCTGTTTATGTGTACCGCCAATAGCTGTCGCAGCATCCTGTCCGAAGCCATGTTCAACCATCTCGCCCCCGAAGGTTTTGAGGCGGTCAGTGCCGGCAGCTTCCCCAAGGGCCAGGTGTTGCCCCGCAGCCTGAGCACGTTGCAAGAGGCCGGCATCGCCATCGACGGTTTGAGCAGCAAAGGCAATGAGGCGTTCGAAGCCAACCCGCCGGACATCGTCATCACGGTCTGCGACAAGGCCGCCGGTGAGGCGTGCCCCGTGTACTTCGGGCCGGCGCTGAAAGCTCATTGGGGCCTGGAAGACCCATCGGACATCAAGGGCGATGAAGCGACGGTATCGGCGGCGTTCCACTCAACCCTGGCGCACATCGAAACGCGTTGCCGGGCATTGCTCGACCTGCCTTTTGCACAACTTGACCGCGATGCGCTGAAGCGGGAACTCGACCGCATCGGCACGCTTTGACCGGAGCCCCCATGACCCATCCCCTGCCCAATCTCGACACGTCACTGACCCAGCCCATCGCCGGACGCGACGACCAGCACAAGCCACGCATCCTGCTGCTGTACGGCTCGACTCGTGCACGGTCGTTCAGTCGCCTGCTGGTCGAGGAAGCGGCCCGGTTGCTCGAACACTTCGGCGCCGAGACTCGGATCTTCAACCCATCAGGCCTGCCGCTTCCGGACGACGCGCCCTCCGATCACCCGAAAGTCCAGGAACTGCTCGAACTGATGCAATGGTCCGAAGGCCAGGTCTGGTGTTCGCCAGAGCGCCACGGCTCCATGTCTGCAGTGTTCAAGGCGCAAATCGACTGGGTGCCGTTGGCGTTGGGCGCCGTTCGCCCGACCCAGGGGAAAACCCTCGCGGTCATGCAGGTCTGCGGCGGTTCCCAGTCCTTCAATGTGGTGAATCAGCTTCGTGTGCTGGGCCGCTGGATGCGCATGTTCACCATCCCCAATCAATCTTCCGTGCCAAAGGCTTTTCTGGAGTTTGACGACGCCAATCGCATGAAACCCTCGTCGTTGTACGACAGGGTGGTGGACGTCATGGAGGAACTGGTGAAATTTACCCTGCTGCTACGGGATCGCCCCGATCTGGTAGACCGCTACTCGGAACGCAAAGAGTCCGCAGAGGAACTGACTCAGCGCGTGAATCAGCGGTCGATCTGACTGTAGAAATGTTCCCCCAGGCCCGATAACCGAAAAAAGTCGCAAACCCCACGACGTTTCAGGGCTTGCGACTCTTTACTGCTATGCCTGCGGTGTTCATTGCCGAACGTGCAGGCTTAGTTCTCTACCTCGACCGCGTCGAAATCCGGCTCGTCCGGGGCATCCGGGGCGTCCGCCATATCTTCCCTGGCGTCCTTCGCCACGGCCTTGGCGGCCTCTCTGGCTGCCTTCGCCTCGGCTTTGGCGGTGTCCCTCGCGGCATCCGCGGTAGCCCGGGCAGCATCCCTGGCGGCATCTGCGTCGGCCTTGGCCGCGTCCCTCGCTGCATCTGCAGCGGCACGGGCAGCGTCCCTGGCGGCGTCTGCGTCTTCGTCCGCCAAGCCAGCAGCTTTTGCGGCATCCCGGGCTGCATCAGCTTCAGCCCTGGCGGCGTCCCGGGCGGCATCCGCAGTCGCTTTTGCCGCATCACGGGCTGCATCCGCAGTCGCTCTGGCCGCGTCACGGGCTGCCTTGGCATCAGCCTTGGCAGCGTCCCGGGCTGCATCGGCGGCATCGTTGTCTGCATCGTGATCAGCGTCGTCAGCGTCGTTGTCATGGGCATTGCCCGGGCCTTTGTTCCCGGCTACACCACCATGGTCAGCGTCGCCGCGCCCCGGACCTCCATGACCGTCACCGTCATGGCCGGCAGCGCCATGATCGCCACCCTTGGCTCCATCACCGCCAGCACCGTGACCGCCTCCACCGTCACCACCTCCATCACCGCCGTGGCCACCACCTCCAGCGCCGCCACCGCCACCGTGACCTCCACCGCCTCCACCGCTGCCGCCATCCTTGGCATACACGCTGGAGAAACTACCGATGTAGTCGGGCACCAGGACAGTCGATGCCGACAGGACTCCACCGATGGCCAGAGCCAATAAACATTTCTTGAGCAGCATGATGCACCTCCGCATGGAGTTGCGTACTCATCTCCGTATCGAACGCAATGTCCAGTGAGTTCCCGGCCGCCCATTGGAGCAGCCGGCCAACCGGCACGGCCATCAATCTTCAGCATTATCGAGCTGCTGCGGTATCCGCACGATCCCTGAAAGCCAGCTGGCATCGTTGCGTGGGAAACATTCCCACATTTTTTTTGGATAAGTACTTTCAGCCCGAGTTCAAAAAAACAGCTTCAGGGGCTGACGCATGGGTTGAGCAACCACTTCAACCCGACTCATTGGAGCATCGCCACGCCGCAAACTGATATGATTATTTTCAGATATCTTGCATATAGAATTTTATTGTGTCATTTATAGCCTCGCCGATCACAGGACTGATCCATCGCGCCAACCCGGATGGCGGGCACCCGTTCCCCCAAATGCCCTCCAGGAGTCAACAATATGAACAAGACAGAACTTCTAGGTGCTCTGGCGCTGTGCGCCTTCAGCTTCCTGGCACATGCCGACGAAGACAGCCTGCGTATCGGTATCGAAGCCGCCTACCCGCCCTTCTCCTTCAAGACACCCGAAGGCAACGTCAGCGGGTTCGACTACGACATCGGCAACGCCTTGTGCGAAGAAATGAAGGTCAAGTGCGAGTGGGTCATTCAGGAGTTCGACGGCATGATCCCGTCGCTCAAAGTGCGCAAGATCGATGCCGTGCTGTCGTCGATGTCGATCACCGAAGACCGGATGAAGTCCGTGGACTTCAGCAAAAAGTACTACCACACGCCGGGCAAGTTCGCGATGAAGGCCGGCAACGTGATCAATGACCCCCTGGTGGACCTCAAGGGCAAGAAAGTCGGCGTGCAACGCTCCTCGACTTACGATCGCTTTGCCACCGAGCAACTGGAAAAAGCCGGCGTCGTCGTGGTGCGCTACGGCTCACAGAATGAAGCCTTCCTCGATCTCGCCTCGGGTCGTCTGGACGCCACCCTCGCCGACATCGTCAACACCGATGAGAGCTTCATCAAGACACCCGCCGGCCAGGGCTTCGCACTCACGGGGCCCGACATCAACGACCCGAAGTATTTTGGCCGGGGCGCCGGGATCGCCGTGCGCAAGGGCGACAGTGTCAACGTTGCGCGCCTGAGTGCCGCGATTGACGCCATTCGCGCCAATGGCAAGTACCAACAAGTGATGGCCAGGTACTTCGCGTTCGATATCTACGGCGAGTAAGCCTTACCCCTGCCCCACTGACCCCAGCCCCGGCGCCGGCCCTGCGCAGGCACCTGTCGGGGCTTGTCTTGCGCGCCTCGCGGCGCTCGCTTGAGGAACTTCATCATGCTTCACGGCTACGGATCGAGCATTCTCGATGGCGCCTGGCTGACCATAAACCTGGCCCTGACGTCCATGTCCATGGCGATTGCCCTGGGCCTGATCGGCGCGGCCTTGCGCTTGTCACCGTTCAAATGGCTGGCCCTGCTCGGGGAAAGCTACACCACCCTGATTCGCGGCATTCCAGACCTGGTGCTGATCCTGCTGATCTTCTACGGCGGCCAGGATCTGGTGAACCGCATTGCCCTGGCGCTCGGTTACACCCGCTATATCGACATCAACCCCTTTATTGCCGGCGTCTGCACCATGGGCTTCATTTTTGGCGCCTACCTCTCGGAAACCTTTCGTGGCGCCTTCATGGCGATCCCCAAGGGTCAGGCCGAGGCTGGCGTGGCCTATGGCATGGGCGGTGCGCAGGTGTTCTGGCGAATCCTGGTGCCGCAGATGATTCGCTTCGCCATCCCCGGGTTCACCAACAATTGGCTGGTGCTGACCAAATCCACTGCGCTGATCTCCGTGATCGGCTTGCAGGACATGATGTTCAAAGCCAAGAACGCAGCGGATGCCACACACGAGCCATTTACGTTTTTCCTCGCGGTGGCAGCGCTGTACCTGATGCTCACCAGCCTGTCCTTGCTGGTGCTGCGCTATCTGGAAAAACACTACTCGGTCGGCATCAAAGCCGCCGAATTGTGAGGGGGAGCCACCCATGATTCTCGACTACAACCTGATCTGGGAAAACCTGCCGCTGTACTTCAATGGCGCCTTGTTGACCCTCAAAGTCCTGCTCATTTCCCTGGCGCTGGGTCTGGTATTGGCGATGCCACTGGCGCTGATGCGAGTGTCGCGATCGCCGCTGATCAACTTCCCGGCCTGGCTCTATACCTACGTGATTCGCGGTACGCCGATGCTCGTGCAATTGTTCCTGATCTACTACGGCCTGGCGCAGTTCGAAGCGGTGCGCCAAAGCGTGCTCTGGCCTTACCTGTCCAGCGCCACCTTTTGCGCCTGCCTGGCCTTCGCGATCAACACCAGCGCCTATAGCGCCGAGCTGCTGGCCGGCAGTCTGAAAGCCACCCACCCTGGCGAGATCGAAGCCGCCAGGGCCATGGGCATGTCACGCCTGACCCTGTATCGCCGCATTCTCATGCCATCGGCCTTGCGCCGGGCATTGCCGCAATACAGCAACGAAGTGCTGATGATGCTGCAAACCACCAGCCTGGCCTCCATCGTCACCCTCGTCGATATCACCGGGGCCGCGCGCACGGTCAGCTCACGCTTCTATCTACCGTTCGAGGCGTTCATCACCGCCGGCCTCATCTACCTCGCACTGACCTTCATCCTGGTGCGCCTGTTCAAGCTGGCCGAGCGCCGCTGGCTGGCGTACCTGGCACCGCGCAAGCACTAAGGAGCTGCTATGGAGCACATCCAATACCTGTTGCCGTGGAGTGCCTCGGGCACCGAGCGAACGCTGTCACTGTTTCGTTTTGGCAGCGGACCGCGCAAGGCCTACATCCAGGCGTCACTGCATGCCGACGAATTGCCGGGGATGCGCGTTGCCGTCGAGCTCAAGCGTCGTCTTCTGGAACTGGAAACCCAAGGCCGCCTGAGCGGGGTGATCGAGTTGGTGCCCATGGCCAATCCGATCGGTATCGCCCAGATGTTCCAGGCCACCCATCAGGGGCGCTTCGAGTTCTCCAGCGGCAAGAATTTCAATCGCGACTTCCCGGTGTTGGTCGATGCCATTGCGCCGCTGCTGGAAGGCCGATTGGGCGACGATGCCGATGCCAACATCGCACTCATCCGCCGCGCCATGATCGATGCCCTGGCCGCCATGCCCGCACCGACCTCGGAACTCGACGGCCTGCGCCGCCTGTTGCTGCAGCATGCCTGTGACGCCGATGTGGTGCTGGACCTGCACTGCGATTTCGAATCGATCATGTTGATGTATGCGATGCCACAAATCTGGCCACGCTTGCAATCACTGGCCGCTCGCCTCGGCGCGGGGGTCACGTTATTGGCCGAAGATGCGGGCGGCAGTGCCTTCGACGAAGCCTGCGCCATTGCATGGTTACGCCTGGCCGAGCTGTTTCCCGAAGCCAATATTCCCCTGGCGTGTGCGGCCACCACCATCGAATTGCGGGGCATGGCAGACACCGAACGCGAGCAATGCCTCGACAGTGCCCAAGCCATTCTCGGGTATCTCGCCGAACAAGGCCTGATCAGCGGTGAATGGCCAGCGGCACCGCCGAGCCATTGCCAGGCCATGCCATTCGCCGGCGCGCAGTACGCCTGTGCGCCCCACCCGGGTGTGGTGAGTTTTCTGCAACCGCTGGGCGCCCGGGTCAAGGTCGGCGATCCGCTATTCGAAGTCATCGACCCGCTGACCGACCGCCATAGCGTGGTGAGCGCCAGCACCGACGGCATTCTCTATGCCCGCGAACGGCTGCGCTTTGCCCAGCCAGGATTGTGGCTGGCCAAGGTTGCAGGCGTTACCCCCATTCGCCAGGGTCGCTTGCTCAGCGACTGACTCCAGAGAGTTCAAACCATGTACAAACTTGAAGTTCGAGACCTGCATAAAAGCTACGGCGCGCATCAGGTGCTCAAGGGCGTTTCCCTGCAGGCACAGGCCGGTGACGTGATCAGCATCATCGGCTCCAGCGGCTCTGGCAAAAGTACGTTCCTGCGCTGCATCAACCTGCTGGAGCAACCCAATGCGGGCAATATCGTGCTCAATGGCGAACCGCTCAAGCTGGTGGCCAACAAGCTCGGCGGGCTGAAGGCGGCCGAACCCAAACAGTTGCAACGCATGCGTTCGCAACTATCGATGGTGTTTCAGCACTTCAACCTGTGGTCACATATGAGCGCTCTGGAAAACGTCATGGAAGCGCCAGTGCATGTGCTGGGCCTGGGCAAGAAAGAGGCACGGGAAAAGGCCGAGCACTACCTGGACAAAGTCGGTGTGGCGCACCGCATGAACGCCTGGCCGGCGCATATGTCCGGTGGCGAGCAGCAGCGCGTGGCCATTGCCCGCGCACTGGCGATGGAACCGCAAGTGATGCTGTTCGATGAGCCGACGTCGGCCCTCGACCCCGAACTGGTCGGCGAAGTGCTTAAAGTCATGCAGGATCTGGCCCAGGAAGGCCGCACCATGGTGGTGGTGACTCACGAAATGGGCTTTGCCCGCGAGGTTTCGAACCAACTGGTGTTCCTGCACAAGGGCATGGTCGAAGAGCGCGGCGACCCGCGTGAAGTGCTGGTCAACCCGCAGTCCGAACGCCTCCGGCAGTTTCTGGCCGGGAGCCTGAAGTAACGCCGCCCTCCACCCATGCACTGCTCGGTGCTGCCCAGACAAGGTTGCCTTCGGATACACTCCGGCCAACCTTGTCAGGGCATCAGGCACAGCCCTTCTCTCACCTTCAGGAAATGTTGAGCCGGATATGCCCACCCCATCGAAAGACACCACTGTCTATGCCGCGCCGGTCATGCGCAAACTGACGGAAATCGTTTCCGATCTGCCGCCGTCACTGCGCAAGGTCGCGGACTTTATCCTGCGTCACCCGCTCAAGGCCGCGACGCTGACCATCGAGGAGATGGCGCACGAAACATTGACCTCACCCGCCGCCGTCAACCGTCTGGCCAAAGCCCTGGACCTCGGTGGCTACAGCGGCATGAAGGCCGAGCTGGTCGCAACGTTGCAGCAGATGGTGTCGCCGGTCGACAAGCTGCGCAACGAACTTGCCCATCGCCCCGGCGGCGCGTTTGGCCTGCATGAACAACTGCAGAGCGCCAGCAGCAACCTGGCCACTGCGGCGAGCAACAACCACGCCGACACCTTCGAAGCATTCGTCACTCGCCTGATCAAAGCGCGCAAAATCTACATCCTGGGCTTTGGCAACAGTGTCTACTTCGCCGGCCTCGCCGCCTCGACCCTGATGCCCTTCTGTGCGGACGCCACTGCCATCAGCATGGAGGGCGGCAACGAAAACGCCGCTTACCGTCTGGCCGCGATCACCGACCAGGACGTGCTGCTGGCGATCGCCCTGCCGCGCTACTCCCTCGACACCCTGCAACTGGCACGCTTCGCCAATGAACGCGGCGCATCGGTGCTGGCAATTACCGACTCACCCGCCTCGCCGCTCACCGGCATTGCCCAGCACACGCTGTTTGCGCCTTGCGATCACCCGGTGCTGACCAGTTCCAACATCGCCGTACTGGCCTTGATCGAAGGCTTGGTCGCCGGCGTGATGGCGCGCAATAAAGAAGCGGTCAAACTGGCAACCGAACTGACTGAAAGCGTGATGTCGTACCTGCACATCCCTGCCAGCGGCAAACCTGCGAAAAAGTGAGTACCTGGCGCCACTGGCAGCATCAGGCCAGGGGCTTGACGAACATCAAACTGCACTGCGCATTGGTCAACACCTGCTCAGCAGTGCTGCCCAGGAACATGTCGCTCCCGCGGTGATGATACGCAGTGCCCAAGACCAACAAGTCAAAAGCATTGTGTTGCGCAAATTGCCTGATCACTTTGTGGGGTAGACCGGTCAGAAGATGCCGTCGTTCTTCTTCTATGCCATAACGATCGGCAAGCGCCTCGAAGGCCTCCTCCTGGGCATCGATGACCGCTTCTTTCAAGCTACCGCCCAGGCTCAATGTCGGTACGCTCATTTTCGTATCGCCTACCACCGCCCAGCTGTTGACACTAAGCACATGCAAGGCGGCACCCGATGACGCCGCCAGTGTCGAGGCTACGTCGACAATCCGGTCGTTCAGCCCTTGGCTCAGCTCCTCCAGATGAGACAAATCCATGGCGGCGAGAATCTTCAAGGGTGTGGAGTTCTTGCCCTCGGCCACCAGGTGCAGGTGGGCAGGACAATCACGCAGTAACAGCAAGTCCACGGGCTGGTGGAACGCACGGCCGAGTGCCGATACATAGTGGAAGTCCTTGATGACCAGATCCGGATGGAAGTCATTCACATACTCAAGCACATGAGCCGGGCTCGATTTGCTCCAGACCACTTCCGTGGTCACCTGCAGTCCCACGCACTTTTGAATTCGGCCTTGCTGCTCAAGCCATTGGCGATGCACTTGCAAATAGCCTTCTCGTGCCTGGGCCATCGCTTGATGGTCAAACAAACCGGCCAACGCCAGCGCCGGGACATAATCGAACGCCACGATGTGCAAACATGCGCCCGTTGCACAGGCCAATGCATGAGCTCGCTCAAATGCCGGAGTACGGACCATTTCCGCGGGTGCGATCAACAAGATTCGCTTAAGTTTAAGCATCATATACCTCGTACTTGCAGCACCTCACGGTCACGACTGCAATCCCGGCTCCTGTCGGACTGCATGCCATCTCTCAATACTTGCCGGGTGCTTTATCGGCGGACTCCAGGCGGGCATCGACTTCCTGCGCGTGTCCTGTTGATCGAGTATCTGGCGTGAGAACCTGTACTCCTCTGATATTTGTCAAACATGAGTGCGCTTTCCTTTGGCGCACAGATAACTTGCCATCGACAGAAGGATTGTTGATAAAGCTCAAAGCTTTTTTGTTGCGCTGGCGTAGAACACACTATGCGGGCACTCACGGTCCATCGTGGACAACCAGTCAGAACGAGGTACTGCCATGCTGGCAGTTACATTGATCAATACGTTGGTGGTCATCATAGTCGTCGTCATTCACTACGAATGCCTGTTGCGTCTGAACGACTGGCTTCCCCGACTCAATCTTTGGAGTCGTTTCAGAATTGTGGTGGGCGTGTTCGGTGCCCTGGTGGCCCATGCACTCGAGGTCTGGTGTTTTGCACTGGTTTATTACCTGATGGTCCACTCTGAAAAGTGGGGCAGTTTGCAGGGAAATTTCGACGGTTCACTGATGGACTGCGTGTACTTTTCCTTCACCACTTACACGACAATCGGCTTTGGCGATATCTCGCCGGTGGGCAATCTCAAATACCTGACGGGGCTGCAAGCGCTGACGGGGCTTGTTCTGATTACCTGGACGGCTTCGTTTCTGTTTCTCGAAATGCAGAAATACTGGAAAAGCAGCAGATAAATCGCCTTGAGCAGCAGGTCGCCCTTGAGTATCACCCGCAGTACAAAAGTGATTCCCAATTACTCATTCAGTCGCGCCAATGTCCGAGAAAAATCAGCATCGGCCCCCATGGAGTCTAAGCTCTACGCATCAATACCGGACATACCAGAACATGTCTGAAATCAAACTGTCGGCCGTCCATTCTCTCAAGACGGCCTGTTCAAACTGTAGCGTAATGGAGCTATGCCTGCCCCTTGGCCTGACCGGTCAGGAGGTCGCGCGCCTGGACAGACTGATCGTTCAAAGGGTCAAGGTTAAAAAAGGCGCCACACTCTACCGGGCCGGCGACCCGCTGCGTTCGCTGTTTGCCGTTCGTATTGGTTCATTCAAGACCAGTGTGCTTTCAATCGATGGTCGCGAGCAGACCACCGGATTCCATATGCCCGGTGAGATGCTCGGCCTGGACGCTATCAGTAACGAGTTGCACGCTTGCAGTGCTTTTGCCCTGGAGGACAGTGAAGTCTGTCCTGTCCACTTCTCTCAACTGGAGAAACTCGCCCAGGAATTGCCTTCACTGCAGCACAGCCTGAACAAAATCCTCAGCCGTGAAATCGTGCGTGATCATGACATGTTGATGATGCTGGGCAACATGAACTCGGATGAGCGCCTGGCGGCGTTCCTGCTGAATCTGTCCCAGCGCTTGAGCTTGCGAGGTTATTCATCGAGCAACTTTGTGCTGAAAATGCGCCGTGAGGAAATTGGTTCTTACCTGGGCCTGCGACTGGAAACCATTTGCCGGGGGATTGCACATCTGCGCGATCAAGGACTGGTGGAGGTGTCCGGTCGAGACGTCAGGATTCATGATATGGAAGGGCTTAAACAGCTGATTGCAGGCTGTAATCGCCCTCCCCTGTGCTAGGTGCTGCCAATCGGCGCTTGACGAACATGAGGCTCACTGCCTGACAGCCAGAATGCTACCTGGTACAGAGTACAGCGCCCGTTCCGTGTTACTGCCAATCAACTGGTCGATTCCGACCCGATGCACAGTGCCCATCACCACTACATCCGCCAGATACGCCTCGACAAACTCTCGAATGGCCGGCACCGGCGGGCCCATGACGAAATGCCGACGCTCCGGTGGCACGTTGTAGCGATCCGCCAGATTGACAAACGCCAGGTGCAAGGACGAACGCAGATCCTCGATGAAGTCCCCGGCCCATCCACCACTGACCAGCGGTGCATCACCATTGAAAGCCGGCGACAAGTCATAGGCGTAAAGCAGATGCAAGGGGGCATCACATTGCAGGGCCAACGCATTGGCGGTCTGGATGATGGTGTCGTTCAGGCCGCTGATTTGCGTTGAAGGATCGAACGGATCCACTGCCGCTACAACACGGTGCGGCAAGCCGTAGCGGGTCTGGTTCACCAGGAGCACGGGGATCGGGCATTCGCGCAGCAGGTGGCAATCGAGCGGGGTGATGAATACTCGCTTGAGCACTGGCTCCAGAGTCACATCCTTGATCAACAGATCGGGATCGAGGTCGGCGACAGTCTTCAGAATGTCCAGCAACGGGTGGGTCGTGAAAACCACCTCGACCGTCACTTGCAGCCCCTGGTCGCTCAACCGTTCAACTTCATCGGCCACCCAACGGCGATAGCGCCGCAAATAACGTTGCTGCCCTGCATCGTCGGTTTTCTCCTCCCACAAATGCACCATCGGCACCGGCTCGACAAAAGCCCGCACGTCGAGTGCGGCACCGCTGGCCCTGGCCAGTGCGACGGCACGCAACGTGGCAGGGGACTGGTGCAGGGTTTGATCGGCGATCAGCAGTAAACGTTGATATTGCCCCATCACACACCTCGGCTCAGCTCCGGTCTTGAAGTACCGGCAATGCTCAAGACTGCGTCCGAACCCTCACCCCCTGCTTGATTTTAATCAAACACAAGCGAATGAACACCGCCATGACAGGTTCCTGATCCAGATCAGATAAAAGCACGGCCACCGGCGTAAAAAAGACCTGAGCCGCACGCTTGCATCAATCCAGATGGACTCGGTGGACGCCTCCAGCAATGCGCCGATGCGCGAACTGGCCCGATACCTGGGTTTCGACACACACACAATGATCCGGATGACAGTCGGCAGGTCATTCACCGGCTTTACCTGAAAAAAATCCCCCCGCGAGAGTCTGGCCAACAGCTTGTCGCGGGGCGAATGATCTTCAGGACTGCAGCATCCTGCCCGGTTTGATTGCCAGCACGCTGCAAGGTGCCCGATGCAGGAGTTGCTCAGCGGTACTTCCCGGCAGCTTGCTCAACCCGTTGTGCTGCACGGTCCCCATCACAATGACGTCCGTGTGGTGCCCGGTGGCAAATTCGCAAATACTCGGGATCGGCGCACCTTCAATGAAATGGCGACACGCCGGTGGCACCCCGTGGCGCTCGGCCAAAGCTGAAAACGCTTCGCGCTCAGCCGTTCCCAGGGCTTCATAAATCCCGGTGGCCAGAGGCAACGCGCCAAAGCCCATATCCTGGACATACGCGGCCGTCCAGTCATACACGTGCGCCAGCTCAAGCCGGGCCTCGCAGACTGACGCCAGTTTCTTCGCGGCAGCGACAATCCGATCGTTGAACACCAGGTCCTGCTCTTCGCTGCGCAATACATCGACGATGACCAAAATGTTGTGCGGCTGCGGGTTGCGGTCGTCAGTCACCAGATGCACCGGCACCGGACAATCGCGCAGCAATTGCCAGTCCAGCGCCGAGAAGAACACCCGTTTCAAGGCAGACTCCTGTTGAGCACCCTTGATGATCAGCGCCAAGGGCATCTCGCTGACAAAATGCACGATCTCTGCATAAGGAGCCTGTACCCACGCGACCTCACTGGTGACCTTCACGCCGTGCATGCTCAACCTTTCAGCTTGCTGCACAAGCCACTGTCGATGGGCTTGAAGGTAGCCCTCCCTGGCCGCGCTTATTTGTTCGGGGGCGAACAGACCGGCTACCGCCAGGGCCTGAAAATAATCGAATGCCACGATATGCAGGGGCAATTGCATGGCGCGAGCCAACGCGCCGGCGCGATCGAATGCCGGTGTCTGGTTCATGGTCGGGGGGGCGATCAACAGTACATGCTGAGCATTAGACATAGGACACCTCGGTACCCGGGTATATGGACAGGCGTGGTCGGTATCGTCACTCCACGAGGTCGAAACGAACCTCCTGTTCCCGGGCCGGGACAGTTCGACAGCTTGCCGCCGAGCGGACAGTCACTGGCCAGACATGAGGTGCCTCGATACGTGCCTTGAGTTGGCCGACAAAGCTACTGGCAGCTTCCTGGCTATTGAAATTGACTTCCAGGGCATCCAGGTGCACAACCCAGCAATGGGGAACCCGTTGCTCGGTAATATCAATGTTCATCGTCAACCTCCGTTAAAGCTGGAGACATGCTTTAACTTCAAAGTGTAATTGCGACCTTCATGACCCTGCTCTCGAGACTGCACCGGGCTGGCAGGCGAAGGTTTGACAATGGTCAACAAATCCGTGTTTGGACCTGCCGTGCCCACCGCACGTCGGGAGCGTATTCCGGTCAAGCGACTGCTTGATAAAGATCAAACTCATCTCTGTGCGTCGTCTCAAGATCCAGGCAAGGTGTTCCTGCCTGAATGCAGCCTCTCAAATGAGCAGACGCAATCGCCACGGGAGATTTGTCATGTCCGAGCCATCAAGATTCATGCTGGTCGTCTCACCGCTCATGAAAAACAGCCCGGCCTTCGACCGGGCTGCCGCCCTGGCCAAGGCCTCGGGAGCTGCACTGCACATCGTTGCGTTTGATTACCTGGAAGGCCTGGTGACCGCGGGTCTGGTGAACGAGCAGGCGCGCGAAGAACTCCGTTTGGGCTATGTCGAACGCCACCAGCAATGGCTCGAAGAACAGGCCCGGCCGTTACGCAAGATCGGCGTGCACGTCACGACCGAAGTGGTCTGGGTCAATACCCCGTTGCAGGAAATCCTGATTCATCTTGAAGAAGCCAAAATGGCTGTTCTGATCAAGGAACTGGAACACGAGTCGCTGCTGTCGCGGCTGATGTTCACCCCCCTCGATATTCATCTGCTACGCGAGTGCCCGGTGCCTCTGCATTTTGTCAGCCAGATGCATCACGCACTGCCGCGCAGGATCGTTGCCGCCGTCGACCCTTTCCATCGTGATGGCCAGTACGAAGGTTTCAACGACAGGATTTTGCGCGAAGCGTCGAAACTGGCGAGCACCTGCAACGCCCAACTCGATGTCGTCTATGCCCATGACCTGTCTTCGATCAGTGCCGACGAATTTGGCTTTAGCAATGGCTCGGCGTTTTTCTCTTCAAGCAAAGCCAAGACCCTGTTCGACATGCAGGGCGAGGCCTTCGGCGAGTTGGCCGAGCGCAACGGCATCCCGCCGCAGAACCAGCACATGATCATGGGCGACCCGGCCAGGGTGCTGTGCAGCTTCGTCGATGCCTATGACATCGACGTGATTGTCATGGGCCGCGTGGGGCATCGCGCGATGGAGCGTTTGATCGGCAGTACCGTGGAACACCTGCTTTACAAAATGCCGTGCAGCATCTGGGTGGTTTCCCCCGAAGAACTCGAGGGATGACACCCCGGGAAATAAAGGCGATGGGAGAACGAGTATTAAGTGCGCCGCCCCGGCACGACCCTCAGGCTAGAGTCTGGCTTGCGCACTCAGCGCCGCAACGCCCCTGGTCTTGCGGAAGAAAACACCGTAGACAATCGACAGCACCAGCAGGAACGGCACGCCGAACACCAGGGTCATCTTGAAGGCTTCAGTGAAGTAGGTCGTGATCATCACGGCCCCCATCAGCACCAGCCCCAGCAATGTGCTGTAGGGAAACAGGCGCATGCGGAACGACAGTTTGCGGTTGCCGTTGCGTTCGTGAAAACGACGGAAACAGAAGTGTGTGAGGAAGATCATGAACCAGGTAAAGATCGCGCCGAACATCGAGATCGCCATCATCAAGGTGAACGAACTTTCCGGGTACAGGATGTTGAGCAAGGTCGCCAGGGCGATACCCGAGCTGGAGAGCAACAGCGCGTTCAGCGGGATCCCGGTCTTGCTCAATACCCCCATGGATTTTGGCGCGTAGCCGGCGCGGGACAGGCTGAACATCATGCGCGTGGTGATGTACAACTGGCTGTTCATCGCTGACAACGCCGCGATCAGGATCACGAAATTCATCACGCCGGTGGCGCCGGGAATGCCGATGGCTTGCATCACCGTGACGAACGGACTCTGGGCATGGCCAGCCTGGACCCAAGGCACGATCGCCAGCATCAACGCCAGGGTCAGCAGGTAGAACACCACCAGGCGCACGATAGTCCCGCGGAAGGCTTTCTTCACCGCTTGTTCCGGGTCTTTTGCCTCACCGGCCGCCACCGCGATCATCTCCACGCTCAGGTAGCTGAAGATCGACACGATCACCGCGATCCACATCCCTTGCAGACCATTGGGGAAAAAGCCGCCGTGAGCCGTGTAATTGTGCACGCCGTATTGCGGATTGCCGGAACCGAACACCACGTACACCGCCAGGATGATGAAACCGACAATCGCGCCGATCTTGATGGTCGAGAACCAGTACTCGAAGGTGCCGAAGGTCTTCACGCTGATGGCATTGAGCACGATCAGCACGCTGGAGAACGAGACGATCCATATCCACTCCGGCACGTTGGCGAACCAGTACTTCATGTACATCGCCACCGCCGTCACTTCCGTGCCCACCGCCAGCACAATCGCCGCCCAGTAGGCATAGCGCACCAGGAACCCGGCCAGCGGGCTGACATAAAATTCGGCGTAGGCACCGAACGAACCCGAGGTCGAATGGGCCACGGTCATTTCCGCCAGGCAGCCCATCAGCAGCAAGGTGATGATTGCGCCGATGGCATAGCTGAGCAATACGCTCGGCCCGGCATAGCCGATGGCATAGGCGCTGCCCATGAACAGCCCGGTGCCGATTGCACCGCCAATGGCGATCATGCTCATTTGCCCCGACGTCAACTGACGCCGCAGGCCGTGTTCACGCTTGGATATCGTTTCGAAACCGGAGTTATCGGTCATTTTTATGTCCTCTGGATTTTGTCTTTCTTGAAGAGCACGTCGTGGGTTTAACAGTGGGGATCAGCCACGCACAGCAGGACACGGATCAGAAAATGCTCAGTGGATACTCGATGATCACCCGGACTTCGTTGTTGTCCGTGGTATCGGCGCGGGCGACCTGCGCGGTGGAACGCACACTGGCCTGACGCACGCGGATTGAAAGGTCCCGGGCCTTGCCCGACTGCACGACATAGCGCGCCTCGATGTCGCGCTCCCAGCGCTTGCCGTCATCGCCGTATCGTCCGTAGGCGCCATTGGGGCCACCGTCATAATGGCTGTCATCGATGTGGTCACCACTGACGTAGCGGGACATGAAGCTCAGGCCTGGCACGCCGAAAGGCGCCATGTCCAGGTCATAACGCAGTTGCCAGGAGCGTTCGTTGGGGGCGTTGAAGTCGAGGACCTGAATCGAGTTGGCGAGGAAAATCGAGGTACCCGGTTGCTGATCGAACCCCAGGTAATCGAACGGCTCGTCGCCATCGACCCGCTGGTACGCCAAGGTCAACCGATGGGCACCGAACCTGTACGCGGTGGACAGCGACCAGGTGGTGTTGTCGATCCTGCCGGCCAGGCTCTGGCCGCTGTCGTTGGTGCGGTAGATGTTGAAATCCAGGTTCAGCGACTGGCCTTCACCAAGGGCATGGGTGTAGTTGGCGTTGCCGTAGTACTGGCGCCAGATGTCGGTGAACTGTGAACCGTAGAGGCTGACACTCAGTTGATCGCTCAGGGCGTAGCTGCCGCCCAGATAATCGACACTGCGGGTTTCCACGCCGGCGTACAGCGCTTTGAGCGCGCCATTGACATTGGTCGAATTACTGTCGTTGCCGGCGGTGAAATGACCGATGTCCAGTTGCAATGCCTTGAGTTCATTGCTGGTCAGTTGAAAGCCGGTGGCACTGCTGGTGAACAGTCGCGCATTGCCGGTGCCGAACACCGGGTTGAGCGGGGTCAGGTTGCCGTACTTGAGTTCGGTCCGGGAAATCCGCGCCTTCACCGCGCCACCCGCTTCGGAGTACTCATCCTCGGGGCGGCCATCGGCATCGACCGGCAGCAAACCCGTACCCGTGCGTCCCTTGCCACTGTCGAGCTTGAGGCCCAACTGCGCGTAGGCATCGACCCCGAAACCCACCGTTCCCTGGGTGTAGCCGGAGCGGTAATCGAGCATGATCCCGTGGGCCCACTCATCCCGATAGTTCTGCCCGCCCGGGTTGTTGAGGTTATTGCGGTAGAAATAGAAGTTACGGTTAGTCAGGGTCAGGCTGCTGTCTTCGACAAATCCGTTGTCGGAGGCGGCACAGGCCATTTGGCCAAGGCAACTGGAGATGGCGAGCGGCAAGGCGGGCCAGAGGGACAGTTTCATTCTGCGTGCTCCTTATTATTGTGATTGCAGAACTGGTTATTGCCGGCGGCCGAAGCCCTGCCGCCGAGAAACTCCTGCGGCAGGAATCGGATGTCGGAGGGTTCAGGTCACGCTGTGGCGAACCTGGAATTGCGCTTGTGACCAAGTGTTCCGGTCGAGGATCTCGCCGAGGATTTGTACCGCGTCCCAGACTTCGGTGAAGGTCGTGTACAGCGGGGTGAAACCGAAACGCATGATGCGCGGTTCACGGTAGTCACCAATCACGCCCCGCTCGATCAGGGCCTGGATCACCGCATAACCTTGCGGATGTTCGAAGCTGACGTGGCTGCCGCGCCTGGCGTGCTCACGGGGTGTGATCAACTTCAGTTCGTGGGCCGCGCAACGCTGCTCGACCAATTCGATGAACAGGTCCGTCAGGGCCAGGGATTTGCAGCGCAAGCTGGCCATGTCGGTCTGGGCGAACACATCCAGGCCGCACTCGACCATCGCCAATGAGGTAATCGGCTGGGTGCCGCACAGGTAGCGGGCGATACCGCTGCTCGGCTCGTAATGCGACTCCATGGCGAACTGCCGTGAATGGCCGAACCAGCCGGACAACGGCTGCGGCACCAGATCGCACAACCGCGGCGAAACCCAGACAAAGGCCTGGGAGCCCGGCCCGCCATTGAGGTACTTGTAGGTGCAGCCGATGGCGTAGTCGGCACCCGCCTGGTGCAGATCAACCGGCACCGCGCCAGCGGAATGGGCCAGGTCCCAGATGGCCAGCGCACCACATTCGTGGGTCAGCGCGGTCAGGGCCTGCATGTCGTGCATATAGCCGGTCTTGTAATTGACGTGGGTGAGCATGACCACCGCCGTGTCCTGGTCAATCGCATGCGGCAACGCTTCAGGACTGTCGACCAGGCGCAGGGTGTAACCCTGTTGCAGCATCTGCGCGAGGCCTTCGGCGATGTACAGGTCGGTGGGGAAGTTGCTCGATTCGCTGACGATCACTCGCCGCTGCGGCGACCTGGTGGCCTGTACGCGCAAGGCAGCGCTCAGCACTTTGAACAGGTTGATCGAGGTGGTATCGGTCACCACCACTTCACCCTCCCCCGCGCCGATCAGACCCGCCAGGCGATTGCCCAAACGCTCGGACAGCTCGCGCCAGCCGGCGCTGTTCCAGCTGCGAATCAAGCCATTGCCCCATTCCTCGGCGACCACCGCTTGCGCCCGCGCCAATGCAGCGACCGGCCGCGCGCCCAGGGAATTGCCATCGAGATAAATAACGCCCTCGGGGAGCGCAAACTGCTGGCGCAGGGGTGCCAGAGCGTCCTGGGCATCAAGCGCCAGGCAACTGTTTCTTGTCGTCATCGGGTGTCCTGTTTTTTGTTATGCGACGCCATCCGGGCAGGTTGCATCAGCCGGTTCCGGCGCCCTGAATAAAGGCGATTCGCTTGCCTTTCGGTGGAGAGATAATGAACGAACCTTTGAAGAATTTTCGTGCAAAGTAACCGGCCATGTAGTAGTTATTTCGCAGAATATTCGAATCAAGCCCCAATAAACGCGGATTTATTCAAACCATGAATCTCGACTCGACAGACCTGCGGATCCTGCATCAATTGCAACAGGATGGCCGTATCAGCAATCAGGAATTGGCAGAGAAAGTCGCCCTGTCACCCTCGGCTTGCCTGCGACGTTTACGCCTGCTGGAAAGCGAGGGAATCATCACCGGCTATCGCGCGGTGCTGAATGCCGAGCGGCTGGGCATTGAGCTGGAAGCGATCGTCCATGTGTCGTTGCGACAGGACGTGGAGGACTGGCACGAGACCTTTATCAAGAAGGTTCAGCAGTGGCCGGAGGTGGTCACCGCGTATGTCATTACCGGGGCGAGCAACTATGTGTTGCGGGTCCAGGCCCGCAACCTCAAGCACTTCTCGGATTTCATCGTCAATCACCTCAACCGCACCGCCGGCGTCACCGACATACGTTCGGAAATCGTCCTGCAAAAAATCAAGGAGCGCGAGCAGTTGCTTGATCTGGTGTTACGCAAGTAAGGCCGGGGCGGCCCGTCAAAGCCCCTGCTGGCGTCGGGCTTCGTTGCGCTGCAAGGTCATGCTCGGGGTTTCGTCGAACAGCTTGCGGTACTCGGTGGAAAAACGCCCCAGGTGCATGAAGCCCCAGCCCATGGCGATCCCGGAAATACTACGCACCGTGCCGTGCTCGAGGATCTCCTGGCGCACGGCGTTCAAGCGATACTTTTTCAGGTAGGCCATCGGCGACAGGGCGAAGTATTTCTTGAACGCGTCGAACAACTTGAAGCGCGAAACGCCGGCGGCGGCTTCGATGTCCTCCAGATGCAACGCTTCCCGGGCGTTGTCGTGGATGTATTGCCGGGCCCTGACCAGGTAGTGCGGCAACTTCACCCCCAGCGCGTCCCGCAGTTCTTGTGAGTAGTTGTTTGGCTGGGCCAGGATCAAACCTTTGATCAGCGAGCTTTCAATGTCCCGGGTGAAGGCCACCTGCTCGAAGAGTTCACTGCTGCGCTCCATCTCGTCGATGAAATAACGCGCCATGCGCCACCACGACGCCGACGGCCCATCGATCGCATCCATCACCGGTTCGAAGCGCAGCGGCGCATCCAGGGGCCGTTGCAACATCCCCTCCAGCGCCTCGCTCATCGCCACTCGGGTAATCACCACCTGGACCTTGCGACAGTCACCGGAAATCGCCAGCAGCTGGTTTTCATTGGGGGAAATGATGACCCCTTGATCGCGGTCCGACCTGACCACGCTGCCATCCTTGCTCAGCTCCTGTTCGCCCACCAGCGGCAAGCTCAGGCTGTAGCTGCGAAAGTGCTCGGCGTCCTCGATGTCGATGGTGACATCGGTACCGTATTCGATGGTGCCCAAGGTGGTGGCCATCGACTTGAACATGTTGGCGTTGTGATGAAAGCGGATCCGCTCGGGGTTCGCGCTCACCAGCCGATGGGGCCCGCAGATACCGGACATCCAGCTTCTGGCGGCCTCCAGGTCATCGCTGTCGACACGAATGTCGCGAAATTGCGGATCGACGTTGTTGCTCATCAAGGTGCACTCAAGGTTTTTTTTCAGCGCGCTCTGACGGCGCGTATACGGTTTGCAAAGGCAAGTTCCAAGCCACTAGAAGACGGCGCTGACCCAGTGGATAGCAATCGCCAATTAAGTGGATAACACGACTATCAAATCGCATTCGCGGCCTCGCAAAACAGTACCTGATTGCTGCAGACAGGTGCAGCCGTCCATCGCTTGATGCGTGGTTTGGGTAGTTGCTGCCCAGCCCATCACACGCTGTTGTTACCCGGCGCGCGCGCGATCGCCAGCATCGCAGCCTGCGGCAGCTCCTACAATTACACGCGTCCGATGTAGGAGCTGCCGAAGGCTGCGATCTTTTGGGAACCCACCAATTTTACGGACTGCCTTCGCCCACAAAGCGGATAGACCCAGGCACACCCCACTCCCTCTAATGACGTACCGATTAGCCCCAATAAAAACAGGTACACCTCATGAGTGGCGAAAGAAACGTCGAGCAATGGAAAACGTTCATCGAAAGCTGCCTGGACTTCCGCCCCGTAGAAGGCGTATTCCGCATTGCCCGGGACATGTTCACCGAGCCGCAGTTGTTCGATCTGGAAATGGAGATGATCTTCGAGAAGAACTGGATCTACGCCTGCCACGAAAGCGAACTGGCCAACAACCACGACTTCGTGACTATGCGCGCCGGCCGCCAGCCGATGATCATCACCCGTGACGGTGACGGTCAGCTCAATGCACTGATCAACGCCTGCCAGCATCGCGGCACGACGCTGACCCGCGTCGGCAAGGGCAACCAGTCGACCTTCACCTGCCCCTTCCATGCCTGGTGCTACAAAAGCGATGGCCGCCTGGTCAAGGTCAAGGCGCCGGGCGAGTACCCGGAAGGCTTCGACAAAGCCACCCGCGGCCTGAAAAAGGCGCGTATCCAGAGCTACAAGGGATTCGTCTTCATCAGCCTTGATGTGCAGGCCGACAACAGCCTGGAAGACTTCCTCGGCGATGCCAAAGTGTTCTTTGACATGATGGTTGCCCAGTCGCCGACCGGTGAGCTGGAAGTGCTGCCCGGCAAGTCGGCCTACACCTACGACGGCAACTGGAAACTGCAGAACGAAAACGGCCTCGACGGTTATCACGTCAGCACAGTGCACTACAACTACGTGGCCACGGTGCAGCATCGCCAGCAGGTCAACAGCGAGAACGGCAGCGCCGCCAGCGGCACCCTCGACTACAGCAAGCTCGGCGCCGGCGACGCCAATACCGATGATGGCTGGTTCGCGTTCGATAACGGACACAGCCTGCTGTTCAGCGACATGCCAAACCCGTCGGTACGCTCCGGCTACGCGACCATCATGCCGCGACTGATCGAAGAACACGGCCAGCAAAAGGCCGAGTGGATGATGCATCGCCTGCGCAACCTGAACATCTATCCGAGCCTGTTTTTCCTCGATCAGATCAGCTCGCAATTGCGCATCATCCGCCCGGTGGCGTGGAACAAGACCGAAATCATCAGCCAGTGCCTGGGGGTCAAGAACGAGTCGGACGCCGACCGCGAAAACCGCATTCGCCAGTTCGAGGATTTCTTCAACGTCTCGGGCCTGGGCACACCGGATGACCTGGTGGAGTTCCGTGAAGCCCAGCGTGGTTTCCAGGCACGCCTGGAGCGCTGGAGCGACATATCCCGCGGCAGTCACCGCTGGGCCAGCGGCGCCACGCCCAACAGCGAGGCGATCGGCATTGCCCCGGCCATGACCGGCACTGAATTCACCCACGAAGGGCTGTACGTCAACCAGCACAGCAACTGGCAGAAATTCCTGCTGGACGGTCTGGACGCCAAATCCCTGAAACTCCGTGAGGTGCAATGATGAATGCGCAATTGCAGTACCAGATCGAACAGTTTTTCTATCGTAAATCCGAACTGTGCGACGCCCAGGACTGGGATGCCTACCTCCAGCTGTTTGCCGGACACAGCGAGTTCCACTTGCCGCAATGGGACTCCGAACACGTCTACACCCGTGACCCCAAGCGCGAAATGTCGCTGATCTACTACCCCAACCGTTCAGGCCTGGAAGACCGTGTGTTCCGCCTGCGTACGGGCAAGTCCGCGTCCTCGACGCCGATGCCGCGCACCCTGCATCAGATCAGCAACGTGCGAATCGGCGAGCTTGCAAATGGCGAGCTGGAGGTGCGCCTGAACTGGCACACGCTGTACTACCGCCTGGCCACGGCCGAGCAGTTTTTCGGCCGCGCGACCTATCACCTCAAGCCCCACGCCGATAGCTGGCTGATCACCCGCAAGCATGTGTTGCTGCTCAACGACACCATCAACTCGGTACTCGACTTCTACCACCTGTGAATCCAAGGAGACCGGGGCATGAACCATAAGGTCGCGTTCAGCTTTGCCGACGGCAAAACGCTGTTCTTTCCCGTACAACCCAACGAAATCCTGCTCGACGCTGCCTTGCGCAATGGCATCAACATTCCCCTGGATTGCCGCGAAGGTGTCTGCGGAACCTGCCAGGGGCGATGCGAATCAGGCGATTACAGCCAGGACTATGTGGATGAGGAAGCCCTCTCCAGCCAGGACCTGCAACAACGCAAAATGCTCACCTGCCAGACACGGGTCAAATCCGACGCGGCGTTCTACTTCGACTTCGCATCCAGCCTGTGCAACGCCGCCGGCCCCGATCAACTCAGGGCAACAGTCACCGATGTCAAACAGGTCTCGGCCAGCACGGCGATCCTGCATCTGAACCTGGGCAATGCGGGGCAATCGCTGGATTACCTGCCCGGACAGTACGCCCGGCTGTTGATTCCGGGAACCGAAAACAAGCGCTCCTACTCGTTCGCCAATCGGCCGAGCGCCAGCAATGAGCTGCAGTTTCTGATTCGCCTGCTTCCCGATGGCGTAATGAGCAACTACATCCGCGAACGCTGCCAGGTGGGGGACGAAATTGCCCTGGAGGCACCGCTGGGGGCGTTTTATCTGCGACACGTCGCCAGGCCGTTGATCCTGGTGGCCGGTGGCACCGGTCTTTCGGCATTGCTGGGCATGCTCGACGAACTCGCCGAACGCGGCTGCGAGCAACCCGTGCACTTGTACTACGGCGTGCGCGATGCGGCCGATTTGTGCGAACAGGCGCGTATCCAGGCGTATGAACAACGCATCCCTGGGTTTCGCTACACCGAGGTGGTCAGCGAACCGTCGTCGCACTGGACCGGCAAGCGCGGCTACATTGCCGAACACTTCGACGTCGCGGAACTGCGCGATGGCCAGGTCGATATGTACGTCTGTGGGCCGCCGCCTATGGTGGAGTCGATCAAGACCTGGCTGCTGGCACAGGCACTGGACAACGTGCAGCTGTACTACGAGAAATTCACCGAGAGTAATGCCTGACACCGCTCACCCGAAGGGGGCGCCAGGCTGGCGCCCCTTCAGATCTGATGAATGGGTTGTGAAGTACTCAACGGCCGCAAAATCGCCCTGACCGGACTGGCATCCAGATGAGCGAACCGCAGCGGCAAGGCGATCAGTTCATAATCGCCCTCCGGGACCTCGTCCAGCACGATGCCTTCCAGGATCGCCATGTGATGGCGGGCCACGGCGCCGTGGGAGTCCATGGTCCTGGATTGCTGCGGGTCCAGTGACGGCGTATCGATCCCGATCAAGCGCACGCCAAGGCTCGCCAGCAGGTCGATGGTTTCCTTGGCAACCGCCGTGAAATTCGAATCCCAGGTCGTCAGCGGTGCCTGTCGATAGGTTCGCAGCAGCACACGCTCGGGCACATTGTGCAAACGCCCTTCCAGTTGCCCCGGCTGCACCAGCTCGCCGCTGTCCAGACAATGCAAAACGCGGCAAGGCCCGATATAGACGTCCAACCCGACCTCGCCAATCGCCGCGCCGTCGGCGCTGTAATGCAGCGGTGCATCGACGTGGGCGCCGGTATGGGGCGACAGGGTGATGCGTCCGACATTCACCGGACACTCGGGACCGTAGGTCCAGACACGCTCCTCCTGGAAGGGCGTGTCACCCGGCCAGGTCGGTGTCTCGCTACTCAAGGGTGGACTGATGTCCCACAACGCTGTGTTTTTTGTCATCGCCATGCTCACGGTGGTTTCCGGGAGAAATGATACGAGCGACAGGCGTGAAGATTCGTGCAAAAAACCCGGAGCAACGCACGGGATTTCGCATAAACCACTATGAATGAGCGGTATTGCGGCAGGAAATTTCAAAGACACGAAGTCGAAAAAAAGTCGCAAGCCCCGTGATTCTTCAGGGCTTGCGACGCTTTGACGATACGTCCCTCAAACGCCCGGGACGTAATCTACGGGTATGCCCGTGGTGTTCGCCATCGAACGTGCGGGCCTAGTTCTCTACCTCAACCGTGTCGAAATCCGGCGCGTCCGGGGCATCCGGCGCATCCGCTACATCCTCTCTGGCAGCCTTCGCCTTGGCTTTGTCAGCCTCTTTGACTGCCTTGTCAGCCTCTCTGGCTACGTTCGCCTTGGCCTTGGCTGCGTCCCTGGCAGCATCTGCGTCGGCCTTGGCTGCGTCTCTGGCAGCATCCGCGTCGGCCTTGGCGGCGTCACGGGCTGCATCCGCGGCGGCACGTGCAGCGTCTCTGGCTGCATCTGCATCTGCGCGCGGTACGCCAGCAGCTCTTGCGGCATCCCGGGCGGCATCCGCCTCAGCTCTGGCGGCGTCCCGGGCTGCATCTGCATCAGCCTTGGCCGCGTCCCGAGCTGCGTCTGCATCAGCCTTGGCCGCGTCTCTGGCTACATCAGCGTCATTTCTGGCAACGCCCCTGTCTTCCGCGGCTTCCCTGGCAGCGTCCCTGGCGTCTTCCGCGGCTTCCCTTGCAGCGTCACCGGCGTCTTCTGCAGCTTCCCTGGCTGCATCTGCGGCGTTATCCGCGTCGTTGTCATCATCGTTGTCACGCGCGTCTTTGTCTTTTGCTTTGCCTGGGCCTCTATTTCCGGCCATTCCACCATGGTCATCGTCGTTGTCATGCGCTTTGCCCGGGCCTTTGTTCCCGGCTACACCACCATGGTCAGCGTCGCCGCGCCCCGGACCTCCACGACCGTCACCGTCATGGCCTGTTGCACCATGACCGCCACCCTCTCCTCCATGGCCGCCGCCGTCGCCACCGTGACCACCGCCTCCAGAACCTCCACTACCGGAGCCACCGCCACCGTGGCCGCCTCCGCCGCCGTCACCACCGTGACCGCCGCCTCCGGAACCACCGCCACCACCGGAGCCACCGCCACCGCCGTGACCACCCCCGCCGGAACCGCCGGAACCGCCGCCACCGCCGTGACCGCCACCGCCTCCACCGCTACCACCACCGCCGCTGCCGCCATCTTTGGCATACACGCTGGAGAAACTACTGATGTAATCGGGCACCAGGACAGTCGATGCCGACAGGACCCCGCCTATTGCCAGAGCCAACAAACATTTCTTGAGCAGCATGATGCACCTCCGTTTGGAGTTGCGTTTTCACCTCCGTATCGAACGCAATGTCCAGTGAGTTCCCGGCCGCCCATTGGAGCGGCCCGCCAACCGGCACGGCCATAAATCTGCAGCAACAATGAACCACTGCGGTTTCCGTACGATCCCTCGGAGCCAGCTGGAATCTTTGCGTGGGAAATATTCCCACACCACTTAGATTAGCCCTGTCAGCCCAAGTGTCAACGACCGGGTATCCGGTCCGGGGCATGCGTTGAGCAGTCGGCCAAAAGCAGAAAGAGGACGCGGCAATAGCAAATGAGTGGCTATGCTTGGTTTGTTGCCAGGCTCTCCTGGCAACCCGTGAAAGGAGGCGTTTGAAATGCAACTCATCACGTTGAAAATCGAAAAGCCGGATGTGACGAACTTCATTCTGGGACAGACGCACTTCATCAAGTCCGTCGAGGACATCCACGAAGCGCTGGTCAATACCGTGCCAGGGATCCAGTTTGGCATGGCCTTTTGTGAAGCCTCCGGCAAATGCCTGGTGCGATGGTCCGGCACCGATAACTCAATGATTGAACTTGCACAAAAGAATGCGAAAGCCATCGCCGCAGGCCATAGCTTCATCATTTTCCTGGGCGACGGTTTCTATCCGTTGAACGTGTTGAACACCATCAAAATGGTTCCAGAGGTATGCCGTATTTTTTGTGCAACAGCCAATCCAACCGAAGTGATCCTCGCTGAAACGCAGCAAGGGCGAGCAATCCTGGGCGTAGTGGATGGCTTTTGTGCCAACGACATCGAAGGCGATGAAGACATCCTGTGGCGCAAGAACTTGCTGCGCCAGATTGGCTACAAGCAGTGAGTTGCAGAACGAACCCCACCCACGCTCAACCGGCGCATGGTATTCGGCGCATGACGCCCTGTTTGGGAGGCTGGCCTGAGCAGCCCCCTGATGTAACGAATCAAGTCAAAATGTTTACCTGCAGGGCAGATCCTTATACGATGAAGTCCGTTTCTACTGCTCTCCATCGGGCCTGAGCAGTCCGTGGTTACTATGCATGAGAATGCGACTTAACAAATTGTGCTCTAAGGCCATGCAAGATTTTGCGCGGCAAACAAGCAAAAAACGTATAAAAGTTCATTCATTCATACAGTCAAATAAAATAACATTGAGCACCTGAACGATGAACAACCCTGATTTACTGACTGAAAGCCCCAAAGCCTTCAGCATAGTTATAGTAAATTACAAAACACCAGAAATCACCAAGATATGCCTGGACTTATTACACCAGCATTTTGGCAGCAACAGCGTTCCAGTATGGGTAGTTGATAACTATTCCGCCGACGAGAGCACTGAGTATTTACGAACTCTTGACTGGATCAACTTGATCGAGCGCTCTATTTCCGAACCAGAAGCGGGACATATTGCGCATGGCAAGGCACTTGACCTTGTCTTGGAGCGAATAGACACCGATTATTTATTCCTGATGCACACCGATACATTTGTTTTCGACAAAAATGTATTTTCGATGATGCTGAATAAATGCCTGAAAAATCCAAACGTCGTGGCCGTCGGTTGTGTCGAGCAAATAAACCGCGGAACCATGAGAACTGCGTGGCGCTTTAGCTCACGACTATTCAAGCATCACTTCAGACGCCTGAAAATCTCCATGGGATTGCGTTCAAGAGAACCAAAGCCGTACAAAGAAGTCTATTTGAAAAGCTTCTGCACATTGTGGAATTGCAAACTTGTAAAACAGCACAACATGCACTTTTCGATGGATGATCGCGTGCCTGGCTATACTCTTCAGGACCGCATGACCGCGCTGGGTTATATCGTAGAGATGATATCGCCGCGTAAAATCTTCAGTTATCTGGATCACATTCAGGCCGGCACTGTTGCAGCGGCTGGTGGCTATGATAAAACTCATAGACGAACCAAAATGTACAACAACATCCTTAAGCGTCTGAACAAGGATGACAGAACAAATTAAGCTACGAACAGACGCAACGAGCAGTGCATTCAACATTGCTCCAAGTCACCCACAAGTCTTTATATCAAGTTACTGGAGCGGTAATGGCACCCATCACTCAAGCACTACCTATCACCCTGTCCCCGGAGCTTGATTTCGACCAAAATGCCGCCAGCGCCCTTGGTGCCTCGTTGACCGACCGCTATGTTCAGGCTACGCCATTTCCGCACATAGTCATCGATAACTTCTTGCACGAAGACCTGATTGCGAGCATCTGCTCGCACTTCCCGGTCGAACCAACCAACAATGAAATGCTCTACGAGCGCGGCTATAAAGGTCAACGCAAACGTCAAATCAGTCCCAACGAATGTGACCCTTTTTTGAAGACTGTTTTCAATGCGTTTAACTCGGCCCCCATGTTGCAGTTTCTTGAAAAGCTCACAGGCATCGAAGGACTGATACCTGACCCCTACTTTAGCGGTGGTGGCCTGCACGAAACGAAAAGCGGTGGTTTCCTGGGGGTACACTCGGACTTCCGGCTCAACAAAAAACTTAATGTCGAGCGCAGACTGAATATCATCATTTATCTGAATGAAGACTGGCAGGAGGAATACGGCGGCAACCTGGAACTTTGGGATGTCGGCATGAAGAACTGCCTTAAAAAAGTACTGCCCATTTACAATCGCTGCGTCATTTTCAACACAGACAAAGACAGCAATCATGGGCACCCGGAGCCTTTAACGACTCCAGAGCACATTACCCGCAGGTCTATCGCGCTTTATTACTATACCGCGGGAACCATGGCGATCGATCCGACACAAAGAAACAAGACCCACTACAAACCAAGGCCCAAGGATCGTTTAAGCCTGAAGTACTACATTAATAAACTGATCAGGAAGAAAAACTGAACTGCAAAATGCCCGGGAGCGGACAATGACGTCATACCGCTGACCATCAGGAACTGTCCCGGTATGCCGGTACGGCGGATAACGGGCAGGAATCAGAAAGCGTGGCTGAGCAACAGTCCGGCCTCGCCGTCCGGGCTGGCGTCGGAAAAACCCTTGACGGCATACAACTGAAACTTCCACTCCTGATTGAGCTTGTGCGTAAGGAAGAGTGTGAGTTCCTTGATTTCGTCGCCGGTGGAAACAACTTTTTGCCGCCAGTCGTAGGACACACCCGCCGTGGTGCGCGCGAACACGGGCATGGCGAAGCCCAGGCCGGCGAATATCGGGTTGTCGAAGTCGGAGCCCGACGGGTCGCCGAACTTTTTCCAGCCCAGGGTCGCGAACCCGGTCACGGGACCGAAGGCTTTGGCGACATCGACCTGGGCGGAATAGTCGGTTTTGCCGGTGCCCAGGCACTCGTCTTCATCGGCGGTGGGCAACTTGACCTTGCCGATCAGGTCCACGAACAGCCCGCCAACGCTGCCGTCAAGCACGGCATAGTCGGCACCGGCAACGGTGTCGCCCAGACCGCTTTCCACCTTGCCGCAACCGCCGGGCAGCGGTTCGCCGCCAGGGCCGACCGAAGGATTGGTGATGCGTAGCCAGGGCACGGTGAGCTTGTAGGTCATGGGACCGGTTTCGTATCTGCCCACCAGCGGGACGTACCAGGTTTCGGACGTAGTACCGGTGCCATAGTCGCCCCGGGAGTAGTCGGTTCCGATCGAGGTCGTGAAGGTATCGGCCAAGGCCGGCAAGGCCGGCAAGGCCAGGCTGGCAAGCCAACCGACGAGCAGGATGCGCTTGGGATCCATGTTCACCTCGTGTCTGGCGTCATCGAAGTTCACACGCATGTTTTGTTGCGTGACTTACCCAGACTAGTTACTTATGACGAAAGTGCATCATGGCTGCGCTGCTTAACCCGACCTGCCGGAGTGATCGATTTTTTCAGCTGGCTCCACTTTCTCGACTTTTTCTGGCCGATCAACTTTTTCGATCTTCTCAACTTTTTCCGGCCGATCGACTTTCTCAACCTTCTCTGGCCGATCAACCTTCTCGACTTTCTCCGGACGTTCTACCTTCTCTACTTTCTCTACCCGCTCTACCCTCTCCACTTTCTCGACTTTACCGGATTGATCGACCTTCTCGACTCGCTCTGACTTGCCAGACTTGTCCACATCAACGCGCTCTATCTTGTCGCCACCGCCATGACTGTCACCGCCCCCGTGGCGGGTATCGTCGATGACACTGCCTGTACTCTCGGAGCGGCCGCTCCTGTCACTACCCGAGTTCCCCGAACCCCGCGAACTGCCGGAATTGCCGGAGTCTCCTGAGCCACTTGAGCCACTTGAGCCACTTGAGCCGTTCGAGTTGCCCGAGCCACTTGAGTCGTCGGTGTCTTGCTCGCTGGAACCGAGTCGTCCGTGCCGGTTGCTGGCGGGCGAATCGGAGCGCTCGCGAGGCAATTCGATCCGCGTTGCCTGCACCTCCCGCGCGCCGGTGAACACGCCGTTGATCCGCACGCGTCGATCCAGACCCAGCTGCGAAGCCTGCACACCGACAAACACGGTGTCGTGCGCCAGCGTCACATTAAAGCCGCCCACCACCAGATGGCGGTCCTGCCGGCCCTGTACCAGCCCCTCGATCACCGCATTGTGTGCCCGGCCAATGAAAGGCAGGCTCGGATCGGGGCGGCTTTGGTTCACGTCCAGCTCGCGACCGGACCAGTGGCCGCGCACCAGCATTTCCTGCGCCGGGCCTGGGTGATTGCTGAGCTTGAGCCCCTGGAGATAGCCGCTGCGATCCACCGGGCCGATGGCACTGGCCTCCTTGAGGCCGGGCGCCCGATCGATGCGACTAGCCACCACTTCGCCACGAGCATCGCGCAGCCCGCTGACCCGTACGGGATCACCCGGGCGCAGACCGGCAGCGACCTGGGCACCCTTGGCCAGGCGTACCGGCTGCCCCATGACACGCATGGGCATGGAATCGCGCGGCAGCGCTGTCAAAGGACCTTCGTAGGCGTGCAGGATAGAAATGCGTCCGGCCTCCAGACCGCGCCGGGAGTTGAACGCTTGCACGGCAACCACTTGGCCTATCGCCAGGCGGGTACTGGAACTGGCGATACCGTTCTCGCTGACAGGAACGTTGTTGTTGAAGTGCACTTCCACGCCATTGACGCAGATCGAGGCGAACCCGGTGATGGTGCCGACAATGCCGGTGCCACCGACTCCTCCGTTATCGTCGCTGATGCCTGTCCCCCCCACGCCGCCTGCAACGGCCCCGGTGCCGCCAATGCCGCCAGGGCGTTTTTTCAACGGTGCGCCGGTACCACCGACTCCACCGTTGTCGGCGTCGATCCCGGTACCGCCCATGCCGCCAGGCGCTGCGCCCGTACCGCCGGTGCCCCCTGGTGCCTGGATAACCGGCACTTCGCTGGTGCCCGCGTCATTCTGGCTGACACAGGCTGGGGCGGCTTGCAGCACAATCGCAAACCCGAGGCCCAGAACGAGGGCGATTGCACGAATCAGGCGCAATTTGACGGTCATGATTCAGGAGCTTTTGGTGAATTGGGATCGGAAGCTTCAGTGTAGAAGTACAGGCCGACCGTGATGCGCTGGCGCGGCTCAAGGCTGGGCAGGTCCCGGAATTCCAGTTCGGCGGCGAGTCGGTTGAAGCTCAACAGGGCCTGCATTCCCTCGCTGGCCACGGCCTCGCGCAACGCCTCGACGCTCATCGGGGCCAATGCATCATAGTGGACACTGCGTTCAAAAAAGGCCGGGCCTTCGCTGCTCAGGTTGTGTACCGCAGCGCAGGCATGATCATGCAGATTATGCCCCAGGTAAGCCGCTTTCTCATCGAAGCCCTTTTGTGGCACGAAGGCCTGGGCTTCAAGGTGCACGCGCTCTCTTTCGTCGAGGCGCACGATCCCCAGGCGCAGCCACTCGTCCAACACCACCCGTGCCCTGATATCCGTGCTGACCTTCGCCACCAGGGCGTCAAAGGAACGGTCGCCACCGACACTGGCCAATCGAGGCAGTGGCTGTGGCTGGCCGGCGTCGTTGCAAAAGGGCGCGCTGGCCCAGGCGTTGACCAGTTGCGCACCGAACGTGATGTTTTCCGGAAGCGTGGAAGCAGCCGGATCGCCGGTATTGCGCAGGCGCCGTACATCCTTGCGATGCACACCGGTGAGCAGGCTGATGCGGCTGTCGCTCGGCGCCTTCTCGCCCAGGCGAAACTCACGGTCCGCCACTTCGACGAAAACCTCCTTGAGCAGGTCGGCAAACACCAGGTAGGTGACGCCTTTGCGCAGCATCAGGCGCACCAGCGGCTGCATGACATGCCGCAAGGCTTTGAGGAGCGAGGTGGGCAGCGTGGATGATTGCATTCAGCGAATTCCTGGGTAGATAACCCCAGTATAGCCGCGTGGGAAATAATCCCATGAATTTACAAAGCGCGGTGCCAACGCAATACCCGTTGCAATCCGGGAACATCTTGGGAGAAGCCTGAATTTCATGCGCGGGAATTATTCCCGCGCAATGAAGCTAGCCCGAGTTTACAGGGATGAAATACGCTCTGTCGGGCGCTACCCCGGTACCGAGGATTTTTGCGCACCGACACTGCCCGCCCTGCCGGCGACTGCCAGTGCCACACAACAAGCCAGTAACGAGAATGCGGCGAATGCGCCCATCACATGCAGGTAAGGCAACACGTGATTCCAGGCTCGAGCCACCCCCAGGAAAGCGGCGAACAGCCAACCGCTCATGGAAAGCGCCCCCAACAGGGCGAGTCGCGTGCGGCCTGCACTGCGCAGTGCGACGAAGGGAGCCTTTTGCAGCAGTGGGAAGCCGACTCGATGCAACAGTGCACCGTTGAGGCTCAACAGTGCGACGACCGTCACCTTGGCCCAGAGTTTCTGATTGAGCAGATACGCCTCGCCTTCATAGAGATAACCCTGAAGCACCAGCAACAGCCCGCTTGCCCATAGAGCCAGCAATGCGAGGCTGACAATTTTCTGGGTTTCATCGAGGTATTCAAGCCTCGCCTGGTCCAGTAATTCCTTGCGCCAACTCCAAAGCTTGTGATCCGCCTGCAACACCCTCCCCAGGGCAATACACGTAGCGAGCAGATGACCGTACACGAGAAGCATTTTGAGCATTGCCTTGACCTTATTATTGTTTTGGCGCGGCGTTCCCTGCTTCGCTGACTTGAAAACGAATGATACAAATTTGCAATTGCGCTTTCAAGACAAAAGCCAAATAACATTTGGCAGCACCAACCGCCATACGACTTTCGTCGAACATGAAGCCGGTCATTCCCGTGGCGGATAATCGCCCGCTACACCCGCAGCGGCGAGGTGCGCACGGGCTCGTTCGAGGCGTCAGGCAGCGATAGCCAGCGTCTGTGTCGTGCAGGTGAAATTAAGCTTGGGCTAAGGTTGTCTCGTTAGTCTTCGACACTTTCGGGTAGTCGAGCATTTCGAAGATGGGCAGTGTCGATACAAGCGCCAAACCTCCGTTCAGCATCGTTCTGGTTAATTACAAAACCCCCGAGCTCACCAGGATCTGCCTGGAGCTGTTGCAGGAGCCTGCACAAAAATCAGGTATTGCGGTCTGGGTGGTCGATAACGGTTCGGCGGACGCCAGCGTCGAGTATTTGCGCTCACTGGACTGGATCAACCTGATCGAGCGCGATGCCCCCGCCAAAGAACCGGGGCACATCGCCCATGGCAAAGCGCTGGACATGGCGCTGGCCAGAATCAATACCGACTACCTGTTCCTGATGCACACCGACACGTTCATCTTCGATGCAAACGTCTTTGCGATGATGATGGACTACTGCACCAAGGATCAAAACGTCATCGCGGTCGGTTGCACCGAGCAACTCAACCGCGGACTGCCAAGGACCGTGTGGCGCTTCACTTCACGCCTGTTCAAGCACCACTACCGACGCCTGAAGCAATCGCTGGGCCTGCGCTCGAAAGACCCGAAGCCCTACCGGGAAACCCACTTGAAAAGCTTTTGCACGTTATGGAATGGCAGGCTGATCAAGCAGCGCGGTTTGCATTTTCAGATCGATGACCGTGTGCCCGGTTATGAGCTGCAAGACCGCGTGATCGGGCTTGGCTACAAAGTCGTGTTTCTTTCGCCCGGCAAAATATTCAAGTACCTGGACCACGTCCAGGCCGGCACCGTCGCCGCTGCTGGCGGCTATGGCCAGAATCACCGGCGGACCAAGATGTACCAGGACATTCTCAAGCGCTTCGGTACAACCAACTCCTCAATGCCTTGAACAAGCCCGCGCCTACAAAAAAGCCCACTGACCGTCGCCGGTTCAGTGGGCTTTTCGCATCAGGCTTAGACTGACTTACTGTTGCAGGATAAAGGTCGCCAGGCTTTTCAGGTCGTCCGGGCTCAACTGCGCGTAAGGCGGCATGGGGACATCTCCCCACTTCCCGCTACCGCCGTGCTGGATGCTCGACATAATCCGGTCCATTGCCTGCGGGTCCCTGGCATATTTGGCCGCCACATCGCGGTAGGCGGGGCCCAGCACTTTGTGATCGATCGCGTGGCAGGACAGGCAGGCGTTGTTCTGCAGCAAGGCCTTGGCGTCGACTTTTGCCACGGACACCGCCGGGGTTTGGGGCGCCGGGGCGTTCGAGGCCGCCAGAACATCGGCATCATTGGCCTTCGCACTGCCGTAGGTCACCGCCAGGTAAGCGCCAATAACACTCACATCCTGGTCGCTGATCGGAGCGCCATACACGTGCTGCATCTTGCCCGCTTCGGCGGTCCATTGCGCCAGGCTCAGGCCCGGCGGCTGGAAATTGATGTAATCGGCCGAATGGCAGACGGAACACTTCTGCTGCGCCAACGGGTAGCCAGGCATCGAGCTGGGCTTGAACGCAGCCGTTTCAGGCGGCAGCGTGATCGATAGCGGCGCGGCGCCTGCCAGGGTCGTCAGGCAAACCTGAGCGGCGCACAGCAAGGCGGTCATGCATTTCACAAATTTCATGCGGTCCTCCTCAGGCGACGGTCACGTGGGTGGTTTCGATGACGTGGCGGCGGTAGCCCGCGGGGTTCCAGTCGGCTTGTAACGGCTGTGTCTCGCCAGCGCTGTTGCTCGCTCGCACCATCAACTGCGTGGCGCCCTTGCCGGTAAAGGTGATCGGCAGTGTCCACTCACGAAAGGAGAAACGACCAAGGTCTTGCCCGAGCGTGGATTCACGCCAGGTTTTTCCGCCGTCGATCGACACCTCCACCTTGTTGACCCCAACGCCCCCGTCGAACGCAATGCCCTTGAGCACCATGCTTTTATTCAGCGGCAATACATCGCCGTGTTTAACGCTGGTGATGAAACTGCGCACCGGCAATTTGGAAATCGGCAGGGTTTTCGCCGCCGTGGTGCCGGGGGCAATGCACAAGCATTCGTTATCCGGAAGCCGGTACCCCTTGGCCATGAAGAATCCGTCGTAGGTATGGTCGAGGACTTCGATCTCACTCAGGTGCTTGACCCAGTACGTACCGAAGTAGCCTGGCACCACCAGACGAATCGGGTAACCGTTGAGAAACGGCAGGTCGGTGCCATTCATCGACCAGGCGATCATCGGCTCGCCGTCCATGGCATGGCTGATGTCCAGCGCCTTGATAAACTCCGGCGTGCTCGGCAGCACAGGTTTATCGAGCCCACGGAAAGTCACTTGCCGGGCCTCGGCTTTTACCCCCGCCTTTTCCAGCACAGCCTTGAGCGGTACCCCCACCCACCGCGCATTACCCATGGAGCCATTACCCAACTGAGCACCGAACACGCGAGGCATCGAGAAGCCACGGCTGTTACCCGAACACTGATTGACGGCCACCACCTCTACCGGTGTGGCGAGGGCCTTGAGCTCGGCAAGGGAAAGCGACAGCGGCGTGTCGACCGAACCCTTGATCGTCAGGCGGTAGCTGTCCGGATCGATGCTGGTCGGGAAATTGGCCAGGTGGTAACGCACGAAAAAAGCGTCATTGGGCGTGATCGGCCCTTCATTGAAGACGGGGAATGGCGTCTCCAGATGCGGCGGCCGAGTGGTCACCAGGGTCAACGGACGTTTTTGCGGGTATTGCACCAGCGGCCGTGGGCCGGCGGCAAAGGTCACTTCCTCGGCGGATTCGCTGGCCGCTGCGGACTCGTCGGCTGCCCTGGCCAGGCTTGCCAACGGCGAGGCCGCCAAAGCCAGGGTGAAAGCATCGCGCAAGACCCGTCGGCGGGTCGGCTGGCTATTGTCTACAAAACTGAACTTCATTCTGCGCTCTCTATGATTGTTTTATTGAGATGCAACTGACAGTCCCTCGTCAGGGTGAAGAGGCATCGGCCTGAAGGTGCCAGTGCGGTTTCGCTTTACGGTTCGACTTCGGAAAACAAACCAGTATCGTCACGTGCAAGCGGGCTGCTTCACATTGAGCGTCAGGGACTTTGCAATTGATGACAGGGGGTGGCGAAACGTTCGGCATAGAGAGGTTTTGTTTGAAACGATGTCTTTGTTGTCGCCCACAAAAAAACCCACTGACCGTTACCGGTTCAGTGGGCTTTTTTTGATCCGGCAGTCTAATTAGAGAGCCATATCACTCGCAGCACTAGCCTTCGGAGCCTTCGCATCCGTATCGACAGTCACTGGTTTCACAGCCGGCGCGATCACCGCGGGTGGCGGAGTCAGTTCCAGCACCTTGGCGGTGTAGGCCCACTCCTCAGCGACTTTCTCAGGGCTGGCGTTCAGCTGGGTGCCGTAGCTCGGTACGATCTGGTGCAGTTTTGCCTGCCAGTCAGGGGTCGCGACCTTGTCCTTGAACACTTTCTGCAGCACGGTCAGCATGATCGGTGCGGCGGTCGATGCGCCTGGGGAGGCGCCCAGCAGGCCGGCGATGCTGCCGTCCTGGGAAGCGACGATTTCGGTGCCCAGTTTCAGCACGCCACCGGCGGCTTCGTCACGCTTGATGATCTGCACGCGCTGGCCGGCTTGCCACAGGCGCCAGTCTTCAGCCTTGGCGTTCGGGAAGTATTCCTTCAGGGCGTTGAGGCGGTCTTCGTCAGACAGCATCAGCTGGCCTGCCAGGTACTCCACCAGCGGGTATTCCTTGATGCCGACCTTGGTCATTGGCCACACGTTGTGGGTGGTCGTGGTGGTCAGCAGGTCCAGGTACGAACCTTCTTTGAGGAACTTGGTGCTGAAGGTCGCGAACGGGCCAAACAGGATCACGCGCTTGCCGTCCAGCACGCGGGTGTCCAGGTGCGGAACCGACATCGGCGGTGCGCCAACGGAGGCTTTGCCGTAGGCCTTGGCCAGGTGTTGCTCGGCGATGGTCGGGTTCTCGGTCACCAGGAACGAGCCGCCTACCGGGAAGCCAGCGTATTCCCTGGCTTCAGGAATGCCGGACTTCTGCAGCAGGTGCAGGGCACCGCCGCCGGCGCCGATGAACACGAACCTGGCGTCGGTTTCGGTCTTGCTGCCGTCTTTGAGGTTCTTGTAGCTGACGCGCCAGCTGCCGTCTTCGTTCCTGGTGATGTCCTGTACTTCGCTGGACAGCTTCAAGTCGAACTTCGGCGTGGTTTGCAGGTGTGCAACGAACTGGCGGGTGATTTCGCCGAAGTTTACGTCGGTACCCAGCGGGCTCCAGGTGGCCGCGATTTTCTGGCTCGGGTCACGCCCTTCCATCATCAGCGGTACCCACTGCTTGATCACGGCCGGGTCTTCGGAGTACTGCATGCCGGCGAACAGCGGGCTCGCTTGCAGGGCTTCGTAGCGTTTTTTCAGGAACTTGATGTTGTCATCGCCCCACACGAAGCTCATGTGCGGCGTGGAGTTGATGAACGAACGCGGGTTCTTCAGCACGCCTTGCTGAACCTGCCAGGCCCAGAACTGACGGGAGATCTGGAACGCTTCGTTGATTTCAACGGCCTTCGGGATCGAAACCTTGCCGTTCTCGTCTTCCGGGGTGTAGTTCAGCTCGGCCAGGGCGGAGTGACCGGTACCGGCGTTGTTCCAGCCGTTGGAGCTTTCCTGGGCGACGCCGTCGAGGCGCTCGATCATTTGCATCGAGGTGCCGGGTTCCAGCTCGTTGAGCCACACACCCAGGGTCGCGCTCATGATGCCGCCACCGATCAGCAGCACATCGACTTTCTTGGCTTCTTCCGCGTGGACGGCAGACATCCCCATCGACAAAGCCAGCCCCAGCAGGGCCGTGTTCACTTTTTTAAACATCTGTAGCACCTATGATAAAACGCCATCCGCCCTTCCATCCTCATGCGCACTGCCCCGTATTTCACGGCAGTCACGGGTGCGGCACTCAAGGATTGCAGGGTGGGCACACAAGGCCGATGAACCGCATCGACCCCACTTTAATGTCCCTTCTGAACTGACTTCTTATCTTTATTGGCTTCAGCTACTTGAGCGACAGTGATTCCGTCGGCACGTCTCAAGGACACGCAAACTGAACAGGTCAAACCAAGTTGTCGCCAAGAATATCACGACAAGGCTTACCCGCGCGTCTGTTCCCGACCGGTTAGTCCGGGCCCGGGCGCCCGGCCTTCTATACTCATCCTGTTTTTTCCCAACGCGTGTGTGAGCAACAGCCATCAGCGACAGGAGCCAGTCATGAGCGACAAAGACGATCTGCGCAAGTACTCCTCTCAAGTGATCGACGGCGTGGAGGCCGCACCGGCACGCGCCATGTTGCGGGCCGTGGGCTTTACCGATGCAGACTTCACCAAGCCGCAGATCGGCATCGCCTCGACCTGGGCCATGGTCACGCCCTGCAACATGCACATCGACAAGCTGGCGCTCGAAGCCGAAAAAGGCGCGAATGCCGCCGGGGCCAAGGGCGTGATCTTCAACACCATCACCATTTCCGATGGCATCGCCAACGGCACCGAAGGCATGAAGTATTCCCTGGTGTCCCGCGAGGTGATCGCCGACTCCATCGAAGTGGTCACCGGTTGCGAGGGTTTCGATGGCCTGGTGACCATCGGCGGCTGCGACAAGAACATGCCGGGCTGCCTGATCGGCATGGCGCGACTCAATCGCCCGTCGATCTTTGTCTATGGCGGCACCATCCAGCCGGGTGCCGGCCACACCGACATCATTTCCGTGTTCGAGGCCGTGGGCCAGCACGCGCGGGGCGACATCAGCGAGATCCAGGTCAAGCAGATCGAGGAAGTGGCGATTCCCGGCCCCGGTTCCTGTGGCGGCATGTACACCGCCAACACCATGGCCTCAGCCATTGAAGCCTTGGGCATGAGCCTGCCCGGTTCCAGCTCCCAGGACGCCATCGGCGGCGACAAGGCTTCGGACAGCTTCCGCGCCGGCCAGCAGGTGATGGAGCTGCTCAAGCTCGACCTCAAGCCTCGCGACATCATGACCCGCAAAGCCTTCGAGAACGCCATTCGCGTGGTGATCGCCCTCGCCGGCTCGACCAACGCCGTGCTGCATCTGCTGGCCATGGCCAATGCGGTGGACGTCGAGCTGACCCTGGATGACTTCGTTGAGTTGGGCAAGGTTTCCCCGGTGGTCGCCGACCTGCGCCCCAGCGGTCAATACATGATGAGCGAACTGGTGGCCATCGGCGGCATTCAACCGCTGATGAAGCGCATGCTCGACGCCGGCATGCTGCACGGCGATGTGCTGACCGTCACCGGCCAGACCCTGGCGCAAAACCTGGCCAGCGTGCCCGACTACCCCGCCGGCCAGGACGTGATCCGGCCTTTCGACCAGCCGATCAAGAAGGACTCTCACCTGGTCATTCTGCGCGGCAACCTCTCGCCCACCGGCGCCGTGGCCAAGATCACCGGCAAGGAAGGCCTGCGTTTCGAAGGCACGGCCCGGGTCTATCACGGCGAGGAAGGTGCGCTGGCCGGCATTCTCAATGGCGAAGTGCAGCCCGGCGATGTCATCGTGATCCGCTACGAAGGGCCCAAGGGCGGCCCGGGCATGCGCGAAATGCTCTCGCCGACCTCCGCGGTCATGGGCAAGGGCCTCGGCAAGGAGGTGGCGCTGATCACCGACGGGCGTTTTTCCGGTGGTTCCCACGGTTTCGTGGTCGGGCATATCACGCCGGAAGCCTTTGAAGGCGGGCCGATTGCGCTGGTCGAGAATGGCGACAGGATCATCATCGATGCGCAAACCCGGCAGATCACGGTGGATGTCTCCGATGCCGTGCTGGCCGAGCGCAAGTCGCGTTGGGTGCGGCCGCCATCCAAGTACACGCGCGGGGTGTTGGCCAAGTATGCGAAGACGGTGTCCAGTGCTTCGGAGGGGGCTGTGACGGATAAGTACCTGTAAGGTTTGAGTCTGGCGCTGTTTGGTCTAATGCCATCGCGAGCAGGCGGCCTGTCAGGCAACCTCTACTTCAAAGCCTGAACCGATCACCTTGCAGTCGTCATTGCTTGCTTTTGCACCCTGTCGCGCAAGGACACCGGCAACAGGCTGACAAACGCCCCGGCAACCGCGATGGCCATGTCCTTTTGCGAATCCCACGGATCGTTTTGCGCGCCGACGAAGGCCTTCGCCGTGTCATTGCCCAGGAAGGCACCGCCAACCCACTCCACCAGTTCATACAAGGCGGATGTCGACAGCATGATGTTCAGGGTCACGAAAAACAGCCAGAACCCGCGCAGCGGCGTCAGTCGCCGCAGCACTTCGCGCACCGGATAAGCCAGCAGCAACCCGTAGCTCAGATGCACCAGGCGGTCGTAGTGATTGCGGTGTGTACCTGCCGCCCGGTCAAAACTGAAGCCCAACCACGCCGAAGACCAGTGATCGTAAGGCACCAGGGAATAGGTGTAATGGGCGCCCAATTCATGCACGCACAGAAACGCAAACACCAGCGTGATGGACATCGCCGACAAGCGGAACCGACGAGATACCGCCACCAAAGTCCCCACCAGCAACAGCACCAGCAGGTTCTCCAGCGCCCAGTCCACCCGACTGCGGGGAGAAAAACCCGACGCCACGACCACCAGCACAAACACCATGAGCAACGTCAGGTCGAACCGTATACGCGGATCAGGCTGCATGGCGCACTACCTCGAAGTCAGGGCATCGCCCTTTTAACTTCGAGGCAAGGGCACCAGGCAAGTTCGCTTTTTTCCTCTGCCTCATGATAAGTTGTACGATGACTGATGAGTGCTCATCCAGTCATCGCGCTATCCCTACAACAACAAGGAAACACCCATGAAAAAAGCAAAAGTGCTGATCGGTTTTCTGTGCCTGTTCAGCGGCTACGTCGCCGCCACCCCGGCCGCCGCGGACAAGGATGTGGCCCAGGCGGTCGACCACCTGACCCAGGCCATGCTGCACAAAGACATCCCGGAACTGAACGCCTTGACCGCCGAGAACCTGACCTACGGGCATTCCAGCGGCAAGATCCAGGACAAGCAGGCCTTCATCGCCGACATCGAAACCGGCAAAAGCGCGTTCAAGACCCTTGAGATGCAGAACCAGACCATAACCGTCTCCGGCGATGTCGCGCTGGTTCGTCACCACTTCTCGGCGCAAGCGCTCAAAGGCACCGAAGTGGTGCCGACGGAAATCGAAAACTTCCAGATCTGGCAAAAGCAGGACGGTAAATGGCTGTTGGTGGGACGGCAGGCGTTCAAGTTCTGATGCCCGCGTAAAGAAGCCGCACCGCCGGACCTGTGGGAGCGAGCTTGCTCGCGATGAGGGCGTATCAGTCGACATCATGGTGTCTGACACACCGCTATCGCGAGCAAGCTCGCTCCCACAAGGTTTTCAGGTGAATCAACTACCTTTCCACTCCCTGGGACTGAGCCCGGTTTTACGCCGAAACGCCCGGGCCAGCGCCGAGGGGCTCTCATAACCAACTTCCTCGGCAATCAGCGCAATCGGCCGGCCCTCGCGCAGGCGTTTCTGGGCCAGGCTGATGCGCCAGCTCACCAGGTAATCCACCGGCGTCTGCCCGACGACCCGGCGAAAATGCTCGGCGAAACTGGCCCGCGACATGTTGGCGGCAACCGAGAGTTCGGCCACGCTCCAGGCCTTGGCCGGGGCTTGATGCATCAGGCTCAGGGGCCGCGCCAGGCGCGCATCGGCGAGGCCGGCCAGCATGCCCGGTTGCTGGCCTGTGGTGCTCAGGATGTGCCGCAGCAACAGAATCACCAGCAGCTCGAACAGACGATCCATCACCGCTTCGCGCCCGCAAGTACCGTCGAACGCCTCGTTGAACAGCCATTCCAGGGTCCCGGCCAGGGTCGGGATTTCATCGAGCCTGAGCACCAGATAATCCGGCAGCGCCGCCGCCAGGGCATTGCCCGCACCGCCGTCGAAATCCAGGGTCGCGCACACCAGCTGCGTGCCGGACGACTCAGACGCAAACAGGCGATGTCGATAGGGCCGGGGGAAAAAGATCAGGCTCGGTTCGGTCAGTTGCAGGTCCGGCTGATCGCCCATCTTGAGCAGTAACTCGCCCGCTTGAAGCAGGTGCAAATGACCGCTGGCCTGTTGTCCGTCGTAGGCGGCGGTGCCGCAGAACGTACCGCTATGGAAAGTGCCGGCAGTGACGCCGAAGTGTGTGAGCAACGTAGACAAGCGATCCATGACAGGCTCCCGGAAGCAGTTCTGGACGATCTGTCGCATATCCTCGACGATTCGCACCCAAAACACCAGGCACTCTCCCTAACATCAGCTCCGTAGCCAGCGCATACCGCGCTTCACACCACGGAGTATCACCATGACCCGCATTACCCCGATCAGCCTGGAACACGCCACCGACGCCACCCGCCCGCTGCTGGAAGGCGTGCAGAAGAAAATCGGTTTTCTGCCCAATCTCTTCAAAGTACTGGCCCATGCCCCAGCGGTGCTAGCCTCGTATCTGCAAAACTCAGCCGCACTGAGCAAGACATCCCTGAGCGCCACGGAAAAGGAAGCGGTGTTCCTTGCCACCTCGCAGGTCAACGGTTGCGACTACTGCCTGGCGGCTCACACGCTGTTCGGCGGCAAGGCCGGGCTGTCGAAGCAGGACATCCTCAGCGCACGACACGGCGAGCTCAACGCCATTGCCGCCCTCGCCCGCCAGATCACCGAAAGCCGTGGTCACCTGACCGTCGAGCAGCTCGCCGCTGCCCGTAGCGCCGGTATCGACGACAGCAAGATCATCGAAGTGATCGCCCATGTGGCTTCGCAGACATTGACCAACTACCTGAACAATGCTGTGCTGACCGACATCGACTTCCCGGCCATCGACGCCTGAATGAATCGTTGACTCAGGCAAACGAGTAACCGTGGCGAGGGAGCTTGCTCCCTCGCCACAGGTGCAGTGTCACATCTGATTGACCGGAATCACCAATCGGTCAGGTATTGGTTTTCAGCTTGGTCCACAACCGCGTGCTCAACCGTGCAATGGCCGCGGGCAAGTCCTCGACGGTAAACAGCTTGTCCATCACGCTCTTGGGCGGATAGATCGCCAGGTCCTGCTTCACCGCCGGGTCGACGAAGGCATCCGCCGCACTGTTGGGGTTGGCGTAGTGGATGCTGTTGCTGATGTTGGCAATCACCTTCGGCTCCAGCAGGTAGTTCATGTAGGCGTAGCCGTTCTTCTCGTGTGGCGCGCTCTTGGGCATGACCACCATGTCCAGCCACAAGGTGGAACCCTCGTCCGGGATCGAGTAGGCAATGTCGATCCCGTTTTTCGCCTCCCTGGCACTCGCGGCGGCCTGCACGATGTCGCCGTTGAAACCGATCACCGCGCAGACGTTGCCGTTGGCCAGGTCGCTGATGTACTTGGACGCGTGGAAATACTGGACGTAAGGCCGGATTTTCAGCAGCGCCTGCTCGGCTTTCTTGTAGTCGGCCGGCTCATGGCTGTGGGGTGGCAGGCCCAGGTAATTGAGGGTGATCGGCAGGATCTGCGTCGGGTTGTCAATGATCGCCACCCCACACTCGCTGAGCTTCTTGATGTTGTTTTCGTCGAAGAACAGGCTCCAGGACCGGGTGACGTCGGTATTGCCGAAGATCGCCTTGATCTTCTCGACGTTGTAGCCGATGCCCGCCGTGCCCCACATGTAGGGGTAGCCGTACTGGTTGCCCGGATCGTTGACCTCAAGCTTTTTCATCAGCGCCGGGTCGAGGTTTTTCCAGTTGGGCAACTGGCTCCTGTCGAGTTTCTGGATGGCCCCGGCCTTGATCAGGCGTGACAGGAAGTGGTTCGACGGGCTGACCACGTCATACCCGGTGTTGCCGGTCATCAGCTTCGATTCCAGCACTTCGTTGCTGTCGTGGATGTCGTAGGTTGCCTTGATCCCGGTGTCCCGGGTGAAATTGGCCAGGGTGTCATCGGCGATGTAGCCGTTCCAGTTGGAAATGTTGACGGTTTCGTCGGCATGGGTGACGGCGGAAAATGTCGAGATCAGGGCCACAAGGGAAAGCGTATTGACGCGCATGTTGAATCACCTTCGATGGGAAGTGCTTTTGTTCTTGTTGTGAAACGGGTGTTTTCAGATTTCGCTTCTGGCCCGGACCGCTTCCACGCGCATACGCAGCATGGCACCGATGTCGAGCAAGGGTTTGGGCGGCAGCCAGCCGGGTTGTGCCCGTTGCATGACCGACCGCATCAGCGGCGACTCACGACCCGAGGCCAGCTCCGCCAGCAAGCGGCCCCACAGCGTGCCCCGCGCCACGCCGGAACCATTGCACCCGGCCACGGCAAACACGCCCTCCTCGACTTTGCCGAAATACGGTTGCCCGGAACGCGAAGCGCTGAGATGTCCGGTCCAGGTGTATTCGATGTCCTGCTCGCCGAGCATCGGGAAACGTCGTTGCAACCCCAGCACATGGTGCTGGCGGCGAGTCGACAATTCGCTCAATGACAAATCCCTCGAGCGGTACTCCGCGGTGTTGCGGATCATCACCCGGCGATCCGGGGTCAGGCGCACCGTGGCCCCGAGCGGACGGGTCGACAGCACGCCCCAGGACGCTGGCGCACCCAGGGTTTGAAACTCTTGATCGCTGAGGGGGCGCGTGAGGCTGGCACTGAGTTCCATCGCGAATGTGCCACTGTCCTCGATGCCTGCGCGGGGGATAAAGGCGTTAAGGCAGACCAATACCTGTTTGGCCTCGACACAGCCGTTTTGGCCCCTGGCGCGAATCCGGCCGTTACCCAGGCGCTCAAGGCCTGTGATATCGGTGTTCTCGTAGACCGTCACTTTCGGCGGCAGGGCATCGAGCAAGCCCCTCACGTACTTCGCAGGTTGCAGCAGCGCATTGCCGTTGCCGCACCAGATCGCGGCGCGGTAGTGCCGGCTGCCGAGTTTCTCGAGCAACGACTCGCCTTGCAGAAACTGCGCACTGGCGCCCACGGCACGCAGGGTCTGCAGCTTGACCTCGACCTGGGTCAGTTTGCGTGGATCGCTGACGGCGAAGAAATAGCCCGACTCCCTGAAGTCGCATTCGATGCCATGGCGGGCTATCTGCTTACGGACCTCGTCGGCAGCCGCGCGGCCGATGGACGTATCTACCTGATACCCGGCGAATCCGTCACTGCCCACCAACTCGCCAGCGGCAGGATGCTCATGGGCCACCACAAAACCGGAATTGCGCGCCGATGCCCCCTGCGCAGCCCGCTGCCGGTCCACGACCACGATGCGTGCCTGGGGGTGCATTTGCGCCAGGGCGTGCGCGGCACTGAGGCCGGTGATGCCGGCACCGATTACCAGCCAGTCGGCCTGCTGCGTGCCTTTGAGCGGCTCGCGCAGGGGTGAACTCCCCGCTTGCGCAATCCAGCCACAGATATTTTCCATGCGTCACCTCGTTTTCTTGTTCTGCGAACCGTCTCGATCCAAAGCATTGCATGCAGGATTTGCATAAATGGTTTTCGAGGACGGCGGCGATGACTAGAATCTAGAGGCTCAAAACCCGGGCAACCAACGTTATTAAATCATCGAGGCATTCTGAAAACGCATGGACAAAATTCGCCACGTGCCCTCACTGCAGGGCTTGCAAGCCCTGGTCGAGGTCGCCGGGTCGGGCAGCTTCACCCAGGCGGCGCAAAAGCTCTGCCTGACCCAAAGCGCCGTGAGCCGACAGATCCAGCAACTGGAGGGCCACTTTGGCGTGGCGCTGTTTGTCAGGAGCAGCCGCAGCCTTCAGCTGACCGCCGAGGGCGAACAGGTACTGGCCAGCGCGCGCAGCATCCTCGAACAGTTGCGCACCCTCGAAGACCGGCTCGCGCCGCAAAAGCGCCCGTTCCGCATTCGCATGCACGTGTCACTGGCGGTGCGCTGGTTGTTGCCCAGGTTGAGCGAGTTCTACCGGCATCACCCGGACGTATCCCTGGCAATCGAAACCGTGGCCACTGAAGTGGTCGAGCCGGCCAGTGACAGCGACGCCTACATTCTCTATCTGCCCGAGCCGGCCACAGCGCCCGATTGCCTGACCTTGTTCGAAGAAGCGTTGGTGCCCGTATGTGCACCAGGGCTGGGCACCACCGATCGGCCATTGGCTTCGCTGGAGGATCTGTCGGGGTTCGCGTTGCTGCACCGTTCCTCCGATCAACATGACTGGCAGGTCTGGCTGTCAGCCCATGGCGGCAAGGCGCTGCATGACTATCGGCACATCCCCTTCAATCTCGACGAACTGGCGCTCGATGCCGCCGCCCGGGGCCTTGGCGTGGCGATGACCGACATGACCCTGGCGGGCGAGTCGATTCAACGGGGAGAACTGGTGATTCCGTTTGGTGAGCCGTTGAAGACCCAAGGGATTTACTCACTGTGCCTGCAACCATCGGCGGCATCGCATCCAGCCTGCGCACCCGTCATGCAATGGTTCACCGCGCAAACCACAACGCAGTCCGCCAAGTAGGCCCCAGAACCTGTGGGAGCGAGCTTGCTCGCGATGAGGGCGTGACAGTCGACATCACAGGTGTCTGACACTCCGCCATCGCGAGCAAGCTCGCTCCCACAGGAGTTGCGCATCGCAGGACTCAATCATCCTCATGCAACTTGATGCCGCGTTTATGCAGCACATGGGGCACCACCAGCACCAGCAGCGTCAGGGCGAGGAAGAACGCCGAGATCGGTTGCGTGAGGAACACCGTCCAGTCGCCCTCGCTGATGGACAAGGCGTTACGCAATTGTTTCTCCGCCATCGGCCCCAGCAGCATGCCGACGATCACCGGGGCGACGGGGAAGTCGAAACGGCGCATCAGCACCCCGCCCCAGCCAATGGCCAACATCAGGATCAGGTCGAAGGATGAGTGGCGCATGCCATACACGCCAATGGTGGCGAAGACCAGGATGCCGGCGTTCAGGTACGGCCGGGGGATTTGCAGCAGTTTGACCCACAGCCCCACCAGCGGCAGGTTCAACACCAGCAGGATCACGTTGCCGATGTACAGCGAGGCCACCAGCGTCCAGACCAGTTCCGCGGAGGTTTCGAACAGCATCGGCCCCGGTTGCAGGTTGTAGTTCTGGAATGCCGCCAGCAGGATCGCCGCGGTGGCGGACGTCGGGATGCCCAGGGTCAGCAACGGCACCAGAGACCCGGTCGCGCTGGCGTTGTTGGCCGCTTCCGGGCCGGCCACGCCTTCGATGGCGCCTTCGCCCTTGTTGGCGGAAAACTCCTTGGGATACTTGCTGAGTTTGCGTTCGGCGGAATAGGACAGGAAGGTCGGAATCTCGGCGCCACCGGCCGGAATCGAGCCAAACGGAAAACCGATCAGCGTGCCCCGAAGCCACGCAGGCACCGAGCGTTTCCAGTCGGCGCGGGTCATCCACAACGAGGTCAGGCGGTGCCGGCCTTCGTTTGATTCCGTTTGATAGAGCAGGCTGTACAAGGCCTCTCCCACCGCGAACAAACCGACCGCCACCAGCACCACTTCGATGCCGTCCACCAGTTCGGGAACACCCAATGTGTAGCGGGCAATGCCCGAGGTCGAGTCCAGGCCGATCAAACCGATGGTCAGCCCGACGCCCAGTGAGGCAAACCCGCGCAGCATGGAGGCGCCGAGCACCGCCGACACGGTGGTGAACGACAGCACCAGGATCGCGAAATACTCGGTCGGGCCGAAGTTCAGGGCCAGCCTGGCCACAATGGGCGCAAACAGCGTCAGCAAAATCGTGGCGATGGTGCCGGCGACGAACGAGCCGATCGCCGCCGTTGCCAGCGCGGGACCGGCCCGGCCGTTGCGCGCCATCAGGTTGCCTTCCAGGGCCGTGACCATGGAAGACGATTCGCCGGGTGTGTTGAGCAGGATCGAGGTGGTGGAGCCACCGAACTGCGCGCCGTAATAGATACCGGCGAACATGATCAGCGCGCCGGTGGGGTCGACCTTGGCGGTGATCGGCAACAGCAGGGCCACCGTCAGCGCCGGACCGATCCCCGGCAACACGCCGATGGCAGTGCCGAGCAGGCAGCCGATGAACCCCCACATCAGATTGATCGGCGTCAGCGCCGAGGAAAAACCCATCGCCAGGCTTGAAAGAATGTCCACGGTGTCGAGCTCCTTTCAAAGCCAGATGTTGATCAGCGACGGCAGGGAAACCCCCAGCCCGGCGTTGAACAGCCAGTAGATCGGCAGGGTCAAGGCAATGCCGATGGCCAGGTCCCGCACGGGATGACGGCTGCCGAACCCCCGCGCCGAACAGGCGAACAGCAACCCGGCTGCCAGCACAAACCCGATCAGGTTGATCAGCAGCGCCACCCCGACAAGCCCCGCCGTCACCCAGGCCGCACCGGCTTTTCCACCGGGCACCGTGGTGGCGTCATTATCCAGCTCGCGAAAACCGCCACTGACCGCCTGATACCCCAGCAGCAGTCCCACTGCACCGAGAAACGCCGCCACGACATAGGGATAGACGTACGCCGGGAGGATCACGAAGCCCATTTCCGGCGGAAACCTGTAGGCGCCGATCGCCAATACGACGCTGATGGCGATCAGGCCGATGCCGACCGCCAATTGCGTCGGTACCACTGCGCGCTGTGTGGCCATCTCAAAGCAGCCCGACCTTGACCAGCATGGCGCGCAACCGCACGTGTTCTTCCTCGACGAATTTGCCGAAGTCATCGCCAGTCAGCACGCTGGGCGTCCAGGCATTGGCCTGGATATTGTCCTGCCAGACCTTGCTGTTGGTGGCGGCCACGACCGCGTCTATCACCTCTTTACGCTGCTGCGGGGTAAGGCCCGCTGCACCATAAACGCCGCGCCAGTTGCCGATCGTCACGTCATAGCCGCTTTCCTTGAGGGTCGGTGCATCAATGCCGGGAACCCGCTCCGGCGCGCCGATGGCCAGGACACGAAACTGACCAGTCTTGATGTATTGGCCCAGCTCGGCATAACCGCCGGTGATCACCTTGAGCTGGCCGCCCAGCGCCTGGGCAACCACCTCGCCACCACCGCCAAAGGCCACGTAGTTGACCTTGTTGACCGGCACGTCCAGCTTGCCGGCCAGCTCGGCAATGCCAATGTGATCCACCGAGCCCTTGGAGCCGCCGCCCCAGGTGATGCTCGTTGGACTGGCCTTGAAGGCCTTGACCAGGTCATCGAGGGTCTTGTATTCAGACTCCTTGCGCACGGCGATCACGTTGTACTCGGTGAACAGCCGGGCAATGGGCGTCACATCCTTCAGGCTGATCTGCGGTTTATTCTGTTCGATGCCCGCGACCATGATCGCGCCGACCACCAGCAATGCGTTCGGGTCACCCTTGGTGCTGTTGGCAAATTGCGCCAGTCCCAGGGTCCCGCCCGCCCCACCCTTGTTCTCGAAAGTCACGGCCTTGGCCGTATTGGCCTCGACCATGGCCTTGCCCAGCACCCGGGCGGTCTGGTCGTAACCACCGCCCACGGAACCCGGGGCCATGAATTTCACGGTATCCAGCGCAAAGGCTGGTGCGACAAGCACGGCAGCGGTCAAGCCGGCGGCCATGCAGCGACTGAAACGACGGATCAAGGCGGACATGGGTATCTCCTGATTGCATTGTTTTTATAGGTGCCGCTTGCCCATCGAGGTGCACGATAAGCAGGGGCCTGCAAACAAGCTTAGGCCATGGTTCCGTGGGTTGATCTGTTTTGCTCAAACCACCCGCCAACGGCGCCGCAACCCGCTCAGGGATCGCCTCGCTAACCTGAACGCTGTCAGGCCAGCCACCGGCTACATGAGTCACACCCAGGCAAAAACCAGCCGGGGCCCTTCCGACAAAACAATGCTCTAGGGTGCGTGTCTTGACCTAACCTCATTGGCTAAGTGACTAACAACCCGTCGAGCTCGCCGATGCGCAATGTCTTGAAGTCAATGATTCACGTCGCCTTCGCGGTTCTGGCGGCAAGCCCGGGATGGCTGTTGGCGGGGGACATGGCCGACGCCCCGACTCCTGCACTGGCCCCCGCTCCCGCCCCCGCGGCCCCGATCATCAGCATCTCCGACGGCGAATTGCTGGGGGTGCAGAACCAGCTCAACAGCCTCAAGCAGCAGGTTTCCCAGGCCAGCAATTACACCCAATTGGAAAGCTCACAGGACCAGGTACAAGTACTGATCCAGGAGATTGAACGCCTGTCTACATCGCTGCTGCCTGGACAGGCGCAATTGCAGGCGCAACTCAACGTGCTGGGGCCAGTGCCGCTTGACGAGAACGCACAGGTGACGTCTGCCATCACCACCCAACGAGATGCCCTCGGCGAGCAAAAGGACAAGATCGACAGCCAACTCAAAACCCTGGCCGCGCTAAAAATAAGTGCCGCCGAACTGATCACCCAGATTGCCAGTATCCGGCGCAGCCTGCTGGAAGCGGAAGTGACCCAGCAGACCAGCAGCATCCTGAACCCGGGTTTCTGGTCGCCATTGTTCGCTCTGCCGATCGAGGACCGTCAGCGGTTCAGCGCCCTCATCGAGCAACTCGAGGCCACGCACCGGGCCGCCTGGCAACCCGGACAACGCGGGATCACGGCCGCCCTGCTGTTGCTGGCCCTGGTCATATGGACCGTGGGACGAAACCTCGCCGGCCGGGGCCTGGCGTGGCTGTGCTTTCATCGAATGCCTGCGGGCCGGTTGCGGCGCAGCTCCCTTGCGCTGGCGTCGGTGATCGCGACGCTACTGACCGCCGGCATCGCCCTGCAATTGCTGCACTTTGCCGGGACCCGGCAACAGCCTTACACCCCGCTGCTGGCCGACCTGGCGCAATACCTGGAAAAGCTGGCCTATACCTGCGTGCTGATCACCGGATTGAGCCGCGCGTTGTTATCCACCAAACATCCTTCATGGCGCCTGCCCGATATTGCCGACCCGGTGGCTCTGGCGATGGAGCCTTATCCGCGGTTGCTGGCCAGCCTGCTGCTGGTGCTGGTGACCCTGGTGCAGATGAGCAATGTCACCGGCATGAGCGCCGAAGTGGTGTTGTTCGGTCGGGGCATCGTGGCACTGGTCGCGGCACTGGTGATCGGTGCGCTGCTGTTGCGCGTCAGCAAGACACGCAGAGACCTGATCGTTGCCGGAGAAGCCCCCGAAGGCGTCACCACCTTCGCCGGTCTGATTTACACCTTCACCGGCGCGGCCGTGGTGGTGTCCCTGTTCGCCCTGCTGATCGGCTATGTGACGATGGCCCGGTTCATCACCTATGAACTGGTCTGGATATTCATCATCTTCGCCGGTTTCTACCTGCTGACACAGGTCTACCAGGACACCTGCGACTACCTTTTCTCGCCCCGGCAAGCCTCCGGCAAGGCGATCAAGCAGCTGTTGGGCATCGGCAATCCGCGCCTGGAGCAGATCTGCACCGTCATGTCCGGGGCTGGCCGCGCCATCCTGATGCTGATCGGCGTCATTGCCCTGTTCGTCGGCGGCGTGGGGACGACGCTCGGGCAACTGGTCACCGGCACCGTGGCCATTCTCGGTGGTGAGGGGCTGCGCAAGCTGAACATCGTCCCGGACAACCTGCTCAATGCCGTCCTCGCCCTGGTGATCGGCATCTACCTGATTCGCGCCTTCCGACGCTGGCTGGATAACGAGTTCCTGCCAAAAACCGAGATGGACCCGGGCATGTGCGCCTCGCTCAGCACCCTGTTTGCCAACATCGGTTACGCATCCGTGGTGCTACTCACACTGTCGTCGCTGGGGGTCAAGTGGACCAACCTGGCCTGGATTGTCAGTGCATTGTCGGTGGGCATCGGCTTCGGTCTCCAGGAGATCGTGAAGAACTTCATCTCCGGCCTGATCCTGCTCACCGAGCGTCCGGTGAAGGTCGGCGACCTGATCAGCATCAGCGGAGTCGAAGGCGATATACGACGGATCAACGTGCGGGCCACGGAAATCCAACTGGCCGACCGTTCGATCATGATCGTGCCCAACTCCCACCTGATTTCGCAGAACCTGCGCAACGTCACCCTCGGCGGCAGCGCCCAGGGCGTGGTGATACTCGAACTGATGTTCCCGCTGGATATCGACCCGGAGCTGGTGCAAAACCTGCTGATGGACACCTACACCGAGCATGAATCCATTCTGGATAAACCCGCGCCGTTTTTGCGTTTCAGTCAGCTGAAGCCTGAAGGCATCACCTTGACCATCACCGGTTATGTCGGCAGCCCACGCACGGTCGGCGCGATCAAAAGCGAGCTGCTGTTTGAAATACTCAAGCGGCTGGGGGCCGCCGGGATTGAACTGGCGAAATCGCCACCTGGCGCGTAACACCAATCCGTAGGAGCTGCCGAAGGCTGCGATCTTTTGATCTGATTTTTAAACCAGGATCAACAGATCGCAGCCTCGTGGCACTCGACAGCTCCTACAGGTATATCAATGGGCGATACACACCGACTTGAGCTCGGTGTAAGCCTCGATCACCGCACGCCCGAACTCACGGCCCATACCCGATTGCTTGACGCCACCGAACGGCATCGCCGGGTCGAGCAGCACGTGGGCGTTGACCCAGACCGTACCGGCTTCGATGCGTGGCACCAGGTTCATGGCTTTGCCCAGGTCGTTGGTCCACAGGCTGGCGGCCAAGCCGTAGCGGTTGTCGTTGGCCAGTTCGATCACGGCGTCTTCGTCGTCGAACGGCATCACGCCCAATACCGGGCCGAACACTTCTTCACGGGCCACGGCCATGCTGTGGTCGATGTCCGCCAGGATGGTCGGCTGCACGAAGAAGCCGTCGCCTTCCAGCAGCTCGCCGCCAGTCACCACCCGCGCACCTTGCTGGCGGGCCAGTTCGATGTGCTTGAGTACGCTTTGCTGTTGCTTGCGCGACACCAGCGGGTTGATGGCCGCGTCGCAATTCATGCCGGCGCCAATCGGCATCGAGGAGACGGCGGTGGCCAGGGCTTCGACGAATGGGTCGTGGATCGAGCGGTGCACGTAGAAGCGCGAGGCCGCCGCGCAGACCTGGCCGTTGTTCAGCAAGCCGCCGAGGATCGCACCCTGCACGGCTTTTTCGATGTCGGCATCGGCGAGCACGATCATCGGGTTCTTGCCGCCCAGTTCCAGGGAGAAGCGCGTCATGTTTTCCATGCACGCCGCGCCGACGCTCTTGCCCACGGCGGTGGAACCGGTGAACGACACTTTGCTCACCAACGGATGCGCGGTCAGCACGCCGCCAACGGAGGCGCCGCCACCGGTGACCACGTTGAATACGCCGGCCGGGATGCCGGCTTCCACAGCCAGTTCAGCCAGGCGCATGGCGGTCAGCGGGGTTTCCATGGCCGGCTTGATGATCACCGTGCAACCGGTGGCCAGGGCTGGCATCAGTTTCCAGGCGGCGATCAGCAGCGGGAAGTTCCACGGCACGATGCCGACCACCACGCCCACGGGCTCGCGCTTGGTGAACGCGGTGAACTTGGCGCCCGGTGGCAGCGGGATCGACACATCGAAAGTCTGGCCTTCGATCTTGGTCGCCCAGCCGGACATGTAGCGCATGAATTCCACGGTGGCGTTGAGGTCCAGCGCGCGGGCCATGTTGATCGACTTGCCCTGGCTCAGGGTTTCCAGCTGGGCCAGTTCTTCGGCGTGTTCTTCGACCAGGCGGGTGAAGTTCAGCAGGATGCGTTCACGGTCCGCCGGGCGCAGGCTCGACCACACACCGGACTTGAACGCCTTGTGGGACGACTGCACGGCGCGCTCGACGAGCTCCAGCGGTGCATCCAGGGTTTCGCACAGGGTTTGCCCGGTGGCCGGGTTGACCACGGCGATGCTGTCGCCCTCGGCAAGCACCCACTGGCCATCGATGAAGCAGCCGTGGCGACGTGCAAGGAATGCAGCAACCTGGGGCAGGATTTCAACGTTGCTCATAATTCACCTTTCATTCAGACGAGTTGTTCAGGCGCCAATCCGGCCTGATCAGTGTTGTTCTTTGAGGAAGCACGCGACCGCCTGGCGGTCGGCGGCGGAAGCCAGGCCCATGTAGGGCATGTAGGTACCCGGCACGAAGGCCTGGGGCTGGGTGATCAGTTGCGTGATGTTCTCGGCCTGCCAGTCGACGTCTTTGTCGCGCATGGCCTGTGAGTAGCTGAAGCCGGCCAGCGAGCCGGACTTGCGCCCGTACACACCAAACAGGTTCGGCCCCATCATGCCGGTCGTGCCCTTGCTCACCGCATGGCAGACGCTGCACTCGGTGGCAAACACTTCGCCGCCACGGCGCGTGTCCGGGGCACACTCAGCGGCAGACACCGCCTGGACCAGGGTGAAGGACAGCAAACCGATCAGGGGCACACGCAGCGAAGTGAACATAGGAAAACGACCTTGAAAATCCATGCACCCGCCAGCAGGCGAACGCCAATACTAAAAATGCCGAGGCAACGGTGCTTCGGCAGGTTGGTAGGGATTGTCGGCGGTCGTCGGCACGCAGGTTTTGCCCTGCGTGCCAGTTGTGTTGGCGGTTGTGCCAGATTGCGCGGGAGCTGCCGCAGGCTGCGATCTCTTGATCTTCATGCTCTCGATATCGTCGACAGCAAGATCAAAAGATCGCAGCCTGCGGCAGCTCCTACCGGAAGGTGCACTCAATTTATGCAGTGCAGATTTGCGAGACCAACACTTGTACTAGCCAATCAGGTGATGACTACTTGAGCTTTTTCAACTCTAAAAGCTCGTAATCCGCTTCCGGATTCAAGCCATACTCTGACAACACCTCATCAAATTCTGCCTTTGAAACATTCTTGTAGTTTTTTAGTTTGGCCAGAGCCACCGCTAAAGATGGTGAACGCATTATCGACCTGCCGCTCTTCGAAACCTCCACACTACTGGAGTCAAAATAAAGTATTTCGTAGCTTTGTATATTTAACATCATGAAGTCTCTTTGCAGGGTCAGGTATAGCATTCCTGCCACACCCACCGTCACATCCTCTGCCACTTTGTGCCCCAAGGCCTTCGGCAATACGCGGAGATGAGCCATATTCAAGCTCATCGTCAAAACAAGGAACGTCCCAAAAATTTTCGCATTTCATTTTTGATTACTCGCTATTAGAGAGAACGCCACCAAAATCAAGTGACGCATTTGCTTTTAATAACTTTCAAAACAGAGCGCAAGAAACGATTTCTTTTACACGTAGGAGATTTCACTCAATATAAAAGGAGGGTTCGCACAGGACATTCGGAATATTTTTTTGCTTATCAACATCGTAAAAGCATCATTACATCGATAAGTTTTTATAAGCTTTTAAAAACAAAATAAACGTTAACCACAAAGCGAACGATGCTGGCGTCGGCCTTCTGTAGGTCGGAGTAGGAAATTTCTTTCTTTTTCCAAAGTATCTTTTTTGAATTTGCATTTTAGCTTTTTAAAAAGGCGACGGACGGCAACCTTGCTGATCGGTTGCCATTGCGTGACGGGATCCTGACCGGACCACTCAATTCGTATACCGCTTCCGATACTCACCCGGCGAAACGCCAAACCGCGCCTTGAACGCCGTAGAGAAATAGCTCGAATCGTTAAAGCCCCACTCATAGCCCAGTGCACACAGCTTGCCCTCGCCCCGGGCATGGCGCAGTTGTTCGGCGCAAAGGTCGAGGCGACGGTTTTTCACGTATTGCGCCACCACCAGGCCGTGTCGGGAAAACAGCCGGTACAGGCCGCGCACGGAGACGCCCACCTGGGTCGCCAGCCATTCGGGGCACAGCGCCTCGTCACCAATGTGCTCATCGATAACGCGCAAGGCCTTGCGGAAGGTGCGCACCTGGGGTGAGTCGTCCAACTCGCTCGCCCCCATCGCCGGACGCAGCAGGCTGATCACCGCGTCCAGCGTCGCTTCGCTTTCTGTGTGACTGAGGCCTTGTTCCGTTGAACCGAGGATCAGGCGCTGGGCCAGCCCCGCCATCGGCGCCGACGCCTGAATGCGTTGCGCGGGTTTGACCGTGGTGAAGCGCAGCTGCTGCTCCACTCGCTCCCTGGGCAGTATCAATGACAACTGACGGGCGTTGTTGCGGTAGACAAAGTTGCTTGGGCGCGTGGAGTCGATCAGCGTGATATCCCCCGGCAACAGAGTGATGCAACTGCCCTGCTGCTCCATCACGGCTTCGCCGGCCAGCTGGAACGCCGCGTAATAATGCGAGTCTTCGCCCTGATCGATCTCATGCTGCGTGCGGAACAGTCGGGCCTGGGCCACGTCGACAAAACTCATCTTGAGCTCACCGCTGCGGTACTCATCGATCGAGCCCGCAAACTGCGTCCCCAACACATTGGCACCAAAGCGCCCGCACACCTGATTGACCTTGTCGAGCCATTGATCAAAGCGCTCGACCTGTTGTGCATTGCTCATCGCAGCCTCATCCATTGCATTAGTCGCTGCGAGGCGTCCTGCACTTTTCGTTCCTGTCGCTGGCCACCGCGAAATACCGCGGCGGCCATGCCCATCCGTGCGCGATTACTGCGCAGCGCCTGTTTTCGCGCACCAGGAACCGGCGTCGTGGCAACGCGCCATGCAATCTGGCATGCACAACCAACTAATTGGCAAACAGGGAAAAGGGCAAACAATGGCCGCGTCTTAGTATCCGGACAGACCGCAAACCTGCGCTCAAGAACAAGAACGGATGCCACACCATGCTCAAGTCCCCCTTGCTTCGTCTCTCGACGCTCGCGCTGATGATCAGTGCCGGCAATGCCGGTGCCTATGAACTCTACGCCGACGACGACAGCCATCTGAACGCTACCCTCGAAGCCGTGTTCGGCATTTTCCACAGCCAGGAAAACTACGCCCTGTCCGGTCGCCTGAGTGAAGGCAGCTCGTCGTGGCGCGAGGGCTACATCAAATACGGCTTGAGCTTCGATCAAGGCCTGGGCGGTGTGGGCACCGCGTACGGCGCGGGGAACATGCTCAGTTCCGGCACCTGGGGCGATGGCGATGCCGCAGGCTTCTCCGATGGCTCGGAACGCACCACCAAGTTCGAAGACGCCTACCTCGGCTGGCGCTCGGCCGATCTGTTCGGCGCGTTGGGCAGTGACGGTGTCGACCTGTCCTTCGGCCGACAGAACATTGTGGTCGGCGACGGCTTCCTGATCGACGGCGACGCGCTGAACATGGGCAAGGGCCTGGCCGACGGCGAATTCAACCGTGGCGGTGCCTACTACCTGGCGGCGCGCAAGGCCTTCGACGAAACCGCCGTATTGCGTCTGGGCGGCAAGGAAGGCTGGCGCAGCGACCTGATGTGGCTCAAATCCGACAACCGCGCCCAGGCCAAGACCGAAATGTACGTCGGCACCCTGGAGCACGTGGCCGAGGCCGGCACCGTCGGCCTGACCTTCATCAAGACCACCGATATCGATGAACAGTACGCCTCGCCGATCCAGCTCGAACGCGGCGGCATGAAGACCTACAGCCTGCGTGCGGCGGGCAACGCCGGGGTGAAAGACCTGTTCCTGTCCGGTGAATACGCCAAGCAGGACAAGCCTCACACCACCAGCGAAGACGCCTGGTACCTGGAAGCCGGCTGGACCTTCTCCAACGCAGTCTGGACACCGAGCGCCAGCTACCGCTACAGCCGCTTCTCGGAAGGCTACGACACCCTGTTCTACGGTTTCAGCCGTGGCTACGGCACCTGGTTCCAGGGTGAAGTGGCGGGCAACTACGCCGGGCCGTTCAACAGCAACTCGCGCATCCAGAACGTCACGATGAAGGTCTCGCCGCTGGAGAACCTCAACATCGGCGCAATGTACTTCAACTACGACACCATCGACCGCAACCTGGGCAACACCGATGGCCACGAAGTCGACCTGTATGCCGAATGGCACGTCAACGACCACCTGACCGTGATGCCACTGGTGGGCATCTACCAGCCGGACAAGAGCGCCGAAGACGGTGGTACCCAACTGGGTAACAACGACAAGAACGTCTACGCCCAGGTGGTGTTCGCCACCGGTTTCTGATTTCGGCCGAGGGGAACTTTCGTATCTGAGATTTGCAGTGCCTGATACACCGCCTTCGCGAGCAAGCCCGCTCCCACATTTGGATTTCTGCTGCACACAAAATCCGTGTACACCGCAGATCCCCTGTGGGAACGGGCTTGCTCGCGAAGAGGCCATCACATCCAACATCTCCACTGACTGACACTCCGCAATCGTCGGAACGCCGCCCGGAGCAAGCTCGCTCCCACAGTGTTTAGTGGTTAGCCGGGCCGATCGACCTGATCCAAAGCCCGATTCACCGCCAACTCCCCCAACATGATCACTTGCGCGATGCCCAGCAGGGTGTTGCGGTGCGTGCCTTCCAGGAATCCCGCCAGGTCATTGGCCATGACGTTCGCCGAGGCCAGCGATTCGCAGGCGTGGGCCAGCAGGGTTTCGGTGTCGATGTCGGGGTTGATGGTGAACAGCGTGGAGGGTTTGTGCGGGGTGGCCACTTGTAGGCAACGACGCAAGGCGCTGTAGCTTGCAGGAAGTGACGCCTACAGCTGTTAAACAACCCACCAATACACACCCAATCCGTAGGAGCTGCCGAAGGCTGCGATCTTTTGATTTTGCTTTTCTGTTAGATCGAGAAAAGCAAGATCAAAAGATCGCAGCCTTCGGCAGCTCCTACAAAAGAAGGTCTCAATCAAGCCGCGCTGGCATGCTCAACACGATGAAACAAGCGGTTGAAATACACCAGGCTGTCACGCGGTTCGCGCACGCCCACCTTCGTCAGTTCCACGAACATCACCGAATGCGAGCCCACTTCCTTGCACTCGCTGATCCGCCCTTCAAGCTGCACCAGGGCATCGCGCAGCACCGGCACATCGGCCGCGCCGTCGTCCCACAGGTCCCAGGCAAAACGTTCGTCCATCGGCACCTGGGTCATGCCGGCGAAATGCCGGGCCAGTTCTTCCTGCTCGCCACACAGCACGTTGACGCACAGGTGGCCATTGGTGCGGAACACGTCGTGGGTGGCGCTGTTGCGGTTGACGCACACCAGCACCGTAGGTGGCGAGTCGGTCACCGAGCACACGGCGCTGGCGGTGATGCCGCAACGACCGCCGGGGCCGTTGGTGGTGATGATGTTCACCGCGGCAGGCAGCTGCGCCATGGCGTTGCGAAAGTCGATTTGCTGCTGGCTCAGGTCGGCCATGTCGATGCCCCTTCCTTCAGGAGGGCCGCTGTCTTGCGGCCCGTAGGTGATGGAACAAGACTAAGGCTGCGGGCGCGGCGCAACCATTCTGACGATCCCCATGGCAGGGTTGGGTTTCCGCTAGTCGACTAGGTGGTTTCTTTATCGCAAGGGCCGGCCACAGTGGGTATTCTGCATACTGGTTCCAGAAAGATGAGCCAATGCGTGCCGCACGCTCCCGTGCGAAAACAATAATTAGAAAACTTTCGTGGCAGCCCCGATGGAAATCCGTAAACCGATTGTTTATATCGTTGACGACGACAAGGACCTGCGAACCTCACTGGCCTGGTTGCTGGAGTCGGTGAGTGTGCAGGCGCAGTGCTTTGCCGGCGCCGAAGAGTTCCTCAGCCAATACGACCCCAAGCAGCCCGCCTGCCTGGTGCTCGACGTGCGCATGCCGGAAACCAGTGGTTTCCAGCTGCAGGAAATCCTCAACCAGCGCGGCAGCACCCTGCCGACCATTTTCGTCTCGGCCCATGGCGACATTCCGATGTCGGTCACGGCGATGAAGAACGGCGCGCTGGATTTCGTCGAAAAGCCCTACAACCCGCAGCAGATGATCGACCGCATCCAGGCCGCGCTGAAGACCGCCGTGCACGCCCAGGCCGATCAGCAGCAGCGTCAGAACCTGCAAGGCAAGTTGGCACTGTTGACCAGCCGTGAGCGGGAAGTGTTGATGCTGGTGATCGATGGCAAGGCGAGCAAGGTGATCGCCCGGGAGCTGAACATCAGCGTGAAGACCGTTGATGTGCACCGTACCAAGATCAAGGAAAAGATGGGCGTGAGCAGTATCGCCATGCTGGTGCGCGAGGTGCTGCATTTGCCGGTGGATGAGCCGGCGCGGCACTGATCATTCTGTATTCGCCGTCAGGCCGCCATCGCGGGCAAGCCCGCTCCCACATTTTGATCTCGGCCGGACACAGACTTTGTGTTCACCGCAGATTCAATGTGGGAGCGGGCTTGCTCGCGAAGGGGCCGGCACATTCAACATCAATGGCGGATTCAGATCTGGCTATACCGCTTGCGATAAGCCCCTGGTGACACGCCAAAGCGCGATTTGAAGGCCGACGAGAAGTAGCTCGAATCCGAGAAGCCCCACGCATAACACAACGCCGACAGCTTCTGCTCGACATCGGCGCGGCGCAGGTTTTCGGCGCAGAAGTCCAGGCGGCGGTGCTTGATGTATTGCGCCACCACCAGGCCGCGCTTGGAGAACATCCGGTACAGGCCGCGCACGGAAATCCCGACTTCACGGGCAATCAGCTCGGGGCACAGTTCTTCGTCGCTCAGGTGCGCGTCGATGAAGGCGATGATCTTGCGAAATTGCCGCTCATGGGCGTCCGCACCGCAGTCGCGGGCGCTGATGCCCGGCAGCAACAGGCTGGCCAGGGCATCGAGCACGGCTTCGCTTTCCTGCATCTCCAGCCCGTCCTGCTGGCGGGTGTCCAGCACCAGCTTGCTGGCCATCGCCGCCAGGGGGCTGCCGGCCGCGATGCGCGTGGCGCAGTTGACGGCATTGAAGTGCGAACCGCGCTCGACCACCTGGCGCGGCAAAATCAGCGACAGCTGTCGGCAATCGTCGTTGTAGATCATGTCGCTCGGACGGCTGGCGTCGATCAGGGCGATGTCGCCACAGCCCAGTTGCGCGCGGTTGTCGCCCTGCTCCAGTTGCGAGCTGCCACGCAGCTGGAACACCGCGTAGTAGTGGCCGTCGCGGCTGGTGCTGACGTCCTTGCTGGTGCGGTACAAATGCACGTGCGCCATGTCGACCACACTCAGGTTGATCGCGCCGCTGCGAAATTCCGTCAGTTCGCCATAGAAATCGGAGTCCAGCGCCCGGGCATCGAAACGCCCACAGGCCTGGTTCACCTGGCTCAACCAACTTTCGAACGCCTCGTTGCGCACCGTCGATGCTGTAATCATGTCCGCAAAGCCTCACGTTTTTGTTGTTATTTTTCGACCGCTTCATCGAGCGGTTCGTCAAAACGGTTGTTTCTGTAGCCATCTCCTCCTTCGACGGCCGCCGGGCGCCCATTCAACAGGCTCCGGCCCAAGCTTTCCAGTGAACTTTCGGTTTAAAGGTCCAGTACCAGACGAGCGGAAAGTGCCCGTGATACACAGGCACAGATCTGCTTGTTGGAGGCCTTTTCCTTGTTCGACAGGCAGTTGTCGCGGTGCTCCGGCAAGCCGTCCAGCACCTCGACGATGCAGGTGCCGCAGATGCCTTCGCGGCACTCGGTGTCGATGTCGCAACCATGGGCCTGCAACACGTCGACCAGGCTGGCATTGGCCGGCACTTGCAGCACCACGCCGGAACTGGCCAGTTCCACTTCGAAGGTGCCCGCCGGGGCGCTGTTGGCGGCCGGGTCTGCGGCGAAGTGTTCCAGGTGAATGGCATCGTCCGAGCGACTGCGGGACGCCACTTCCACCACTTTGTTCATGAAAGGCGCCGGGCCGCAGGTGTAGACGTGGGCCGCAGCATTGGCGCGGTTCAGGCATTCGCTCAATGCGCCGTCCAGATCCGCAGGTTCAACGCCGTAGTGGAACTCCACGTTATCAGCAAAATTGGTCGCCAACAGCTCGGTAAACGCCGCGTACTGCGCCGAGCGGGCAAAATAATGCAGGCGATACGGCTGGCCGCTTTCCGCCAGTTTGTAGGCCATGCTCAGCAGCGGCGTGACGCCGATACCGGCGGCGAACAGCACGTGTTCGCTGGCCGTTTTATCGAGGCGAAACAGGTTGCGCGGCGCACCCATTTCCAGCTCCATGCCCTCTTCCACTTGCTCGTGCAGCGCCAGTGAACCGCCGCGCGACTGCGCTTCTTTCTTCACCGCCACCAGATACGCACGGCGATCCTGTGGCGGGCTGCACAGCGAATACTGGCGGGTCACCCCGGTCGGCCCGGTCAGGTCGACGTGGGCACCCGGTTCATAGGTGTCGAGCGGCTGGCCGTCACTGCGCACGAGGCGAAAGGAACGGATATCCAGCGCTTCGTCGACGATCCTTTCGATCTTCACCTTCATCATTGCATCACCTGAATACTGTTGTTTGTGTTAAACACGCTTGCTACCCCTGTAGGAGCTGCCGAAGGCTGCGATCTTTTAGAAGCAAGATCAAAAGATCGCAGCCTTCGGCAGCTCCTACGGGTTCATTTGTCCGGCCAAGAAATCCATGGTCAGCGCTCAGCGCATGAACAAGCCGCCGTTGACGTCCAGGCACGCGCCAGTCACGGAGGTCGCGTTATCGGCGATCAGCAGTAACACGTTGTCGGCGATGAACTCGGGATTACCGAGGGTGCCGGCCGGGATCATTTTCAGGATCTGTTCCAGTCGCTCCGGGGCCACGGTCTCGCGCACCACGGGCAAGTCCAGCGGGCCTGGCGAGATGCTGTTGACCGTCACGCCCTGGGGCGCCAGCTCGCGGGCGAAGACCTTGGTCAGGGTCGCCACGCCGCCCTTGGCCGCCGCGTAATGCGCGCCGGTGGCGGTGCCGCCGTTCTGTCCGGCCAGGGACGCGATGTTGACGATGCGCCCGAAGCCGCGCTCGGCGAAGTGCGCGCCGAACACCTGGCAGGCAACAAAGGTGCCGCGCAGGTTGATCGCCATCGACTCGTCGAACTCTTCCGGCGTGATGTCCATCAGCGCCGCGACTTTCGACACGCCGGCGTTGTTCACCAGAATGTCGGTGCCGCCCCACTGCTCAGTGAGCAGGTCGCGAGCACGCTGGAAGTCGGCTTTGCTGCGCACATCCAGCTCGATTGCCACGGCAGTAACGCCGCTGCCATCCAGCTCGGCAGCCAGTTGCTGCACGCCATCAAGACGCACATCGGCCAGGCCGACGCGATAACCCGCCGCGTGCAGACGGCGGGCGATGCACTCGCCCAGTCCGCGCGAGGCACCCGTTACAAGGGCTACTCGACTCATGATATTGCCCTCACAAAAGGAAGCCGAGCGCGCTCAGGCTGTCGGTGGAGTTGATCAGGCGCACCACTTTGCGCTCCAGGGTCGGCACGCCGTCGGTGAGTCGAATGCGGTGGTTCAGGTCGGCCACGAACGGCGTGTGCACGCCGCGCTTGTAGGCGTACAGCAACTGCGCCGAATTGACTTCGACGATGTCGCCGGCCGCTTCCACCAGACGGAAACGCGAGATCGTGCGGATGGTTTTCGCCGCGTCCACCGCCGACGGCGAGTAGCCGGCGGTCAGGCGTTCGATGCGCAGGTCACGCATGCGCGCATCGTCGTAGGCGTAGTTCAGGGTCGCTTCGAAGTCTTCGGTGTCCGGGTCGATCGGCACGATGTACTTGCCGCTTTCGCTCCACAAGGTCGCCCACTCGGCGTAGTTCTTGTGGTCGAGCAGTTCGGCTTCGCGCCAGATGAATTCGATGGCCTGGGCCAGGGGACCGGAAAAACCGTTCAGGGTGTCTTGATTGCTCATTGGCTCATCATCCTTTTCCACATGTCGTAGGCACCGCGCATGCCGCCTTCGTCGGTGGCGTGGCTGACCTTGTCGCCGTTTTCAGCGGTGATTTCGCGGTTCAGGCCGCGGTTGACCAGGATTGGCGCATCGACGCCGGCATACGAGCCGCGCTGCACGCGGTCCCAGGCTTCGGCATCGTCAGGGCTGCCGAAACCGAACGGGCCCTGGAAGTGTTCGTGGATGCGCATGCGTTCGCGGTTGGCAATTTCCGGGCCGCCGTCCATGCCAAGGGCCACGTGGCGGATCTCGGTTTCGCTGACCGACACCGGGCGCAGCACACGCAAGAACGACATCGACATCGCCACGTTGGGGAACAGGTTCAGGTTGAAACCGGCGCCGTGCAGCGAGCGCACGATGCGACGCACCTGATCGGCCGGCAGGGTTTTCGACAGTTCTTCAGTGACGTGAGCGAAGCGTTCCTGCAACTGTTCGGTGCCGTCGTCATGATCGAGATCGACGTGCTCCGGCACCATCACCATCACGCTGTGGCCGTTGCCCAGCGAATGGGTCACGGCTTGTTCGTCGGTCATGAACGAGAGCATTTCCGAGGTTTCTTCATCGACCGACGACATGAACGACTTGTGCACGATCGGGAAATGGTAACCGTCGGTGGTGTTTTCCAGCTGGATCTTCCAGTTGCCCTTGAAGCTGAACTTGTGTTCGCCCTGAGTCTTTATCGGGTAACCGGCGCCCTGTTTCATGAACAGGTCCATCCAGTGTTTCGCGCCGCCAAGGAAGTCTTCCAGCGGTTCGATCTCGTCGTTGTAGCTGGCGAAGACCATGCCGGCGTAGCTTTCGACGCGCAGGCTGGTCAGCGGCAATTCGGATTTCTCCAGGATGCCTTCGTAGCCATCCGGATACGGCAGCGCACGCAACTTGCCGTCCAGGCCGTAGGACCAGCTGTGGTACGGGCAGGTGAAACCGGTGGCGTTGCCCTTGTGCTTCTCGCACACGGTGGCGCCACGGTGGCGGCAACGATTTTCCAGCACGTTGATGTTGTTCTTCTTGTCGCGCACGACAATCACCGGGCGACGGCCGATGGTGGCGGTCTTGAAGTCGCCGCTGTTGCGCACTTCGCTTTCGTGGGCAACCCACACCCAGGTGCGGTAGAAAATCTTGTCCAGCTCGGCTTCGAACAGCGCCGGGTCGTTGTACAGCGAGACGTCGACGCGGTCGTGCCGGACCAGGTCTTCCGGGCTTTTCGACGATGCGATCAGCTGATATTCATGAGTGCTCATGCGGTTCTCCTCATGGCTTCTTTTTATGATTTTGATTTAGAGCCAGGCCGCTCACCGGCCATGCTCTGTTGCAGTTGCGCACCAAAGGCGCAGACCAGTTCGTCCTGACCCTTGCGGCCGACGATTTGCAGGCCGACCTTCAGCCCGCCGCAGTCGAGTTCCACCGGCACCGTCAGGGCCGGGTGGCCGCTGAGGTTGAAAGGCCGAACCAGCGGGGTCATGCCGGCCACGGCTTTGCTGCCGGCGCGGGCTTCGCTGAGGGTCGGCGGCAAGCTCGGCATTGTCGGCAGCAGCAATACGGCAAAGTCTTCCAGCGCCGCGTCCACCTGTTGGGTGAACGCTGTGCGCACGGCTTCGGCCTCAGCCAGTTCCTGGCGCGTGGTGCGGCTGGCCGCCAGCAAACGTGTTTCCACATCGGCGCCGATCAGGCCCTTGCCGGTCAGGTGACCGAACGCCGCCCAGTTTTCGAAATTGATCACGGTCAGGCCGGCGGCGAACGCCGCTTCGAATTCACTCAGGTGCAGGTTGCTGCGACGCCATCCGGCGCGGTCGGCGGCGGCTCCGAGACTTGCTTGCAGATGCGCATCGCAGGCCACCTCGAGAAAGCCGACCCTGGCGCCGTCACCTGGCAACCCTTGAGCGGTAAAGCCCGGGCAGATCACCTGCATCGCAGCGATTAGGTCCTCCATGCTTTTGGCGAACGGCCCGACGCAATCGAGGCTCGATTCCAGCGGATGGGCGCCGACACGGCTGACACGGCCATAAGTCGGCTTGAGCCCGGCAATCCCGCAGCAGGCTGCCGGCACACGCACCGAACCACCGGTATCAGTGCCGATGGCGATGTCCGCCAGGCCTGCCGCGACCGCCGAAGCCGAACCGCTGGACGAGCCGCCAGGAACGCGATCCGGCGCTTGCGGATTGATCGGTGTGCCAGTCCAGTCGTTGATGCCGGTCACGCCGAACGCCAGTTCATGCAAGTTGGTCTTGCCGACGATCTGCCAGCCAGCGTCGAGGATCGCATCGACCACTTCGGCGTTTTTCGTCGCCGCCGGTGCATCGGCGAAGGCGCGGCTGCCCGAGCGGGTCGGATGGCCGGCGATGTCGATGGAATCCTTGATGGCGACGCGCTTGCCGTTGCCACCGAGGAGGAATTCGCTGATGAAAGTACTCATGCATTCAGCTCCGTGTTGAACAGCCGTTGCGTACGGAAATGCGCGATCAGCCAGACGCCGTCGACACAACGAAAATCGATGTTCAGGCGCGTGCCGAACAACTCGTTGCGGCCATCGGCGTACGTCGAGATCTGCTGCATGATCCACTGCCCCTGCGCCGCCTTGCCGTCGACCACGATCGACTCGCTGGTGAGGTAATGCAGGTTCAGCTTGAAGTGGTCGGACGGCGGCAGATAACCGCCGACAAACGCCGCCACCGCTTCACGCCCCTGGTGCTGACCGAAGGTCTGTGCGGTCTGGGTGCCGAGGCCTTCCCAGATCGCATCCTCGGTGAACAGTTGCGCCAACTGACTCAGATGAATCGCCGCCCGCGGCACGTCGCACAGGTCCATGTAGCGCGCCATCAGGCGACGCACTGCGCTTTCCCCTTCGAGCGTCGCCAGACGCTGCAGCAAGGCCTCGTTCATGGCTTACACCTTGGCCGCATCAGGAATGGTCAGCGGGCGACCGATGCGCGCTTCGATCCTGGCGTAGCGCCACAGGCTGTACTGGCCGACCGGCGTGGTGCGGAACAGGTTGCAGGCGTCGATTACCGACTGGTGGCAGTCGACGTCGGCCATGATGTACACGGTCCAGGGCGAGGTGGTGGATGGGCCGACCATCAGGCGGTCGTCATCCATCGCGCCGAGCACGGTGATGCCGGGCATGGCGCCGAGGTCACCCATCATCTGGCTGAAGCCTTTCCACACGCTCAGGCCTTCGCCGGTGGGCAGGTCGAAAAAATTCTGGGTGATGCCGATGCAGAAGACGACGCGCAATGGTTCTTGGGTGGTTTGCGACATGGGTGCGATTCCTTGAAAAAGTAATGGGGATTCAGATGTAGCCCGGGAACGGCGGCACGCCGAGGAACACCGAGCCGGCGCCGTCGTACAGGCCTTCGCTGAGGAAGGCGTGCTGGGTCACCACCATCGAGTCGCGCAGGTAGCGTTGCAGCGGATGGCGCAGGTAAATGGCGGTGGTGCCGGCCAGGCTGTAGGCGCTCTGCACCACCTCGGCACCGGCCTGGGACACGTGAATCGCCGACAGGCGCAACAGGCTGGTCTGCTCCGGGGTGACCGGGTTGCCGGCCAGGATCGAGTTCCACACCTGTTCGGTGGCGTTGTAGAAGAAACCGCGGGCGGCGCTGAGCTTGGCTTCAGCCTTGGCGATCTCGATGCGCACGTAGGCGCGGTCGGACAATTTCGGCGCGCCGGTGATGCCGCTGCCGCCAGCCATGCGGCTGATTTCGTCCAGCGCTGCACGGGCCAGGCCGAGGTTGACCACCGCCAGTACTTGCGCGGCATAGGCGATCGACGGGTAGCGGAACAGCGGTTCGTCGATGGTCGCGGCTCCGCCACGGATGAACGTCCAGCGCTCATCAACGCGTTTATCGCTCACTCGCAGGTCATGGCTGCCGGTGCCCTTGAGACCGACCACTTCCCAGTTCTCGACGATGTCGACCTGCTCCGGGCGGAACACAGCGGTGCGCGGCTTGCCGCCGGCAGCGCCGATGCCAACGCCCAACAGGTCTGCGCCTTTACAGCCGCTGGCGAATTTCCAGGTGCCGTTGACCTGATACCCGCCTTCCACGGTCTCGGCCGGTTGCAAGGGGAACAGGCCGCCGGCGAATACCAGGTCAGGGCTTTCGGCGTAGAGCTCAGCCAGGGTTTCCCGTGGCAAGGCTGCCAGGTAGACACCGGCGCTGCCGAAGCTGGCCACCCAGCCCGCCGAGCCGTCGGCTTCGGAGATGCGCTCGATCATTTCCAGGAACAGCACCGGTGCCAGGGCGTCACCACCGAAGCATTTCGGCGTGGCGGCGCGAAAAATGCCCACCTGCTTGAAGCGCTCGATCATGTCCCGAGGCACGTGGGAGCCGGCGTCGAATTCTTCGCGACGCTGGCGAACCTCATCCAGCACTTGCTGGAATAGCTGACTCTCGACCATTGGCACGACCGGGGCGGACACAGGGTCTTGTTGCGCGACAGCTGAACGCAGCATGGGCTAGTTCTCCGTTTTGATTATTGTTAGTAGGCTCCGCTGCTCCCCTGCCTGTAGGAGCTGCCGCAGGCTGCGATCTTTTGATCCCGACAAATCAACATCAAAAGATCGCAGCCTTCGGCAGCTCCTACAGAGAAGATGTGTGGATGCCTTTGCATTGAGGTCCAGTGTAAAAACCGCGTCCTGGCACAACTATTGGTGCGTGCAACCCCCCCGCTAAAGAAAACCCCTAGCCCGCCACCGATTACCTCTGAGCGCATCCCGCTGTGCGAGCAGGTATAAAACGCCATACTGCAAATCTCTGCCGCCAGGGGCCGTGCGATGTACCAGCCAAAACCGAACGACTTTTATGCGCTGATCGAAGCCATGCCGCTGTGCATCATTCTTCATGACGCGCACACCAAGGAAATTCTCTGGGCCAACGCCGCTGCCCTGGCGGCGTTGGGCTTTACCCTGGATGAACTGACGCCGCTCAAGGCCCCGGACATGACCCGCGACGCCCCGAAGTACCGACGCTCGGTGGGCTTGCGCTGGCTGGAAGGCGCCGCGCGCACCGGGCAACGGGCCATCGAGTGGTGCTATCGCTCCAAGCAAGGGGTGGAGATTCTTTCCGAGGCGGTGGCGACCCTGGTGCACCTGGACGGTCGCGATGTGCTGATGGTGCAGTTCCGCGACATTTCCAAGGAAGACAAGGTCAAGCGCGACCTCAAGCGTTTCGAGAGCCGGCTCAAGGCCTTCATGCAGGACCTGGCCGAAGGCGTGGCGGTGCTCGGCCCCGAGGGTGATATCGGTTTTATCAGCGACTCCGGCGCGCACCTGCTCAACAGCGAAGTGCACCAGCTGATGGGCAAGAACTTCCTGGCCTGGTGCGACGACGCATCCGGCCAGCGCCTGCTGCACCAGCTTGCCCAGGAGAGACCGAAGCACGCGCCGTTCAACGTGCATTACAAAGTGCAGCGCCGCGATGGCGAGTGGCGCTGGCATGACGCAACGTGCCGCTACATCGAGATCGAGGACGATCTGGTCGGCCACCTGCTGCTGTTCCGCGACGTGACCGAACAGGTGCAGGCCGAAGAGGCGCGGCGGGTCAGCGAGCAGAAACTCGAATACCTGGCGCGCTACAACGCCATGGGTGAAATGGCCGTGGCGATTGCCCACGAGTTGAGCCAGCCATTGGCGGCGACCCGCAACTTTATTGAAGGCGCGGTGATTCGCCTGGGCAACGCCGGCGAAACCGATCAAGGCGTCGCCTGGGGCTTGCAGAGCGCCGTGCGGCAGATCGAACACGCCTCGGTGATCATCAAGAGCGTGCGCGATTACGTGGTCAAGCTGGAGCAGAGCGAAGAGCTGCTCGACCTTAATGAGCTACTGCGCGAAACCCGCTACTTCATCAGCCTGCGGGCCGATCCGAGCCGGGTGCGCGTGGAAATCGTCACCGCGCCCGAACCGCTGCGGGTGAGTTGCGAGAAGGTGCTGATCGGCCAGGTGATCCTCAACCTGGCCTTCAACGCCATCGAAGAAATGGCCGACCTGCCTACCGAACGACGCCTGTTGCGTATCCATGCCAGCCGCGAGAACGATGTGGCCCTGGTGCGCATTGAAGACAGCGGGCGCGGCATCCAGGCCCAGGCACAAGAGAAGCTGTTCGACGGCTTCTTCTCGTCCAAGGTCAGCGGCAACGGCATCGGCCTGGCGCTGTGCAAGAACATCATCGGCCGCCACCGTGGCGATATCTGGGCGCAAAACCTCGAGCCGTGCGGCGCTGTTTTCAGCTTCTCCCTTCCCCTCGCTTCCCTCGTCTAAAGCAAAAGATCGCAGCCTGCGGCAGCTCCTACGGGGACCTCATTGCCCTGTAGGAGCTGCCGCAGGCTGCGATCTTTTCGCTCTTCCATACGACTGGCACAGACACACAAACACTTGGCAGGCAGGGCAATTCTCGCGATCGCGGGGCACGGCAGAATCAAAGGGTAAAAATCTGCCAAAGCACCCGCGATCCGCGTTACCAACAATTCAGGAAGTTCCCCTTATGCGAACAAACAGGATCTCCGTACAGTCAGCGCTAGGCCTGAGCCTGCTTGTACTCGGTTTGAACAGTGCCCGCGCGGACTTGCCCGCCGGTACGATTGGCCAGACCGTTCTGGCGTTTCCACCCGAAGCTCACCGCGCGTTTGTCATCGACGTCGAGTTCGACAGCTTCGTGGCGGGCCGCGTGACCGTGGTCGATCCGGACCAGAAGCGCATCCTCGGCATGGTGCCGACCGGTTTCGCGGCGCCGTCGACCCTCAGTCACGACAAGAAAACCCTCTACAGTGCGGACATCTGGTATTCCCGTGGCACCCGCGGCACCCGCACCGACGTGCTCACCGCGTGGGACAGCTCGACCCTGTCGCCCGCCTGGGAAGTGCTGATTCCGAACAAGCGCGCCGAGTCGCTGACCCAGCGTTACTCGCTCAAGCCAAGCGGCGACGACAAATTCGTCTACGTCTACAACTTCACCCCGTCGACGTCGGTGACCGTGGTCGATACCCAGGCCAGGGCCGTTGCCACGGAAATCGCCATCCCCGGTTGCGTGCTCAACTACCCGATCGGCAACCGCCGCTTCGCCTCGCTGTGCGGCGACGGCAGCCTGCAGGTGGTGACCCTCAACGATCAGGGCCAGGAAACCGCGCGCAGCCGCACGCCGTTCTTTGATCCGAACGCGGAAAAACTGGTAGAGCGCGCGGTCAACGTCGGCGATACCTACTACTTCACCACCACGACCGGCACCGTACGCCCGGTGGATTTCGCTGGAGATGCGCCGAAAGTCCTGCCGTCCTGGTCGCTGGTTTCCGACGAGGAAAAGAAAGCCGGTTGGGCGCCGGGGGGCTGGCAGTTGATGGCCGTGGCACCAAAGCTGGACCGCCTGTACGTGCTGATGCACGACGCCCACGAACCGTTGAAGTGGGAAGACCCGAGCCCGTTGATCTGGGCGTTTGACCTCAAGACCCACAAGAAGGTGGCGACCCTGGAAGCCCCGGTTCCGGTGTGGAGTATGCAGGCCACTGGCGACGACAAGCCGTTGTTGCTTGGCACCGACGTGGAAGGCGGTTTGCAGATTTTCGATCTGAAGACCAACAAGCTCACCGGCAGCATGCCGAAAGTCGCCAAAACCGCGACTCAGGTCCTGAGCTACTAAGAGGTTCGGCCATGCACACAGATCCGATCTTCATCATTGCCAGCGCCATCGCCATCGCGGTGTTGCTGGCCAGCGCCGCGACCCACAAGTTGCGCGCGCCGGCCCGCTTCGTCCGGCAACTGGCGGACTATCAACTGCTACCCGAGGCGCTGGTGCGCCCGACGGCACGGCTGGTGCCGCTGCTGGAACTGGTCATCGCCTTTGCCCTGCTGGTGCCGGTCAGCCGTGATTATGCCGCGTTGAGCGCCGCCAGCCTGTTGGCGCTGTACGCCGCTGCCATCGGCATCAACCTGTGGCGCGGTCGCGCCGACATCGATTGCGGTTGTGCCAGCCCCGACCAGGCACAGCCGCTGCGCCCGGTGTTGCTGGCACGTAACAGCGCGCTGGTGCTACTGGCGCTGGTGGCCAGCGTGGCGCCGGTTGCCCGCGACCTCAACCTGTTCGATGGCTTCGTGACCCTGGCTGCGGCCGCCGTTGCGCTGCTCATCTACGCCGCGGCCGATGGCCTGCTGGCGAACTCCCCTCTTCTGCTCAAATTGATTGGTAGGTAATCGAAATGGAAGGCTTGATTGTTTCCAACGTTCTGCTCTGGGTGCTGCTGGTGGCCGTGGCATTTGTCGTCATGGGCCTGGTGCGGCAGATTGGCGTGCTGCACGGTCGCCTGGCGCCGGCCGGCGCGTTGATGGTCGACAAAGGCGTGGCGGTCAATGAACCCGCGCCGCAAGTCACTGCCAGCGACCGTCACGGTCGTCCGGTGAACTTCGGTTATGCCGGCGAGAAATCGCAACTGCTGTTCTTCCTCTCGCCGACCTGCCCGATCTGCAAGTCGCTGCTGCCGGCGATCAAGTCCATCGCCAAGGAACAGGCCGGCACGCTCGACGTGGTGTTCGTCAGCGACGGCGACATGGATGCCCAGCAAGCGCTGATCCGCGAACATAAACTCGAAGACACCACCTATGTGGTCGGCCCGGAAGTGGGTATGACCTACCAGATCGGCAAGCTGCCGTACGCCGCGTTGATCGACAAGGCCGGCACCCTGCGCGCCAAAGGTCTGGTCAACTCCCGCGAGCACCTGGACAGCCTGTTTGAAGTCGAGCACTTGAAGCACGCCACGCTGCAGCAGTACCTCAATGCCCAACCGCACACCCACGATCACGACCACAGCCACGGCCATAGCCACTGATAAGGCAGGGAGACCTTTATGAAACTGCTGGATCTGTTGTTTGAGCGTTCGTCCCGCCGTGTCGCCGACACCACGTCGCGTCGTAAATTGCTGGCACGCATGGGTTCGCTGATGGTGGCCGGTGCCGCCCTGCCCCTGCTGCTGCCGCTGGACCGCACCAGCAAGGCCCTGGCCGCGGAACCCGCGCAGGCCGGCGACCCGGGTGATCCAAACAGTTGCGACTACTGGCGCTACTGTTCCATCGATGGCTTTCTGTGCAGTTGCTGCGGCGGGTCGGTGACGTCCTGCCCACCGGGCACCGAAGCCTCGCAAGTGACCTGGATCGGCACCTGCCGCAACCCGGCCGACGGCAAGGACTACATCATTTCGTACAACGACTGCTGCGGTAAGCAAAGCTGCGCCCAATGCGCCTGCACCCGCAACGACAGTGAAGAACCGGCCTACCGCCCGTTCAACAACAACGATGTGAACTGGTGCCTGGCCGCCAAATCCCACATCTATCACTGCACCGTTTCGGTCATCCGCGGCGTCGCCGTTTAAAACAAACGCGCTTTCCGCCGGTTGTTCGCGCAATCGGCGGCTTTTTTATTTTGTCCGGCTGTTTTTTTAACTTTCGCCCGCAACAAGCAAAAGGTGCTCAGTCATGCGCAAGTTGCTACTCCTCGGTCTCGTCTGCGCCCTTGGCGCCCCGCTCGCCTATGCCCGGGCCATTCCCGACCCGAACCAGCATCACGCGCCGGGCAATGAATCACTGCAAACCCCGATTGCCCAGGCCGGTTACAGCGTCGGCGTGAACTACCAGCTGCAATGCGCCGGTTGCCACCTGGGCGACGGCACGGGTTCGGCCGCCAACGACACGCCACGGATGAAAGGCTTTGTCGGCAACTTCCTGAAAGTCCCCGGTGGCCGAGAATTCCTCGTGCGGGTGCCGGGCATGTCGCAGTCGGCGCTGAACAACGCGCAACTGGCGGACTTGCTCAACTGGCTGATGCGCAAAGACGGCATGGCGGGCGACAGTCTGCCGGCCGACTATCAGCCCTACACCACCGAAGAAGTCACAGAGTTACGGGCCAAGACCATGCTCAACCTGCCCGGCACCCGTAGCGAGTTGATCAAGGCCATGCGCGCCAAGGGCATCGCGATCGATGACGGGATGAACTACTGAGGACAGTCGGTCGTTGGTGCCGGGTAAAACCGGCTGAAAACAAACCAGCACAATGGACGATCGAAACCCTTGCCCTATCCTTTCATCCAACCCATCACGCCGGACATCGACCATGTCAGCCCCCGAAACCACCCTCCTCGACAGTTGGCACCACAACGCCCGGGCCTGGATCGACGCCATACGCTCGGGCACCATCGAAAGCCGCCAAAAGGTCACCGACCAGGCCATCGTGTTGGCGGTGCTGGGTCGCCAGCCCGAGCGTGTGCTCGACCTGGGTTGCGGCGAAGGCTGGTTGTTGCGTGCGCTGACAGCCCGGGGTATCGAGGCGGTCGGCGTGGATGGCGATGGGACGCTGGTGGCGGCGGCGCGGGCGGCGGGCGCTGCGCCGGTGCATTTGGCGAGTTATGAACAGTTGTTGGAAGCGAAAGTCGACATCGGCCGCGACTACAACCTGATCTGCGCCAACTTCGCCCTGCTGCACCAGGACATCATCCCCCTGCTCGCCGCCATGAACACCCTGCTCGCCCCTGGCGGCGCGCTGGTGATCCAGACGCTGCACCCGTGGGCGGCTGCGGCGGGCGATTATCAGGATGGCTGGCGGGAAGAGACATTCTCCACGTTCAAGGGGCAGTGGCAGCCCATGCCGTGGTATTTCCGTACCTTGTCCAGTTGGCACAATGCACTGGACATGGCGGGATTTACTCTTGCCAGCCTGCAGGAGCCACAGCACCCGCAAAGCCCCGTGCCGCAGTCATTACTGTTGGTGGCCGAGCCACGGCGCTGAGTGGTTTTAACAACGCACACAGTTATTGTGCCCGCCGAAAATCCCTGTGGGAGCGGCGGTGCGGCGATCCGACTTGCCCGCGAAGAGACCGGCACATTCGACATCGATGTCGCCTGACACACCGCCTTCGCGAGCAGGGCTCAGTGGTACACCCAATACAGCGTCAGGCCCATTCTTTACGTAGGTGGCGCGCAGCGTTGACCATGTGCACCAGCGCCGCTTCGGTTTCCGGCCAGCCGCGGGTCTTCAGGCCGCAGTCCGGGTTGACCCACAGGCGGTCGGCGGGAATGCGCTTGGCGGCCTTGCGCAGCAGGTTGGCCATTTCCGAGGAGTCCGGCACCCTTGGCGAGTGGATGTCGTAGACGCCCGGGCCGATTTCGTTGGGGTAGGCAAAGGCTTCGAACGCGTCCAGCAGTTCCATGTCCGAACGCGAGGTTTCGATGGTGATCACGTCGGCATCCATGGCGGCAATGGACTCGATCACATCGTTGAATTCGCTGTAGCACATGTGGGTGTGGATCTGGGTTTCGTCACGCACGCCGCAGGCGCACAGGCGGAACACTTCGGTCGCCCAGTCCAGGTAGTGCTGCCACTGCGCCTGGCGCAACGGCAGGCCTTCGCGGAACGCGGCCTCGTCGATCTGCACGATCTTGATCCCGGCGGTTTCAAGGTCCAGCACCTCGTCGCGAATGGCCAAAGCCAGTTGACGAGCCTGCACTTCGCGGCTCACGTCTTCACGGGGGAACGACCACATCAGCATGGTCACGGGACCGGTCAGCATGCCCTTCATCACCTTATCGGTGAGGCCCTGGGCGTAGCGGATCCACTCCACGGTCATGGCTTTCGGGCGGCTCAGGTCACCGTAGATCACCGCCGGTTTCACGCAGCGCGAACCGTAGCTCTGGACCCAACCGAAACGGGTGAACACGTAGCCGTCGATTTGCTCGGCGAAGTATTCGACCATGTCGTTGCGCTCGGCTTCACCGTGCACCAGCACGTCCAGGCCTAGCTGCTCCTGCACTTGCACGGCGTGACGAATCTCGCTGTGCATCGCCTCGGTATATTCGGCTTCGGTCAGCTTGCCTTGCTTGAACGACTGGCGAGCCAGACGGATCGACGCGGTTTGCGGGAACGAACCGATGGTGGTGGTCGGGAACAGGGGCAGGTTAAGGCCAGCGCGCTGTTTCTCGATACGCAGGGCAAACGGCGAATGACGCTGGCTGTCCTGGGCGGTGATGGCAGCAACCCGCGCCTGCACGGCCGGTTTATGAATGCGTGGCGATGCCGCACGGCTGGCCTGCACGGCGCGGCTGTGAGTCAGCGCTTGCAGCACCTTCGGCGCTTCCGGTTCGCTGACAGCCTGAGCCAGCACCGCGACTTCTTCACACTTCTGCACGGCAAACGCCAGCCAGCTTTTCAGTTCGGCATCGAGCTTGTCTTCACGCTCCAGATCAACCGGGCTGTGCAGCAGCGAACAGGATGGCGCGACCCACAGGCGATCACCCAGACGCTCGTGAGCATGTTGCAAGGTAGCCAACGTGTTTTCCAGATCGCAGCGCCAGACGTTACGGCCGTTGACCACGCCCAGCGACAGAACTTTGTAGGCCGGCAGGCGATCGAGGATGGTCGGGTACTGCTCAGGCGCACGCACCAGATCGATGTGCAGGCCATCCACCGGCAGGTTGGCGGCCAGGCCCAGGTTCTCTTCCAGCCCACCGAAGTAAGTGGCAACCAGCTTCTTCAATGGGTCACGCTGAATCAGGTTGTAGGCCCGCTCAAAGGCGTTCTTCCAGGCCTGTGGCAGGTCGAGCGCCAGGATCGGCTCGTCGATTTGCACCCATTCGACACCCTGTGCCGCCAGGCGCTGGAAGATCTGGCCGTACAGCGGCAGCAGGCGATCCAGCAGTTCCAGCTTGTCGAATTCGGCGCCCTTGGCCTTGCCCAGCCACAGGTAAGTCAGCGGGCCGATGATCACCGGCTTGACGTTATGCCCCAGTGCACGGGCTTCTTCGACTTCTTCGAACAACTGGTCCCAACCGAGCTGGAACTGCTGATCGGCGCTGAATTCAGGGACGAGGTAGTGATAGTTGGTGTCGAACCACTTGGTCATTTCCTGGGCGTGCGCGCCGCCGCAGCAGCTGTCGCTCACACCACGGGCCATGCCGAACAGGGTTTGCAGGCTGGCCTTGCCATCGTGCGGGCGGAAACGCTCCGGGATCACACCGAACATCAACGAATGGGTCAGGACCTGGTCGTACCAGGCGAAGTCGCCAACCGGCAGCAGCTCGATACCGGCGTTTTTCTGCAAGTCCCAGTGGGTCTTGCGCAGGTCGCGGCCCACGGTGCGCAGACCGGCTTCGTCGAGTTCGCCCTTCCAGAACGCCTCTTGAGCCTTTTTCAGTTCACGGTCGCGACCAATGCGCGGAAATCCAAGGGAATGGGCCACAGCCATGTCAAATAACTCCAATGCGTTCAATGGGGCCATTGTCGACAGTGCCAGCGAGTGAGACAAACTCATTTTAATCTTGATGATCACAAGTTCTCCTCATGATCGAAAACGCCATACATAAACACCTGATCTGGCGTGACCGAACCGTGGCGTGTGCGTAAGCCGGGCGTCGATGGCATCATCACCCGCTACGAACCCCTCTGATCGGCCAAGGAATAGTCCCGATGCGTATCAAGACACCGCCGGCCCGTGCCACGGCGTTCTACCCGGACGCCAAAGCGCGGACCGCCGGGATCAGCCCATGACGGCCATTTTTCGGCCGCGTCCGACGTTGATCTTTTTGCTGTTGTTGCTGGTTCTGGTGTTCTGGCTGTCCCTGGCCCTCGGGCCGGTCAGCCTGCCGCCGGGAGATACCTTGCTGGCCGGGATGCGTCTGCTGGGGTTGCCGCTCGAAGGTGGCGACACGCAGCAGGCGGAGTTGATCCTCGGGCAGATTCGTCTGCCGCGCAGCTTGCTCGGTATTGCCGTGGGTTCGGTCCTGGCGCTGTCCGGCGTGGCGATGCAGGGGTTGTTCCGCAATCCCTTGGCCGATCCGGGTCTGGTCGGTGTCTCCGGTGGTGCGGCGTTGGGTGCCGCCATCGCCATCGTCGGCGGCAGCCTGCTCGGTGGCTTGCCGCCGGCCATCGAACCTTATCTGCTGTCGGTGAGCGCCTTCGCCGGCGGCTTGATTGTCACGGCGCTGGTGTACCGCTTCGGTCGCCGCAACGGGCAGACCGACGTCGCCACCCTGCTCTTGGCGGGTGTGGCGATGACGGCCATGGCCGGTGCCGGGGTCGGGCTGTTCACCTACCTGGCCGACGACGCCACTTTGCGTACCCTGACGTTCTGGAACCTGGGCAGCCTCAACGGTGCCAGTTACCCACGCTTGTGGCCCCTGTTGATTGTCACCGTAGGCGTGGCGTTGTGGTTGCCCCGTCGCGCGGCGGCGCTCAATGCCATGCTGCTGGGTGAATCGGAAGCGCGTCACCTGGGTTTTGACATCGAGCGGATCAAGCTTGAGCTGGTGTTGTGCACGGCGCTCGGCGTCGGCGCGGCCGTCGCGGCGGCCGGGCTGATCGGTTTTATCGGTCTGGTGGTGCCGCATCTGATGCGCCTGCTGGTGGGTCCGGATCACCGGGTGTTGCTGCCCGCCTCGTTGCTGGCCGGTGCCAGCCTGTTGTTGCTGGCCGATCTGGCGGCGCGCCTGTTGTTGGCGCCGGCCGAACTGCCCATCGGCATCGTGACTGCACTGATCGGCGCTCCGTTCTTTCTATATCTGCTTGTGCGAGGGCGTTCCTGATGCTGCGGGCAAACAACTTGCTGGTACGTCGTGGCAACCGCACGGTACTGGCAAACATCGATATCGAGTTGCGCCCCGGTGAAGTGCTAGGCGTGCTGGGGCCGAACGGTGCCGGCAAAAGCACCCTGCTCGGGGCTTTGTGTGGTGAACTGGCGACCAGTGAAGGCAGGGTCAGCCTCGACGAACGTCCACTCGCCGACTGGCCGGGTCAGGAACGGGCCAAACGCCTGGCCGTGCTGCCGCAGAGTTCGAGCCTGAACTTTGCGTTTTCGGTCAATGAAGTCGTCGGCATGGGGCGCTTGCCCCACGCCAGCGGCCGCGTGCGTGATACCGAAATCGTCGCCGAGGCGCTCAAGACCGCCGATGCCCTTCATCTGGCCGGACGCAGCTACCTGGCCCTGTCGGGCGGTGAACGCCAGCGCGTGCATCTGGCGCGGGTGCTCGCTCAGCTCTGGCCAGGTGCCGAAGGGCAAACCCTGCTGCTCGATGAGCCGACATCGATGCTCGATCCACTGCACCAGCACACTATTTTGCAAGCCGTGCGCGACTTCGCCGAGCGTGGTGCCGCGGTGCTGGTGATCCTGCACGACCTCAACCTGGCCGCACGTTACTGCGATCAACTACTGTTGTTGCAACAGGGCCTGCCCCACGCCTACGGTCCACCGGCAGAGGTGCTGACCACCGAGGCGCTGGCGGCGGTGTATGGTCTGGAAGTGCTGATTCAGCAACACCCGGAACGTGGCCACCCGTTGATCATCGCGCGCTGAGACCCATAAGGAAAACCGATGCGCTTTGTGTTGCTCTGTGCATTCAGCCTGCTGGCTGCCTGCCAAACCCATCAGGTCACCCCACTGCCGGCGCCGATCGCCCCGCAAGGCCGTGATCACACCGACCTCGGGGTCATTCGCGAACTCGCCACGGGCCGTACGCTGACGCCACAACAACTGGTCGAACGCCTGGCCGCTGCGCCGCGTGTTCTGGTCGGCGAACAGCACGACAACCCGGACCACCACGCCCTGCAATTGTGGCTGCTGCGCGAACTGGCGGCGCAACGCCCACAAGGCAGTTTGTTGATGGAAATGCTCAATCCAGATCAACAGGCCAGGGTCGATGCCGCGCAAGCTGCGACCCGCGCGGGCCAGCCACCGATCGATGCGTTCAAGGCGCTGGCCTGGCAGGCCAATTGGGACTGGAGTGTTTATGGCGCACTCGTCACCTACGCGCTGCGGCAACCGTATCCGCTGCTGGCGGCGAACCTGGACCGCGCGCAGATCATGCAGATCTACAAACAGCGCCCGCTACTCACGGGGCAAGCATCCACCACTCAACAGGTGCAGGCGACCTTGCTGGAGGACATCCGCGAATCCCATTGCGGCCTGCTGCCCGAAGCGCAGATGCCGGCCATGCTCGCCGTGCAGCAGCAACGTGACCGGCGCATGGCCGAGCGCCTGATGGCCGCGCCGAAGCCTGCGTTGCTGCTGGCCGGTGCCTTCCACGTGCGCAAGGACCTGGGGGTGCCGCTGCACCTGAAGGACCTCGGTGCCGATGAAGGGAATGCAGTGCTGATCCTGGCCGAAGCGGGCAAGACCGTGACCGCCGAGAGTGCGGATTATGTCTGGTACACAGCCGCACAGCCGGAACAGGATCATTGCGCGAAGCTGCGTCGTTAAAACGACCCGACAGATTGCCCTGAACCTTTGTGGCGAGGGAGCACTTTTGCCCTGACGACGCGACACTATGTCACGCCTGTGCGCCGGTCCAATGGTCGTATCCGCACCTCCGGCACCGGCACAGTTTGTTAACATCCCCGCGATTTTTTCGTCTGTACAGTCATCACGCTGTCATTTCAGCCTGTTCAACAGGATGCTTTTTTTCATGAGTACTTTGTATACCCGCCGGACTGTCCTGCAAGGCATGGGCCTGTTGAGCCTGGGCCTGCTCGCCGGTTGCGACGACAGCAGCAAGCTGTCGTTCAACTACGGCAAGGACCTCAGCGACAAGATCATGGGGCGTAACTTCAAGCTCAAGAACCCAGAGGGCGAAACCCGGATGCTGGGCAGCTATCGCGGCCTGATGCCGATGGTGTTCTTCGGTTTCACCCAGTGCCCGGCCGTGTGCCCGACCACCCTGGCCCGCGCCGCACAGGCCAAGAAACTGATGGGCCGCGATGGCGAAAGGCTGCAGGTGGTCTTCATCACCCTCGACCCTGAACGCGACACGCCAGAGTTGCTCGACAAGTACGTCAAGGCTTTCGACCCGAGTTTCGAAGCCCTGTACGGCACGCTGGAAGAAACCGCCGCCACCGCCAAGGAATTCGGCGTGTTCTTTGAGAAAGTCCCAAGCGGCGATACCTATACCCTCTCCCATACCGCGACCAGCTATGTCTTCGACTCCCGGGGCAATCTGCGCCTGGGACTGTCCGCGTCCCTGACGGCCAAAGAGTGCGCAGAAGACCTGCTCACCGTGATGGAGGTTTGCTGAAATGAATGCCCCGCAGGCTAAAAACCGCTTCGTGCAACGCTGCAAGCAACTGGCACTGGGCCTGTCCCTGGTCGGCCTGGCCCTTCAGGTCTCGGCACAAACCCGGGTCGACGACGCCTGGGTCCGCGCCACCGTGGCCGGCCAGCCGTCGAGCGGCGCCTTCATGACCGTCACCGCCAGCAGCGACAGCAAGTTGCTGAGCGTGCAAACGCCGGTCGCCAAGCTGGTGCAGATTCATGAAATGAGCATGAAAGACGACGTGATGAAGATGCAGCAGGTGGACTCCGTGGCTCTGCCGGCCGGCAAGCCGGTGAGCTTCGATCCCAACGGCTATCACATCATGCTGATGAACCTCACAGGCCAGATCAAGGACGGCGACAAGGTGCCACTGACCCTGACCGTCGAAAACGCCAAGGGCGAGAAAGAGTCGATTCAGGTAGAAGCCGTTGCCAAAGCGATTAACACCATGGATCACGGCACGATGATGCATGATCACAGCAAGATGCATTGATTTTCTCGCAGTATCGCAACACAAAAAAGATCGCAGCCTGCGGCAGCTCCTACACCGATTCCGTAGGAGCTGCCGCAGGCTGCGATCTTTTTTTGATCAGGACCTTTTCACGTCAACTTAAACAAGCTTGAGCACCACATTGATGTTGTTGCGCGTGGCTTTCGAGTACGGGCAGTACTGGTGCCCGGTGTCGACGATTTTCTGTGCGGTTTCACGGTCCAGCCCCGGCAGGCTGACATTGAGCCGCGCCTGCAGCAGGTAGCCGCCTTCATTGGTGCCCAAGTCAACCTCGGCATCGACCGCCACATCCTTGGGCAGCGCCACTTTCATTTCCCTGGCTGCAACCTGCATGGCGCCGATGAAACAGGCTGACCACCCGGCAGCGAACAGTTGCTCGGGGTTGGTTCCGCCACCGCCCGCACCCGGCGACGACAGCTTCACGTCGAGGATCCCGTCGGAGCTGCGGGACGCGCCGTCACGCCCGCCCGTGGTGTGGGTTTGGGCGGTGTACAACACTTTATCGATCTGGCTCATGATGACCTCCTGATTGAGTTGTAAAAAACCGGTTTCACCCCATCGGGTCGCTGGGATGGTCAATCAATATAGTCGTCACAGCCCCGCACGGCGGTCGATCCGACCGACGCCCGCTTCTTCTTTATTTACGCGCCAACTTGTACCTGACGCAGTCCTCATAAAAGCTCTGGCGTACAGCAGCCGGTTTGAATCGCGACGGACTGTCATAAGTTTGCTCTGTAATGCCAAGAGCCATCATGCGCATCCAGCTTTTAGCGAACTTGTAGACCTGGATTTTCTGCCGGGCGGCATACAAGGAAACCCCTGAGAGCTTGAGTTCCTGTGCCCTTGCAGCGGTGCCCGCCCCCCAACTGCACATGTACTGATCTTTGGCGGCCAGTTCTTTTGCTTGAACCGAAGTGGCTATGCCCGCAACTACTAGCGGGACTAATGCGATCCATATCTTGCGCATTTCGACCTATCTAACCAATTGAAAACCAAGTAATTTTGTAGACAACTTTGAAACTTGGGGGCCAGCATCCTGCCTTTTTTGCAAATAAATGAAAAAGCCGGATGGGGGGTCGTCAATTTCTTGCGGGATTTCAAACCTTTGCTATAGCTAAGGTTCTCAATCGCCAACTAAGTGAGGCAACGGAATGTCAGTCGCAAAGAAAATGAGTGTGGGGCAACTGACAATGTTGACCGCCGTCAACATGTTGGGCTCAGGAATTATCCTGCTACCGACTAAACTCGCCGAAGTCGGTGCGATTTCTATCCTCTCCTGGCTGATAACGGCCACCGGCTCCCTCGCTCTGGCCTACGCCTTTGCGCGATGCGGGATGCTCAGCCGCAAGACCGGCGGCATGGGCGGTTATGCCGAATACACCTTCGGTAAAGCAGGTAACTACATCACCAACTACACCTACGGTCTCTCGCTGTTGATTGCCAACGTGGCGATCAGTATTACCGCCGTCGGCTACATCCAGGTGTTGTTCGGGATAAAGCTTGATTCGCTGCAAGTAGGCCTGGCCACTATTGCCCTGTTGTGGATCACCACTTTCGCCAACTTTGGCGGTGCCCGCATTACCGGCCGGATCGGCGCGGTCACGGTCTGGGGGGTGATTGCACCGGTGGTACTGGTATCCACGGTGGGCTGGTTCTGGTTCGACAGCAGCGTTTACGCCGCTGGATGGAACCCCCACGACAAGGGCTGGTTCGAAGCGGCAGGCGCCTCGGTGGCAATTACCCTGTGGGCATTCCTCGGCCTGGAATCGGCTTGCGCCAACACCGACGCGGTGGAAAACCCTGAGCGCAACGTACCGATTGCCGTGCTGGGCGGCACCCTGGGGGCGGCGGTGATCTACATCGTCTCCACCAACGTCATCTTCGGCATCGTCGGCAACGAAGAACTGGTCACGTCCACCGCGCCGTTCGGCCTGGTGTTCGCCAAGATGTTCACCCCAATGGTCGGCGATATCGTGATGGCGGCCATGGTGCTCGCCTGCATCGGTTCGCTGCTGGGTTGGCAGTTCACCATCGCCCAGGTGTACAAAAGCTCGGCCGACACCGGCTACTTCCTGCCGATCTTTGCCAAGGGCAACAAAGCGGGAACGCCGATTGTCGGCATGCTGGTGCTGCTGGCGGCACAGACCGCGCTGGCCCTGCTCACCATCAGCCCCGACCTGAGCAAGCAGTTCGACACCCTGGTCAACCTCGCGGTGGTCACCAACCTGGTGCCGTACATCCTGTCCATGGCCGCACTGATGACCATGCAGAAAGTCTCCAACGTGCCGGAAGGCAAGGCACTGGCCACCAACGTCATCGCCCTGATCGCGGCGGCCTACAGTTACCTGGCACTGTACAGTTCCGGTGAACAGGCACTGATGCTGGGCGGCGTGGCCACGATCGTTGGCTACACCCTGTTCGGCTTCGTCAACAACCGCCTGATCCGCCTCGAAGCACTCAACAACAGCGTACCGACGCAAACCGTCAGCGCGCAGCACCTCACTGCCGAGCCAGTGCCGGTGAACAATCTGAATACAGCCACTATGGAGGTTCAAGCATGACGGAATATAAACACTCGCTGGGCATGCTGGCGCTACTGGTCAGCAGCCCGCCGGACAAGCGAACGGTGTTTGGCCGCGCCCTGGACCAACTGGTCCAGGACGTAGAGGGACGTGGTGTCAGCGTACTGGCCTCGGAAAGCCTCACCGATGCCGCCTCGATCCTGCGCTCGGACCCTGCCATTCAATGCGTGCTGATCCGTTGGGAAATGGACACCAGCGAAGGCCACGCCGACTGCACCAAATTGCTGGTCAAGCTGCGCGAGCGCAACACCCGCGTGCCGGTGTTCCTGATCAGCGACCGTACCACCGCGTCGAGCATTCCGTTATTGGTCATGCAGCACGCCGACGACTTCATCTGGCTGCCCGAGGACACCTCCCGCTTCCTCAGCGGGCGCATCCTGGCGGCCATCGAGCGCTATCGCCAGGCCGCCCTGCCGCCGATGTTCGGCGCGCTGGTGAAGTTTGCCCGCAGCTATGAATACTCCTGGCACACCCCAGGCCATGCCGGCGGCACCGCGTTCCTGAAAAGCACAGCGGGTCGGGCCTTCTACGAGTTCTTCGGGGAAAACCTGCTGCGTTCCGACCTGTCGATCTCGGTGGGCGAACTCGGTTCGCTGCTCGATCACAGCGGCCCTATCGGCCAGGGCGAACGCTATGCCGCCAAGGTCTTTGGCGCCCACCGCACGTACTACGTGACCAACGGCTCGTCGATGTCCAACCGCGTCATCCTCATGGCCAGCGTCACGCGCAACCAGATCGCCCTGTGCGACCGCAATTGCCACAAGTCCGCCGAGCATGCGATGACCCTGTCCGGGGCGATTCCGACCTACCTGGTACCGACCCGCAACCGCTACGGCATCATCGGCCCGATCCTGCCGCAGACCCTGAGCGCCGAAGGCGTGAAAGCCGCCATCGCCGACAACCCGCTGGTCAAGCAAGGCATCGACCCGACGCCGGTGCACGCCATTGTCACCAACTCCACCTACGACGGCCTGACCTACAACGTCACCCGCGTCGAAGAACTGCTGGGTGAAAGCGTGGACCGCCTGCACTTCGACGAAGCCTGGTACGGTTATGCGCGTTTCAACCCGCTGTACAGCGGACGCCATGCCATGCACGGCGACCCGGCCGATCATGACAAGTCCGGGCCGACCGTGTTCGCCACCCAGTCGACTCACAAGCTGCTGGCCGCCCTGTCCCAGGCCTCGATGATCCACGTGCGTGACGGGCGTAACCCGATCGAACATGCGCGCTTCAACGAGTCGTACATGATGCACGCCTCGACCTCGCCGAACTACGCGATCATGGCGTCCTGCGACGTCAGCTCGGCGATGATGGAGGCACCGAGCGGGCAGATCCTCACCAACGAGTCGATTGAAGAAGCCATCAGCTTCCGCCAGGTGCTCTCGCGCATGCATAACGAGATGCTGAGCAAGGACGACTGGTTCTTCACCTGCTGGCAGCCGCCGACCGTACAGGTTGGCGCAGCGACCGTGCCGTTCCATGAGGTCGACCCGGCCACGCTGAAAACCGACCCGAACTGCTGGGTCCTGCACCCGAACGCGGTCTGGCACGGCTTCGGCGACATCGAAGACGGCTACTGCATGCTCGACCCGATCAAGGTCTCGGTGCTCAGCCCGGGCATGGGTGACGACGGCAACCTGCTCGCCTCCGGGATCCCCGCTTGCGTGGTCACGGCGTACCTGGGCCGTCAGGGTATCGTGGTCGAGAAAACCACCGACTTCACCATCCTGTTCCTGTTCTCCATCGGCATCACCAAAGGCAAGTGGGGCACGCTGCTCAACGCCCTGCTCGACTTCAAGCGTGACTACGACGACAACGCCGAGCTCGAGCTGTGCCTGCCCGACCTGTACAACGCCAACCAGCATCGTTATGCCGGCATGGGCCTGAAGGATCTGGCCAACGAAATCTTCGCCGCCATGAAGAAGCACAAGACCACCGCCAACATGTCCCAGGCCTTCGGCACCTTGCCAAAAGCCGAGTTCAGCCCGGTGGAGGCCTACGAAAAACTGGTGCGCAACGACATCGAGCTGGTGACGCTCAACGAAGCCGCCGGGCGTCTTGCCGCGACCGGTATCGTGCCGTATCCACCCGGCATCCCGCTGCTGATGCCGGGTGAGAACGCAGGGCCGGCGGACGGTCCGCTGCTGGCGTATCTCAAGGCACTGGAAGCCTTCGACAAATCCTTCCCCGGCTTCACCCATGACACCCACGGGATCGAAGTCGAAGATGGCGTTTATCGGATGCTGGTCTTGAAGTGAGGTAAGCGAGACTTTCATTAAACGCAGTACCCATGTGGGAGCAAGCTTGCTCCCACATTTTTAGATCGCCTTCACGTCAAATCCCTATGGGCAAACTCGATCACTGCGCTCTATGATTGATCCCCATGACCACCACTGCTGCGATCCGCTCACCCTGCCCGCCCGGCGCCTGCGACTGCGGGCGCGACCCGCTGCTGGAAACACCAGGGGCGGACCTGCGCATTCTGTTTCTGACCCGCAACGAAGAAAAACGCCTGATCGAGCGTCTGGAGAACCTGCAGAGCCTGAGCGATCTGGAGCACCTGCAACGGCGCATGCTCGAACAGTTGGGTATCCGCGTGCACATCGCCCCCGGTTTCAACGAAGTGCGCACCATGCGCGGCATCGGCATCCAGGTTGGCGAACTGCCGGGGCTGTGCCGCAAGACCCGCGCCAACATCCCCGCCGCCATTCGCCGGGCCATGGAAAAGCGCCCGGAGATCGCCTACGACCTGCTCAATGCCAACGACCTGTTGCGTGACGCCTGATGACACCTCTTCTCGAACTCCCCCTCACCGACGAGATTCTCACTTCGTTCGCCCTGGCCATCGGGGCCGACCTTCAGGGCTACCGCAACCATATTTACCGGGTGCTGAATTTCCATGGTGCCCTGCGTGGTGCCGAAGGCCTGCCCCCGGACGCGGTACAAATCGCGGCGGCGTTTCATGACCTGGGTATCTGGACCGATGACACTCTCGACTACCTGCCCCCGTCCATCGCCCTGGCCACCGAGTACCTCGACAACCGGCAACGACCGGAACTGAAAGATGAAGTCAGCGCGCTGATACTTGAGCATCACAAGCTGCGCCGGTATCGCGGTGTCTACGCCGACAGTGTCGAACCCTTCCGCCAGGCCGACCTGGTGGACGTATCCCTGGGCCTGGTGCGTTTCGGCTTGCCCCGCAGCTTCATCAAAACCGTGCAGGCGACCTTTCCCGATCACGGTTTCCACTCGATGCTGATCAAGCTTTCCGCCCGGCAGCTCATCCGCTCGCCGCTGCGGCCGCTGCCGATGTTTCGCTGGTAACACAAACGTCTGCCTTCCCCTCTGACGTCGCCATTGCCGGAAAGCCATTTCGCGGCAATGTGCCTGAAACACTAACTTTCTGACTATTCACTACTGGATATTTCGAAATTCAAACCTACGCTCTTCGCGGGGGGTAACGCATTTCAACAATTGGGTGACACCACCTGCAAAGTTCATCTGGACGGCTATGATCAAACTCTAATGATCACCGAAAAAGGTCCGTCGAACCGGTATGAAATCCTCTATTTGGGGAGAGCGCCCTGGGTGCATTAAAGCCAAAATCGCCGCGGCTCGGGCAGAGATGGCCAAATAACAGCCGAATCCACGGGTGGCTGGTGCAGTCCACCCGTATTCGAAATGGACAATTGCTGAGGGATTTCAATGCCAATAAAAACAGCTGCCCTGCCCACTTCTGCGCTTCTTGCCCTGTGCTGCCAACAAGCCTGGGCCGGTGGCATCATGCTCTATGAAATCGGCACCGATAACGCCGGCCTGGCCAACGCCGGTGCCGCCGCCCGTGCCCAAGGCCCCTCGACCATCGCCAGCAACCCGGCGGGCATGAGTTTTCTGCCGGGCACGCAAATCACCGGTGGCTTGCAGGTGCTGTACGGCGACCTGAGCTTCGACCGCGACTCCGGCACCAACACCCCGGGCACAGGCAGTGGCAATGCCCTCGATCCGATGCCCGGCGCCAGCTTCTTCATCAGCCATGAACTCGACGAGCACTGGAGCGTCGGTTTCGGTTCCTATGGTGACTTCGGCCTGGCGCTCAATTACGACAACGACTGGTCCGGCCGCTACTTCGCACAAAACTCCAGCCTGCTCGGCTTGTCACTGGTACCGAGCGTGGCGTATCGCTTCAACGAGCAGTGGTCGGTCGGCCTCGGCGTCAAGGCCATGTACGGCATGTTGCAGGCCGACACCGCCATCGACCGCTCCCCTTTCGGCTTCACTGACCGCGCTGACGGCCAATACAAGTATCAGGACAACACCTGGGGCTATGGCGCCAACGTCGGTGTGATCTACGCCCCGCAACCCGGCACGCGCATCGGCCTGACCTACACCAGCCAGGTCGACCTGGACTTCAAGGACCGGCTTGATGTGAAGGGCGACGGACGTCTGCTCGACAGAGTCAACAACACCAACACCGAACTGGACATGAAGGTGCCGCAAACCGTCACCCTGAGCCTGTTCCAGCAACTGGACCGACAATGGGCACTGCTGGCCTCGGCCAACTGGCAGGACTGGTCGGAATTCGGCGACATCGCCGTAGAGGTCGACACCACGGCGTTCGGATCGCAATCGAAGACCGTCGACGCCGGCTTCAAGGACACCTGGCACCTCTCCCTTGGCACGCAATACCAGGCCACCGAGCAGTGGTTGTGGAACTTCGGCGTGGCCTACGACAGCAGCGCCGTCTCGGACAGTAACCGCAGTGTAGTCCTGCCGATGAACGAATCCTGGCGTATTGCCACCGGAGCCACCTATGCTCTGGACAAGGACACCGATGTCAACGTCAGTTGGGCCATGGTCTGGCTCGGCGACATGCCGGTTGAGCAGACCAAATCCGTATCGGGCAATCGAGTATCCGGTCAATTCGACAATGCCTGGATTCAAGCCTTGAGCGGAAACATGACCTGGCGATTTTGATGTCTTGTAAACAAAAGAACGAAGATTTCTTCCAAGGAGTAAACACCACTATGAATCTGTCCCGAAAACTGCTCGTCGGCGCCACGCTGGCCAGTCTGCTGCTAGGCGGTTGCACCTCGAAAGTGACTGAGAAGGAGCAATACTCAGGCTTCCTGTCCAACTACAACAACCTGCAGGAAGTCGAAACGCCGAGCGGCGGTACCACAATGCGTTGGGTCAGCCCTTCGTGGAACCCGAATGCCTATGACACCGTGGTGTTTAATAAACTGGAGCTCTACCCTGCGCCAAAACCCGATGAGCGGGTCAACCAGCAAACGCTGACGGACATTCAGAACTACATGACCAACAAGGCCAAGGCCACCCTGGGTCAGAAGTATCGCGTAGTGACCAACACCTCATCCGCACCGGCGGGTTCGCGCCCCCTGATCATGCGTGCGGCAATTACCGGAGTGAACGCCGAAAACGAAGGCATGAAGTGGTATGAAGTGGTTCCCATCGCGGCCGTCGTCGGCGCAACCCAGGCCGCCACCGGCCACCGTGACCAGGACACCACCCTGTTCATCGAAGCCGAGTTCGTCGACGCCAGGAGCAACCAGACCGTGGCCAAAGTGGTGCGCAAGGTGTTCGGCACCGAACTGAAAAACGAAAGCCAGCAGATTACCGCCAAGGACTTCAAGGCGGCGATCGACAAACTGGGTACCGACTTCCAGGCATTCCTCAAGTAACACCTGCCTTTGTGGCGAGCGAGCTTGCTCGCGCCGGGCTGCGTAGCGGCCCCTGGACTGTCGGCAACGACATGTTTTGCGACTGCTGCGCAGTCGAGAGCGGGAGCAAGCTCCCTCGCCACAGAGGTTCCCCTCCTGACCCTTGCGGTCACTTCTTCATCCCCACCCGCCGGCGCATCTCGGCAGTGATCGCTTGTCGGGTTCCGGGCATCTGCGCCCACGGCCCATCCCCGACTTCAGCCAGACGCTCATGCACGTTGTGCAGGTTCCATTGATTGGCACCCTTGAGTTCGGCCACCTCTTCGCGCCAGATCGGCATCGACACCGGCAACCCTTCGCGGGTACGTACGGCGTAGGCGCAAATGGTGGTCGCCCCCAGGCCGTTGCGCAGGTAATCGATAAAGATCCGTCCGACCCGGTTCTTCGGTCCCGACACCGCCGAAAAACGCTCGGGCAACAGCTTGGCCATGTGGTTGACAATGGCATGGCTGAAATCCTTGACCTCGTCCCAACCGAGCTTGCGGGTCAACGGCACTACCACATGAATACCCTTGCCGCCGCTGGTTTTCAGAAACGCCTTGAGCCCCAGTTCATCCAGCACCGACAGCGTCAGTTGCGTGGCCTCGACCATGCGCTTCCATGGCAACGCCGGGTCCGGGTCAAGGTCGAGGACAAAACGGTCCGGCTTGTCGAGTTTGTCAGACGTCGCGTTCCAGGTATGCAGTTCCACGGTACTCATCTGCACCGCGCCAACCAGCGCCTCGGCATTGTCGATGAGCATCATCGGCTGGCCGGTGAGTTGTTTGTCCAGCATGGTGATGCCGGGGATCGCCAGGTGCTCGGCGTTTTTCTGAAAAAACAGCTCGCCGGCGATGCCGTCCGGGGCACGCACCAGCGCCACCGGACGATCCTTGAGTTCGGGCAGGATCCACTCGGCGACACTGGCGTAGTACTGCGCCAGTTGCAGTTTGGTCGTGCCGCTGGCGGGGTCGATCACCCGGTCCGGGTGAGTGATGCGGACCTTGCCGTCCTCCAGACCGATCTGTGAGGGGGCAGGCGCGGCTTTCTTTTGCGTGGCTGCGGGCTTTGCCGTGCCGGTTTTTTTCTCAGTGGAGGTTTTCACGGTACTCGCACGCTCCTCGGTGATGGCTCGGGCCGGTTTGTCCTTGCGCAGACCATGGAACACGGCATGGCGTACCGAGCCGTCCCTGGTCATTTCAGCGAAGGCCACTTCCGCCAGCAGCCTGGGTTTGAGCCAGTGCACATCCCTGGCCTGCGAACCGACGGGTGGGTTAACCACAGGCGGCTTTTTCACCTGCAACGGCTTGAGTTGTTCATGGAGGCTGCGCAAGGTCGCCTCGTTGAACCCGGTGCCGACCTTGCCGGCGTAGCGCAACTCGCCGCCATCGCGGTCATGCAGCCCCAGCAGCAATGCCCCGAAGGCATGGCGCGAGCCTTTCGGCTCGGTGAAGCCAACGATGATGAATTCCTGCCGTTGCTGGCATTTGAGCTTGATCCAGTCACTGCTGCGCCGGGAGAGATAGGGCGAACCCAGACGCTTGCCGATCAACCCTTCCATCCGCATCTGGCAGGCGCTGTCGAGCAAGGCCCGGGGCTCCTGGCCAAACGACTCGGAGAAGCGCAGCAGCGGATCTTTATTGGCCTTGAGCACGGCCGCCAGCGCGGCCCGACGCTCTTCGACCGACACCTCGCGCAGGTCCACGCCATTGAGGTACGGCAGGTCGAACAGGTAGTAGAGAATGCCGTCGCTGCGATCCTCTTCGAAGGCGTTTTGCAGCGCCTGAAAGTCCGGCACACCCTGTTCGTCCATCACCACCATTTCACCGTCGAGCCACGCTGATTCCAGGCCCAGCGCGGCCAGGGCCGTGGCCTGCCCCGGCAGTTTGTGGGTCCAGTCGTGGCCATTGCGGGTGATCAGCTTCACCTCGCCGTGGTCGATGCGGGCCATGATGCGGTAGCCGTCGAACTTGATTTCGTAGCTCCACGGGCCGTCGGGGATTTTTTCCACCAGCGTCGCCAACTCAGGCTTGAGCAACTCGGGTAGCCTGGCTTTGCGCGCACCGGTGAGGGGCGATGATGCTCCCGGGCGTGAGCGCTTGGCGGCGGCCCTGGAGGTCGCCGAAAAGTCACCCAGGCGGTTGTAATCATCGAGGTTGCGGGGCATGGCTTACCTGCTTCGCGCCAGGACGTCGAATGCAAACGTCTTCTAATCAAGCAGAGCCAGCGAGCGGCGCAATAATTCAATCAACGTTGAAAAAGCCCGGACGGACGGGCTTGTGGCGCGGGATACGGCCGGTGTTTGCGCAGGTTGACCGAGTCATCGTTCTTCGCGAGCAGGCTCGCGAAGCTTTACCAAGGCGGATGCACCCTTTCAGGCAGTACCCTTGGCCTGCTGTTCCAGATGCAATTGCAATAGCGGGTCGATCTGCAACGCCGCAGCCAGTTCATCCAGATAGTTGCGCTCGGCGTCCTGCTGGTCGTCCACCAGCATCACACTGGCCAGGTACATCTCCGAGGCCATGGCCGGGTCGGTGGCCGATTGCGCCACTTCATTAGGGTCCAGAGGCTTGGCGACCTCGTCGTCCAGCCATTGCTGCAATTGCGGATCGTCGGTGTGACGGCCGATTTCAGTGCTGATCATGTGCTTCTCGGCTTCGTCGATGCGGCCATCGGCCTTGGCCGCGGCGATCAATGCCCGCAGGATCCCATGGCTGTGCTCCTCGGCCTCCGGGCCGGCCAGCAAGTCCACGGTCCGTGGCGCTTCTTGCGGCGCCGACGCCTGACTGCGTTGCCAGGCCTGGTACGCCTGGAACGCCATCATGCCCAGGGACGCCAGCGCCGCATAATTAGTGCCGCCAGCGGAGCGACTTTGCGGTGCACCGCCCATCGGCGAACCACCACCGAGCAAGCCACCGAGCAAATCGCCCAACCCAGCGCCACCACCGCCACTGCCTGCACCAGCACCACCACCCAACAAGCCGCCGAGCAATCCACCCAGGTCGCCGAGCCCGCCTTGGGCCGACGAGCCACCGCCACCCTTTTGCGCCATCGAGCCCTGGCCGGCGCGCAGTAATTGTTCGAGCAGATCGCTGGTGTTCATGGCAGTTGTCCTCTTGAAGGGCGTTTATCCAGTCAGGCAACGATAGCCCCCGCCGGCGAATGTGCCAGCACCGTTGGGCTGACCCGCCCGCGCTACCGCGGATTGCTCCGGAGTATTTCCTGGCGGCGCAGCTAAGATTCATAGGTGGTGAACCTTATTCCCGCAAACCCGGTCGATACCTGCAACCCGACCCGGTTTGCCACCGCCCCCATACGCGGGGCGACAACTGGCTTGCTTCATTCACTGGAGAACGCCCCCGTGATTTCAACCCTGTACATCGCCAGGCTCAAAGCATGGGGCGCCCATGGCTTTACCGCCACTGGCGTGGTCACCGCTTTCCTCGCCACCCTGTCCCTGCTGGAGAACCAACCGACCCATTGCCTGCTGTGGCTGGGTGTCGCCCTGATCGTCGACGGACTGGACGGTGCGCTGGCACGCAAGGTCAACGTGCAGTCGGTGTTGCCGAGCTTCGATGGCTCGATCCTCGACCTGGTGATCGACTACCTGACGTACGTGTTTATCCCGGCACTGTTCATCTACCGCTACATTCCGTTGCCGGACTACACCCTGCTGCTGAGCGTGTCGCTGATTCTGGTGTCGTCGCTGTTCTGCTTCTGCAACGTCAACATGAAGAGCACCGACAACTACTTCCAGGGTTTCCCCGCCGCCTGGAACGTGGTCGCCCTGTGCCTGTACATCATCGCCCCGCCGCCGTGGATCACCTTCGTCACGGTCATCGGCCTGGCGCTGCTGACCGTGACCCGGATGAAATTCCTGCACCCGTTTCGCGTGCGCCGGTTCATGCCGATCAACATTGCGGTGACAGCCATCTGGTTGCTGTGCAGCCTGTCACTGGTGCTCAACCATCCACGGATCAATCCGTTGGTAATGGGCTTGTGGTTGCTGATGTCGGCGTACTTCCTGGGCATCTGCCTGTGGCGCACGGCGCTGGAGTGGTTCGACGAGTCGGGGCTCAAGTAGCCATGGCGGTCCATATCGTTCAACTCGGATCACCCCGTCGGCCTGACGAAGGCTTGCGCCTGGGCACGGTACGCCGCCCTCCACGCGGCGTACCGAAAACCGAATTCGCCCGTCGGGACTTTTATGATGTCTGGCAACCGCTGCTGTCGCCCAGTGCCGAGTTGGTGGCCGAGGCCAAGGCCGCACAGGATGCCAAGGCCTGGGAGGTGTTCCGGCGCAGGTTCAAGGCCGAGATGAGCCAGCCCGCTGCCAGTCAGATGCTGGACCTGCTGGCCGCGCTGTCCCACCAGACGTCCCTGGCCGTGGGTTGTTATTGCGAGGATGAAGCGCATTGTCACCGGTCGGTGTTGCGCGAGTTGCTGCAAGCCCGTGGTGCCCTAGTGATTTAGAGGCAATGACCAACACACAACTCCTATGGGAGCGGGCTTGCTCGCGAATGCGGTCTTTCAGTCGAAGATGCTGTGGCTGACACACCGCTTTCGCGAGCAAGCCCGCTCCCACATTGGACTTGTGGTAACTCAACGCCGCGTAATCACCACCTCCAGGTATTCACTCGGCACCACCAGCGACTTGTCGCCCGCCCGGTTCATCCGGTTGATCAGCTCGCTCAGGTCCCTCTCCAGTGCCTTGGCGCCATCCGCGGGCAGCGCGGCGAAGGCCTTGTGCACCGGCCCGTACCACTGGCGGAAGGTGTCGATGAAATGCGCCGCCGAGCGATAGCGGAAATTGAACGTGCGGCGTGTCACCTGAAGCAGGAATTCACGCTCGTCGAAATGCTCGCGCAGCCAGGCTTCGCTACCCCAGCGGGAGGGCGGACTGGCGCCCGGAGGGGGTGGCAGGTGTTGGCCCAGGGTCTTGAACATCTGGCCGACGAAACCTTCCGGCGTCCAGTTGGCCAGGCCGATCCGCCCGCCCGGGCGACAAACCCGCGCCAGTTCCGCGGCGGCCTTGGGCTGGTCTGGCGTGAACATCACGCCGAAGGTCGACAGCACGGCATCAAAACTGCCGTCGGCAAAGGGCAAGGCTTCGGCATCGGCGACCTGGAAGGAGACCTTCAGGCGTTCTGCCCGGGCCCGTTCTTCGCCGCGTTCGAGCAAGGCGGCGACATAGTCGGTGGACGTCACCTGGCAGCCACGGCGGGCAGCCGCGAGGGTTGCGTTGCCGTTACCAGCGGCTACGTCGAGCACGCGCTCATCGCACAACAGGTCGCAGGCTTCAGCCAGTTGCTCGCCGACGATCTGCAGGGTGGTGCCGATCACGGCGTAGTCACCGCTGGCCCAGGAGGCCATCTGGCGGTTTTTCAAGGCAGTCAGATCAATGGGTGTACTCATGGAAACGGTCTCTGGTTTGAAACACGAGTCGGGTCCGGTCGCGGTTACTCCGCCGTCGTCGGATCGATGATATTCATGACCTGGGAAATGCGGTTGGCGGGAAAACCACTGATCCTGGCGTGCTCCCGGATCTGCTCCTCGTTCGGCGAGATGTACACGCAGTAGAGTTTGTCACCGGTGACATAGCTCTGCAGCCACTGCACCTCTGGCAACTCACGCAACGCCTGGCAGGACTTTAGCGAAGCGGCTTTCAAATCCCTTTCCGACAATGCTCCGGCGCCCTGGATCTCGCGTTCAATCACGAACTTCGGCATGGCAACCTCTCTTTTCTTGTTCTGGGTAGCAGGGCCGGTATTGACCCCGTAGACAAACTATCGTCCTGACGGGCGCTGGCGTCCTGTCCGATCGTCGCCCAACCCTGCCCGATCGTCCGGAGATTCCACGTAGCGCGCAGGCGCGCTCACAATCAGGAACCTCCCACGGGGAAACCCCAATGGACGCTCTGTCACAGACCCTGCGTGTCGTGCACCTGGTCGGCGCGATCTTCATCAACGCCCGGTTCACCGCGCCCTGGTGCTACCAGTCGCCCAGCGCCGATACGGCGGCGCCGTTCCTGGAGCCCGATGCGGAACGGGTGGTGATCTTTCACCTGATCACCGAGGGTGAGTGCTACGTGGAATTGGGCGATGCCCCGCCGCTGCTGCTGAGTGCGGGCGACGTGGTGATCTTCCCCCAGGGCGATGCCCACCGCATGTGCTCCCGTCCCGGGTTGCCCCCGGCCACGGGTGCGCGACTGGATGCGGTGCTCGCGCGCCGCCCTCGGCAGTTGAGTTATGGCGGAGGTGGCGCGGTCACCCGGTTGGTGTGTGGTTACCTGGCGTGCGACACGCGCCTGGCGGGCATGTTGCTCAAGGGCTTGCCGGCCGTGGTGCGCGTCAATGTACGCGGTTCGGATGCCGGTATCTGGCTGGAATCCTCCGTGCGTTATGCCCTCGCCGAAGCCCGCTCGCCTCGCCCTGGCGGCGAAGGGGTATTGGCCAAACTGGCCGAAGTGCTGTTCATCGAAGTGTTGCGCCTGTACATGAACGAACAGGGCGAAGGCCGCACCGGCTGGCTGGCCGGCGTGCGCGACCGCATCGTCGGCGCCGCCCTCAACGCCTTGCACAAAAAGCCCTGCCACGCCTGGACGCTGGACGAACTGGCGCGCACCGCCAGCACCTCAAGATCGGTGTTGGCCGAACGCTTCCAGCAACTGGTGGGGGTGTCGCCGATGCAGTACCTGACGCAATGGCGCATGTTGCTCGCCGCCAACCTGTTACGCAGCAGCAACAGCTCATTGACGCGCATCGCCGAAGAAGTGGGTTACCAGACCGATACCGCTTTCAGCCGCGCCTTCCGTCGCGAGTTCGGTGCGCCACCGGCGGCGTGGCGGCGCGGTCAGGAGAAAAAAATCATGGCCCACGAGGCAAGACCTGTGAGCCATTGAACAAGCAAATTACGCCGTTGGCGCGCTTGCCTTGGCCTCCTCCAGCAACTGCTGAATCATCTTCTCCTGAGTGTCATAACTACCCTCACCGAAGTGGGTGTAACGCACCTGCCCCTTGGCATCGATCAGGTAGTGCGCCGGCCAGTACTGGTTGTCGAAGTTGCGCCAGATCGCGTAGTTGTTGTCGATCGCCACCGGGTAGGTGATGCCGTACTCCTTCACCTTGGCCCTGACGTTGTCGATGATGCGTTCAAAGCCGTATTCGGGCGTGTGCACGCCGATCACCACCAGCCCGTCCTTTTCGTACTTCTTCGCCCAGTCCTTCACGTACGGCAGGGTGTGCTTGCAGTTGATGCAGTCGAAGGTCCAGAAGTCCACCAGCACCACTTTGCCTTTAACGGCCTCGTTGCTCAGGGCCGGCGAGTTGAGCCAGTCCACCGCGCCGGACAGCGAGGGCATGGCACCCTGGGCATCGCCCATGGTGCTGTCGGCCTTGACCTTGCTGACCAGGTAATCGACGACTTTCGGCACGGCTTCCAGCACGTCTTTCTCCACACTGCTGACACCTTGCGATGAGGTGTTGACCAGCAACAGGTCATTGGCCCCCGTTGCAATCACCGCCGCACCGGACAGCACCGCAACCCCGGCGCCACGGCGCAACCAGCCAGTGACCGGAATCGACGGTTTCAAGCGATTGACCAGGCCGCGACCGGCAAAGATCAAGGTGCCCAGGGACAGCGCACTGCCCGCGCCATAGGCCACCAGCAACAGACTGGTGCCGGCGTTCGCGCCTCGCAGCATGGCGCTGGTGAGAATCACCCCGAGGATCGGCCCGGCGCAGGGTGCCCAGAGCAGCCCGGTGGCGACGCCGATCATGATCGACGCCAGCGGCCGGGACATCTTGCGCGAGTTCGGGTCGATGCGATTGCCCAGCAGCACGAAGGGCCGCGCCAGCCAGTCACCGACCCGGGCGGAAATCAGCGACAGGGCGAAAAGCACCATCACCACCAGCGCGACGTGGCGGCCGGTATTGCTGGCCTGGATCACCCACTCGCTGCTGACCACGGCCAGGCTGGAGACCAGGGCAAAGGTCAGGACCATGCCGCCGAGGGTCAGCAGGATCGAGGAACGTGTGCGGTCGGCCCCGGCAAACAGGAAGGGCACGACCGGCAGGATGCACGGGCTGAGGACGGTCAATATGCCGCCCAGGAAAGCGATGAGTAACATGGGATCACCTGATGCAGGTTATAGGGCGACACAGAGCCAGTGTGGGAGCGGGCTTGCTCCGGGCGGCGTTCCGACGAAGACGTACTTTCAGTTGATATCAATGTTGAATGTACTGGCCTCTTCGCGAGCAAGCCCGCTCCCACATTGGATTGGGGTGTTCTCAAGCCGTCTGCTCATCCAGCAACTGCCCTTGCGGCGTGCGGCTGGAACCGTCTTGCGCCAGGAAGCCCTGGGTATCCTTCTGCGCCACAGGCGTGAGCTGGAAGCAGGTGTTGCCGGCGCAGGCGCTTTGCTCGACAGTGGCGTTGGCATGGGCCGCCGCACCGGCGACGGAAAAGACGATGGCGGTCAGGTAGCGGGAAACGTTGTTCATGATGTCCTTCCTGTTTCAAATGGATCAGGCGGTGGTCGGGCGCGACACTCAGTTTTGCGAGTTGCAGTTGTCAGCGAATTTGCGGTAATCCAGCACTTGGGTCCTGGACTGGGAGTCGAGGTACGTCAGCTGCGCATTCACCACGCCGCAGGAAGGCGTAGCGTCCTCGGTCAGCGACAGCACTTTCCTGATGTCCAGTTGGGTGCCGTAGGTGTAGGTTCTGGGAGCGACATCGGCTTCGGCACGGGCCGACAAGGTGCAGATGTTCAGGGCGGCAAACAGGCAGGCGGCGTAGATGGCCTTGGTGTTCATGGCGGATTCCTCAGGGTTCGACAGGTCGTTGGGCCGAGGCGCTCTGGCTGGCCTCGATGGAACCCATTAAAAGCCTGTGAGGTATCTCGTCTGTGTCGGGAATCGGCGTGAATCAATCGCTGCGTATCAGAACGGCGCCTGGATACACAGGCATACAAAACCGCTGGAAATCGGCTTTTTTGCCTTCGTGTGTATCCGCAGGCAAGCCAGATACACTGCAATACAAAGGGTGGCAGGCGAGCCCGCCCAGGCTCTATAGACTGTGTGGCATTCCCCATTTACCAGAGGTTTGGCCCAATGGATCACGTTGATCACATCCTCATCGTTGACGATGACCGCGAAATCCGCGAACTGGTTGGCAACTACCTGAAGAAAAACGGCCTGCGCACCACGGTCGTGGCGGATGGACGGCAGATGCGCGCTTTTCTGGAAACCACTCCAGTGGACCTGATCGTGCTGGACATCATGATGCCAGGGGACGATGGCCTGCTGCTCTGCCGCGAATTGCGCGCCGGCAAGCACAAGGCCACGCCGGTGCTGATGCTCACCGCCCGCAACGATGAGACCGATCGCATCCTCGGCCTGGAAATGGGCGCCGACGACTACCTGGTCAAGCCATTCGCCGCCCGCGAACTGCTGGCGCGGATCAACGCGGTGCTGCGACGCACGCGCATGCTGCCGCCGAACCTGGTGGTGACCGAAGCCAGCCGCCTGTTGGCCTTCGGCCGTTGGCGCCTGGACACCTCGGCCCGTCACCTGCTCGATACAGACGGCACCATGGTGGCCCTGAGCGGTGCCGAATATCGATTATTGCGGGTGTTTCTCGACCATCCGCAGCGGGTGCTCAACCGCGATCAATTGCTCAACCTGACCCAGGGCCGCGACGCCGACCTGTTCGACCGTTCCATCGATCTGCTGGTCAGTCGCCTGCGCCAGCGCTTGCTCGACGACGCTCGCGAGCCGGCCTACATCAAGACCGTACGCAGCGAAGGCTATGTGTTTTCCCTGCCGGTGGAAATTCTGGGCGATCAATCATGACCCTGGCGCTGCATTGGCCGCGCACCCTGGCTTCGCGGCTGTCGCTGATTTTCCTGATCGGCCTGATCCTCGCCCAGGCGCTGTCCTTCGGTGTGCAGTACTACGAACGCTACGAGTCCTCGAAAAACACCATGCTCGGCAACCTGGAAACCGACGTTTCCACCTCCGTTGCCATCCTCGACCGCTTGCCCGTCGATGAGCGAGCCGCCTGGCTCAAACAACTGGAGCGGCGCAATTACAGTTACATGCTCAATGAGGGTTCGCCGGGCACGCCCATGCGCACCGACATGCCCGATGCGCCCATCGCCATTGCCTCGATCAAGGACGCCATCGGCCACGATTACCCGATGACCTTCACCGACATCCCCGGGCCGAAAAAACATTTCCAAGTGCACTTGAACCTGGCCGATGGCAGCCCGCTGACCATCGACGTCCGCCCGGCGATGGTGCCGTTGTCACCCTGGCTGCCCATCGTGTTGCTCGGGCAACTGGCGTTGATGCTGGCGTGCTCCTGGCTGGCGGTGAGAATCGCCATCCGCCCCCTCACCCGCCTCGCCGGTGCCGTGGAAACCCTGGACCCCAACGCGCACCCGGTACTCCTCGACGAAAGAGGCCCGAGCGAAGTCGCCCACGCTGCCAGGGCCTTCAACTCGATGCAGGCACGCATCGCGGCCTACTTGAAAGAACGCATGCAACTGCTCGCGGCAATCTCCCACGACCTGCAAACCCCGATCACCCGCATGAAACTGCGCGCCGAGTTCATGGACGACTCCAGTGAGAAAGACAAACTGTGGAACGACCTGGGCGAGATGGAACACCTGGTGCGCGAAGGCGTGGCCTACGCCCGCAGCATCCACGGCGCCACCGAAGAAAGCCGCCGCACCGACCTCGACTCGTTCCTCGACAGCCTGGTGTTCGACTATCAGGACGTGGGCAAGGATGTTCAGCTCACCGGCAAGAGTGCGGCCGTCATCGATATCCGCCCCCACGCCTTGCGCCGGGTGCTGGTCAACCTGACGGACAACGCATTGAAGTTTGCCGGTGCTGCTCAATTGCAGGTGGAAAAACGGGCCGATGGCAACCTCTCGATCAGGATCCTCGACCGTGGTCCGGGGATCGCCGAGGAGGAACTCAAGCAAGTGATGGAGCCGTTCTATCGCGTTGAGAATTCCCGCAACCGCAGCACCGGCGGCACCGGGCTGGGTCTGGCGATCGCCCAGCAACTGGCGGTCGCGATTGGAGGGTCGTTGACCTTGAGCAATCGTGAGGGTGGCGGGTTGTGTGCGGAGTTGAAGTTGCCGCTACTTCACTGAATTCCTCGCCGCCCTCTGTGGGATCTAATAACACCGAGGGCGGCCGACCATTGGTCACCACTGTCAGAACTGACAGTAGCCAGCACTCCCCGGGTTCCTGTGCAATGTCCGTCCACAGGATCAACGGGAAACCACGATGGACTTGCTCGAATCAGTGACCCAGGCGTGCACGCGACTGGCGCCTGGCGGCTGGCATTCGTTGTTGCTGCGCCATGGGCTGGACATCCTCGCAGTACCGCTCGACTCCGAGCTGATCAAGCCGCTGACCATCGACCGCAACCTTCCAGGCTTTGAGGGGTTTACCAGTGCCGGCAACCGGGCGATTGAGTCCAGCCAGCCCTCGCACAGCCTGCTGTATCACGCGCTGGCCTCGCCCGAGGTCACTCTCGACGAAGCCGGGCAGCCTCTGCAACTGTATCCGACACCTGCCGAAATTGAAGCGATTCTTGATTATGTCTATGGCGTAAACCCACCCACACTCGAAGACCTCCAGCGAAAAGCCGAGGGCGCACCGCTGGCGCTGGTGGTGTTTGCCAGCGAGTACCGTTGCGCCGGTGACACCGTGCACGGTGAACATGCCGACCTGTGTTTCTCCCGTACCGGCATCGCCCGCGTCGGCACCGTCGCCGCCCACTACGACGCCCAACGACGGTGCTTCCTGCCGTTCGTGGATGATGACGTGCACGGCATCAGGGTCATGCCTGTGCGTTACAGCGCTTACATCGCCATGCAACACAAGGGTAACGCCGCGCGCTTCGGGCCGATGGATTTTCAAGACGATGTTGATGCCGGTCTGGATTTCTGGGTGCCGCTGCACAAGCTGTTCGAGGGGACGCAGTGCCTGGCCGGGATGGACCTGACACTTGAGCTGGATAACTACCAGATCAACGAGAAGTTACGGTATGTCCACCGGTACTATGAGGGCACAGCCGGCTGGCAGGAGCCGGAAATCAGCCAGCCGCCGTTCGTCATCACTGACGGTTTGGCTGTTTGGGCTACGCAAGCAGATCTGGGGCCGGGTCTGCTGCTCCCGCAGCCCAAATCCCGACTGGTGGAGCTTGCCTATTACCAGGGCAAACCCTTGTCCTTCCAGGTGCCTCGCGGCACCTCCGGTATAGTGCATGCCCGGCATCAGGTGAGCAAAGATGGACAGATCAAGGATTTGAATGATCGCGAGGGAGTGGACGAAATCGTCAGGCAAGGTGGCTATCGCGCCCTGCATTACCATGACGGCATGGCCGATGGCTGGGTTCGGGCACACTGTCCGTCATTGGAAAATAGCCTGCCTTCGGTAGCAGCGTACTCAGTGATTGGTGCCCCGGATTTCTTTCCTTTGTGTAGCCAGCGCCAACTTATACGCTGGGCAAATACTGAGCCCAACCTGCCCACCCCCCCGGACATCTGGCATACCAAACTGGAGGCATTGTCGAATATTCGGTACTGCGCCAACCTGAGCCTGAAAGATCAACCCTTTTCGGCAGATGATCGCGGGGTCACGGCAATTGTGGCCTTGCCGCGTGAGGCAGGCTCCACGTCATCATCCGCAAACAGCGCCACGACCGTTGCCCGCCCTTCCTCCTTGCCTGATGCCGCCGCCGGAGTCTTTGGTCCCGGCTGGGAGTTGGGCAGGGTTTTCCAGCTTAGCGAGGATAATACTTCGCTGCACTTCTTAGCCGGGTACAAGTTGGCCAGCCCCTTCAGTGAAGATGTGCGAATTTGCGCAGCCCTTAGCTCTTTCTGGCCGGGTGTGGCGCCGGATTCGGCACGTACCTTTGAACCAAGGGGCAGCCTGCATACCATCATCCCGCTGACCGACCAGGAAATCGGCCAGACCGGCGGCCCGGCCTGGGATAACCAACGAGGGCCACGCCTGGTAGAGCAAGCAGAAGGTCGCTTCGTCCAATACCACGCCTACGAATACACCGACTACACCCAGGTGGCACTTGATGGAGGCTTCTCCCTGCAACTGACGGGCAACACCACCCTGCAAGATTACGAAGACCGGGTGCTGTCGATGAATCGTGTGTACAACGTGCTGGGAGTCGGGAGTAACAAACCCGAGCGCAATAAGTGGCCGATATTGTCATTTACCTTCGTGCATCGACCGGATGAGGAACTCGACACTGCCGAACAGGAGGCTGGCCTGCAACTGAGCGGCTGGGTGCATCGCTATCAGTTGTACGAGCGAGGACTCGACTCGACCCGGGATATCGACTTCAAACTGCGCAATGTAGAGATCCTGCACCAGGCGACCCTGTTGGTCAGCGCCGAAGCGATCCTGGTCAAACACGACGAATCGTCTTGGCAGATCGCCAAGTGAATCACTTGGATGTGCTGGTGGTCGGGGGTGGCCCGGCGGGAAGTGCTGCGGCAATCAGTTGCGCGCAGCGTGGACTGCGGGTGGCGCAGCTCGAGGGCCAGGGTTTTCCGCGGTTTCGTCCTGGCGAAAGCCTGCACCCGGGTATCGAACCTTTGTTGCAACAACTGGGGGTGGCCGATCAAGTGTGTAGCCAAGGGACGATTCGCTATCCCGGGCAATGGGTGCATTGGGACGACCCGCCTCGCTTCAGTGGTTTTGGCGAGGACCTTGCCGGTCCCTGGCTTGGCTTTCAGATTGCCAGGGCGCGATTGGACGCGGTATTGCTGCAACGGGCTGCGATGCTGGGCGTCAGGGTGCTGCAACCGTGCAAGGCCAGACGCCTGCTGACCCACAACCGGCGAGTGATTGGCCTGGAATCCGATTCAGGCCCCTTGTTCGCGTCCTACCTGATTGACGCCAGCGGGGCAACGGGTTGGCTGAGCCGGCAATTCTCGTTAAAGGTGCGTCGCCATTCGCCGCTGTTGATCGCCCGATACGGCTACCTCAAAGGCTGCATCGATCCCTATGAGCAAACTCCGCATCTGCGGGCCGACCCCGATGGCTGGACTTGGGTGGCCCGCGTGGAAGATCAGTTGCTGCACTGGACACGCCTGTGTTTTGGCAAAGAATCGAGCAGGTCCCGAACCGTGCCCGAACAGCTGCAACGGTTGCCATGCGCAGGTTCCATTCGCGGTGCCGATGTGTCCTGGCGCATCAGCGCGGCACTTGCAGGTGCAGGTTTTTTCACTGCTGGCGATGCGGCCAGCGTACTCGATCCGGCAGCTTCGCATGGCGTACTCAAGGCGCTGATGACCGGTATGCAAGCGGCGCAGGCAGTGTTCGACTGCCTCCAACAGCCTGATGTCCAATACAAGGCGCAGGCGCAGTACAGTCGCTGGGTCCGCGATTGGTTCGAGCGTGACCTGATGCAAATGCACCGCTTCTATGGCGCTCATCCTTGCCCGCCGGATTGGCTGGAGCACTCTGCTCGATCCGTGAGCTGACTCGTGAGGGTGGCGGGTTGTGTGCGGAACTGAAATTGCCGGTGTAGAAATTTTCGGTTCGGGGGCGAGGAATGCCAGGCCAGCTGTAAAGAATGGTCGGCTGGCAGGCCGCTATCGCGAGCAGGCTCGCACATTGGGTCCCCGGTTTTACGCGGGACTTGTGGCCACTGAAGATCCCTGTGGGAGATCCTTGTGGGAGCGAGCTTGCTCGCGATGGCTGAGTGTCAGGCGGCATGGATTTTTGAGGGTGTACATATCCGTTTCTGCGGTAACGGCGGCTTATGGTTCCGCCCTTACGGCGGGTTACTTGGAAGAGCCCCAAGTAACCAAGGGCTCTTGCCCCTGACGTTCGGTGCCTCGCTTAGGCTCGGCATGCCCTCGCTCCGGTCCTGCTCCGTGGGCCCGCCGCCATCGGCCATCCATGGCCGGCGGCGGCTAACCCGGCATCCATGCCGGGTTGCCCACTGCGCAGAACCTCCACTCGGCCTTACGAGGGGGCAAGAAGATCAAAAGCCAAAGCAAAAGCGAGGCGGCCTACCGGCCGGCCTGATCGCGGGGTTCGTTTGCCTGTGAGCATTGAGTCGGCTGGCAGGCCGTCTTCGCGAGCAGACTCGCTCCCACAGGTACTCAGTACATCCGCAAGATATTGGTCGGCTGGCAGGTCGTCATCGCGAGCAAGCTCGCTCCTACAGAAGAGCAAAGGCAGATCGGCGTACCCCCACGCTCTTCACCACTCATCAGGCCGAGCGTTAGCTCGCCTGCAGCTCTTGATCTTGATCCACCCGCCCCCTCGGCAGGCTGAGCGCAGGTGTTCATCCGGGGATGGGCGCGCAGCGCCGTTCGACGCAGTCGAACTCATTGCATGTAGGTCGAAGCGAAGCCGACCGGAGGGCAATGCCCCCGGATGAATACCGCAGCGAAGGAACCCCGAGCCTTAGCGAGGGGCCGTACGTAAGGGGCGAGACCTTTGGTTCCTTTGGGGCGTTTGCCAAAGGGACTCGCCGTAAGGGCGAAACCGCCAGCCGCCGTTACCGCAGCAACGGATATGTACTCAATCAACCAAGAACCTGGTCGGCCCAAAGGCCGCCAAGGTCAAAGCAGATCAAACACCCCCAACAACCCCCTCCCCATGCATCTGCCGCAACAACGCCAACCCACCCACCAGAAACCCCGAATCCCCCACCATCCCCGCCTCCACCGCCAATCCTTGCAACTGCTCATGCCCGGTCAACTCCGGAAACTCACGAATACGCAGCAACAACCGCCACGCCAACGGACTCAACTCAGAAAACCTCACACTCCAATCCTCGGCACGACGCACCAGCAACAAAGTCGGCTGAGCAGGTAAAACGTCCGGCTGATAATCCGGCCCCACCTGCTGCACCGGCCAGGCATAAGCCAACGGCCAGGCCAACGGCGACACCCCCAAGGGCCGATCCAGCAGCAACGCGGCATCACCGCCAACCAGAGGCTCGGCGTCGGATTGTTGCAAGGCCATTTCCACCCACTCGTAATGCGCCAGCTCCACCATGAACGGCGGCCACGGCCCATCGCTCAACGCCTGAGGCCCGGCCGCGAGAAACCCGACAAACTCCTCAGCAATCTCACCAAACTTCGGCGTGCGGGCGCGGTAGTCCCGCAGAAAAATCCGCACCAGCGAACGCCAGTGCTCATTGCCCAGAATCTTCACCAGCACCGGAAAAGTGCCACTGAGCAAGGACGACAGATTGGCAAACACCAGATCGCGATACACCTGCGCCCGGGCAGCGTCCATTTCGGCCGGTGGCGCGAAACGCTCGGGATCACGCAGGTATTGGCCCATGGTGCTTTGCTGCTGATGCAACGATTGCTTCTCCACGGTTCAAACCTCCTGTTGCAGCCGGCGAATGGTCTGCAATTCCGCCACCAGCTCCGCGAATACGGGAAAGTTGAAATCACGCTCCAGCAAGGTCGGTTGTGCGCCAAACCGGGCATAAGCCTGGGCCAGCAACGACCACACCGCCGGTTTGACCGAAGCACCATGGGTATCGATCTTCAAGGTATCGGACTCGTCGAAATGCCCGGCAATGTGCATCGCCACCACCCGGCCCGAATCGATGCCCGCGAGAAACGCCCGCGGATCGAAACCGTGGTTGATCGAGTTGACGTACACGTTGTTGACGTCCAGCAACAGGTCGCAATCGGCCTCGCGCAATACCGCATTGGTGAACGTCACCTCGTCCATGTCCTGTTGGGGAGCGGCATAGTAGGAGACGTTTTCCACCGCCAGGCGCCGGCCGAGGATGTCCTGGGCCTGACGGATACGCGCGGCGACGTGGTGCACCGCTTCTTCGGTGAACGGCAGCGGCAGCAGGTCGTACAGGTGACCGTCATCGCTGCAGTAACTCAGGTGTTCGCTGTACAGCGGCACGTTGTAGTGGTCGAGAAACCCCCGGACTTCCTGCAAGAACTCGACGTCCAGCGGCGACGGCCCGCCGAGGGACAGCGACAGGCCATGACAGGACAACGGATAGCGTTCGGCCAGGGCGCGCAATGCCGCACCGTGGGCACCGCCGATGCCGATCCAGTTTTCCGGTGCAACTTCCAGAAAGTTGAAATGGCCGGCCGGGGCCGCTTGCAGGTCTTTGAGTAAACCGCGACGCAGGCCAAGGCCTGCGCTGGCCTTGGCTACGGGGGGAATGGAGGTCTGCATGGTGTCGATCTCACAAGATATTCAACGACGCGAGCCGGCGCCCGCCTTGAGACACAGTTAATCGAAGGGGTGTATCGGGACTGTGTTCGGCTGGGGGCGGAATAAGAGGTCACTGTGTCAAAAAGGTTCTGGATACAGTGGGATACACACGATCTTTGCAGGTACTGCCGATATCTGTGGGAGCCAGCTCGCGAAGGGCCCTGCAAGCCTATACAGCGGTCCGAAGGAAGCCCTCTTCGAACAGCCCGACAGGATCAAAAAAGCGGGCCCCGCCTGGCATCTACCCAGCAAGAGAACTTCCTTACAGATCAAGAACACCTCAGATCCGGAATCCTCCTACGAGCTCCGCGAAAACGTCCTATTTAAAACCAAGTCCGCTTAGCCAAAGCTCCTGACCTTTGGCGCCAGCATGCAAATACGGCTCTACCTGACCGTCCCCGTACAGCCCAGGAGGGCGCGGCCATACGCACTGATTCCCCCCCTAGAGCTGTCACACAAGGAGTGAACACAGCATGCGCGACTTGCTCATCTGGTTTTTTGGCACCGAGTCTTCATTTGGTCGAAAGGCAGGATTAAATAGATCTGCCATGCAGATTCCCGCGGCCATTACCGAGGCGCCTGCTCTGCCTGAGGACTCTGAGCCAGCGGGGGCACTGCAACCACTGAAAAACTGGTGCCATCCGTTCAAGGACAGCCGTAACCCATTGGAGCAACTGACCCACCTGGCAAATGCCAATGCCGGTTACTACCCCCTCGGGCGCGGCGGGCTGTGGCACGGCGGTGTGCATTTCGACAGTGGCACCGCCGGTACCCTGAAACAATCCAGCGTGCACTGCCTCGCCGACGGCGAAGTGGTGGCCTACCGCATTGACACCCATTCACCGAAAACGACCTACATCGCCAACCAGCAGGCGTCCGAGAACTCCTTCTCGCGCAATTTCGTGCTGGTACGCCATCACTTGCAAGCACCCAGGATCGAGGGCAGCCCGAATACACCGCCGAGCCTGACTTTCTTCAGCTTGTACATGCACCTGCAGGACTGGGCGGTGTATCGGGATTCCACCCTCGCTCGCCCGGGCTTCTGGCCCGAACGCCCAACACATCGCGTCAAACAGGCCGTGAATGACCGCCTCCCTGAGCAACCTGAACAGCGAGGATTGAACGTGAGTCACAAATGGCATGGCCAAGCGATCGACCTTCTGCCTCGAGGCGCCGAGGTGACCATCAGTGGCACTGGGCAATTTCGCAAGCTGGAAAACACTTTGGGGCCGGCCGCCTTGCTCAATCCCGATGGTTCGATCAGGGGTTACATCGCTGCCAGAGTGCTCTGGGAACCGGACCGCAAAGAGACCCGAGTCCGGTCATCCGAGCCACGGGTCAACGTGCGCGCTGATCCGTTCATTGCTGCTGACAATGTAATTTTTTCGTTGCCGGTTGGAGCGGAGGTCACGGTCAGTGGCACAGGCGAATTTCGCAAACTCGAACACATTAACCAATATGTGCAATTCGACTCGCTGGAAAACGCCATCGAGCCTGAGGCAATTGATCAAGTAGTCGTGCTCGATACCCCCGTCGCAGTCGGGGCGGGCGATCTGATCGGCCATCTCGGCCTGTATCACGACAACGGCGCAGGCCAGTTGGAAGAAAAGCTGCACTTGGAAACCTTCAGCGGCGACGACGTTGAATTGTTTATCGAAGCCTGTCGGGACTGGGCTAAGCACCTGCCGGAAAAAGACAAAACCTGGCTCAAGCTGGCCGAGGGTACGCCCGTAGTTTCGCCGGAGGGCAATCTCACCGCGGGGCAATTGGAAGCAGCGAGGGCTTCCAGCCCGGTCAGCGCTGCCAACTTGCTCGTCCCCAAAACCCTGCTCGACAAATTGCCGGCTAGTCACAAACGGCAAATACCCGCGACCCCTACCCGCAATACATGTAACTGGTATCACCTGGAAGGACTGCTGCACGACGCCAATAACACTCCGCTACACGGCTGGGTGCGCGAAGAAATCGGAGTCACGCAATGGGTCAGTCCGTGGGCATGGGAAGGCTACGACTTCATCTACGAATACGACGTTCCCCAGGAGTTCCTGGCATCTTTCCTTCGTACCATGAAAAAACTGAGCGAGTCGCAACTTGAACGTTTCGGCCCAATGGCGGATGAGGGTGACACGGGGCCGTTGAAGAAGCGGTTGTACGACATTATCGACCGCAACGGCGATGGCCGGATAACGGCTGAAGAACTGCGAGCAGCACTCAGGCTGCCGGCCCACGCGCAGGCGATTTCGCAACTGATCGTTTGTTGTGACAGCGAGTGGTATTACAAGGAAGGCAAATGGGATCGGCTGGATGAGCTGCTCGGCCATAGCGGCTCGACTCCAAACTTGAATTGGTTTGAGGAGAAGCGGCGAATCAGGCAGTTGAGTTGGTGGAATGAGGTGGCGAAGCGGGGTGGGCTTCCGGGGCATGGGGAGGTGTATCACTTTCATCCCATAGGGTTGACTAGCCTTTTCGGCATTCATCGACGTCAAAACGATTTAATCGTCGAGCGAGGCCAAGTGACGTTCGATGCGGAAGGGAATGATATTCCGAACAGTCCTTATTTTAGTAGGCGATTGCATTGGCCGGGAGGTGCTTCGGGAGTGACGTTGGGGCGCGGTTATGACATGCGTCATCGGACACCGCAGTCGGTTGCATCAGACCTGATTGCCGCGGGAGTAGATACTATTTCCGTTGAAAAATTCTCTCGTGGTGCCGGCCTGTCAGGTCAAGCCGCTCGAGATTTCGTAAATTTGAATAGAGACGCATTTGGGGCTATCTCGCAAGCGGCGCAAAGAATTTTATTTGAAGATGTTGTGTACCCGCGATACGAAGTTGCGGCGCAGCGACAATACAACTCCGCTGCTGCGTCCAATATACCTAAATGGGAAAGTCTTGATAAGCGGGTGAGAGATATAGCTGTTGATCTTACATATCAACAAGGAAGCATTTGGAGTAGGCAGATGCCGTATATTTCGGAAAACAACCGAGACTCGTTAGCAAATTACATCCAAGACACTCAAGAGTTAACCCAGTATGAATCAGGTCGTAATAGAGCTAGGTATTTGAGGGCTAGAGAGTGAGGTCATTATTTTTTTCAGGGTTGTTAATTAAGTCGCTAGCTATCTTTTTTTCTTTTGCTGAGGCGGGAGATTTTTCTGATCAGGAAATATCAGGCGCAATTGTAGGAGCGGAAAAACAAACGTCTGTAAATGATTGGGTTGGGCTTTATCTCGAAAAAAGCGAGCTGTGCACGTCATTGGATGGCAGCGCAAACTGCACCGAAAAATTCAACGATTGTCTTAGCATAAGGGCAACTGCCCTGGGTTTTCAGGTGGAACTCAATAGTACACAAGCCTATCAGCATGTTTGCTCGTTTTCATGGGTGATGGAAGCGACTGGCTCAGAGCTTGTATATAAGTCTCAGGCTGGTCAGGTGCTGGTTAAGCGAAGAGGAAATTTTCTGGAAGTTGCTTCGGAAGGAATAGACCCGACCGTTCTTGGTTTAGGCGTATGCGGAGCGCACGCAGATATTGATGGGCTGCGATTTTCTATTGCAAGCAAGGTAAGCAAAAGCCAGCAATGTAGTTCACCAAAATGAACATTGAAACTGAGATTCCAAAAATATTACAACGATATCCGGAGGCAGATTTAAAAGCTCTGGCTATTGATAATTGCTCTAATGCCAGAGGAGCTTAGTATAGTAATGCCCATTAGACTTGATAAAATCCCCAGTCCTGCGCTACGTCCTGAACCACCACGTGCCTGGTTATGGTTCAGTCTGTTGGTATTGTTCTTGTTGCTGGGCATTGGAGGGGGAGTGATGTTTAGCGATGAAGCCTCTCTTCAGCGGCCTGCTGAGTTTTGGTTCCCGGCTATCGGTATTCCCTTCCTGGGCTGGTGCGTGCTGGGCTTCGGGCGTCTATTGTTTCACGTCGGCGAACATTCTGCTGCCGATGGCTGGGATGAGGCTCGCGAAAAGGACATGAGCCTTAGAGTCCGTCAGGGTCGACGCTCACAGCAAGTATTGGTTGCGAGCCTGTACACCGCACTTCGAGCTCCAGGGGAACCTCCGACTCAGCAACTTGATAAACTACTGGATGGCGTTACACCTTTAAAATCGCAGCCATCGAGACAGGGCGGAACAATATCGCGGCACACCCTCCTCTCCAGCGGTAGCGATGGAGATTCCAGGCGAACGCTGCTGCGTATATTGAAGTCAGTGCTCGCCGATTTGGCACCCATGTTGGCCCAACTATCCGACGATCAACCACTGGCTCTCTTACTGGAAATCGACACCGGCTTGCCGGAGGAGCAATGGCGTCGGGTGTGGCGAAGAGCCTGGCGCGAATCTGGTATTCGCCAATCCTCAACCTCCCTAGAGGTCGGTGGCTTGGCCGCGCTGGATCATTGGCTCGACCATCGTGTCCGCGATCAGGCGTTGTTACTGGTTGTCGCCCTGCAATTTGCTCCGCAACAACCTGAAGGCACGGCAGAAGTTGCTGTTGGGCTGTTATTTGGCAACCGACTTACGCAAGCAACTTTACCGCCCATCGCCTACCTTCACCGTCCGGAACAAGAGCGCAAACCGACCACCGATGATCTGTTTTATGCCACGCGCCAAGCCCTCGATTGGGTACCGGTGGATGCGAAATCAATTGAGCAGGTGTGGCGAGTGGGTATCGATTCGCAGCGACAGGCCGATATTGCAAGCGTAATGACTGGCGTTCCAATGGGGAGCACTAAACCAGGCGTATGCAACCTCGATGCATCGCTGGGCTTCCCAGGGTGCGCCTCACCTTGGATGGCGATTGCCGCTGCGACGCAAACAGTACAGCGTGGCACCGGGCCGCACTTCATTTTTAGTGGGCGCGATGCTACCGATGGTCTATGGGGCACGGTTTTGATGCCTGTAGTGGTCAATGAACTCAAGACGACTCGATAGGTGTTTCGACTCGACAAGGTTTTGTGTCGAACCAGAAACTGCCGCCACCAAGGACTTTCGTCGCGAGAAAAAGCAACACACAGCCCCCGGACTAAACTTACTGCACACAGGGCCCGCTTGGTGCCCTGTACATCCCCACGACCACCGCCCAGCGGCGAACGCCTCGCCAGACAATGCCTCTGGACCGTGATCCTGTTAAAGGAGCACACATGATGGACGAGGCCAGACTCAACGATTTCATGGGCAAACTGGTGAATGACATGGGCGGCGCGGCGATGCTCGCCAACGTCATCCTTGGCGAAGAGCTCGGCCTGTACCGGGCGATGGCCGACAGTCAGCCCATCACCCCCGAAACCCTTGCCGAGAAAACCGGCTGCAACACCCGCCTGCTGCGCGAATGGCTCAGCGCCCATGCAGCCTCCGGCTACATGGAACACCGTGACGGCCAGTTCCGGCTCCCCGAAGAGCAAGCCATGGCGTTGGCAAACGAAGACTCACCGGTTTATGTGGCGGGTGGGATTGGCGTGGTCGCGTCGTTTTTCCATGACAAGGACAAACTGGTCAGCGCCATGCGCGGCGACGGCGCCCTGCCTTGGGGCGATCACCACCCGTGCATGTTCAGCGGCACCGAACGCTTCTTCCGCCCCGGCTACAAAGCCCATCTGGTCGCCGAATGGTTGCCGGCCCTCGACGGCGTGGTGGCCAAACTGGAAGCCGGGGCCAAAGTGGCGGACATCGGCTGCGGCCATGGCGCCTCGACGGTGATCATGGCCCAGGCGTTTCCGGATTCGCGCTTCGTCGGCTTCGACTACCACGCACCGTCCGTCACCGTTGCCACCCAGCGGGCCGAAGAAGGGGGTGTATCCAGCCGGGCCAGGTTCTTCCAGGGCACGGCGAAAAGTTACCCCGGCAGCGATTACGACCTGATCTGCTACTTCGACTGCCTGCACGACATGGGCGACCCGGTGGGTGCGGCCAAACACGCCTATGAGTCGCTGAAGGACGACGGCACGGTGCTGCTGGTCGAGCCCTACGCCAACGACTTGCTCGACGACAACGTCAACCCGGTCGGACGCCTGTTCTACGCGGCATCGACCTTCATCTGCACGCCCAACTCGCTGTCCCAGGAAGTTGGCCTCGGCCTCGGTGCCCAGGCCGGTGAAGCACGCTTGCGCAAGGTGTTCAGCGAGGCCGGCTTCACTCGTTTTCGCCGGGCCACGGAAACGCCGTTCAACCTGATTCTGGAGGCGCGTAAATAATCCTCGCCGTCATCTGTAGGCGCGAGCTTGCTCCGGGCGGTCCGACGATGGTGTGTCAGCTATATTGATGTCGACTGACACTCCATCGCGAACAGGCTCGCTCCTACAGGTTTCCCGGCATGCTCGACCGCCAGACCCGTGACCAACTCGATCGCCTCCATCAGCTCATGGCGGATCAACCGTTTGCCGTGCTGACCGGGGCCGGTATCAGCACGTCCTCGGGCATCCCGGATTATCGCGACAGCCAGGGCGTGCGGCGTGGCCGACAGCCGATGATGTACCAGGAGTTTCTCTCGGCCCCGGAGTCCCGGCGGCGCTATTGGGCGCGGGCGATGCTCGGCTGGCCGAGGGTGCGAATGGCACAACCGAACGTGGCCCACGACACCCTCGCCCGCTTGCAAGGCACGCGGCAGATCAGCGGGTTGATCACCCAGAACGTTGACACCCTGCACGATCAGGCCGGCAGCCACGACGTGATCGAACTCCACGGCAGTCTGCACCGGGTGTTGTGCCTGGATTGCGGCCAGCGTAGTGAACGCGATTCGATCCAGCACCTGATGGAAACACAGAACCCGTACCTGGCCGGCGTCGACGCAGTGCAGGCGCCGGATGGCGACACCTTGCTCGACCCGGCCTTCGAGGCACGCTTCCAGGTCCCCCGCTGCCCACATTGCGCCGGGGAACGGATGAAGCCGGACGTGGTATTTTTTGGCGAGAACGTCGCACAGGCCACGGCGGCCAAGGCGATGGCCGCCGTCGAACAGGCTGCCGGGCTGTTGGTGATTGGCTCGTCGTTGATGGCCTACTCGGCGTTTCGCTTGTGTCGGGTGGTGGTGGACCAGGGCAAGCCGTTGATTGCGATCAACCTGGGCAAGACCCGGGCCGATGAGATGCTGGATTTGAAGATCGAGGGGTCGTGCGAGCGGTTGTTGCCAATATTGGCCGAACGCCTCTCTTCCTGATCAACACAGTACCCTGTGGGAGCGGGCTTGCTCGCGAAGAGGGCGGCACATCCAACATCTTTTTTGCCTGACCCACCGCTTTCGCGAGCAAGCCCGCTCCCACAGGTAATGTGATCAGTTCGTGGAGAAACGTTGCCCAAGGTTTTCCTCTTTGAGCACATCAAACAACGCCTGCGCCGCCGCCGACAACTCGCCGCCCGGCAACGTCAGCACCCCCAGCGCGCGCTCCACCACCGGGTCGCGCAAGGTGATGCAACGCGCCCCCAACTCACGCATCTGTCCGGCACACAAGGCCGGCACCGCGCTCACGCCCAGGCCACTGGCGACCATGCGCCCGACCGTCGCCAGTTGATGGCTTTCAAACTCCACCGGCAGCTTCATGCCGCGGGCCTGCAAGTGTTCTTCGAGCATCACCCGCACCGTCGACGGACGCTGCAAGGTAATGAACGGTTCCTTGAGCAGGGTCTGCCAGTCGATGTCATCGAGTTCGGCCAGCGCCGAATCCAGGGGCACCACCGCGACGAAGCGGTCGATGTACAACGGCGTGAACTGCAGCGACGAACTCTGGGTCGGCTCGAACGCCACCCCCAGTTCCACCTGGCGGTCCCGGACCATTTCCAGCACTTGCTCGTTGATCACGTCATTGACCGTCACGTTGACATTCGGATAACGGGCGCGGAAGGTCTTGAGGATCGGCGGCAGCAGGTTGCCGGCGAACGATGGCATCGCCGCCAGGGTCACGCGACCGCGCTGCAAGGTAAAGCGCTGGCGCAACTCATCCTCGGCATTGTCCCAGTCGGCGATCAACCGGCGCGCCAGCGGCACCAGGGATTCGCCTTCGGCGGTGAGCGCCACATTGCGCGTGGTGCGGGTGAACAAGCGCCCGCCCAGGCCCTCCTCCAGCGCCTTGATGGTCAGGCTCAAGGCCGATTGCGACAGGTGCAGGCGCTCGCAGGCCACGGCAAAGCTCAGGCTCTGGGCCACGGCCAGAAAGGCGCGGATCTGCTTGACGGTCATACTCGATTTCTCCCGGCTATTGTAGGAGCTGCCGAAGGCTGCGATCTTTTGATCTTGATCCAAAAGATCGCAGCCTACGGCAGCCCCTACAGATTGTTGAGTTTTATCTATTAATTAACCTTAAAAATCAACTTAACAAATGAATACTCCAGCGAGACACTCCATCCCATTCGGCTAGCCAGCCGCCCACAAAGAATAAAAGAGGTGCATATGGCAGGTTTCGACAAGCGTGTGAGTTCCTACGAGGAAGCTCTGGCAGGTCTTGAAGACGGCATGACCGTGATCGCAGGCGGCTTCGGCCTGTGCGGGATCCCGGAAAACCTGATCAACGAGATCAAGCGCAAGGGCACCCGCGATCTCACCGTGGTTTCCAACAACTGCGGCGTCGACGGTTTCGGCCTCGGCGTACTGCTGACGGACCGCCAGATCAGCAAAGTGGTGGCGTCCTACGTCGGCGAAAACAAGCTGTTCGAAGAGCAACTGCTCAAGGGCGAAATCGAAGTCACCCTGACCCCGCAAGGCACCCTCGCTGAAAAAATGCGCGCAGGCGGCGCCGGCATCCCGGCCTTCTTCACCGCCACCGGCGTTGGCACCCCGGTCGCCGAAGGCAAGGAAGTGCGCGAATTCCATGGCCGCAAGTACCTGATGGAAGAATCCATCACCGGCGACTTCGCCATCGTCAAAGGCTGGAAAGCCGACCATTTCGGTAACGTGATCTATCGCCACACCGCGCAGAACTTCAACCCGCTGGCGGCCACCGCCGGCAAGATCACCGTGGTCGAAGTCGAAGAAATCGTTGAACCCGGCGAGCTGGACCCGGCGCAGATCCACACCCCTGGCATCTACGTCGACCGGATCATCTGCGGCACGTTCGAGAAGCGCATCGAACAGCGCACCGTGCGTAAGTGATCCCCTGCCCCCGGACCGAATGAAGGAATAACGACAATGGCACTTTCCCGCGAACAAATGGCTCAACGCGTCGCCCGCGAAATGCAGGACGGCTTCTACGTGAACCTGGGCATCGGCATTCCGACCCTGGTCGCCAACTACATCCCCGAAGGCATGGAAGTCATGCTGCAGTCGGAAAACGGCCTGCTGGGCATGGGTCCGTTTCCTACTGAAGAAACCATCGATGCCGACATGATCAACGCCGGCAAGCAAACCGTGACCGCCCGTACCGGCGCGTCGATTTTCTCCTCCGCCGAGTCCTTCGCGATGATCCGCGGTGGTCATGTCGACCTGACCGTGCTGGGCGCCTTTGAAGTGGACGTGCAAGGCAACATCGCCTCGTGGATGATCCCCGGCAAACTGGTCAAGGGCATGGGCGGCGCGATGGACCTGGTGGCCGGCGCCGACAACATTATCGTCATCATGACCCACGCCTCCAAGGATGGTGAGTCCAAGCTGCTGGACCAATGCAGCCTGCCGCTGACCGGCGCCGGGTGCATCAAGCGTGTGCTGACCGACCTGGCCTACCTGGAAATCGAAAACGGCGCGTTCATTCTCAAAGAACGTGCGCCGGGTGTCAGCGTCGAAGAGATCGTCGCCAAGACTGCCGGTAAGCTGATCGTACCGGACCACGTGCCGGAAATGCAGTTCGCTGCCCAGTGAGGAATCATTCCATGCAAGAAGTCGTCATTGTTGCCGCCACGCGCACCGCGATCGGCAGCTTCCAGGGATCCCTGGCCAATGTGTCCGCGGTTGACCTGGGCGCTGCGGTGATCCGTCAGTTGCTGGCGCAAACCGGCCTGGATCCTGCGCAGGTCGATGAAGTGATCATGGGCCAGGTGCTGACAGCCGGCGCCGGGCAAAACCCTGCGCGCCAGGCCGCGATCAAGGCCGGCCTGCCCTTCGCCGTACCGGCCATGACCCTGAACAAGGTCTGCGGCTCCGGTCTTAAAGCACTGCACCTGGGCGCCCAGGCGATTCGCTGCGGCGACGCCGAGGTGATCATCGCCGGTGGCCAGGAAAACATGAGCCTGGCCAACTACGTCATGCCCGGTGCCCGCACCGGCCTGCGCATGGGCAACGGGCAAATCGTCGACACCATGATCAGCGATGGCCTGTGGGACGCGTTCAACGATTACCACATGGGCATCACCGCCGAGAACCTGGTCGAGAAATACAGCCTGACTCGCGAGCAGCAGGACGCATTCGCCGCCGCCTCGCAGCAGAAAGCCGTGGCCGCCATCGAAGCCGGGCGCTTTGTCGATGAAATCACCCCGATCCTGATCCCGCAGCGCAAGGGCGATCCGCTGTCCTTCGCCACCGACGAACAGCCACGGGCCGGCACCACCGCCGAATCCCTGGGCAAACTCAAAGCCGCCTTCAAGAAGGACGGCTCGGTGACCGCCGGCAACGCTTCGTCGCTGAACGACGGTGCCGCGGCCGTGATCCTGATGAGCGCCGAAAAGGCCAAGGCCCTGGGCCTGCCGGTCCTTGCAAAAATCGCCGCCTACGCCAACGCGGGTGTCGACCCGGCGATCATGGGCATCGGCCCGGTGTCGGCCACCCGCCGCTGCCTGGACAAGGCCGGCTGGAACATCGACCAGCTTGAGCTGATTGAAGCCAACGAAGCCTTCGCCGCGCAATCGCTGGCGGTGGCCAAGGACCTGGAATGGGACTTGAACAAGGTCAACGTCAACGGCGGCGCCATTGCCCTGGGTCACCCGATCGGTGCCTCGGGTTGCCGCGTGCTGGTGACCCTGCTGCATGAAATGCTCAAGCGTGACGCCAAAAAAGGCCTCGCCACCCTGTGTATCGGTGGTGGTCAGGGCGTAGCGCTGGCGCTCGAAAGGGCGTAAGCCAACAGCGTTCAACAGACGGCGCGGGGACCCACGAAGATCCGTGATCTGTCTGGAAAAACACCCGGTGCGATGCAAGTCGCACCGGGTTCTTTTTTGCCTGGGTTTTTCATTTCCAGCGGGTTTGAATTTTGTATACAAAACTCGCGAACATATAAAGCAATCCACCCGATGCAATGCTACCGTTGCCACCTCACACAGGTCGGAGACGTGCGCGTGTTGATCCTCAAGTTGCTGTTGATCCCAGGCTTCCTGCTACTGATTTCCCTGGCTGGCAAACGCTGGGGGCCGAGCGTGGCCGGTTGGTTGTCGGGGTTGCCGGTGGTGGTCGGGCCGATCCTGTTGTTCCTCGCCCTCGAACAAGGCCAGGCGTTCGCCGCGCAATCGGCCACTGCCGCGCTGTCAGCCATGTTCGCGATGATTGCGTTCTGCGTGACCTACGCCCAGGTCGCACAACGGGCCGGATGGCCGCTGGCGCTGGTGATCTCGCTCTCGGTCTGGGCACTGGTGGCGGTTGTCCTGTCGCTGATCCCGGCCTCCCTGGTGTTCTCGGTGTGCGCCGCCGCCACCGCGCTGCTCGCCGCACCGTACCTGTCCCCCACCGTGCAACCGGTGCTCAGTGGCCCGGCACCGAAATCCGACAAGCTCCTGTTGCGCATGATGGCCGGTGCATTGCTCACCCTGGTTGTCACGCTGTTGGCCAGCACCGTTGGCGACCGCTGGAGCGGCCTGCTGGCGGTGTTCCCGGTATTGGGCAGCGTGATGGCGGTGTTCTCCCAGCAAACCCGTGGCCCGGCCTTTACCGCCGCGTTGCTGCGCGCCACCGCCACCGGCATGTACTCGTTCGCCGCCTTCTGCCTGGTGTTGGCGCTGGCCCTGCCAACGATGGGAATGAACGCTTTTGTGCTGGGAGTCGCGGTATCGGTGGCCATGCTGGGCGTGACCAAACGCCTGCTGGCGCGGCCGGTTGGCCCGGTGACGGACACCGAGGGAGCAGTCATCAAACGCTAAGCTGCATCAGGTCATCGGGCCAGGATGATGCCCGCCCCAGCGACCGCTGAGTAGAGCACACTGGAATGCATCGCAACCTCCATGGGATGATCGCCCCCACTGCGCGCCCATCCCTGGAGATCCCGATGTCATTGTTGAGTAAGAAAGCCCTTGTCCTGCTGCTGGCCGCCGCTACCGGCCTTGGGGCTTTGAATGCGCAGGCCGCCAAGGCCACGTCCAGTGCTGCGCCCGCCCACAAAGTCTCGATGCTCGGCAGCAAGTTCACCTTCAACCTGCCCAAGGGTTTCATCGCCAACCCGCTGCCGGCCAGCCCGGACGGTGCCAGCGGCACCCTGTACAGTAACGAGACCACCAAGACCGTGGTGATCGCCGCCGAAAACACCCTGCCCAACGGTGTCAGCGTCAAGGACAACGACGGCGGGTTCCTCGACGGCACCGCGGCCGATTTCGAAGCGGCGCAACACAAATCCCTGCCCGACTACAACAAGCTCAGCGAGAAAGCGCTGACCCGTACAACCGGGCTGGGCCTGCGCCAGATCGACGGCACTGCCACGCAGGGCGGTGGCATGACCCTCACCACCACGCTGATGGCCGCATCCGGCACTCGCATGGCGGTGATCCAGGTGATTTCCCGCCCAGGCGACATGGCGGCCCACGAAACCCTGATCAAACAGATCGTCAGCGGAAAATGAATCTCAGGGGTTGAGGCGCTGCAACCAGGCGCTCAAGTCCTGTATCTCGTCGGCGCTGATACTGTGACCGACACCGGGGTAGGCGTGAAACTCGGGTTCGAGTGACACGCTCTGCAGCAGGCTGTTGGCTTCGGTGCCGTCGCTCAATGGCAGGCGTTTGTCCTGCTCGCCATGACCGATGAAAATCGCCAGGGACTGGCGTTTTTCATCCGGTTGGAGCTCGGACTTGAGCACCGGCAGAATCCGCCCGCTCAACGCAGCGATCCCACCGAACGCCTCGGGATGGCGCAGGCCTGTTTCGTAGGACATGATCGCACCCTGGCTGAAACCGACCAGGAACACCTTCTCGGGTTCGGTGTGATATTTCTTCGTGGCCTGTGCGACGAAGTCCAGCAGCAACTGGCCACTGGCCTTCAGATCATCGGTCTCGCCGTTGTAGGCCCCTTCACCCTTCTTGCGAAACCACTGGTAACTACCCTCCTGCATCACCATCGGCGCCCGCACCGACAGGAAGGTGTAGGACGCGGGCAAGTCATCCTTGATACCGAACAGGTCCTGCTCGTTACTGCCGTAACCGTGGAGGAAAATCACCATGGGTTGATGGTTCGAATCGGCACTGGCCTGCGCCAGGTACTTGAGCGGCAAATCGGTTTGCAGAGGGGTTTGAGCGTGGACAGCGGTGGATAGCAGGAGCGTGAGCAGCGCGAGCATCTTCAACATGGGTCTTCCTTCACTGAATGCAGGATTCGGGGAAGAGCCTAACACTGGTCAGTAGGCAGGAACATCTCGGGCGTGGCGGATGCCGCCTTCGCGAGCAAGCCCGCTCCCACAAGAATCGCGTAAACCCTGTGGGAGCGGGCTTGCCCGCGAAGAGGCCCGAACAGCCTGCGAAATTTCTGAATCAGTCGTTGATCAACTTGCCCACCCGAATCGGCTCGCGCCCGGCGACCTTCGCCTGCCAACTGCCTGGGTGGGTGTAGCGCCCACGGTCGATGGCGAACAGCACACCGCTGGTGCCGGCCTGCACGGTGGTGACCTTGTCGTTCAACGGGTCGACCACCTCGAACAGCGCATCGCCCTTCTCCACCCATTCCCCGGCTTCACGCAGGAAACTGACCACGCCGTGATGCGGGGCGAACAGGTATTGGGTGCCTTCGAATGGCATGCCCTCACAGCATTCAGCCGGTGCCGCCGGCCAGGTGCCGGAGATGAATCCTTGCTCGGCGAGGAACCCGAGAATGGCCTCGCAATTGGCCTGGGCCTGGTCGACCCGAGTGTCGCCCATGCTGCCCAGTTCCAGGGTGGTCGCCAGGTTGGCCGGTGGAATCGCCGCCGCCGGGAACGCCCTGGCCAGGCGCAACCATGGCGAAGAGCAGGACTCATCGAACGAACTGCCGCCGGAGTCTTCACACAACAACGCCACACCGGCCTTCAAACGCGCCGCCAGGGATTGCCACTGCGGCCAGTGCTGCGGCAACGCATAGATGTGGATCGCAGCGTCGAAATCGCAATGCAGGTCGAGGGTGATGTCGGCGTCGCAGGCATGGCGCAGCAACAGGCGGTGCATGGCTTCCAGCTGCGATGGCGCTGCCGGCAAGCCGTCGAGGACCTCGCCCATGGCCTGGCGAATCAGCGCGATGTTGGCCTGGGCGTCGGAGCCCAGGCGATCACCGATCAACTCGGCCACCGGCGCACTGAGTTCGACGAACGAACGGTTGAAGTTCTTGCCGCTGCCGAGCTCGAAGCGCCCCAGGTGGCTGCCTTGCAAGTGCTGGTCGAGGCCAATGGGATTGGCCACCGGCACCAGTTCGATCACCCCCTTCAATTGTCCCAGTTGTTCCAGTTCGGTCAGGCGTTTCTTCAACTCCCAGGCGGTGCGCATGCCCGGCAATTCGTCGGCGTGCAGGCTGGCCTGGATGTACACCTTGCGCGTGCCCGCGCCATAACGAAACACGCTGAGGGTGCGCTCGCTGCCCAAGTGGCTCCAGGGCAGTTTGTGGTCGATGCGTTGCATGGAAATACTCCTGAATAGCAAGGTCACCATTGTGGGAGCGGGCTTGCTCGCTCCCACAGGTATCTCGTTTCAATAGAAGAAGCACAAAAAAAATGGCAACCGCGTCTGACGGTTGCCACTTTTCCAAACGGTTGGATTACTCGCCGTAAACGTCAAACTTGAAATACTTGTCCTGCACTTGCTTGTACTTGCCGTTGGCGCGGATTTCGGTGATCGCTGTGTTGAATTTCTCGGCCAGGGCGGTATCACCCTTGCGCACGGCAATGCCGGCGCCGCCACCGAAGTATTTCGGATCGTTGTACTCAGGGCCAACGAAGGCAAAACCTTTACCGGCGTCGGTTTTCAGGAAACCGTCGTCCAGGTTGACCGAGTCGGCCAGCAGCGCGTCAATGCGGCCGGAGACCATGTCCAGGTTGGCTTCCTGCTGGGAGCCGTAGCGCACCAGGACAATGCCCGCCGGTTGCAGCACTTCAGTGGCGAAGCGGTCGTGGGTACTGGCGCGCAGCACACCGACTTTCTTGCCCTTGAGCTCGGTCAGCGGGTCCTTGACGTCGGTGCCTTCCTTCATCACGAAGCGTGCCGGGGTGTGGTAGTACTTGATGGTGAAATCGACGTTCTTCTTGCGGTCGTCAGTGATGGTCATGGACGACAGGATGGCGTCGATTTTCTTGACCTTCAGCGCCGGGATCAAACCGTCGAACTCTTGCTCGACCCAGGTGCACTTGACTTTCATCTGCTCGCACAGCGCATCGCCGATATCCACGTCGAAACCGGTGAGTTTGCCGTCAGGGGTTTTCATCGAGAATGGCGGGTAGCCGGCTTCGATACCGATGCGGATCGGCTTGGCGTCTTCGGCCACGGCGGTCAGGGACAACATCGACAGTGCCAGGGCACCGAACATCACTAGCTTCTTCATTTATAACTCCTGTGTGCGGAGGCTTTTATTGGCAGCTTCGATTGGCAGCGTTCGGTCATCGCTTTGTGAGCGGGAGCCGAAGTGGCCGGCAGTCTAGAGCGGCTACAGGAGGGCAAATTACGCCGAGGCGACAAATATTTACAGAAAAGTGGCAGCCGGAGGGAGGCGTCGAGGTGAGTGCGCCATGACCAGGTTTTCAGGCGTCATCCGACAGAACGGGTCGACTGGCTATGCCCGGTGTTTTGCGGCACATTGAGCGCCCTTGTGTCCCATCGAGAGTAGCTTGATGCCCACGTTGAACCTGATCCAGCACCACCCCGCCGAAGGTCCGGGCGCCATCGGCATCTGGGCCGAATCCCGAGGGTTGACGCTGAAGGTGTTTCGCGCCGACCTCGGCCAATTGCCGCCGGTCAGCGCCGATCCGGTGATCCTGTTGGGCGGGCCTTATGAGTCCAATGCCGGCCCGGCCTGGCTGGAAGCCGAACGGCAATGGCTCAGAGGCACGCTGGATCAGGACGCGGCTGTCTTTGCCATTTGCCTGGGGGCACAGTTGCTGGGGTTGAGCCTGGGCGGGAATGTACGGCGGATGGACCGGACCGAAACCGGATGGACCAACGTGAGCTTTATCGATGGGCAAACGCTGAAGGTGCTGGAGTGGCACGAAGACGCCATCGACCTGCCGCCTGCCGCGCAGCTGTTGGCCAGCAGCGCGCACTGCGTGCAGCAGATGTACCGCGCCGGGCCGACGCGGTTGGGGCTGCAGTTTCATCCGGAGTGGAACGCCGAGTCGGTGGCCATGCTCAATGCGCACTTTGGCGATGAGTCGCCGTTGCCTCGGGAGCCGCAGGACGATGCGGCCTACGCCGATGTGTTGGCGTGGTTGCAGGCGACACTGGATGAGTGGTGGGCGGCGGGAAATGAATAATGCAGATCAAAAGATCGCAGGCTGCGCCAGCTCCTACAGGCAACGCAATCCAATGTAGGAGCTGGCGCAGCCTGCGATCTTTTCGGTTACATCAACACTCGCAACCGACCACGCGGCTGGTTTGCCGCCGCACCGCGGCACTCAACTCAAACCCTTCATCCAGCCATCCGGTCACGCCGCCGATCATCTCCTTGACCGGATAACCCAGGGCCGCCAGTTTCACCGCCGCCTTGTTGGCACCGTTGCAGTGAGGCCCGGCGCAATACACCACGAACAGGCTGTTTTTCGGATAACCCGCCAAACCTTCGGCATTCAGCAAGCGCCCGGGAATGTTGATCGCTCCCGGTACATGCCCGCGTTCGAACGCCAGAGGGCCACGAACATCCACCAGAATGAAATCGACTTCGCCAGCCTGCTGGCTGCCGTGGACGTCGGAACAATCGGTTTCGAAGGTCAGACGGTTGCTGAAATGCATCAGGGCGATGGCCGAAGGGGCGGCGGGGATTTCGCGGACCAGGCTGGTCATGGGCTCTACTCCAAAGAAGCGGTGGGTGTGGGAAGACTTTATCCGCCAGCCGCTTGCGGCTACAGTGGCGTACAAGACACCTACCGGGAACTTTCCGCCAAATGCACCCCACCCCAGGAACGGTCGCGATTCTGGCCTACGACGGCCTCTGCACCTTCGAGTTCGGCATTGCCGTGGAGATCTTCGGCCTGCCACGGCCTGAATTCGATTTTCCGTGGTACGAGCATTGTATCGTCGCGGTCGATCAAGGCCCGATGCGTGCCATGGGCGGCATCCAGGTACTGGCCGATGGCGGCATGGAATTGCTCGCCAATGCCCGCACCATCATCATTCCCGGTTGGCGCGACCGTAGCGCCACGGTGCCGGCGGAACTGATCGCCGCCCTGCGCCAGGCCCATGCCCGGGGGGGGGCGGTTGCTGTCGATCTGCTCCGGTGTTTTCGTCCTCGCCGCCACCGGGTTGCTCGACGGGCACGGCGCGACCACGCATTGGCGCTATACCTCGGAACTGGCCGAGCGCTTTCCCGGCATCCTCGTGGACCCGGACGTGCTGTATGTCGATTCCGGCCAATTGATCACCTCCGCCGGCAGCGCGGCAGGCATCGATGCCTGCCTGCACCTGGTGGCACGGGATTTCGGCACCCAGGTGGCCAATTCCGTGGCCAGGCGCCTGGTCATGTCGCCGCAACGCAGCGGTGGCCAGACGCAATTCATTCCAACGCCGGTCAGTCCTGCACCGCGTAGCGATCTTTCCCGCGTCATGCAGTGGGCACGTGAGCGTTTGCACGAGCCGCTGGAGGTGCGCGACCTGGCCAGTGAAGCCGCCATGAGCGAACGCACCTTCCTGCGTCGCTTCACCGAAACCAGCGGCCAGTCACCGAAAACCTGGTTACAGCACGAACGTCTGGGCCGCGCCCGCGAACTGCTGGAAAGCAGCGACCAGAACACCGAGCAGATTGCCGAACGTTGTGGTTATCGTTCGGTGGAAAGCTTCCGGGTGGCCTTTCGAACGGTGGTTGGCGTACCGCCTTCGGTGTATCGGGAGCGGTTTGGGCGTGGGAGTAATGCTATTTCTTGAGCTGTTCTCAAGGGCCCCTTCGCGAGCAAGTCGGATCGCCGCATCGCCGCTCCCACAGGTTTTTGTGTTGTTCACACCAACTGTGCAGTGCAGCAGATCCCTGTGGGAGCGGGCTTGCTCGCGAAGGCGTCAGCCCGGTCACCGACCGATCAAGGCTTGCGCAACAGATAGGTATCCATGATCCAGCCATTGGCCAGCCTTGCAGCCTTGCGCACCCGTTCGATTTCATCCGCCACATCCTTGAGCTTGCCGCGGATCAGGATTTCATCCGGCGTCCCCAGATAGGCCCCCCAGTAAATCTCGGTGTCCTGATCCACCACCTGATGGTAAGCATCCTGAGCATCGAGCATCACCACCAGGCTGTCGGCATCGCTCACCTGCCCTGCCGCCAGACGCCGGCCGGTGGTGATTTCAACGGAGCGGCCAATCTGGTTGAGCGGCACCTTGTGTCGGGCCGCCAACGCCTGGACGCTGGTAATGCCGGGGATCACCTCGAACTCGAACCCACAGGCGCCAGAGGCCTGGATCGCCTGAAGGATACGGATCGTGCTGTCGTACAACGCGGGGTCGCCCCACACCAGAAAACCGCCGCACTGGCTGTCGGAAAGTTCCTCGTTGATCAGCCGTTCGAAGGTTTGTTGCTTGGCCAGGTTCAAGTCGTCGACACTGGTCTTGTAGTCCACCTCACCGCGCTCGCGCTCAGGGCTGTGGGCTTCGACAAAACGGTAATCGTGGCCGGTGATGTAGCGTGAGCAGATTTCGCGGCGCAGATCGATGAGTTTGTCTTTGTCCTGGCCCTTATCCATGAGAAAAAAAACATCGACCTGATTCAACGCCTTCACTGCTTGCATTGTGATGTAGTCGGGGTTGCCGGCACCGATCCCGATGACCAGGAGTTTTTTCATCACAGCAAGTCCTCGGGGTCGGTGCCCGGCAAACGCAGCCGCCAGCAACCATGGAACCGCAATTCGACAGCCGACAGGGGCTCGACGTCGATCAGGCTGGACGCTGCCCCCTGCAACACCTGCGTCAGCGCGGCACGGATGACAAAGGGATGGGTAACGGCAGCGATGTGCCCCGGCGTCGATTGCAAGGTTGTCAACCACGCGCCAACCCGCTCCTCCAGTTGCACCCGCGACTCACCACCGTGGGGCGCCGAAGCCGGATCGTCCAGCCAATCCTGGAGCACCAGGGCTTCGGTTTTTTGCAGCTCACCGATGCGCACACCACCCCAACGCCCGAAGTCGCAGTCCCTCAAGGCGTCGACAATCTCCGGTGCGCTGCCGAACAGTTCAGCGGTTTGCCGGGTGCGCAACTCCGGGCCGCAGACAAGACGCGGAGCGCCCTTGAACTGTTTGCAACGGGACAGCCTGAGCGCTTGCCAATCCATCTCCAGAGGTTCGTCCAGAGGAAAACGCGCCAATTTCTGTGCGACGGTTCGCGCGTGGCAAATCAGGGTTAAACGGGTTGCCTGCACCAGCAATCACTCCGGGGTGGAAAGGAACGGGCGTAAGGTGACCGCCATCGCGCAATTGTGCCGCAACACAGCAGGCCCGGGGGGTGTTTAATTTTCCTGCTTGAAACGGATTCCTTCAGTCATTTCCTGCCGGATTTTCTGTCATGGCTGACCGCAACGCAGGCAATCGCCTACAAGACTTTACGACATCGCCGTAGCCCTTTGGCACAGGCATTTCGCCGCTTTTTCGGGCACGAGCAAAGCATATGAAAATTCACTAGACAGGCAGTACGCGATGATCAAATACTCCTTTCAACGGACTGTTAAAACACTTGCCACGTTCATCCAGCAGGAGCCCGGATGCCTTTTGTCGCCCCCCCGTTCAAAGCACCTGGCCAGGCATCGCCTGCGGCCGAGCCGCCTGTTCCTCGTTTAATGCGGTCGATCCCAGGAAATATTCGATAAGAAAAAGCGTGGCGCCTGACAACGTTCAGACGACCACCGATTTAATGTGTGGAAAAACCGACAGTGATAGTCAGGTTCGGCTCGATCGCCGAATCGTTTGATACAGGAGTGTCTCCATGCTGGTCTTGCGTCCAGTCGAGTTGGCCGACCTGCCCCAGTTGCAGAGGCTGGCACGTGAAAGCCTCGTGGGCGTCACGTCCCTGCCAGACGATAGCGAACGGTTACGCGAAAAAATCCTCGATTCCTGTGCCTCGTTCGAAAAGGACATCGAGGCGCACGGCGCGGAAAACTATTTCTTTGTACTCGAAGACCTGACGACACGGCACCTGGCCGGCTGCTCGGAAATCCTCGCCACGGCGGGGTTCGACGAGCCGTTCTACAGCCTGCGCAACCGGCACTTCACCAGCGCCTCGCGGGAGCTGAACATCGAGCACGGCGTACCGGCCCTGTCGTTGTGTCACGACCTCAGTGGCCACACCTTGCTGCGGGGCTTCCATATCGATGCCGCGCGTGTGCGCAGTGCGCATTCCGAACTACTGTCGCGGGCGCGCCTGCTGTTCGTCGCCGCCCACGCCCGGCGTTTTTCCGACACGGTGATCACCGAGATCGTCGGCTACAGCAGTGATGAAGGCCACTCGCCATTTTGGGACGCCGTGGGCAAGCATTTCTTTGACCTGCCCTACATCGAGGCCGAACGGCTTTGCGGCTTGCAAAACCGCAGCTTTCTCGCCGAACTGATGCCGCAGTATCCGATCTACGTGCCCATGCTGCCCCAGGCGGCACAGGACTGCATCGGCAGCATCCACCCCGATGGCCAGGAAGCCTTCGATATCCTCGAACGGGAAGGCTTCGAAACCAACAGCTACATCGATCTGTTCGATGGCGGCCCGACACTCTTCGCGCGCACCTCGGGCATTCGCTCCATCACCCACAGCCAGTGCGGCGTAACCCAGCCTGGCCTGGTGATCGATGCTCGTGGCAGATTTCTGGTGAGCAACGATTCCCTGAAGGATTATCGGGCCATCGTCGCCGATCTTGATTACATCCCCGGGCAACCCGTGACCCTGGACACCGCCATGTGCGAGGCGCTGAAGGTGACCGAAGGCAGCCCCATCAGGCTGGTTGCCCTGTGAACACTCAGCAGATTCAACGCCCGGGCACACGCGCACAAGGAACCACCGCATGATTGTTCGTCCGGTCCAGATCACCGACCTGCCCGCCCTGTTCACGCTGGTGCGTCAGGCCGTTCCGGGGCTTACCAGCCTGCCGGCCGACGAAGAACGCCTGGCCAACCGGATTCGCTGGGCCCAACGCACCTTCGCCGGGCAGGTCGATCGGGCCGATGCCGATTATCTATTCGTGCTTGAGGACGACGAGCAACAAGTGATGGGCGTCAGCGCCCTGACGGGTGGTGTTGGCCTGCGCGAGCCCTGGTACAACTACCGGGTCGGACTGACAGTCAGCGCTTCGGTGGACCTGGGCATCCAGCGCCAGATCCCGACCCTGTTCCTGAGCAATGAATTGACCGGGCAATCGGAGATCTGCTCGTTGTACCTGCGCCCCGATCAGCGTCAGGGCAGCAACGGTCGTTTGCTTTCCCTCGGGCGCCTGTTATTTGTGGCCGAGTTTACCCAGCTGTTCGGCAACCGGATCATCGCCGAACTACGCGGCAGTGCCGACGAACGCGGCGGCTCGCCGTTCTGGGACAGCCTCGGCCGGCACTTTTTCAAGATGGATTTCAGCCACGCCGATCACTTGTCCGGGCAGGGCAACAGATCCTTCATCGCCGAACTGATGCCGCGCCAGCCGCTGTACACTTGCCTGCTCACCGAACAGGCCCAGGCAGTGATCGGCAAGGCCCACCCCAATACCGAACCGGCCCTGAAAATCCTCAGCGCCGAGGGTTTTGCCCACAAGGGCTACATCGATATCTTCGACGGCGGGCCGGTCATCGAAGCCCCGGTTTCCGCGATCCGCACCGTGCGCGACAGCCGGCCGCTGTCACTGGCCATCGGCTCGCCGGACGAGAAAGCGCCCCTCTGGCTGATTCACAACCGCCGCCTGGAAAACTGTCGCATTACCTGCGCCCCGGCCCGACAGGTGGGCAATAGCCTGGTGGTTGATCGCCTGACCGCCAGGCGCCTGCAGTTGCAACCCGGAGACTCGGTGCGCGCCGTACCACTGCTTGACCAGCGGCAACAGGCCGTGGCGGCGTGACTTATCAGTTCCATCGCTGCGACGTCAATCGGCCTGATCCAGCAAATTCGTCATCATTCTCCCCTGGCGCGCGTGATAGCCTTTTATCTCTTCGGCGTTGACACTTTTGCTCAAGCCCTTCCATTCCATTCCATTGGTGGAACTCATATGTCCAGGCTTTCCCATCAAGACTTGCGCCGCAATTTTCGCCAACTGTTCGCCTCCGACACCTGCTACCACACGGCCTCGGTGTTCGACCCGATGTCGGCCCGCATCGCCGCCGACCTGGGCTTCGAAGTCGGGATCCTCGGCGGTTCGGTCGCCTCGCTGCAAGTGCTGGGCGCCCCCGACTTTGCCCTGATCACCCTCAGCGAATTCGCAGAACAGGCCACCCGCATCGGCCGTGTCGCCCAGTTGCCGGTGATCGCCGACGCCGACCACGGCTACGGCAACGCACTCAACGTCATGCGCACCATCGTCGAACTCGAACGGGCCGGCGTCGCCGCGCTGACCATCGAAGACACCCTGCTGCCCGCGCAGTTCGGCCGCAAATCCACCGACCTGATCACGGTCGCCGAAGGCGTCGGCAAGATCCGCGCGGCGCTCGAAGCCCGCTGCGATTCGGAAATGGCAATCATCGCCCGCACCCATGCCGGGATTCTGCCGGTGCAGGAAATCATCAGCCGCACCCGGCAATACCAGAGCGCCGGCGCCGACGGGATCTGCATGGTGGGCATCAAGGACTTCGACCATCTGGAGCAGATCGCCGAGCACCTGAGCGTGCCACTGATGCTGGTGACCTATGGCAACCCGCTGCTGCGCGATGACAAGCGCCTGGCCGAATTGGGTGTGCGCGTGACCATCGACGGCCATGGCGCCTACTTCGCCGCGATCAAGGCGACCTACGACAGCCTGCGCGAACAACGCCAGATCCTCACCCAGACCTCGGACCTGAGCGCCACCGAGCTGACGCACACCTACACGCAACCCGAGGAATACATCCGCTTCGCGGAAGAATTCATGAGCGTCAAGGAATGACCGTTTAAACCGACACGCCGCCTTCGTCGGATCGCCGCCCGGAGCAAGCCCGCTCCCACAGGGATTCGGAGTGAGTACAAGATTTGTGTTCAACAGAAATCAACTGTGGGAGCGGGCTTGCTCGCGAATAGGCCATCACATCCAGCATCCCTGCCGACTGACACCCCGTCATCGCGGGCACAAATGTCTTGCGCTAGACAGTCACACCGAGTCGAGCAGTTCGCGATGGGGTTTGCCGTTACCGCAGCAGATCACTCGATTGCGCCCGGTGGTCTTGGCTTCATACAACGCATGATCGGCGTCATTGAGCCAAAGCGTCGCGTCGGCGTGGGCCGGGTTGAATGACGCCAGGCCGATGCTCAGGCTGACTTTCAGCGCCGGATTCTGCTCGTAGCCCAAGGTGGCGAAGCGATCACGCAGGGCATCCATGACGGCGATGGCGCGGTTCAGGGGCAGGTCCGGAAGGATCACGCAGAACTCGTCACCGCCGTAGCGCCCTGCCACATCAGTCGCCCGCAGGTTCTGCTTGAGCATTTTGCTCAACTGACGCAAGACGATGTCGCCGGCAACATGGCCGTAGGTGTCGTTGATCGCCTTGAAATGGTCGATGTCGATCAGGGCGATCGCCCCACCTTTTTGCTGGCGTTTGCAACGCTGGAACTCGATCTCCAGCTGGTCCTTCCAGGTGCCATGGTTCAGCAGGCCTGTCAGGCTATCGGTGCGGCTCAGTGCCAGCAGTTCACGCTTCTGACAGCCGAGGGTATGGGCCTGGCGGAAGCAGATCCAGCCCAGCGCCAGTGGATACAGGCACAGCAACGGCAAACAGGCATAGAGCTGCACTGCGCTGGTGGCAGGAATGAACGCCGGGGCGAAAATCCGCAGGCCAACGAGCACGCCGAGGATTTGCGCGGCTGTCCCGGCCAGCAGGAAGCGCAAGCCGCCGATGGCCACGTTGTTCATGGCCATCATGGAAATGGTGGTCGCGCTGGGCAGTGGATTGAATTGCATCGCGGCAATCCAGAAGCCGCCGAGAAAGGCATCGATCAGCAGATTGCGGTGTTCGGCATGATAGGGCGTCCTGGCCCGGCGCGCCCATTGGTAAGCCAGATGCGGCCAGACCAGGCCATTGAACCACATGAAACCCCAGACCCAGGGCGCCGGATCGAGTGGATACATTGCCGCGCTCACGCACACCAGCCCCAGGGCCAACCCCAGGGTCCGCGATGTATAGAGCCTCCTGGCCAATGAAGATCCTTTTCCTCCCGCTTTTGCCATAGGGCCTCTGTGCCACTCGACGGAATGCGATTACAGCCTGTGCCTGTGCGCTGGAGTCTATCAGGGCGAGATTAAATAGCCATCACCGGCTGACAGGCTGAATATCGCGACATCACGCTCACATAAAAGCAAAAGCCTCACCCCGGAAACGGCTATACATGAAAGAAGGGGTTGATCGATGACCATAAGAGGAGGCCCATGCAGACCTTTCAAGTATTGATCATCGGCAGCGGGTTTGGCGGCCAATGTGCAGCAATCAATTTGCTCAAGGCCGGCATCGACGATTTTCGCCTGCTGGAGCGGCGGGATTTCTTCGGCGGCACCTGGTGCCAGAACACCTACCCCGGCGCGGCAGTCGACGTGCCCTCGCCACTGTACTCCCTGTCTTTTGCTCCGTATCACTGGACACAAATGTTCGCCGAACAGGCCGAACTGCACCGCTATACCCGCCACGTGGTGGAACACTTCGGCCTGCGCGACAAGGTGGAACTGGGCGCCAATGTCGAGCGCGTCGAATGGGACGACACCAACAGACGCTGGATGGTATACACCGCCGACAAAGGCACGTTTTGCGCGCAGTTCCTGATCAACGCGACCGGGCCGCTGAGTCAACCGGTGGTCCCGCGCTTCGACGGACAGGAACGCTTCCAGGGCAAGACGTTCCACACTAACAACTGGGATCACCACTACGACTACCGGCAAAAACGCGTGGCCATCGTCGGCAGCGGCGCCAGTGCGGCCCAGGTCATTCCGGCCATCGCTCCGGACGTCGGGCACTTGCATGTATTCCAGCGCACGCCTCACTGGGTGCTGCCCCGGGCTGACCGCCGCTTTGGCCGTTTCCAGCGCTGGCTGTTGGGGTTCAAGCCGGCCTACAAGCTGCTGCGCTGGGGGATCTACTGGCAATTCGAAACCCGGGTGATTGCCTTCAAGTATTCGAAACCGGCGGTGCACATGGTCCAGCGCCAGGCCCTGCGCTTTCTCAAACGCCAGGTGCCGGACGCCGAACTGCGGCGCAAGCTGACTCCGGACTACACCATCGGCTGCAAACGGGTAATCCTGTCCAGCACGCTGTACCCGACCCTGGCGCGCAGTAACGTGACGCTACACGGGCGCGAGCAAGGCATCGCGTCCATCGACGAAACCGGCATCGTGACCCTGGACGGCCAGCACATCGACCTGGACCTGATCGTCTGGTCCACCGGCTACGATGCCACCGACGGGGTGATTTCCTACCCGGTAACGGGCAAGGACGGCACCCGTCTCAAGGAGGTCTGGGCTCAGTACCCCCGGGCCTACCTCGGCACCGCCCTGCCCGACTTTCCCAACCTGTTCATCGTCACGGGACCGAACACCGGCATCGGCCACACTTCGGCGCTGTTCATCATCGAATCCCAGATGAATTACATCCTCGATTGCATTCGCACCGTGAAGACTCAAGGTTTACGCAGCATCGAAGTTCGCCATGAGGCGGAACGTACCTACACTGAAATGATCCACCGGGAAATGGAACGCACCGTGTGGAAATCCGGTGGGTGCCACAGTTGGTATCAAAGCAAGAGCGGTCATGTGATTGCCATGTTTCCGGGATTCAGCTTCAGCTTTCATCGCTTGACCCGAGCGCTGAAACCCGCCGATCACATATTGTCCTGAGCAGATAGAAGGGAGACGCGTGATGCTTTTGTTGTTCGTCGTTCTCGTAGTGTTCGTCGCCTGGAGCTGGCTGACCTACCCGGCCATCGGCTACTGGCTCTATGACTTGAGCATGGCGGCCGAGGCCAAGTTGTACCGGCTGCACAAGATCGTCGTGCCCATCCCCGAAATGACCGTCTCGACCTGGCAAGGCGGGCCGTACGAGGCCACCAGCAGTGTGCTGATGCTCCATGGCTTCAGCGCCGACAAGAACCTCTGGCTGCGTTTCGCCCGGCACTTTGTCGGCAGCCATCGGGTGATCATCCCGGACATCGCCGGCCATGGTGAAACCGGCTTCAAGGCGGGCGGCGGCTACGACATCCCGCTGCAAGCCAAGCGCATGATCCAGCTGCTGGACGTGTGCGGGGTGGAGAAGGTCCATGTCATCGGCAACTCCATGGGCGGCTACATGGCGGCCTGGCTCGCGGCCACGTATCCGGAGCGCATTGTGTCGGTGGCCCTGATCGACCCGGCCGGGGTCACTTCGCCCGAGCCCAGTGACCTTGAACGGCATTTGGCCAAGGGCCACAACCCGTTTCTGATTCATTCGCGGGAAGAATTCCAGCGTTTCTACGCCATGACCATGGCTTCGCCGCCCTGGGTACCGAAGCTGGTGCTCGATGCCGTCGCCCAGCGCTATGAACAGTCCCGCGAGGAGCTGGAAGAAATCTTCCGCGAATTCCGCGCCAGCCCGCCGATGGAACCGCGCCTGCCCGACATCACCGCCCCGGCGCTGTTGCTGTGGGGACGCAAGGACCGGCTGATCGATGTCAGCAGCGTGGCGGTCTGGAGCAAGGGCATCGCCGACCTGCGCGTGCATATCTGGGACGCCATCGGGCACATGCCCATGGTGGAAGCGCCCTACGGCTCGGCGCGCCTGTATCGCGAGTTTTTGGCATCGCTGCGTTCGGAGAGCCCACAGGATCAACGACTGCACTAGGGGGCGTTCTCAGGTGGGGAAACTAATTGAGAACGCCCCCTGACAGTCCTTTACAGAATGAAGTTCGTCAGAAACTTCGTTTGTCGGCGTCGCGCAAGGCTGCGATCTTTTGTCCATCCTTTACGTCACCGCGCCAGGAATCCTGTTCATGAACCACCCGAACTTCATCAGCCCTGACCTGATCCGCCAACGCTTCTCCAAAGCGATGTCCGACATGTACCGCGAGGAGGTGCCGTTGTACGGCGCTTTGATGGAACTGGTGGAACAGACCAACCGTCACGTGCTGGACAGCGATGGGCAAATCCTGCGGCAGCTCACCAGCACCGGCGAAATCGAGCGCCTGGACCTGGAGCGTCATGGGGCGATCCGCGTCGGCACCGCCGACGAACTGGCGACCCTCGCCCGCCTGTTCGCGGTGATGGGCATGCAACCGGTGGGTTACTACGACCTGACACCGGCCGGCGTGCCGGTGCATTCAACGGCGTTTCGCGCGGTGCATGAAGCATCGCTGCAAGTCAGCCCGTTCCGGGTGTTCACCTCGCTGTTGCGCCTGGAATTGATCGAAGACCAGGAGCTGCGAGCGTTCGCCCAGTCGATGCTCGACCAGCGCTCGATCTTCACCCCCACGGCCCTCACGCTCGTCGAACGCGCCGAATCCCGGGGTGGCCTGACCGAGCAGGAAGCCCAGGCGTTCGTCGAACAGGCACTGGAAACCTTTCGCTGGCACCACAGCGCCACCGTCACCGCCGAACAGTATCGACAGCTCAGCGCCCAGCATCGTCTGATCGCCGACGTGGTGGCGTTCAAGGGCCCGCACATCAACCACCTGACACCGCGGACCCTGGACATCGACATCGTCCAGGCGCAGATGCCGGCCCATGGCATCACCCCCAAAGCGGTGATCGAAGGCCCGCCTCGCCGCCAGTGCCCGATCCTGCTGCGCCAGACCAGCTTCAAGGCCCTGGACGAGCCGATTGCCTTCACCGATCAAAGCGAGGCTCGCGGCAGCCACAGTGCCCGGTTCGGTGAGATCGAACAGCGCGGTGCCGCCCTCACGCCCAAAGGTCGCGCACTCTACGACCGCTTGCTCAATGCCGCACGGGATGAACTCGAGGACTTCCCCAACGAAGCCAACGCCGCACGCTACAACGCCCTGATGGCACAGCATTTCAGCGAGTTCCCTGACACCTGGGAAGGCATGCGCCAACAGGGCCTGGCTTACTTCCGCTACTTCGTGACGGAAAAAGGCATGACGGCGGGCGACCTGAAAAGCACGCCCCTGGAAGACCTGCTCAGCGATGGATACCTGCGGGTTGAACCGCTGGTGTACGAAGACTTCCTGCCGGTCAGCGCGGCGGGGATTTTTCAGTCAAACCTGGGGGATGCGGCACAAACCCGTTACGGCGCCCATGCCAACCAGCAGGCGTTCGAACAGGCCCTGGGGCGTTCAACGATCGATGAACTGGAACTGTATGCCGAGAGCCAGCGGCGTTCGATCGAACAGTGTTTCGCCGCGTTGGCCGATGTTGTTCAAGTCAATAAAAAACAAGGCTGAAGGGCTTGTTACAACTCAATAAAAAAGGGCGACCTGCAGGCCGCCCGTTTTTTTATATCCAAAACCTTCAATACAACAAATAAAGTGTTCGCCCAGTGCAATGGCCTCGGCAATCCATGCACTGGTAAAGAGCCCTGACACTGGGCGAACGGAAAGCATTTTAGTAGAAACGGACTGATATGTCCGTGCCACAAAGATGAAATTTATCGACACAATGTTTAACAAGATGTCGATTTAAATACTATGCAACACGACAGTACAAACTCACCTGTTCGGCCATTACGGGCTGATTATTCCTATACAAAACTTGCACAAAAATAATCAGCCTGTATAGAACCATTACTCAATATTAGTGTTGGCTGGTCACCGTCAATACGTCGGTATAAACCACGTTGACGCTTTGCCCGACTTTCAAGTCCTTGAGTTTGGCCTGGACTTCAGGTCGTTTGACGTCGACGGTCTTGGACTTGCCTTCCGGGTTTTCGAAGGTCACCTGGTTTTTCTTCAGGTCAATGTGGGTGATTTTCAGCTGCACTTTCACCTGGCGGTAAGCTTCGCCGCCCGGATTGGCGCTGCCGGGTGCTGCGCGGATTTCGCCGATGGCTTCGGCGGTGCCGGGCAGGCCTTTGTCGATATCGGTGTCGAGGTACGCTGCAACGGCGCTGGTGACCGTGATGTCGACCGTATCGCCGGCCTTGAGGTTATCGAGGTTTTTCGCCTTGTCGGTCAATTGCACCGGGAACTCGTTGCCCTGCGGGCCCTTCAGAACCACGGAATGGTTCGCGGCATCAACCGAAACGACTTTGGTGGAGACCTGATCAGCCACAACGACTTCGGACAATGGGATATCGGCGGCAACCGCGCCAAAACTGGCGGCAGACAACATGGTAGCGAGGGTGATGGCTTTGGTCAGTGCATGGCGTTTCATAGGCAGAACTTTCCCTGTGATAGATGGCAACAGACGGCGTTGAAAACGGGCTCAACGCCATGTGTGCGCTGAGCATAGACGCTGTTCGGCAAGTGGTCGCGGCAGACCGCTGAATTTCGTGGCACAGGGTACTAATACCCGGTCATTTCCAGATAGCCACTCCCTGCATGACTGCCGCCGAGGCGCACCGGGCCTTCCCAGTACGGAATGCGCAAGTCCATCCAGGCCTGGGGATTGAGCGCGGTAATGGCGATATCGAGGTGTCTGGCGGGGATGTTGATCGACCAGCGAATGGGCATCGTGCGCCCGGCAACCCGGGCGGTGTCTTGCGGCGTGAGGATGATGTCGCCGGCATGCAGCAACTGTACCTGGCCCCGGGCGTCGATCCAGGTGCCGGTGAGGTAAGGCTCGCCGTCCTTTTGCCGCATGCGATACAGCATCACCTGCTCGCCGCTGTCCAGGTGCAGGGAAAACCAGTCCCAACCGGTCTGGTTGCCCGTCAGGGGCTGGCTGCTCCATTCCCGGTCGAGCCAGGCCGGGCCACTGACCTGGAAGGTCTTGCCGTCGATGTCCAGGGTGCCGCTGGCCCGGAAGAACGGCTGGCTGTAGTAGTAAGAGGCCTGACCCTGTTCTGATTTCTGGCTGAAGCCACGGTCCCCCTGAAGCACCAGCGGCCCTGTCGGGGTCAGCCGCAGCCGGTAGCTGAAACGCCGGTCGCGGGCACTGAGTAGCACGTCAGCCAACGGGTCGTCGGCAGTCGCCTGGCTGCGCAATTGCCAGTCGTCGATCCATGCATTGAACGGCGCAACGCTGACACCGGCCTGACCGATGCCGCCACGGGCATAACGTTCGGCCGCGTGATGTGCCGTCGCCGAGGTCACTGCGGCGTGGCCGAGCCAGATCGTCTGGTTCTGCCAACCCGCCACCTCGGGACTGGCTTTCAGGGCGCTGCGGAACAAGGTCCATTGCGCGCCGAACTCATTGCCCTGATCGTCTTTCAGGTTGGCCGTGACGTACCACCACTCGATGCGAAAGCCGTCGTGGGGGCCGTGATCCGCCGGGAAGCTGAACATCCGACCGGGCACCACCGGGATGAACGCAGCGGCCTGGGTACCCAGCCCGGCAAAGCCCTTTTCAACCGGTGCCGGCTGATCGCAACTGCTCGCCAGCAGCGCCAGGAGTAACACGCAAGCCTTAATCTTCATGGGCAAACGTACGCAGCAGGTCCGCCGGTTGCGTGCGGTACAAACGGTACAACGGCCAGGCCGAGGCCAGTAGCGTCGCCACCAGCGCCAGCCCCATCAATTGCAACAGTTGCAATGGAAACACCCGCAACGGCAGGCGCCAGCCAAAGGCCTGCACGTTGATCACCGTGTCCAGGCACCACGCCAGGGCGATGCCCAGCGGCAACGCCAGCACCAGGGTCAGCAGCGCCAGCAACCAGGTTTGCCCGAGGTTGAGCAACATCAAATGCCGCCGGGTCACGCCCAGCGCCCACAATGGCGCCAGTTGCCCGAGACGGCTCTGGCTTTGCGCCAACAGGCTGATGAACAGCGCCACCCCGGCCACGCACAGCGTCAGGCTGTTGAGGGCGGCGGTGGCGGCGAAGGTGCGCTCGAAGACTTGCGTGGACCAGCCCTTGAGCCGCGCCTGATCGACGATGCGGCTGTCCTCCAGGGTAAAACGCGCCTGCAATGCCGTGACGAACGCCGGGATCGACGGCGGTTCGATGCGCAGGTTGAAGCGGTTCGGTGTCAATTGCGGCCAGCCGCGCAGCAGGTGGCTGATGTTCACCAGTATGTGGCCCTTGGGATTGCCGTAGTCGGCGTAGATCCCGACGATCCGTGGCGACCACAGGCCGGTGGGCGTCGGCAGCGTCAAGTGATCGCCCAGTTGCACGTGCAGGCGCCGGGCCAGTTGTTCGCTGAGCATCACCGCATCGTCCTTGGCCAGCCGCTCCCAAGGGTTGTCGCCCAAGGTCTCGAGCAACGGCCAGTGCTGGCGATAGGTCGGATGGTCAATGATCCCCGACAGGTCCGTCGGCCAGCCCTGCAACTGGATCGAAACCTGCCAGTTGGGCAGCACCGCCGCCAGTTGCGGCTGCTGATTGAGCCAGCTGTGCAGCTCCCGGGCCTGGGCCGGGTTCTGGGGATTGAGGTAAAGCTCAGCCGTCAGCCGTTGTTCGAGCCAGTCACTGAAGGTCTGGCGAAAGCCTGCGGTCATGCTACCGGCACCGATGTTCGCCGCCATGGCCAACAGCAGCGCCATCAAGGCCAGGCTCAACGCCGGCAGTTGCTGGCGGCAATCGGCGACAAACCACTGGCCGAGTACCGAGCGACTGCGCTGCGAAACGAGACTGAGCAGCCAACTGAGCATCACCGGCAAGGCCAGCGCGGCACCAATCAACAGCGCCGCCATCAACACCAAGCCACTGATCAGGCTGTCGCCGAAAATCAACGCCAGCAGCGCAATCACCCCGGCCAAAGCCGCCACCCAACCCTGGCGGCGCAACCAGCGTGCGTGGGCCTCATGCCAGGCCTGCGGGTCGGCCAGCGCCAACAAGGGCAGACGCGCCGCCCGCAACAGACTGTTGGCCCCGGCCAGCAACGCGCCGATCAGACTCAAGCCGATACCACTGAACCACCACGACAGGCTGAGGCTCAACTGCCCCGCCACTTCGGCGCCGTACAAGCCACGCAGGCTGGCGGCGACATCGGGCAACAGCACGCCGGCCAGCAGGTAGCCGCTGACCACCCCGGCCACGCCGCCGATCAGGGCCAATCCAGCCAATTCGACGGCGAGACAAGCGATCAGCATCCGCGCACTCACACCGCAGGCACGCAGGGTCCGCAGCAGGCTTCGCCGTTGCTCCAGCGCCAGCCCGATGGCGGCGTGCACGATAAACAGGCCGACCACGAACGACAGTACCCCCAGGGCATCGAGGTTGAGGTGGAAACTTTCGGTCAGGCGCGCCAGGTTGTTTTCTTCGTCGGCGCGCTTGAGTTGCAACTGGCCCTTGAACGGCTCCGGCAGCGACGCGGTGAAATCCTTTGGTAACAGCAGCCGCGACAGTTGATCTGGCAATCCCAGAATCTGCTGGGCAAAACCGATGTCCACCAGCAGCACACCGGGCGCCATGTCGGCCTGCACCTGCAGCGGCGGCAGTGCCACGCCCGCCAGGTTCAGTGGCCGGTCTCCCTCACGCAATCCCAGTGCCTGCAAGGTCTGCGACGAGATCCAGGTACTGCCCGGCGGACTGAAAAAGCCGACCACCTGTTCAATCGCCAGGGCCTGTCCGGCCACCGCCGCACCCGCCGGCAGCGACACCGGCTCGATGCCCATCAACTGCAAACGCTGCTCTTCGTGCCCCTTGAGCATGACCCGACCTTGCAGCACCGGTGACACCGGCCACCCGGCGCGGCGCAGATCGATAAACCATTGCTGGGGGAACGTGCCGCCGCCGGGTGCACCGAGGCTGGCCTGGGGCTCGCCGCCGATCAACTGACTGGCGCGGGCATAGCTGTCACGGGCCTGGCTGTTGAGTGCCTGGACGCCGGTCAACAGACCGGTAGCCAGCCATAACCCGGTCAGTACACTGAAAAACTGCACCGGATGCTGCCGCCAGTGGCTGAGCAGCGCGCGCAGGGTTTCGCCAAAGATGCGCATGTCAGCGCTCACCCGCACCGGCCAGGCGACCGCCGCACAGCAGGGCTTTTTTGGCCAGCCGCGCCGCCACGCCGGGACTGTGGGTGACCATCAACAGGCTGGTGGGACTGTCCTCGAGTAATTCCAGCAGCAACTGCAATACCTCGGCACCAGTGGTTTCATCGAGGCTGCCGGTGGGCTCGTCGGCCAGCAGCAGTGGCGGGCGCGCCGCCAGCGCCCGGCCCAGCGCGACCCGTTGCTGCTGGCCGCCGGACAGTTGCTCCGGATAGCGCCGCAGCAAATCGCCCAAGCCCAGGCGTTGCACCAGGTGCGCCTGCCAGCGTGGGTCATGACGCCCCGCCAGGCGTGCCTGAATCGCCAGGTTGTCTTCGACCCGCAGGCTGCCGATCAGATTGAATTGCTGGAACACCAGGCCGATTTCCGTACGCCGCCAGTTCGCCAGTTGCCCTTCATTCATCTGTTCCAGGCGATGCTCGCCACTGCGGATGCTGCCGCGATCGACCTTGTCCAGCCCGGCGATCAGGTGCAGCAAAGTGCTTTTGCCACTGCCCGACTCGCCCATCAGCGCCAGGCTGCTGCCGGGCTTGAGCGTCAGGTCGACGCCTTGCAGCACCGGCAGTGGCCCCTGCGGTGTGGCGTAGCTTTTGAAAACGCCATGGACTTCAAGCATGGGTCAACCTGCTGGATATGCATGGCCCAAGGATAGCGGCCCTGAATGTTTTTTGTCCGTTGCTGATGATCGCCCCGGCTGAACCCCGCCCTACCCTCGACGCTGGTCTAACCATAACGATAAAAAACGGAGACGCCATGCCTCGTTTCACCTTGAGCCCTCGTGGGTTGTTCGCTTGCCTGATCACTGCCTGCCTTGCGCAATCGGTGGTCGCCGCCGATGGACCGGTCGCGGCCAGCCCGCAAACCACCGCCAGTAACGCCGCGGTGCTGCAGCAACTGCCCTTCACCGACCGCACCGACTACGAGTCGGTCACCAAGGGTCTGATCGCGCCGTTCAAGGGCCAGGTCAAGGACGCCTCGGGCAAGGTCATCTGGGATATCCAGGCCTATGACTTCCTCGCCAAGGATAAGGCCCCGGAGTCGGTCAACCCGAGTCTCTGGCGCCTGGCCCAACTCAGTGCCCATGCCGGATTGTTCGAAGTCAGCCCCCGGCTGTATCAGGTGCGCGGCCTCGACCTGGCCAACATGACCATCATCGAAGGCGACGACGGGCTGATCATCATCGACCCGCTGACCATGGCCGAAACCGCCAAGGCGGCGCTGGACCTGTACTACCAGAACCGTCCGCACAAACCGGTAGTGGCGGTGATCTACAGCCACACCCACGTCGACCACTTCGGTGGCGTGCGCGGAGTCATCGACGAAGCCGACGTCAAGGCCGGCAAGGTCAAGGTGTTCGCCCCCGCCGGGTTCATGGAACACGTGATGAGCGAGAACGTCTACGCCGGCAACGCCATGAGCCGCCGCGCGCAGTTCCAGTTTGGCAGCCTGCTGCCCCGTGGCGAAAAAGGCCAGGTCGACGCCGGCCTGGGCAAGAGCACGCCGAGCGGCGGCACCGTCACCTTGATCCCGCCCACCGACCTGATCGACAAGGAACTGGAAACCCGCACCATCGCCGGCCTCGACGTGGAATTCCAGTTGACCCCGGGCACCGAGGCGCCGGCGGAAATGAACCTGTACCTGCCGCAGTTGCGCGCCTTGTGCATGGCGGAGAACGCTACGCAAATGATGCACAACATCCTCACCCCACGCGGCGCCCAAGTACGCGACGCCAAGGCCTGGGCCGAGTACCTGGACGGCAGCCTGGCGCGTTACGGCGACAAGAGCGACGTGTTGTTCGCCCAGCACAACTGGCCGACCTGGGGTGGCGAGCGCATCCGCACCTTCCTCGCCGACCAGCGCGACATGTACGCCTTCCTCAATGACCGCACCCTGCACCTGCTGAACCAGGGCCTGACGCCGCTGGAAATCGCCGACTCGATCAAGAAGTTGCCCGGCAGCCTCGACCAGAAGTGGTACACCCGTAGCTACTACGGCTCACTGAGTTTCAACACCCGGGCGGTGTATCAGCGCTACATGGGTTTCTATGACGGTAACCCGGCCAACCTCAATCCACTGCCGCCGGTAGAAACGGCCAAGCGTTCGGTCGAGGCCATGGGCGGCGAAGCGGCGGTGCTGGGGAAAATGCAGGCAGCAATGGCCAAGGGCGAATACCGCTGGGCCGCGCAACTGGGCAATCAGTTGCTGTTCACCAATCCGGACAACGGCGACGCCCGCAAAGCCCAGGCCCAGGCGCTGGAGCAAATGGGCTATCAAAGTGAAAACGCTACCTGGCGCAACATGTACCTGACCGGTGCCATGGAACTGCGCAACGGCGTGCCAGCCAATGCCGGCACTTCGGTTTCGGTGGATATGGTGCGGGCGATGAGCCCGCAGATGTTCTTCGACTTCCTGGCAGTGCGCCTGGACAGCGAAAAGGCCGTAGGCCATGACCTGACCCTGAACTGGACCTTCGATGACCTGAACCAGGACTTCAACCTGACCCTGCGCAATGGCGTGCTGACCCACCGTGCCGGGCTCAACGCTCAGGCGGATGCCAGCGTGACCATGAGCAAGGCCACCCTGGAACAGATCAGCCTCAAGCAACTGGATATCCCGACGGCGATGCACAAAGGCCTGATCAAGTTGCAGGGCAATGGCAAGAAGCTTGGGGAGTTGATGAGCAGTCTCGATACGTTTGCGCCGCAGTTCAATATCGTGACGCCTTGATATCGCCTTCGCGAGCAGGCTCGCTCCCACTGGAATCCATGCAGCTCACAGCATTTGTGAACGACACAGATCCACTGTGGGAGCGAGCTTGCTCGCGATGGCTATGTGTCAGGCGATGATTGTTTTGTGGGTGTACATATCCATTGCTGCGGTAACGGCCTCTGGCGGTTTCGCTCTTACAGCGAGTTACTTGGAAAAACGGAACGCCGCCCGACCCCAAGTAACCAAGGGCTCTTGCCCCTTACGTTCGGTGCCTCGCCTAGGCTCGGCATTCCCTCGCTCCGGTCCTGCTCCGTGGGCCCGCCGCCATCGGCCATCCATGGCCGGGGGCGGCTAACCCGGCATCCATGCCGGGTTGCCCACTGCGCAGAACCTGCGCTCGGCCTCTCGAGGGGGCAAGAAGGTCAAAAGCAAACGCAAAAGCAAAAGCAAAAGCGAGGCGGCTTAGGCAGTAACCACTTCAATCGCTGGCATTTGCCAGCGTTGATTGACCACCTGCTGCCCGGGTCCATACAGGCGCAGGACCAGGCTGAATGCCCCGCTCGCTGGCGTCGGCAACCAGTTGCTCTGCTCAGGCGGAGCGGCGTTCTGCAGGACCAACGTCAACCCACCGTCCGAATCCTCTTTCAAATGATCCCGGCTGCTCAGGCAGTAGCGATTGATCGGGTTGGCCACCAGTTGCCGGTCAGGCAAGTCATACAAGGTCAGCGACCAGAACTCGCTGGCCGGCGGCAATTGCCCCGGTGCGAAACGCAGGCGATAGCTTCGCCCACCCTGCAAGGGTTGCCCCTGGTTATCCACGCGAGTGCCGGTGTAGAAGGCCTCTTCCACGCTGTTGCCGTAGATGCCGACATTCGCCGCGACTGCGCGGTTGAGGTAATTGCCGTTCAGCGCTTCGCGCGTGCCGAACAGGCCGAGGGTGCTGCGTACCTGGCTCACGGCGGTTTGCAGTTGCGCCCGGGCGTCCTGAATCCCGGCGAGCAGTGCCTGGCGCGTGGCCTGCGGCAACGTCGCCGGGTCGAAAGCCTGGCCGGGCACGATGCCGATCCGGGCAAAGCGTGCGCGCAAGGCTTGTTCGGACGGTTGCGTGGGGCACAGGCTGAGGATCTGGTTCAGCGCCGGGATAAACTCCAGCCCCAGCCCGGTCTTGCTGTCCCAGGGTTGCCAGTCAATGGCTGGCGCAGCCACGGGCGGCGCACTGCCGATGTATTCATGCAACGAAACCAGACCGTATTGCTGCTGCAAGGCCCGCACCGCCGGCAGGTCCCCGGCGTTTTTCAGACCCGTTCTTCCAAGCACCATGACGATTTCGGTTTCACTGCGCAGCACGGCCTTGACGCCATCCGGTGTCGGGCCTTGCCAGCCGGGTCCGGCGATCAGGTAATTCCCCGCTTCGCGACCGGTGCTGAGCACACCGACATAGGCAAAGTTGTGGGTGTACTGGTCGACCAGTTGAAGCACGTAATAGCGCTCGTCATCGACCGCCGGCACGCTCAACACCAGGGGTTCGCTGCGCAGGTCGAGCCAGGCCCAGGAGTACGGTGTGTCGTTGTTCGGCGTGACGATGTCGCGGTTGTTCGGGGTAAACAACTCGCCGTAATGACGAAAGCGGTTGAAGCCACCGACATACTCCGGCGCGGCCGGGTTGAGCGCCTGTTTTTCCATGGTCTGGTAATGCATGAGCATGGGGTAGGCGTAAATCCACGCCTCTTTGGCAATCTGCCGAGGGTCATCGGAATCGGCGGCCAGCAACCAGCGTGGAAACATCAGGCTGCCGCCCAATACCCCCATGCCGCCCAGCACCCGGCGGCGACTGCAAATCAGGTTCATGATTCGATCCTCGTTATCGTCGGCAACTGATAACTCCCGTCCAGTGCCCCGCCCCTGGGCAGGTACAGGCGCAACAGCAGGTTGAACGGACCTTGCGGCGTCGGCAGCCAGTTGCCCTGCGGCGCAGCCTTGGGCGCATCGGCTTGCAGGATCAGGGTCAAGCCGCCATCGGCATCGTATTGTAGACCAGGGCTGCGGTCGCCCAGGGCGTAACGCTGGATCGGGTTGGCCACCAGCAACTGGGTTTTGCCGTCATACAGGGTCAGCGACCAGAACGCATTCACCGGCGGCAATTGCCCGGCGGGAAAATGCAGGCGATAGGCGTGCTGGCCGGTGAGCGCCTGGCCCTGGGCATCGTGCAACGCCATCGGGTACTGCGCTTCCACCGCATCGTTGGCGTAGATGTAGCGCCAGGCGACTGCGGCACGGGTCAGGTCATCGCCGCCGTATTTGCCGACGTTGGACGGCGACGGTAACCAGCCCTGCCGTTCTACCGACAGTTGGCTGGAGGCTGCGCGGACCAGTTCGCGACCGGCCTCGGCGCCTTGGGCGACGGCTTCGCTCAAGTCTTCCGGGGCCTGGAATGCGGTCCCCGGCTTCACGCCGATGGCGGCGAAACGGGCCAGTTTCTGTTGTTCGCTGGCGGTCCATTGGTGCAAGGGAGCCAGCGCGTTGAAGGTGCTGAACAGCGCCTGCGCCGGCCCTTGCTTGGTGTCCGCATACGCCGGCAGTTGCAGCGGTGCCAAGGGTTCAGGGGCCGCGTTGCCGCTGACTTTGGACAGCGGTTGCAAGGCGTAGCCCTTCAGCACTTGTGCGGCGTCTTTCTGATCCGCTTCGCCCTTGACCTCGGTCCGTCCCAACAGGAAGACCAGCCGGCTCGGCGAGCGAATCACCGCACTGAAACCCGATGGCACTGGCCCCTTCCAGTCCGGCCCGACCATCAGGTAGCGCCCCGCCTGCTCCCCCGTGGCGCGGGTGCCGATGTAGTCGAGGTTGTCGGTGCGCATGTCCACCAGTTGGAAGCTGTAGTAGCGACCTTGCACGGCCGGCACGTCCAGCACCATCGGTTCGCTGCGCAGATCGAGCAAGGCGCGGGAATAGAAGGTGTCGTTGTTGGGCGACACCACTTTGTTGTCTTGCGGGCCGAGCAGGCGCGGCTCGCTGTAGAGATGGTTGAACGGCAGTTTAGCGGCGATGGCGCTGAGTACCTTGTCGTGTTCGACGGTGGCGTAGGCGAACACGTAGGCTTCCTGGGCCAGGGCTTTCGCTTGCTGTCGGTCGAGGGTTGCGGCGTGAACAGTGCCCAGGCTCGCGCCCAGGGCCAGAGCGGATATCCAATAGCGCATGGCAGATCTCCTGTAGCAAAACATCAGCACACACAGATCCCTGTGGGAGCGGGCTTGCTCCGGGCGGCGTTCCGACGAAAGCGGTGTGTCATGCAACATTGCAGTCGCCTGACACTCCCTCTTCGCGAGCAAGCCCGCTCCCACATTGGATTTGTGGTGGTTTGGCGAATGGTTACTTGGCCCAGCGCCGCAGGTCCGACGGGGTGTAGTCGTCAGTCTTGGCGGCGAAGCCCACGCGCATCGGCTCGGTCTCTTCGTTGGCCAGGCCGCCGGCGTAGTAGCGTCCGGAGATCAGGTCATAGGAGGTTTCCAGCACGTTATAGGTGAAGCCGTGGTCGTACTGCTGGATCGCGTGCAGTTCACCGCTGCGCCACAGTTCACCGCGGCTGTCGTACTGGTCCGACTGGGCGATCTGCCAACTGTCTTCGTCCACATAGAAGCGACGTTTGGCGTAGATGTGCCGGGCACCGGGCTTGAGGGTTGCCTCGACGACCCACACCCGATGTTTCTCGTAGCGAGCCAGGTCCTGGTTGACGTGGTTGGGCTTGATCACGGCGTCGTACTTGAGGTCGCGGCTGCCGATCTTGTAGCTGTTGTAAGGGATGAACAGCTCTTGCTTGCCCACCAGTTTCCAGTCGAAACGGTCCGGCGCGCCGTTGTAGCCGTCGATGTTGTCGGCGGTGATCAGGCCGTTGCTGTAACGGGCGCTGTTGTCGTAGGCGATCATCGGCGCACGACGCACGCGACGTTGCCCCGGCAGGTATTGCCAGGCCGAACGTGGCTCGGCGACCTGGTCGATCGGCTCATGCACCAGCACCGCCTCGCCTGACAAGCGCGCCGGTTCCAGCACCCGGCTCTTGAACATGAACAGAATGTTCGAGTTGGGTTCCAGCCCGCCCACGGTGTCGGCGAAGTTGATCAGCGACTGGTTGCGCACGTAGCTGGTGGCGCCGTTTTCACGCACCAGCGCGGCGCTGCTGATGCGCTCGTAGCTGCCGCCGCGATAACGGGTCATGTGGTTCCACATCACCTCCAGGCCTTCGGTGGGCAACGGAAACGGAATGCCCCTGGCATAGTCATGCAAACCGTTGCCGCCGTCGGCCATGCTGGTCTTGGCGACGTTCTCACGACTGGCCGCCAGTACCTCCTTGGGCAGATTGGCGCTGCGATGGCTCGGGTAGATGTTCATCTTGTAGGTGTCGGGAAAACGCTTGAACAACGCGATTTGCCCGGGGCTGAGAAACTTCTCGTACTGCGCCAGGTTCTTTGCCGTGACCGTGAACAACGGTTTCTCGGCGGCATACGGATCGCTGTAGCCGCCCTTGCTGTCGACGGTGCCGGCGTTGCTCCCCAGGCCGCCGGTCCAGGCCGGAATGCTGCCGTCGGCATTGGCAGCCACTTCCGAGCCCATGGGGGTCAGGGTCTTGCCCAGTGCCGCCGAATCGGTGCCTTTGGCCTGGGCCAGGCCGACGGTGCAGGCCAGGGCCAGCACGCACAATTGCATACGCATAACGGTTCTCCTTAGAAGTCTGCCTTGAAGCTGACGGATGCGAAATCGCGATCGTCGAGGGTGCTGTAGTCGTTGGAACCGAAGAACGTGTTGTAGGCCAGTTCCACGCTGTAATCGTTCATGTAGACGCCGGTCAGGCTCACACCCAGCGCTTGCTGGCCTTGCTGGAACGGCCCTTGCGGATCGTAGGAATAGCCCGAGACGTCATGCCGCCAGTTGACGGCGGGAATCAGGTTGATGCCCGGCAACACATCGCTGTATTCGAGGCTGGCGCGCAGGCGATAACCCCACGACCAATCGGTGGCAAAGCCCTTGTCGGTGCAGTATTGGTTAGTCACGCCTGAAGCTACCGTGTTGCACGCCGTGCCGTTGCGCGGGGCGCTGCGGCCGAACGCGGCGTTACGGCCCAGGCGCTCGTCCCCCAGATCGTCGATGTGCACGACCCCGGCTTCACCGAACAGACTCAGGCGCGTGGCACCCAGCACGTTGTCGATGGCCTGGGTGGCCGAACCGGTCAGTTGCCAGACACCCTTGCGTTCCCACGCATCGAACTGGCTGCCATTGGTGGTGCTGAAGCCTGGCGGCAACTGCAACCAGGAACTGCCCCCCGGCCCTGAAATCACGGCGACGTTGACGTCAGGCGCGTTGATCGCGATCGGCATGTTGGGCCGGTAGCTCAACTCACTGGCCAGGGAAATCCCGGTGACAGGCTCGACGCCATTGAGGCTGATGCCGTAAAGGTGAATGTTTTCCGGGAAGGCCGCCGCATAGCTCGGCCCCTGGATGCCACCGGGGAAGGTGCCGGGCAAGGCGGTGTTCCTGGCGTCAATGGTGAAATACGGCAACCGCGAGTGATAGTTGATGTAGTAGATCGCCGCTTCCGCATCGTTGAGCGCCGGGATCATCTGGCGCAGGGCGAAGCCGAACTGGCCGTTGTCGGAGGGCGATTCGTTACCCCGGGACGTGGCGTACAAACCGGCGGCCTGCATCTGTTGATCGGTCTGTACCTGACTCAGGTACAGTGGCCCGCAACCCGGCTGGATCACATCGCTGCTGGCGAAGAAGGTGCCGCAACCATCGAGTACGCTGGGGCGCCAGTTGTACTGGTAGAAACCTTCGAGGTTGGTGCTGTCGGTCAGGCCGAAACTGAAGGAGACCATCTCCACCGGCAACTGGCCTTCCTTGATTTCCACGCCGGGACGGTTGAACGCCGAGATGTCCAGCGGGTTGATCACGTTGATGCCGTTCTGGATCAGCAGCGCTTCGCCCCAGGACAGCACCTGGTTACCGACCTTCACGTTCAGCGGATGCCCGGCCACCTGGAAGTCTTTCCAGACGTAGGCATCGAGGACCTCGAAACCCTTGAATTTTGACAGGTCGTCCCAGCCCGAATCGTCGAAATCCTTGAAGCGGCCATTGCCGGTTTCATAGGCATGGTCGTACCAGTATTTGAAGCGAATGAACGCGCCCTGGCCCTGGCCGTCGAGACTGACATCGGTGAGGCCCTTGAAGAGTTGCGAGATGGTGTCGCCCTTCTCGAAGTTCAGCCGGTTGTCGTCGGCGCTGACGCTGGTGCCATTGGCATTCACGCCCTGGGCCTGCAAGGCGTTGGCACGGGTCATCAGGCTTTTGTCGGGGTTTTGCGTCGACCAGCTGCTGCCCAGGCTCAGGCTGGTCCTGGTCGACAGGCTCCAGTCTTCGTTGATGTCGAATGTGGTGGCGTAGGTTGGCCCCGTCAGTACGGCAAGAATCGCCAGCGCAAGGGGTTGCGGGCGAGTGTGGCCAAGCCGGTGAAGCCGCGGACGGACTCCGGCTATGGCCGAGCGTTTTTTTATCATTATTGGGCTCCGGTCAGGTTTGCTCAGCCTGGACACGGTGCCCAACTATCGGGCGGGACACGCAAGCGATGGCCGACAAAAAATAATCATCGGGGGAGTGCGGGGGGCCTCGGTTAATTTCTGAAGGTGTGCATTTCCATCTCTGCGGATGCGGTCCCCTGTGGGAGATTCTATGGTTGAGGGAAAGCCCTCAACTGGCTTTTGGCTGATATTCGCTTTGCCCTTTCAGCAAGGCGAATACCACCCGAGCAAGCTTGCGAGCCAGCATCACCAGCGCCCGAGGCGGCCTACCGGCCGGCCTGGTTCTGATGTGTGCGTGTTTCCCTGTAGGAGCTGTCGAGTGCAACGAGGCTGCGATCTTTTGATTTTTGACAATGTCGAAGGGTGCGGAAAATCAAGATCAAAAGATCGCAGCCTGCGGCAGCTCCTACAGGGGGAATGCGTTTAGCCGAAAGAGATTGGTCGGCCATAAGGCCGCCATCGTCGGTACGCCGCCCGGACCAAGCTCGTTCCCACAGAAGAGCAAAGGCAGAGCAGCCCACACCACCGCGTCGCTTCTCACCACTCATCAGGCTGAGCGCAGGTGTTCATCCGGGGATGGGCGCGCAGCGCCGTTCGACGCAGTCGAACACATTGCATGTAGGTCGAAGCGAAGCCGACCGGAGGGCAATGCCCCCGGATGAATGCCGCAGCGAAGGAACCCCGAGCCTTAGCGAGGGGCCGTACGTTCGGGGCGAGCGTTTTTTTGGTTACTTTTTTTAGGCGCTTGTAAAAAGTGACTCGCCGTAAGGGCGAAACCATAAGTCGCCTTTACCGCAGAAACGGATATGTACTCAGTCACTTTTTAGACCGGCACCACGCCCTCGACAATAATCACCTCAGCCATAGCGACCCCCTCACGATACCCCCTGGCCTCCTGATACAACGCCGACCGATAGCAAGCCACCGCCTGCTCATAGGAATCAAACTCGATCACCACACTGCGTTGCGGCGTAGGCCGGCCTTCCATCGCCTCGCTACGCCCACCCCGCGCCAGGATCCGCCCCCCATACAGGGCAAACGCCTGGGGCGCCCGCCGGGTGTATTGGCTGTATTGATCAGGGTCGGTGACATCCACATGAGCAATCCAGTAAGCCTTCATAGTGACCTCTCGGTTTATTTTGTATTATGGTATACCACATTACCAATCCAACAAATACCGAGACTCCAGCATGGCCTTCAACAGCATCGAAGAAATCATCGAAGATTACCGCCTCGGCAAAATGGTCCTGCTGGTCGACGATGAAGACCGGGAAAACGAAGGCGACCTGTTGCTGGCCGCCGACTGCTGCACACCCGAGGCGATCAGCTTCATGGCCCGTGAAGCCCGGGGCCTGATCTGCCTGACCCTGACCGACGAGCACTGCAAGCGCCTGGGCCTGGAGCAGATGGTGCCGAGCAACGGCAGCGTGTTCAGCACCGCCTTCACCGTGTCCATCGAGGCCGCCGTCGGGGTGACCACCGGTATTTCCGCCGCAGATCGCGCCTGCACCGTGGCCGCTGCCGTCGCCGCCCATGCCGGCCCCGCCGATATCGTGCAACCGGGCCATATCTTCCCGTTGCGCGCTCGGGAGGGTGGCGTGCTGACTCGCGCCGGCCATACCGAAGCTGGTTGCGACCTGGCACGCCTGGCCGGCCATACGCCGGCCTCGGTGATCGTCGAAGTGATGAATGACGACGGCACCATGGCCCGCCGCCCGGACCTGGAAGTGTTCGCGCGCAAGCACGGAATCAAAATCGGCACCATCGCCGACCTGATCCACTATCGCCTGAGCACCGAACACACCATCGTGCGCATCGGTGAACGTGACCTGCCGACCGTGCATGGCACCTTTCGTCTGATCACCTTTGAGGATCGCATCGAAGGCGGTGTCCACATGGCCATGGTCATGGGCGATCTGCGCCGCGAGCAACCGACACTGGTGCGGGTGCATGTGATCGATCCATTGCGCGACCTGGTCGGTGCCGAATACAGCGGGCCGAGCAACTGGACCTTGTGGGCCGCCTTGCAGCGTGTCGCCGCCGAAGGCCACGGCGTGGTGGTGGTGCTGGCCAACCACGAATCCTCCCAGGCGTTGCTCGAACGGGTGCCGCAATTGACCCAGCCGCCCCGGCAGTTCAGCCGTTCGCAGTCACGGATTTATTCGGAAGTGGGTACCGGTGCGCAGATCCTGCAGAACCTGGGAGTCGGCAAATTGCGCCACCTCGGCCCGCCGCTGAAATATGCGGGTTTGACCGGGTATGACCTGGAGGTGGTGGAGAGCATTCCATTCACCGAGTGATTCCGAGTTTCCTCCAATGTAGGGGCTTGCCACAGTCATGCTCGCTTGAGCAACAAAATATTCGCTTTCGGCTGATAGCCGGTACGGCAAAGTGCTTGCACAAAGCTTGGAATACCATAATATGATATTCCATAGACCGGACAGTCAGCACTGACTCGACGGACCTACTGCTCCCGATAGGCGGGCACTCCAAGCCCCGCTCATAAACACAACAATGAGGGCGTGAAAATGGTGTTGAACAAACGTGCGACCGCGGTTCTTTTTGCGGGACTGCTGAGCGTCACCAGCCAGGCACTGCTGGCGGCTGAAAGCGTCAACTTCGTCAGTTGGGGCGGCAGCACCCAGGATGCGCAGAAGCAGGCCTGGGCCGACCCGTTCAGCAAGGCCAGCGGCATCACCGTGGTGCAGGATGGTCCGACCGACTACGGCAAGCTCAAGGCCATGGTCGAGAGCGGCAATGTGCAGTGGGACGTGGTCGACGTCGAAGCCGACTTCGCCCTGCGTGCCGCCGCCGAAGGCTTGCTCGAACCCCTCGATTTCAAAGTCATTGATCGCGACAAGATCGACCCGCGCTTTGTCAGCGACCATGGCGTCGGCTCGTTCTTCTTCTCCTTCGTCCTCGGCTACAACGAAGGCAAGCTCGGCGCCAACAAGCCTCAGGACTGGTCCGCGCTGTTCGACACCAAGACCTTCCCCGGCAAACGCGCCCTCTACAAATGGCCAAGCCCTGGCGTGCTGGAACTGGCGCTGCTGGCCGACGGTGTAGCGGCGGACAAGCTCTACCCGCTGGACCTGGACCGCGCGTTCAAAAAACTCGACACCATCAAGAAAGACATCGTCTGGTGGGGCGGCGGCGCACAGTCGCAGCAGCTGCTGGCCTCCGGTGAAGCGAGCATGGGCCAGTTCTGGAACGGCCGGATTCATGCCCTGCAAGAAGACGGCGCCCCGGTCGGCGTAAGCTGGAAGCAGAACCTGGTCATGGCCGACATCCTGGTCATTCCAAAAGGCTCGAAGAACAAGGACGCGGCGATGAAGTTCCTGGCCAACGCCAGCAGTGCCAAGGGCCAGGCGGACTTCTCCAACCTGACCGCCTACGCCCCGGTCAACGTCGACAGCGTGCAGCGCCTGGACTCGACGCTGGCCCCTAACCTGCCGACCGCTTACGCAAAGGATCAGATCACTCTTGATTTCGCGTACTGGGCCAAGAACGGTCCGGCCATCGCGACACGGTGGAACGAATGGCTGGTCAAATGAAAATGACGGCAACCGCGTCTCGTCCATCCACTGCCACCGGGAGCGCCACTGGCGCTGCCGGTTCGGCCCCCGCCAAGGCAGCTGTGATGACGCAATCCCCTTCCCTGGCGCAGCGCTGGCGTGGCGCAAGCAACCTGGTGCCCGCCCTGCTGTTTCTCGGCCTGTTTTTTCTGGCGCCGTTGATTGGCCTGCTGCTGCGCGGCGTGCTGGAACCGGTGCCGGGCCTGGGTAACTACGAACAACTGTTCGCCAACTCGGCCTATGCCCGGGTGTTGCTCAACACCTTCTCGGTGGCTGGCCTGGTGACCCTGTTCAGCCTGTTGCTGGGCTTCCCGCTGGCCTGGGCGATCACCCTGGTGCCCCGTGGCTGGGGTCGCTGGATCCTGAACATCGTGCTGCTGTCGATGTGGACCAGCCTGCTCGCCCGCACCTACTCCTGGCTGGTATTGCTGCAAGCCTCCGGGGTGATCAACAAGGCGTTGATGGCCATGGGCATCATCGATCAACCGCTGGAGATGGTGCACAACCTCACCGGCGTGGTGATCGGCATGAGCTACATCATGATCCCGTTCATCGTGCTGCCGTTGCAGGCGACCATGCAGGCCATCGACCCGATGATCCTGCAGGCCGGTTCGATCTGCGGCGCCAGCCCCTGGACCAACTTCTTCCGGGTGTTCCTGCCGCTGTGCCGGCCGGGGCTGTTCTCCGGCGGCCTGATGGTGTTCGTGATGTCCCTGGGTTACTACGTGACCCCGGCACTGCTGGGCGGTGCGCAAAACATGATGCTGCCCGAGTTCATCATTCAGCAGGTGCAGTCGTTCCTCAACTGGGGCCTGGCCAGCGCCGGCGCCGCGTTGCTGATCGTGATCACGCTGGTGTTGTTCTACTTCTACCTGAAGCTCCAGCCGGAATCCCCGGTTGGCGCCAGCAACGCGAGGTAAGCCGTCATGCTCCTGACCCCCAATGCCATGAGCCGGCGCATGCGCTTCGGCCTGTACGCCACCACCGGGCTGATCGGTCTGTTCCTGCTGCTGCCGATCGTGTTCATCGTGCTGCTGTCGTTCGGTTCGTCGCAATGGCTGGTGTTCCCGCCACCGGGCTGGACGCTGAAATGGTACGGCCAGTTTTTCTCCAACGCCGACTGGATGAACGCGGCCATGGCCAGCCTCAAGGTCGCGGTGCTGACCACCTTCTTCGCCGTCGCTTTGGGCCTGCCCACCGCGTTCGCCCTGGTGCGTGGCCGCTTCCCCGGCCGGGAAATGCTCTACGGCCTGTTCACCCTGCCGATGATCGTACCGCTGGTGATCATCGCCGTGGCGGTGTACGCGCTGTTCCTGAAACTGGGTTACACCGGGACCATGTTCGCCTTCGTGGTCAGCCACGTCATAGTTGCCTTGCCGTTCACCATCATCTCGATCATCAACTCACTGAAGCTGTTCGATCAGTCGATTGAAGACGCGGCGGTGATCTGCGGCGCCTCGCGCCTGCAAGCGGTGTTCAAGGTGACCTTCCCGGCGATCCGTCCGGGCATGGTGGCCGGCGCCCTCTTCGCCTTCCTCGTCTCGTGGGACGAAGTGGTGCTGAGCGTGATGATGGCCAGCCCGACCCTGCAAACCCTTCCCGTAAAAATGTGGACCACCCTGCGCCAGGACCTGACGCCCGTGATCGCCGTCGCCTCGACGCTGCTGATCGGCCTCTCGGTATTGGTCATGGTGATCGCCGCCGCTCTGCGCCGGCGCAACGAAATCAGCGCTTGAGCGCCAGGAGTACGACATGAGTGCAGTGATCAAAGATTCCGCGCAGCAAAATGACAAGCTCCTGGTCAGCCTGCGTAACCTGAACAAGCACTACGGCGACTTTGCCGCCGTGGACAACATCTCGCTGGACATCAAGGACGGTGAATTCCTCACCTTCCTCGGCTCCAGCGGCTCGGGTAAAAGCACCACGCTGTCGATGCTGGCCGGCTTCGAAACCCCGAGCAGCGGCGAGATCCTGGTCAATGGCCAGTCGCTGGTGAACGTGCCGCCGCACAAACGCGATATCGGCATGGTGTTCCAGCGCTATTCGCTGTTCCCGCACCTGTCGGTACGCGACAACATCGCCTTCCCGCTGGCCATCCGCAAACTGGCTACCGCCGAGCGCGAGCGCCGGGTCGATGCGATGCTCAAGCTGGTGCAACTTGAGCAATTTGCCCATCGCCGCCCTTCACAACTGTCCGGTGGCCAGCAGCAACGGGTCGCCATTGCCCGGGCGCTGGTCTACGAACCACGCATCCTGCTGATGGACGAACCCCTCGGCGCACTGGACAAGAAACTGCGCGAAGACTTGCAGGATGAACTGCGTCAGCTGCATCGACGCCTGGGCATCACCATCGTCTACGTGACCCACGATCAGGAAGAAGCCATGCGCCTGTCCCAGCGCATCGCGATTTTCAGCCACGGCAAGATCGTCGGTTTGGGCAGCGGCTACGACCTGTACCAGAATCCACCGAACGCCTTTGTCGCCTCGTTCCTCGGCAACTCGAACTTCCTCAAGCTCAAGGCCCAGGGCAATGCGGTGGCGACCTTCGAAGGGCAGCCGCTGTCGATTCGCCTGACCGCCGGCCTGCAAACCGATCAGGACGTGCTGCTGATGGTGCGCCCGGAAAAAGCCCTGGCCCTGAGCAATGAACAAGCCCTTGCCGAACCCCTGGCCGCCGGCTGGAACGAAGTCTCGGCCAAGGTCGTGGAAGTGTTGTTTCTCGGCGAAAGCCAGACCTGCAGCGTGGTCACTGCTGGCGGCACCTCGATGACGGTCAAGGCGCTGTCCGCCGCCGGAATGCCGCTCAAGGCAGGCGACCCGGTGCGGGTGCGCTGGGCCACCGCCGATGCCTGCGTCTACACCGAATGGGCCGAAAGCGACCTGAACAAGGCTGCCGGCGCTCACTGATCCATTGGCCTGCGCGCGCGGGCCACTATAATGAGTCACCCTCGGGCCACCACAACGTCGGGTTGTGGTGGCCTTTTTTCTGTCGCCTGTAAGATAAATTGGACAACGGATTCCTAAAATCCCGGTTTAATGCTAAATAGTGCTCAGTATTTTTAACACCCGACCCTGTCGTGCCACACAGTGCAACGAGAATAACGATATGAAAGTCCATTTCGAGAAAAGTGAAGTGTTTGGGACCCTCCACCTGCAAGCGGCGGTGGCAGCATGATCGAAGTTACTGAAGTTTCCATCGCCGAGCTGCGCGCCGCGCTCGAATCCGGCCAGACCACCTCCGTTGAACTGGTCCAGGCTTATCTCGCGCGAATCGACGCCTATGACGGCCCCGAAACGCCTACCGCGCTGAACGCGGTCGTGGTGCGCAACCCGGAGGCGCTGGCCGAAGCGCAGGCGTCCGACGCCCGTCGTGCCAAGGGCCAGACGCTGGGAGCGCTGGACGGTATCCCCTACACCGCCAAGGACAGCTATCTGGTCAAGGGCCTCACCGCCGCTTCCGGCAGCCCGGCCTTCAAGGACCTGGTCGCCTATCGCGATGCGTTCACCATCGAACGCCTGCGTGCTGCCGGGGCGATCTGCCTGGGCAAGACCAACATGCCGCCGATGGCCAACGGCGGGATGCAGCGCGGCGTCTACGGCCGCGCCGAGAGCCCGTACAACGCTGACTACCTCACCGCCCCTTTCGCCTCCGGCTCGTCGAACGGCGCGGGTACTGCCACTGCCGCCAGTTTCGCGGCCTTCGGTGTGGCGGAAGAAACCTGGTCGAGCGGGCGCGGCCCGGCCTCGAACAATGGCTTGTGCGCCTACACCCCTTCGCGCGGGGTGATCTCGGTACGCGGCAACTGGCCGTTGACCCCGACCATGGACGTGGTCGTGCCGTTTGCCCGGACCATGGCCGACCTGCTCGAAGTGCTCGATGTGGTGGTGGCCGACGACCCGGACACCCGTGGCGACCTGTGGCGCCTGCAACCCTGGGTGCCGATCCCGAAATCCTCTTCGGTCCGCCCTGAGTCCTACGTGGCGCTGGCCGCCAACAGTGATGCGCTCAAAGGCAAGAAGTTCGGCATTCCACGCATGTACATCAACGCCGACCCTGAAGCCGGTACGTCCGAAGCACCGGGCATTGGTGGCCCGACCGGCCAGCGCATCAATACCCGTCCTTCGGTGATCGGGCTCTGGGAACAGGCGCGCAAGGCCCTCGAAGCCGCAGGCGCCGAAGTGCTCGAAGTGGACTTTCCGCTGGTTTCCAATTGCGAAGGCGATCGTCCTGGTGCGCCGACCGTGTTCAATCGTGGCATCGTCTCCAAAGAATTTCTGCACCATGAATTGTGGGACCTGACCGCCTGGGCCTTCGATGATTTCCTGCAAGCCAACGGCGATCCCAAACTGAATCGCCTCGTCGATGTCGACGGCCCGCAGATCTTCCCTCACGACCCGGGCACCCTGCCCAACCGCGAGGGCGACCTGGCCGCAGGCATGGACGAATACGTGCGAATGGCCGAGCGCGGCATCACCCCGTGGGACCAGATCAGCACGGTGCCGGACGGCCTGCGCGGGCTGGAAAAAACCCGCAAGATCGATCTGGAAGACTGGATGGATCGCCTGGGGCTCGACGCGGTGCTGTTCCCGACGGTGGCCGATGTGGGTCCGGCGAATGCCGATGTCGATCCGCAATCGGCGGACATCGCCTGGAGCAACGGCGTGTGGGTCGCCAATGGCAACCTCGCCATCCGTCACCTGGGCGTGCCAACGGTCACCGTGCCGATGGGCGTGATGCCGGACATCGGCATGCCGGTCGGCCTGACCTTTGCCGGTCGTGCCTATGACGACTCGTCGCTGCTGCACCTGGCATCGGCGTTCGAGTCGACCGGCAGCAAACGCATGATCCCGCCGCGTACTCCGCCATTGGTTGCGGGCAAGCAGTAAATCGTAAAACCGTGGCGGCTCACTCGAGCCGCCATTGCTTGCCGATCAAGGATCAACCTGAGCCATCAGTTCCGGAATCGATTCCGACCGCTTGGCATAACGCTGCGCCAGCACCGCACAGACCATCAGTTGAATCTGGTGGAACAGCATCAGCGGCAAGATCAGCAAGCCAATGGTGCTGCCGGCAAACAACACCTGCGCCATCGGCACCCCGGTCGCCAGGCTTTTCTTCGAACCGCAGAACAGAATGGTGATGCGGTCTTCCTGATTAAAACCGAACGCCTTGCCCAGTACGGTCGCGGCCACCAACACCAGCGTCAGAACGATGCAGCAAACCAGCACCAGCCCGACCAGATCCAGCAATGGAATCTGCTGCCACAGGCCTTCGATTACCGCCTCGCTGAACGCGCCGTAGACCACCAGTAAAATCGACCCCTGGTCGACGAACTTCAACCAACTCTTGTTGCGCGCCACCCAGTTGCCGATCCAGCGCCGAGCGATCTGCCCGGCAATGAACGGCAGCAGCAACTGCACGCTGATCTTGAGAATGGCGTCGAGGGTCGAGGAGCCTTCGCCGTGCACGTTCAACAGCAGGGCCACCAGCAACGGCGTGAGGAAAATCCCGAACAGGCTCGACGCCGCCGCGCTGCAAATCGCCGCCGGGATGTTGCCCCGCGCCAGGGAGGTAAAGGCAATCGCCGACTGCACCGTGGCAGGCAGCGCGCAGAGGTAGAGCATGCCCATGTACAGGTCATTGCCGATCAGCGGCGACAGCAGCGGCTTGAGCGCCAGGCCGAGCAGCGGGAACAGCACGAAGGTCAGGCTGAACACCAGCAGATGCAGGCGCCAGTGCCCGGCACCGGCGATGATCGATTCGCGGGACAGCTTGGCGCCATGCAGGAAAAACAGCAGCGCGATGGCGATGTTGGTCAGCCAGCCAAAACCGACCGCGACCTGACCGCTGGCGGGCAGCAGGCTGGCGAGCGTCACGACGCCGATCAGGGTCAGGGTGAAGTTGTCGGGTAACAGACGGGGGCGAGTCATGGGGTTGATCATCCGGGGGTTGCCAGTACGTGAAAGCGACTCTAACGTGACTGGGAATTACCGACTAACGCCGATGAGCCAGCTGATGCCGCCTAAAGGACATGACAAGAGTGTTCGACGCAGTATTCCCGGGCTTTCCAGCCTGCCACGACCGCTCTATGGCCGTACCGAATCGCTGCCCAATCGCGCCCTGACCCGGCGCCACAGCCATCCGTGGGTGCAGCTTTCCTATGCGATTGCGGGCGTGCTCGAAATACAGACCGGCGCCGGGCGCTTCGTCGCCCCGCCGGAGCGTGCGGTGTGGATTCCGGCGGGCATGCCGCACCGGGTGTTCAGCTCGCCACGCACGGAGATGCGCAGCCTGTACATCGATTGCAGTGTCTCGACGTGGGCGCCGCCGGGGTGTCATGTGTTGGGGGTCAGCGACTTGTTGCGTGAGTTGATCCGCGCCTTCAGTCAGATACCGGTGGAATACGATCAGGACGGACCGCACGGTCGGTTGGCCCAGGTGATTCTGGATCAGTTGGCTGAGGCACCGCAGATCGACCTGATGCTACCCCTGCCCCAGGACAGCCGATTGCGGCAAATCGCCCAAAGCCTGGAGTCGCACCCGGAGCAACAGACCACCCTCAGTCACTGGAGCGACCAATTCGGCGTCACCGAGAAAACCCTCAGTCGCCTGTTCCTGCGCGACACCGGCCTGACCTTTCGCGCCTGGCGCCAGCGCTTGCGTTTGCTTGGCGCCCTGACGCCACTGGAGCAGGGCGAGCGCGTGACCGACGTCGCGTTGGCCTGTGGCTACGATTCGACCTCGGCGTTTATCGCGGCCTTCCGTCAGCAGTTCGGCGAAACACCGGGCGAATTCTTTCGCTGAGCCCCACACAGAACAAACTGTGGGAGCGGGCTTGCTCGCGAATGCGCTGGATCAGTCGACATATGCATTGACTGACACTCTGCCTTCGCGAGCAAGCCCGCTCCCACAGGGTCATGTGGTGTACACAAAATCTGTGCCCCACAGAGATCTCACACAATTTCTCGCTGTTACTGATCGGACTTGATACTGGTCCAGACCCGCGTACGCACCCGCTCAAGCTTTTGCGGCAATGGCTGCACGACGTACAGCGTCTTCAAGGCCTCGCTGGTCGGTGTCAGGTTCGGGTTGCCGGTGATGTCCTTGTTGATCAGCGCCAGCGAGTCCTTATTGGCATTCGGGTAACCGAGGAAGTCGCTGATCGGCGCGATGACTTTCGGGTCCAGCAGGTTGTTGAGGAATTCGTGGGCCTCGGCGACGTTCTTCGCGCTTTTCGGGATGGCGAAGGTGTCGAACCAGATCGGTGCGCCCTCTTTCGGCAGGCGCCAGTCGACGACCACGCCGTTGCCCGCCTCTTTGGCGCGATTGCCGAATTGATAGAAGCTGCCGGAGTAACCGATGGCCACGCAGATATCGCCGTTGGCGATGTCGGTCATGTACTTGGCGGAGTTGAAGTAGGTGACGTAGGGGCGAACCTTGAGCATCAGCGCCTTGGCTTTTTCGTAGTCATCGGGGTTCTGGCTGTTCGGGTCCAGCCCCAGGTAATGCAGGGCCAGCGGCAGGATCTCCGACGGCGAGTCGAGCATGGCGACGCCACAGGCCTTGAGCTTCTCCATGTTCTCGGGCTTGAACACCAGGTCCCAGCTGTCCACCGGTGCATTCTCGCCCAGCGCCGCCTTGACCTTGGCCGGGTTGAAGCCGATCAGCACGGTGCCGTACATGTAGGGCACGCCGTACTGGTTGCCCGGGTCGTTCTTGTCCAGCAGCTTGAGCAAGGCCGGGTCCTGGTGCGACCAGTTCGGTAGCTTGGACTTGTCGAGTTTCTGGAACACGCCCGCCTTGATCTGGGTTTCGATGAACTGGTTCGACGGCACCACCAGGTCGTAACCCGAGTTGCCGGTCAGCAGCTTGGCTTCCAGGGACTCGTTGGTGTCGAAGGTGTCCCAAGTCACCTTGATCCCGGTGTCCCTGGCGAAATCCTTGGGCACCGACGGCAGGATGTAGTCCGCCCAGTTGTACACCCGCAATTCGCGCTGTTCGGCGTGCACCGCGCTGGCCAGCAGCGACAGTGTGCAAACGGTGGCGCCCAGTATGCGTTTCATTGAGTCCATGGATCATTTCCCCAAGTGTGGCGTGAGTTCGATGGTTTTTATGTTCTGTACACGGCAGCGGCCTTGAAAGTAGCCAAGGGCAAGGAAGTGAAGCGTCTGGTTGTGGTTTCAATGCGGGTTGCCGACTCAGCCACCCGCGTCTGATTCTTGCTGACGGCGTGGTCGGTTCACAGCGTGAGGCAGGCCAAAAGGAGACCGAAATGGCCAAAATAGGTGTCCGCATTGATCAGCGGCGCGAAGCACTTCACCGTGGGTTAGTCCAAACAGCCGATGCCCGGGCAGTCTCCTTGCTGCTTATTGCGCATCACACCAATAACAAGATCGCGAGGCTTCGATGCGTGCTCCACTCCTGCTTGCCCTGCCCCTGCTCGGCCTGCTCAGCGCCTGTTCCGAACCCTATGACCCACAACCGCTGGCCAGCACCGGCAATGCCACTGCATTGATCGGCAGCGCCACTGTCCCTCGACCGCTGAGCGGCGCCATACCCGCAAACCCCTTCATGGCCAGCAACGGCAGCAGCTACATGCATGCCGATGGCTACAGCTCCGACTCGCACCCCGGCCCCGGTCCATTGGGCGGCGACATGCAAGTGAGCAGCCGCGACGGCAGTCGCAAGCCCGGCGGCATGTGCCCGATCCATACCTTCGATCAGCAGGGTCGCCTGGTGGTGCTGTGCGCCAACCTGATGCAGTTCGAACTGCAACTGCTCGAACCGCGCACTCTCAAGCTGCTGGCCCGCTACCCGCTGCCGCCGCGTCCGTCGACCTTCCACGCGCTGATTACCCTGGACCCGGACAAGATCATGGCCGACACCTCCGGCGCCTATTTCTATGTCGACGAACAGAATCGCGTGGTCATCGCCGATGCCGAGCAGCACATCCAGCGCGTGGTGCATCGTCAGGATCAATCCGGTGCGTGGTCGTTCGAAGAGGTCGACAACTGGGACCTGAGCGACAAGGTTCCCCACGATTGCGTGCGCCCTACTTCCTGGTTTCCCAAGGGTGAGTGCGATCCCATTACCGGGGTCATGCCTGATCATCAGGGCTTGATCTGGTGGATCACCCGACGCGGGCGCATCGGTACCCTGAACCCGAACACCGGCAAGGTCCAAGGCATCCAACTGGCCAACGAAGAAATCCAGAACGGCATGTCGGTGGCGGCCGATGGCGTCTATCTGGTGTCCGACCACGCCATGTACCGCTTCGCCGCCGATGCCGATGGCAAGCCCGTGCAAGGCTGGCGCGAAGTCTACGACCGTGGCACCGGGCGCAAGGTCGGGGCGATCAATCAGGGCAGCGGCACGACCCCGACCCTGCTCGGCGAGCGCTACGTCACCATCACCGACAACAGCGACGGGCGCATCAACCTGCTGGTCTACCGTCGCGAGCAGGACTACGCCGGCAACCGGCTGATCTGCAAGCTGCCGGTGTTCGACAACAACGCCTCGGCCACCGACAACTCGGCCATCGGCTGGGGGCGCTCGATCATCCTCGAGAACAATGCCGGCTACACCAGCGCCTTCGCGCAGAAGGACTGGCAGGCCGTGCATGGCGGCATCAGCCGCATCGACATCCGCACCGATGAGTCGGGCTGCGACCGGGTCTGGGAATCGAAGGAGCGGTCGCCTTCGGTGGTCCCCAAACTCTCGGTGAGCAACGGCCTGTTGTACTTCTACACCTTCGAGCCGCAGCCCGACGGCGAGAACGCCTGGTACCTGATGGCGCTGGATTTCGACAGCGGCCAGACCCGATTCAAGGCGTTGAGCGGGGTCGGCCAGGCGTTCGACAACAACTGGTCGCCGATCACACTGGCACCGGATGGCACGGCCTATGTCGGGACTTTCGGTGGGTTGGTTGCGCTTTGGGACAAGGGTGTGAATGCAGTCAATGAGCCACCGCGCTTCAGCGAGAAACAGACAAACCGGGTTCCTGAATGAGCCGGCCCCCCTGTGGCGAGGGAGCTTGCTCCCGCTCGGCTGCGCAGCAGTCGCACATCCTGCCGACGCGGTATATGACCGAATAATGGGGGCCGCTGCGCGACCCAGCGGGAGCAAGCTCCCTCGCCACAATCACCCTCTGTTCTATCTCGTTGCTCGCCTACAACAACGACAAGGTGTAGTTGATGATGAACCGGCTCTGATCCACGTTGCGGCCCGCGTCAGTGTTCGATTTGGCATTGCGCAAGGAGAACCCCACCCCCTTGAACGTGCCCGACTGCAACACGTAGTCCAGGGTCATGTCGCGCTCCCACTCGGACTGGTCACTGGCGTTTTGCGCCTTGATGTCCGTGCCCTTGAGATACACGATCGAGGCTTTCAGGCCCGGCACGCCCAAGGGCGCGAAGTCGTAGGTGTATTGGCCGAAATTGGTCTGCTCGCCGGCCCGGGCAAAGTTCTGGATCATCTTGTCGGTGGGCAGGTAGACACTGCCGCCGCCCGCCCCCTTGTCCACCAGGCTGCCCTGGTTGGGCTGGACGAAGTTGCTGCCGCCACCCACCTGTTGATGCCCCACCGACACCGCGTGCCCGCCATGGGTGTAGGTGACCATCGCAGACCAGGTGCTGTTGTCGATTTCACCGTCGTTGTCGTCGGTATAGCCCGACACCCGATAGCCTTGCGCGCGGCCGGCGGCAGAGCTGTTGGCACCGCTCGACGTGGTGCGGAAATAGCGCAGGTCGGTGGTCAGTGAGCTCGCGCTGTCGATGGGCAGGATGTGCGTCAGCCCGAGGAAGTTCTGGTTGTAGAAGTCTTCCAGTTGCGCGAAGTAATACTGGGTCTTCAGATTCCTGGTGAGGTTGTAGTCGCCGCCGGCGTAGTAGAACTTGTTGCTGTCCTGCGTGCTGCCGGCGACCGACAGGCCTGTGCGGTCCGTCGAGGCACGCCCTACCGCGTGCTCCAGCACACCGCCGGTCAACGTCAGGCCATCGATGTCGTTGGATGTGATCTGCGCGCCAGTAAACGATTGCGGCAACACACGGGCATCGTTCGCCAGCAGGATCGGCAATTTCGGCAGCAAGGTGCCGTAGCGAAATTCCGTCCTGGCCAGGCGCATCTTCGCCGTAGGACCGAAGCTGCTCCAGGCGGCCGCCGCGCCGTCGCCGTCAGAGGGAATCATGCCGCTGCCGACGTGGCGCCCCGCGCCGCTGTCCAGCGTGATGCCGAGCAATGCCTGGGCATCGAGCCCGAACCCCACCGCGCCCTGCGTAAACCCGGACTCATAGCGCAACACGAAACCCTGGGCCGCCTCTTCGGTTTTCGAAGGGGCCGCGCTGCCATCGCGATTGTCGCTGTTGAAGTACAGGGTGCGCATGGACAGGCTGGCCTTGCTGTCTTCCAGGAAACCATGGCTTGCGGTGTCAGCCGCTTGTGCGCACACCGAACTGGTGGCCAGCAAGACTGCGGTGGGGATGGCTCGTTTGAACATAGTGTGCTCCTGGGTGTTTCTTATCGTTATTTGAAGGTTTCACCGCCAGGCAGGACCCGGTTGCCGCCCACGCAACAGCGCTCAACACGGGCGCGAAAACAGGCGCGCTCGATGAGTGGCATGAGCATCGTACGTTCGGGGTGAGGATTGACTGACTGGCTTGTGAAACTCTTAAAACATTTCGAGAGGCTATTATCAAACGCGATGAAAGTAGTTTTCGTGCAGGGATAAGGCTTGTCGCGCAGGGATATGGACGATCACTGTTTTTGTATATCGGTGCGGCGGATTTTCACCATACTGACATCGTCGGCGGTGCTCGGTGGCTGCTTGCCTGTCCCAACAGGAGCAATGACCCATGAACGATCAAATCGAACTTTACGGCGCGAACACCGGCAACAGCCTGCGGGCAGCGATTGCCCTGGAAGAGTCGGGCATCGCCTACACCGCACGCAGGCTCGACCTGTACGCACAGGAGCATCGTGGGCCGGCCTTCCTGGCACTTAACCCGGCCGGGAAAGTCCCGACCCTGATCGATCACGGGACAGCGCCGCCGCTGGTCATCAACCAGTCCAACGCCATCATCCAGTACGCGGACTCCATTGCCCCCGGAAGGCTCGCACCGGCGCAGCCGGGACCTGCGCGCACCCGGGTGATCGACCGCTATTTCTTTTTCGTGACCGATGTCATCGCCCCCAGCCATGCGGCGTTTTTCCTGCACCAGGCGGGGCAGGACAAGGCCGCGGCGATCATTGATCTGCGGGTGATCGAGCAACTGACTTACGCGGAATGTTTTCTGGCTGCCGGATTCATGGCCGGAGAGCAGTTCTCCATGGCCGACATTTCGGCGTTCACCATCGTCACAGCGTTCCGTGATCGACTGGAATGGAAAGAGCTTCCGCAACTTTCGCGCTGGTTCGACTCGGTCGAAGCCAGGCCGGCGGTACAACGCGGCCTGAATGCGTTCAATCATTGCTGAGCGATTGACGAAAACAAAAATGCCCGACAAAGCGCCGGGCATTTTCAGACGAACACGAAAGGATTTGCCTCAGTCGGTGTAGCCGAGTTCGACCGAGCGGCTTTGCTGCGACTGGTTTCGTGTTGCGAGGCAGTAATACAACGGGCACGTCACCGCCAGCCCCACCAGCCACGACAGGTCCGCGCCCTCCACCAGATTGGCGTACGGCCCGACGTACAACGATGTGTTGGCAAACGGCAGTTGCACGATGATGCCGATGAAGTAGGCAATGATCGCGTGCAGGTTGAAGCGCCCGTAGATACCGCCGTCAGCCCGGAAGATCGAGGCGATGTCATAGCGACGACGCTTGATCAGGTAGAAGTCGATCAGGTTGATCGAGGCCCACGGCACCAGCACCAGCAACAGCGCCAGGATCAGGCCGATGAATTGCGCAATGAAATTCGCCGAGGCCCCCAGCGCCACCACGCAGCAGCCCGCCAGCACGATACTCGACAACACCACGCGCACCTTGATGCTGGGCGTCCACTGGCTGGCGAAGGTCTGGATCGAGGTGATGATAGACAGCACCGCGCCATACAGATTCAAGGCGTTGTGGCTGATGATGTTGAGCAGAAACAACACCATCAGGATCGGTCCCAGCCAACCGGTGGACTGCTTGACCGCCGCCATCGCCTCGGTGCCTTCCGGGGTTGCCAGTACCGCCACGGCGCCGAAGGTGAACGACAGGATCGTGCCCAGGGTCGCCCCCAGGTAAGTGGCGAAGAACGGCCGGGTGATGCCGATATCCGCCGGCAGGTAACGCGAATAGTCCGACACGTACGGCGAGAAGCTGATCTGCCAGATGATGCCCAGCGATACCGTGGCCAGCCAGCCGGACAGGTTGAACCCGCCGCGGGTGAAGAAGTCCGCCGGCAGATCATGGGCGAAGATATAGAGGAAACCCGCGAGCAAGGCACTGCCCATCACCCAGGTGCCGATACGGTTGAGGGTATGGATGAAGCGATAGCCAATCACTCCGATGGCCGTGGCGCTGAGGGCGCCGATGAGGATGCTGGCCGGCACTGGAATCGACGGCGCAATGCCGACAATCGATTTGCCCGCCAGCACGATGTTGGAAATGAAGAAACCGATGTAGATCAACGCCGCGAAGAACACGATCAGCAACGCGCCATAACGGCCGAACTGGCCACGGCTCTGCACCATCTGCGGGATGCCCATGCACGGCCCCTGGGCCGACGCCAGCGCAATCACCACGCCGCCGACCATGTGCCCGAGGGCAATTGCCAGCAACCCCCAGAACAGGTTGAGGTGGAACACCTGGACCACCATGGCGCCGGTGACGATGGGCAGTGGCGCGATGTTGGTGCTGAACCACAGGGTGAAGAGATCGCGGGCCTTCCCGTGGCGCTCTGCGAGTGGAACGTAGTCGACCGTGTGGTTCTCGATCAACGGGTCTTGCCGGGACATCTGGGACATGTGCATGAACTCGAGTTTGTCTGTTCTTATCTTTGTATGAAGCCAAACCGGGGGGACTCTCTGGCCGCCCCTCAGATGCGAACCATATTATGGTATTCCAAACTTTACACAAGACTGATCCGGTCTTTGAACAAGCATCTGAGCCGGCATCCTGCCCGAAGCGCGCCAGCACTGACTAGCTGAAAGCCCTGTAATCATTGGGTTTAAGACGAAAACCTTACGTTTATCGGTTCACCCAAAAAGACCTTGCAATCGACGTATTACGGTATACCATCAGACCTACAAACACATAAAAACGCACCACAGCACCCGAGGACCGTCCAATGATCGATGCCGCCATCTATAAACAAGTCATGGGGTCGTTCCCGTCCGGAGTGACCGTGATCACCACCCTGGATGACGACGGGCAAATCGTCGGCCTGACCGCCAGCGCGTTCAGCTCGCTGTCGATGGACCCGGCCCTGGTGCTGTTCTGCCCCAACTACAGTTCCGATTCCTACCCGGTCCTGATCAAGAACAAGCGTTTCGCCATCCACGTGCTGTCCGGCGGCCAGCAAAACGAAGCCTATGCCTTCGCGCGCAAGGGCAAGGACAAGGCCCAGGGGATCGAGTGGACGTTGAGCGAACTGGGCAACCCGATTCTGGCCAACGCCACGGCGGTCATCGAATGTGAGCTGTGGCGCGAATATGAAGGGGGTGACCACGCCATCATGGTCGGTGCGGTGAAGAACCTGATCGTGCCCAACCAGAATGCCGGCCCGCTGGTGTATTGCCACGGCAAGATGGGCGCTTTGCCCGTTCTGGCCTGACCATTGAAAAGATCGCAGCCTTCGGCAGCTCCTACAGGGGCAAACGCATATCGCCCGTAGGAGCTGCCGAAGGCTGCGATCTTTTGCTCTTCAATTCGTATTATGGTATACCAATAATCAACAGGCCCGCGGTCGACCGGCCGACAACAATAGATCCGAGGTAAGCGTCATGAAGTTTTCCCTGTTCGTACACATGGAACGTTGGGACGAAAGCGTCAGCCACCGCCAGTTGTTCGAAGACCTGACCGAACTGACGCTGATGGCCGAGGCCGGTGGTTTCAGCACCGTGTGGATCGGCGAACACCACTCCATGGAGTACACCATCTCGCCAAGCCCGATGCCGCTGCTGGCTTATCTGGCGGGCAAGACCACCACCATCCACCTGGGTGCCGGCACCATCATCGCGCCGTTCTGGCATCCGCTGCGGGTGGCCGGTGAATGCGCGCTGCTCGACGTGATCAGCAACGGGCGCATGGAAGTGGGATTGGCCCGTGGCGCCTACCAGATCGAGTTCGACCGCATGGCCGGCGGCATGCCGGCGTCCTCCGGCGGCCAAGCATTGCGGGAAATGGTTCCTGTGGTGCGGGCACTGTGGAACGGCGACTATGCCCATGACGGCGACATCTGGAAATTCCCGACCTCCACCAGCGTGCCCAAGCCGATCCAGCAGCCGAACCCGCCGATGTGGATCGCCGCCCGCGACCCGGATTCGCACAACTTCGCCGTGGCCAACGGCTGCAACGTCATGGTCACGCCGCTGATGAAAGGCGACGAGGAAGTCCTCGACCTGAAGAACAAGTTCCAGGCCGCGCTCGATAACAACCCTGGCGTGCCGCGCCCGCAACTGATGGTGCTGCGTCACACCCACGTGCACACCGCCGACGATCCACAGGGCTGGGAAGTCGGGGCCAAGGCGATCTCGAAGTTCTACCGCACCTTCGATGCCTGGTTCGGCAACAAGACCACCCCGGTCAACGGCTTCCTCGCGCCGAGCCCGGAAGAGAAATTCGCCGGTCGCCCGGAGTTCGAGCTGGAAAGCCTGCACAAGACCGCCATGATCGGCACCCCGGAAGAAATCATTCCGCGCATCAAGTACTACCAGGAACTGGGGGTCGACGAATTCAGCTTCTGGTGCGATAACAGCCTGCCCCACGCGGAAAAGAAAAAATCCCTGGAGCTGTTCATCAAGCACGTGGTGCCAGCGTTCCGGTAGGAGCGAGTTCCCACAAGGGTCGATTCCAATGATGACTGGTCGCCTCCCATCACTCGCCCTTCCCTCCGGTGCCGCGCGGGCTTACCTGCGCGGTGAATGGACCGCTTCGCACCTGCATTTCAAGCGCCTGCGCGCCAGCGTTTCGGCCAAGCAGAACGGTTTCTGGCAAATAGTTCACTGAGCCCACCCGAACAGCCAATCACGCACCCCGCGTCTCGCCATTGCATGGCGCGTACGGTGCATCGTGTTTCGCCTTGATCAGGTTTGCCCAATGAACAATAACAACGCACTGTTGATCATCGACATGCAGCAGGAGGACGGCTTCGTCCTGGAAAACCTCGACAGGGTGGTCGCCCATACCGCCGCCCTGCTCGATACCGCCCGCCATCAGCGGACACCTGTCATCTATACCCGCCACATCAATCAGGCCGATGGCAGTGACCTGCCCCACGGCGAACCCCTGGCCGCCGACGGAGGCCCCGGCAGTTACCGCGCCGGCACCCGGCAAGTGGAAATCATCGAGTCGCTGACGCCGCAGCCCGGTGAGCTGATCATCGACAAGGGCCGGTACAGTGCCTTTCATCGCACCGACCTCGATGCCCGACTCAAGGCAATGGAGGTCAACACACTGATCGTCTGCGGCGTGCTGACCGACGTCTGCGTGCTCACCAGTGTGTTCGATGCCTTCGCCCTGGGTTATCGCGTGCGCCTGGTCAGCGATGCCTGCACCACGACCACCGAGGCCGGGCATTACTCGGCCCTGCTGATCCTGGCCAACTGGGTCTACGCACTGGAAATCCTCACCACCACCGAGTGCCAGCGCGCCCTCGAACACCGCGATTACATCAGCCTGATCCCCGAGCAGCCGGACTTGTTTGCCCACCAGCCCCATGAGCTGCAAAGCACCATCGCCCGTCTGCAATCCCGTCTCGTCCGGACTCAGGAGTGATCGCCATGCAAGTCGAAAAAAGAAGCATCGATTTCATCCCCGAGACCGAACGCCACGGCAAGCCGGGTTCGCTGTTCTATATCTGGTTCGGCGCCAACATGAACATCACCACCATCGCCTCCGGCGTGTTGCCCGTGGTGATGGGGCTCAACCTGTTCTGGAGCGCGCTGGCGATCATCATCGGCTCGTTGCTCGGGGCGATTTTCATGGCCTCCCACTCGGCCCAGGGACCGAAGCTGGGCATTCCGCAAATGATCCAGAGCCGGGCGCAATTCGGCGTGTTGGGGGCGGTGTTGCCGCTGCTGTTCGTGATGCTGATCTACCTGGGCTTCTTCGTCAGCAACACCATGCTCGCGGCCCAGGCGCTGGAGTCCGTCAGCCCGCTGCCGATGTCCGGCAATATCTACCTGATCGGCGCGTTGTGCTTCGTCGTCGCGCTCTATGGCTATCGGTTGATTCACCGCTTGCAGAAGCTGCTGTCGATTCTGTCGCTGGTGGTGTTCGTCGCCGCCACGGTGCTCGCCTTGCAGTTGCCGATCCCGGCCGAACAGTGGCTGCCAACAGGCTTCTCGCTATCGAAGTTCCTGGTGGCAGTGAGCATTGCCGTGACCTGGCAACTGTCCTACGCGCCCTATGTCGCCGACTATTCACGCTACCTGCCGAGCAACACGCCGACCGCCCAGGTGTTCTGGTACAGCTACGCCGGCACGGTCAGCGGCGGTGCGTGGATGATGATTCTCGGGGCGATCCTGAGCGTCGGTATCGGCGACTTCTCCAGCAACGTCGGCGGGCATGTCGCCGGTCTGTTCGGCCCTGGCGCGGTGCTGCTGTTCGCCTTCATCGTCTACGGCCAGGTGTCGATCAACGTGTTCAACCTGTACGGCGCGTTCATGTCGACCATCACCGTGATCGAACCTTTCGCCCGACTCAAGGTGACCCCACGGGTACGCGGTGTGTTCATGTTGCTGATCAGCCTGGTGGCCACGGCCCTGTGCACCATCAGTCAGGACGACTTCATCACCTTCTTCCTCAACTTCATCTTCTTCATGAGCTACTTCCTGATCCCGTGGACGGCGATCAATCTGGTGGACTACTACTGCCTGCGCAAAGGCCAGTACCGGATTGACGACATCTTCGACCTGAACGGGATCTACGGACGGGTCAACTGGATCGCCTGCGGCAGTTTCCTGCTGGCGATTGCCCTGGAAATTCCGTTCATGAACACCACGCTGTATGTCGGCCCGGTGGCCACGGCGCTGGACGGGGTGGATCTGGCTTGGATCGTCGGGTTGCTGGTGCCGGCGTTGAGTTATTACTGGCTGATGAAAATGACCACGCGCGTCAGCGTGCCAGCGTAGTCATCAGCATTTGACGGCATAAAAGATCGCAGCCTGCGGCAGCGCCTACGAATGCAAGGCGTACATCCCCGTAGGAGCTGGCGAAGCCTGCGATCTTTTGATCTTCTGCTTCCGGCCCCCCCCCAACGGCTGGACGCCATCAAACGCCAGCCGCGAACAGTCCTACAGGTACGCAGCATCAACACTCGGATGCATCCTACGCGAGCGTCGGAAGCGTCCTATATCACCCTTTTTTACCTTCCTGAAAGCTGTCGAGCGCTTGAACGCGGGAGGTAACGAAGCCTCCCCGTCCGCTTCAACAGCCCAGGGAGGCCTGATTTTGTCCAACGCACTGCGCACCTTTTTCGACCACAGCCGCCACACACTCTGGGTCCGGGAGCAGGAT